>CAMYOD010000001.1:0-26414 GCA_947259975.1 uncultured Gammaproteobacteria bacterium
GCCGGCGTCGTCTTGACCTTCCTGGCGACCTTTCGCCACAGGCCCTGCTTCGCGAAACAGCCCCAACCCCAACGCAGCCACTTAAGCAAGGCAAACGCCAACCACAGCGCCCACAACAACATGAGGAGGCGGTAGACGATCAAGGGTGCCGACAACACCCAGGGTTGCGGCAATTGTGCCGCCGCGCGATCCTGGTACCAGTTCAGCTGGTGGCCATTGGAGCCATTACCCGCGATCTGCATCTCCGGGACCCCGAGCAGACCGTGCTGCACCGCCATGAACAACAAAGGCAACGCAACCACGGTCAATACCGCAAGACCAATCTGTATCGCATTAAAGCGTCGTTCGCCGAGGTCGTCCGGCATACGGCACCGCGCGCCGAGCGCCAGCAACCAACCGACGATCACCAGCGCCGCCCACAAGCTGGTTTGACTGAGGCCGATGCCGAGTAAAAACCAATGCCAGGTCTTGAGCGGCGTGAGTTTGATGCGCGCGAGACCGAATGCGATCAGCAACAGCACGGCGAGTAGGGGCCAGAACAGCACCGCCGGCCCCAGACGCGGACCTCCGCTCAGCAACACCCAGCGGTCGCGCGGTACTGCCATGCTGATTCGGCTGTTGACACTGTCGCTACCAAGATCGACGGCGGGACCGTGCAAGCGTCCGGGCATGCCGCCGCCGGCACGCCAGGTAAGATTGATGGCCTGACGGCCGGGCACGATGGGTAACGTGACCTTATCGCCCTCCTGACGAATCGGCTGAGCCGCGCCGTTGATGGTGACAGATTGCAGTTGCACGCCGGCGGGCAATGTCAGCGGGTGTTGGCCGCCCTGACTGCTGCGCAGTTCCAACGCCAGGCTCGTGTCCGTAGCCCGCTTGCCGGGTTTGATGGTGAGCCGACTGCTGTCGATGGTCAGTGTGCGGCCGCTTACGCCCTCCGGGCGGGAAATGGCGAGCGTGACCTGTTCACTGGGCCACGGGCGCCACTCGGGCAGCCAGCGGCCGCCGGGGTCCTGGTGGTGGATCACCGGAATACCGGCCGGTTCCACATGCCACACCGGTCCCGCATCCAGGCGCCAGAACTCGACCCACGACGTGGTCTCGGGTGCGCGCAATGTCACGGTCGCCTGCTTCTCCAGGTCCGCGCGCCATCGCAGGCTGCGCTGACCCGCCGCCATATTGACCAGCACCTTGCCGTCCTGCACCCGAATGCCTGCTGTCGTGATGGACTCACCGTTGATTAGCGGCACGGCGATGACCGCCGCCGCACCGGTGGGCGACAATCGCGTGACGACGGTATCCACGTGCCAGTCGAGGCCGAGATGCAGGGTGCGCTCGACGCGCACGAAAGGTGGCAGCACCGCCGGTTCGAGTTCCGGCGTGGTACCCGTGGCGGGCGTGGCGTGACGAATGCGCGTGAACCGCAACTGCTTGTCGCTGATACCATCCTCATGCAGACCGTCCACGCTCCAGCCCTGGGCGCTGACTTGTACATGCCGCGGGCGCAGCGGTAACGGCAGTTCCACACTGCTGCGCTCCGGCAGCGGTCCGGCCATGAGTATTTCGTGGCGACCCCGCGTAAGATTGATGTACAGCTCGCCTTTCGTGCCCCGATACAGCCCGCCGGCAGACGCCCCATCGACGTCGATTTGCGCGGGCGACCAGTGCTGGCTGTGGCCGGGCAGCGGTACCGCCACGGCGGCCTGGGTATGAACCTCGAGCCGCGCCGTCAGCGTTTGCGGTGTAATCGTAATCCGGGCGCGTGAAATTTCGGCGCATTCGGGCAGGCATTCCGGCGGCGCGAGCAAACGGGTCTTGAGTTCCTCCAGCATCTCCGGCGATGGAATGTCGGCACGCGCGGTCTCTGGCGTCACAACCAGAAATAGCATGCCGGCTGCCAGGGTGACGAAAATTGAACCCAGGTAGCGCACACCGCCCCCGCGAGAGTAACGCAATCCCAAGACCAATAGCGCGACAACGGCCACCAGGGCGATACGCAGGAAATTCAAAATGCCATTTACCGCCGGCGACACGAGTGTCAGGCGTATCCGTTGATCGCGCTCCACCGGACCGGTCCAACGCAGCGGGATCGACTGCCAGCGCCATTGCGGCAAACCGGGGCCGGTCTGGATCGTGGCGTTGGGATCGAACTCGGTCAGCGATACTTGGCTTTTGACGTCAACAGCGGATTTGGCGGCGTAGCGACCAAGTTTATCGGTCACCTCCGCTTCCAGCTTGTCGCGGTATTCAAATGCCTCCGGCGCGCGGGCCGCGGCCGGTGCCTCGGCCAGTTCACGAGTGCGTGCGACGTCCCGTTTCACCACCGCGCCCATCCAGCCCGTACCGGGCCGATCCAGTTGCGGAAACATACCGCTGCGCGCCTGGTCGACCATAAACGGCACGGCGATCAGGACCAGGGCGATCAGGCTGAGGTTTCGATAGCCGGACACCAGCCAGCGTACTTTACCCTGGGGCAACACCCGCAGTAACGCGATGGCGGCGAGAATATTCAGCCACACGTAGCGCGGTGCACCCGGTTCATGCCAGATCAGCGCCAGGGTCACTAACGCGAGTGCACCCCAGGACCACCCCCACAGTCGCGCAATCGCGAGACTGGCGATCAGGACCAGAAACAGATCCAGCAGTGACCAGCGTTTAACCCAGGAGTGTCCCTCGTTGTCGACACCACGCACACTGAACAGCCGCCAACCCGGCGGCAGATTCAACACCGCGTTGAGCTGATGAAAATCCTTATCCCAACCCACCGCCGGCAGATCATAGGCCGCGGTATCGAGGCGGCTGTCCGCGTCGAGATTAATCGCCCCGCGCCGCACCTCCACGCCATCGCGCTGCGCCCCCGGCAGGCGGGTAATGAACTGCGGCCGGCCGTCGATCGTAACCTGACCCAAGCGAATCGGGGTTTGCATTTCCAGGCGCCAGCCCTGGGTCATGCTGCCCGAGACACGGTCCTTGACCGTGAAACCACTGCCGTCGAAATCCAGCCACAGGGTGCGCTGCAGAGACAGTTTGTCCGGCGCCGGCTCGGGATCGCCGCGGCGTTTGACCTGCAGGGTCATCGCGGCGTCCCGCGGCATGCGAAAGGCCGGTAGTTTTTTCCAATCATCCGGCAGGTTGGTCTGCCGCGGGTCGACGGTAGTGACCCCCGTGACCTCGACCAGACGCAGGTGGTTGCGGGCATCGAACACCCAAACCTCATCCGCGGGCCACGGTGCCGCGGCGCTACCCCGCGGCAGCACCTTCAGGGACGCCGGGTGCCGTGCCGCCAGGTCCACGGTCCAGCGACCCGGCCGCACCTGCAGGCGCAGACGCCCGTCGGGCTCGAGTCGTGCCGGCAACGGTGACGTCAGCGAGAGCGGAATGAAACCCTCGAGCAGGACCGGACCCAGCACGACCTCCCGCTGGCTGCCTGCGACCGAAAGCTGCACACGCGTGACGACCTGCAACGGCACCTCGTCGATCACGCGGCGATAGACCTGCACTTGCAGACGGTCGCCCTCCTCTTCCGCGCCGCGCCCGCCGGTGTCGCGCTCCCGTAACCAGAGGCGCCCACCGGATTCGAGGGTGGGGAACGGCACCGCGATTTGCTTGATGCGCAGCGCGATCAAGCCCGTGTTGGGTGGAATTCGCAGGGACTCCGGCAAGCGATCCCAGAGAAACTCGCCGGCAATGCGATGCGTGCCAGCGGGCAACTTGACCGCCGGCCGACCCTGCCGATGAGTAATCGCGACCGCCGCACCGTCGACGGTCACCGACTGAGGCCAGTGATCGGCGCCGCCGGGTAATTGGATCCAGCTGTCGGCATCGACCTGCCAGTCCTGGGCGAAACGGCCGCGGGTGCCATCGAGATCAAGTTCGAGCCGTGACGGCCAGGCGCAAATGCGACGCTCGTCACTGCGATACCAAAACGGGCAGATCTTGTCCTCCTCGCCCTGCAGGACCCAATCGACCCACGGCTTGAGCGGCTCCGGTACCGCGTCGCGGCTCAGCGGCTCGACCGCGACGGCGGTCGAGATCGTCATACACCCTGCCAATATCCATACCGCGATTCTTCTTGGTCCCATCGAATCAATCCTCACTGATTTTCTGCCGCGACGTGGCTATGCACAGTGTAGCGGTGCCAGCGCAGCGTGCCAAAAGCATTCGCGCCGATTGCAAGCCGTTCCCTGTCACGATGCCGATCAGCGCTTCGAGGGCGCGTTTCCGCCGACTGGCCGGGGATGGTGTACCATACACCCCCATCGAATCATGCTGCCGAGTACATTACCGATGACCTATGCATTTCGTGCCGCCATGACCGTGGGCGTCGCCGCACTGGCACTGCTGGTCGCAGCCCAATTACACCGTAGCGCCCCGGTGCGCGATCATCTGCGTCGCGCGCACCCGCTGCGCCGCCCGCAGCGGATTCGCGACCGTCTCCGTAATCGCCGCAGCTGACACCAACTGGCTTCTCTGGAACAATCGATGCGGGCACAGGAAAACTCCCGTCCTATGATTGACCGTGCGAAGATGGTACGCGCGCTGCACGAGTTTCTTCCCGTCACCGCGGTGCTGTTCGAAGCGGAGGACCTCCGTCCTTACGAATGCGATGGCCTGTCCGCGTATCGTCACATTCCCTGGCTCGTGGTCCTGCCCGAGACCGTACAACAAATACAACAAATCATGCGGCTGTGTCATCGCTACGAGATCCCGGTGGTCGCGCGCGGCGCCGGCACCGGGCTGTCGGGCGGCGCCCTGCCGTTGGAAAACGGCGTGCTCTTGAGTCTGGCCAAGTTCAATCAGATTCTCGACATCGACCCGCGTAACCGTATCGCCCGGGTGCAACCCGGTGTGCGCAATCTCGCCATCTCCGAGGCCGCCGCGGAACATGGGCTGTACTATGCACCCGACCCCTCTTCCCAGATTGCCTGCTCCATAGGTGGCAATGTGGCGGAAAACGCCGGCGGGGTGCATTGCCTGAAGTACGGCCTCACGGTACACAACGTGCTCGGCGTGAAAGCATTTACTATGAATGGTGATCTCATCGAGTTGGGCGGTGCCACTTTCGACAGTCCCGGTTACGACTTGTTGGCGTTGATGACCGGCTCCGAGGGCATGCTGGCCGTCATCGTGGAGGTCACGGTAAAACTGTTGCCAATACCGGAGCGAGCCCAGATATTGTTGGCCGCTTTCGATAATGTCGAACGGGCCGGCGCAGCGGTGGCGGCTATCATCGCAGACGGCATCATCCCGGCGGGACTGGAGATGATGGACAACCCGGCCATCCGCGCGGCGGAAGACTTTGTCCATGCAGGTTACCCGGTGGACGCCGCTGCCATGCTGTTGTGTGAACTGGACGGCACCAACGAAGAGGTCTCGGAACAGGTCATGCAAGTGCGCAGGTTATTACAGCAGTGCGGCGCCAGTGAGGTACGCACCGCGCAGGACGAAGCGGAGCGGGCGCGCATGTGGGCAGGACGTAAGGCGGCGTTTCCCGCCGTGGGTCGTATCTCGCCGGACTACTACTGCATGGACGGCACCATTCCGCGCAAGCAGCTGGCCCATGTGCTGAGTCGCATCGGCGAAATGTCGAAGGAATACGACCTGCCGGTGGCTAATGTGTTTCATGCCGGCGACGGCAATCTGCATCCCCTGATTCTGTATGACGCCAACAGACCCGGTGAACTGGAGCGTACTGAGGAATTTGGCGGCAAAATTCTGGAACTCTGCGTAGCCGTAGGTGGCACCATCACGGGTGAGCATGGGGTTGGTGTGGAGAAGATTAACCAGATGTGCGTGCAGTTTCCCAGTGCTGAGCTGCAACAATTTCACGCGGTGAAGGCGGCATTCGATCCCTTGGGGCTTCTGAACCCGGGCAAAGCGGTACCCACCTTAAGTCGCTGCGCGGAGTTCGGTGCCATGCACGTGCATGGAGGTAAACTGCCGCACCCGGAACTGGATCGTTTCTGATGAATAACAATAGCGACATCAGTGCTCAATTAGCCGAGCGGGTACGAGAGGCGCATACAAAAGGAACGGCGCTAAATATTCATGGCGGGGGCAGCAAAGACTTTTACGGCCGCCAGACAGACGGCGAGCCGTTGGATGTGAGTGCGCACCGAGGCATCGTCAGCTATGAGCCCACGGAACTTGTGGTCACCGCCCGTGCCGGCACGCCGCTCAACGACATTGAAGCGGCTCTCAGCGAACGCGGCCAGATGATTCCATTTGGTGCTCCCCGCTTTGTTAATTGCACCTTGGGCGGAGCCGTGGCCAGCGGCCTATCCGGACCCGGGCGACCTTATTATGGCGCGCTACGGGACTTTGTGTTGGGCGTCAAGATAATCAACGGCAAGGGCGAGATCCTTAACTTCGGCGGTCAGGTCATGAAGAATGTGGCCGGCTATGATGTGTCGCGAACCATGGTCGGCGCGCTGGGAACTCTCGGGGTCCTGGTAGAGATCTCCATAAAAGTCTTACCACAACCGGTGTCGAAGCTAACCGTACAGAAATCCTTAGCCACGGATGTGGCGCTGGATGCCATGAACCGCTGGAGTGGTCGACCCTTACCCATCACCGCCGCCTGTTATGACGGCAATAATATGTATCTACGCCTATGCGGGTCTAACGCCGCGGTGGACAGTGCGCGCAAAAAATTGGGCGGCGAATTGGTGGAAACCCCGGACGAATTCTGGCAGAAGCTGCGCGACCACCGCCATGGCTTTTTTAGCGGTGAGCGCCCCCTGTGGCGCCTGTCGGTGCCCCCCGCGACACCACAAATCAGTCTACCGGGTAAGTGGTATTACGACTGGGGCGGTGCCCAGCGTTGGCTGCGCAGTGACGCTCCCACGGAAAAAGTACAGGCCGCGGCCGGCGCGGTCGGTGGCTATGCGGAATGTTTTCGTCACGGTGATCGGGCGGCAGAGGTGTTTCATCCCCTGCCTGCGCCACTGATGAAATTACATCGTAATCTAAAACAGGCCTTCGATCCCAGGGGCATACTTAACCCGGGGCGGCTCTACAAAGACTTCTAGTGCAAACACGACTTTCCGAAGATATACGCAATACACCTTTAGGACAGGAAGCGGACGTTATCCTGCGCAGCTGTGTGCATTGTGGTTTCTGTAATGCCACCTGCCCCACCTATCAGTTGCTTGGCGACGAACTCGACGGCCCACGCGGACGCATCTATCTGATCAAGCAAGTCCTCGAGGGCGAAACACCGTCGGCGAAGACACAGACCCACCTGGATCGCTGCCTCACCTGCCTGTCCTGTGAGACAACCTGCCCATCCGGTGTGCGTTACAGTCAGCTACTGGAGATTGGGCGCGAGCTCACCGAACAACGGGTCAGCCGACCCTTGGGGCAACGCTTGCTCAGAGAAGCGTTGTTGCGCGTGCTCCCGTATCCAAAGCGCTTTGGCATGCTGATGCGCTTGGCATGCAGTGTGCGTGGCGTGCTCCCCACGCATCTGCGGAAAATGCTCCCGACCCGCGACGCCGGTCTGGACGCACCGACCGGCTCCCATCCGCGCCGTATGCTCTTGATGGACGGCTGCGTACAACCGGCGCTGGCGCCCGCAATTAACACCGCCGCAGCCCGGGTGTTCGACCGCCTGGGTATCGAGTTGATCCGCGCCCGTGGCGCTGGCTGCTGTGGCGCGCTCAGCCACCATCTCAGCGCGCCGGCGCAGGCAAAGAATTTCATGCGCCGTAATATCGACGCCTGGTGGCCACATATCGAACGCGGCGCCGAAGCTATCGCCATCACAGCCAGCGGTTGCGGCGTGACGGTAAAGGATTATGGCCGGCTCCTGGCGGATGACCCAACTTACGCGGAAAAGGCAAAACGGGTCGGCGCGCTCGCCCGCGATGTCGCTGAGTTAGTGCAGACGGAAGATCTCGACAAACTGAAGGTCGGCGGCAAACAGCTGCGCGTCGCATTTCATGCGCCCTGCACCCTGCAACACGGACAACAAATCAGGGGCGTCGTGGAGAAAATACTCGCGGGCCTGGGTTATGACCTGGCGCCGGTCAGCGATGCGCATTTGTGCTGCGGCTCCGCCGGCACCTATTCGTTGCTGCAAAAGGACCTCTCGCAACGCCTGTTGGAGCGCAAACTTGCGTCGCTGCAAGCCACCGAAGCGGAAATCATCGCGACCGCCAATATTGGCTGTCTGCAACACCTGCAAAAAGGTGCGGCACAGCCGGTAAAACACTGGCTCGAATTGCTCGCCTGAGTTTGCGCGACGGAGAATGTCGCAATTACGACTTGCGGTTCAGGCTGGCTATGCCCATGCGGATGCGGTCGAGATCGAAGTCGATACCGGGAATCTGGTTTGCGCGCTCGAACAGCGGCAGCACCTCGAGAAACAACTTGTGCAGGTGCGCATCCAGTTCCGCGCTGTGGCCGTGACGTAACATCTCCAGGGCCTCACTCATGCGTGGACACTTTCTGTTGCTACGACTGAGTTCGACATTTTGATCGGATTCGTCGTTGCTGCAAACCTGGTCACGGCCACGACGTTTGGCGATATAAAGGCGTTGGTCCGCTCTCGCCATCATGAGGTCGAGCGTGTCTTCTCCGTGTGGACGCAAGGAACTCAGGCCCTGACTCATCGTGATCGAAATCGTATTACCGTCAACCCCGAAATCCGCCTCTTTGATCTGTTGGCGCCAGCGCTCGGCCAATACCACGGCACCGAGTTTGCTCGTATAAGGCAATGCAACGGCAAACTCCTCACCGCCGATACGCGCAAGCACATCCTCGTCACGGATCACGGAACTCAAAACTTTGCCAATCTTTTTTAACACGTGATCGCCGGCCTGATGACCGAAACGGTCATTGATCATCTTGAAATGATCGATATCGATCATGATGATGGTCAGGTCTTCTTCGTGACGGCGCATGAGCGCAAGGCTGCGCCCGGCATTCTCGAAAAACGAACGCCGGTTCATTAAGCCGGTGAGGTGATCCGTATAGGCCCGACGGCGCAGAATTTGCCGGCTTTCCTGCAGCTCGCGGATCGTATTCGCAAGTTTGAGGGCGGCGCCAACACGTGCCCGCAGTTCCACCCAGTCCACAGTCTTGCCGATGAAATCATTGGCGCCGGCGGCAAATGCCTTCTCCTTGAGTGATACATTTTCGCCGCCGGCAATTACGATGACCGGTGTGCCGCTGATGCGCGAATTCTTCGAGTTGCGCATGCGCTGGATCAGGGCATAGCCGTCGAGACGCGGCATCACCAAATCGGTGATCACGACCTCGATGCCGCGGTCGGCTAACAGATGTTGCCACGCGGCCTCACCATCGGCAGCCTCGATCAGCGGATAGTTGCCTTCCAGGGCGAGCTGAAGGTTGGCACGGATGGTCGGCGAATCGTCCACCACCAAAACCTTGCGCGGCAGGTCGAGACCGAAGTCACGACCGGAGTCGGAGTGGTCGATACTGTCGTCGATGTAGTCGATCAATTCCATAACTCATTTAGGTCGCAGGCGAAAATGCACCCGCGCGGGCTTCCTTTATCTCGATTGCGAGGGCTGCCGGCGTGGAAGAGACTGCGAATCTACAGTATCGACCAGAAACAGCGAAAGGCAAGCGCACGGCTTTCAGACGAACGGCACGCGCAGCGTCGCTTAGCGATCGCATCCCGCACCACCGATGCGCCAATATTCGGTATCTAACAGGCGTGGTGCTGACGTATGCGATCGAGGCGCACGCGGCGCACCTGGTTGTCCATAGGGCGAAAGATCAGGAATTCCTCATGCCGCCGGGTCTGCAGGTCCAGGGGTACAACCTCTTGATCGTAAATAACATTGGCTTCCCGCCAGATCAGACGCAAGGTTTCACCGTGGAGTATGGCGAGTTCGTACGCCGAGTAGTCGGCGCAGGGAATGGGCCTGTAGTCGGTCATCGCAGCCCCTATCATATCGCCCCGGGCGCAACGCAACCACTGTTTCGGCGTTCAAGCGGCCGCCCGGTAGCGGCGTATGAGTGAGTCAAAGCGGTGAGGCGCGGGCGCCGTGCGCCGCGCCCGCTTAAAGTTGGAGAATCAAGGACATAGCCGCCGGGTCGGCGCGTTGCGCCCGCGCCGGGACTATGCACCGGCACCCATGGACGGAATTCGCAGCACCTGACCGATACGTACGACGCTGCCGCGAATGTTGTTGGCCTTGCGCAGGGCGCGCAGGCTCACATTGTACCGCTCCGCGATCTCGGACAGGGTATCCCCCCGCCGTACAACATGGCGTCGCGGCGGGTTACTGGCCACGGTAATCGGCTTGATCTTACCCTTCGCGGCGTAGCGCTCGACGCCGCCGAAAATAGCGCGCGCGATGCGCCGTTGATGTTTGCGACTGCGCAGCATGCGCTCCTCATCCGGGTTGGATATAAATGCGGTCTCCACCAGGATCGAGGGCACGTCTGCCGACTTGAGTACTGCGAAACCCGCCTGCTCGACCCGTGGGATGTGAACCCGGCCCGAACGTTTGAGCGCGCGCAATACATCGCCACCGAACTCGAGACTGTCACTGATGGTCTGGGTCATGGAAAGATCCAGCAGCACCTTGGCCAGAAGATCGTCTTTGTCGGCAATGCTGACACCGCCGAACAGGTCGGCGGCATTCTCCTTGTCCGCGAGAATTTTCGCCTGCGCGCTCGAGGCGCCGCGCTGTGACAGGGTATACACCGACGAACCGCGCACCGAGCGATCCCGGAAAGCATCGGCATGGATTGATATGAACAGGTCAGCGTTTTTTTGTCGTGCACGGGCGATCCGGCCATACAGACTGACGTAATAATCCCCGTCACGTGTCAAAACCGCACGCATACCGGGCGTGCGATTGATGATTTCCCGCAGATCGCGCGAGATCGCCAACACCACATTCTTTTCCCGGGTGCCACGACGCCCGCTGGCGCCGAAATCCTCGCCGCCATGGCCGGGGTCGATCGCGACCACCAAGAGCGAATCGTCCGGCCGGCTGCGCCGCGTCGCCACCGGCGCGGTACGCGCTGCCTGGTCGTACAGATCGATCACCAGACGATGGCCATAGACTTTGTTTGGCTTGAGAACAAAGGTTCTCGGACGGACCGCGCGCTTTAGATCAAGCACAATACGCAATGTCTTCGCATCGGGGCGACCACTTCTGACGCTGCGCAGAAACGGCCCATCGTAGTCTCGCGCCGGCAGCGTCCCGCTCAGTACAGCATTTTCCATATCGATCACGATACGGTCCGGATTTTCCAGCGCGAACAGCCGATGTTGCAGCGGCGCGCTTACATCGAACACTAGTCGGGTGTGATCGGGCGCCTGCCACATGCGAAGATTCGTGAGCGCTACGGATGCGTGGCTTAGCGACGGCAAGAGCAGCAGGAAGAATACGAGGATAGGGGCACGTGCCGGCTTCATTTGACCCCCGCCAGCACGTGTTCTCCCGCTTCAGTGTGACTTTCCAGTCGCACCCTGCGGAGCGAATTCTCGACACTGATCATCACTTCAAGATCAGGAATTCCGAGCGTGCCCGCGGCACGTTCCGGCCATTCTACTAGGCACACGCCGGAACCGTCCAGATAGTCGCGAATGCCAATAAACTCAAGCTCCTGCGGGTCCTCGAGTCGATATAGATCGAAATGATAGATCGTGAGGTCCGCCAGGCTGTAGGGCTCCACCAGGGTGTAGGTCGGGCTTTTGACCGCCGCCTCGTAGCCCAGTGCACGCAGTACGCCACGGATGAGCGTGGTCTTGCCGCTGCCCAACTCGCCGCGAAAGAACACGAGTTGACCGGCGCGCAGCCGAGTTGCGAGCGCGCCGCCTAATGCTTCCATCGCAACCTCGTCGGCGGCTCTCACTTCCTGTGCGGTCATGCGGTCAACTCGTTGCGCACCGCACGTAAATGGGCCAGTACGTCGCCGGCTAACAAACCGATCTCACCGCCCTCCTGCGCCGCGCGGTCACCGGCTACCGCATGCGTATACACGCCCAGTTCCGCCGCATGGGCCGGCGCGAGACCCTGTGCGATGAGCCCGGCAATGGCACCGCTGAGCACATCACCCATGCCGCCGCTGGCCATACCCGGGTTACCGCGATCGCAAAGCACGGTCTGGTTGTCATGGGTCACCAGGGTGCCGGCGCCTTTGAGAACGGTGACGCCGCCGTAGCGGGCATTGAGATCGGCGGCGGCGCGCAAGCGATCCTGCTGTATCGCCGCCGCCGTGCGGCCCAGCAGGCGCCCGGCCTCACCCGGATGCGGCGTAAGCACCCAGGCCTCCCGCGCGCTGGGTTCCAGGGCGAGAAGATTGAGTGCATCCGCATCGACTACCAGGGTTTGCGACGTCTCAAGAATCGTTCCCCACACCCGACGCGCCCACTCGTCTTGCCCAAGACCGGGACCGATCGCAATCACGTCGGCGGCCGCCAGCAAACCGCGCAGATCCGCCGTGGTCTCGACACCATGACAAATTAACTCGGGGCGCGTCTGCGGGATGACGGACGCATGCGCGGCCCGGGTTGCGACCGTGACCAGACCGGCACCGACCCGATAAGCTGCCGCGGCCGCCATGCGCACCGCGCCCGGCATGCCGAGGTTGCCGCCGATCACGAGGACATGCCCGAAATCACCCTTATGCGCATCACGCCGGCGTGGTTTCAGCCGGTCGCGCAACCCTGCGACATCACATCGCCGTGCCACCGGGTTTATGTCGGCATAGACCTCGGCCGGCACATCCAGGTCGTCAAAGTAAATTGCGCCGGCATGTGCGCGGCCGGTGCCGAAAAACAAACCCACTTTGCAGCCGATAAATGAAACCGTCGCCGCGGCGTGCACCGCGACACCCAGTACCGCGCCGGTGTCGGCGTGCACACCCGAAGGAATATCCAGCGCCAAGACCGGCGTGCCGCTGTGATTAATTTGCCTGATGACATCGCGCCATGGGCCGCGTACCTCTTGTTCCAGACCGGTACCGAAGACCGCATCGACGATGACGTCCGCGGCAGTCAGTACGGCATCGTTGAGTGTCGCATCGACTTCGCCGCCGGCCGCTTGATAGGCCTGCGCCGCCGCCTGCGCGTCCGGCGTCTTCGCCGGCGTGGGTGCGCATACTGTCACCGCGAAACCGTCCGCCAGTGCCGCCCGCGCCAGCACGTACCCATCGCCGCCGTTATTGCCGCTGCCCGCCACAATCACCAGGCGTCGCGCCCGCGGCCAGGTGTCGCGCAGTAGCCGATATGCCGCGCGGCCGGCGCGATCCATGAGTTCCCCGCCGGGAATGGCATGTGCTTCGATCGCACTGCGATCGAGTTCCCGGGTCTGCGACGCGGTATAAAGCAATTGGGGCAAGCGATCCATGCCCGCTATGATACGGGGCTCATGGCAAGTTTGCGAAAAAACGACATTAATCTTTCGGCGCTGGCGCGAGATATCAAACGCTGGGGCGCGGAATTGGGATTCCAGCACGTCGGTATTACCGATACCGACCTGGGCGATGCGGAACGGCATTTGCTCGCCTGGCTGGACGCAGACCGGCATGGTGAGATGGACTACATGGCACGCCACGGCACCCACCGCAGCCGCCCACAGGATCTCGTCGCGGGGACCTGTCGCGTGATTTCCGCGCGCATGGACTATATGCCCGACGCGGTGGCCGCGAGCGAGGATGTGCTCAAGGCGCCAGCGCAGGCCTTTATCTCCCGCTATGCGCTGGGCCGGGATTACCATAAGGTCCTGCGGCGGCGCCTGCAGCGGCTGGCGGACAGAATCCAGGCGCAGATCGGTGAATTCGGCTACCGGGCGTTCTGTGACAGCGCGCCGGTACTCGAGAAGGCGTTGGCGGAAAAGGCCGGGCTCGGCTGGATCGGTAAACATTCGAACCTGATCAACGAACATGCCGGCTCGTGGTTTTTTCTCGGCGAGTTATACACGGATCTGCCACTGCCGGTGGATACGCCCGGCGTCAATCACTGCGGCACCTGTCATGCCTGTCTGGATGCCTGCCCGACTGATGCCATCGTCGCTCCCTATCAGGTCGATGCACGGCGTTGTATTTCCTATCTCACCATCGAGCTGCGCGAAGCGATTCCGATTGAACTGCGTCCCCTGATCGGCAATCGCGTCTTCGGCTGCGACGATTGCCAGCTGGTGTGCCCGTGGAACCGCTTCGCGCAAGCCACCGGGGAAGCAGATTTCACGCCGCGCGCGGATCTGGACGCGCCCGACCTCCTGGCGCTGTTTGCCTGGTCAGAGACGGAGTTTCGGGCCCGCACCGAGGGTTCGGCGATCAGGCGTATCGGCTATGCGTGCTGGTTACGCAATGTTGCTGTTGCACTTGGCAACGTTCCATACGATGCGGCTATCGTGGCCGCACTCCAGGCGCGCGTGGATGACGACTCGGCGCTGGTGCGCGAGCATGTGCGCTGGGCCTTGGCGCGCCAACTGGAGCGGCATGCCGACTGATCCCACGGATGTCAGGCGCGGCGAAACGCCGTCTGTTGGCACTTCGGGCAGGGCGGTATGTGACCCGGATGTGTGAGTACGACCTCGCCGCCGCAGGCGGTACAGGTAAACGTGCCGCCGTGGGTCACCTCGCCGGTGTGGTAGACCAGGCCCGTATCGATCTTGTCGCCCAGGTTCTGGCTCCATTCACCGATACCCCGCGCCACGTCCGCGAGGAAGGAGCCACCCTTGTCGGCGCCGACTTCCACCGCGCGTTCGGCCTGTTCGGCCAGCTCGCCCCACAGTGCGCCACCGCGCTCGCGTAACGCCTCGAAGGCACCTTCCGCTTCGCGCTCCAGGGCCGCGAGTTTTGGCTTCACGACTTCCGCGGTGCTCGCGGCGTCTTTCTTGAGTGATTCAGTGACCTTGCTGACTGTATCGAGGGAGTGCTCGCCGACCTCCTTGATCTCCGCAGATGCCTTTTCGATGCTGCTCTTGAACGAATCCACATCAAGCGAGTCTTTAACCTCCACGAGCAATTGCTGCACCCGCTGCCGCAAACGCTGATAGGCATCAAGCTCTTCCTGTTGCTCGGGGGTGGGTTCCGGTGCACCGGTATGTTCTGTATCTGTCATGGCCAGACTCCTTTATATATAGAGCTCGTAGGTACCAACCTACACTACGCCCCTCGCGCCCTCATTGACCGAAATCAAAGTCTGATGGCTAATCGAGTTTTATCAGGTGTTCACGATAATACTTAAGCTCCTCGATGGATTCGCGAATGTCATCCAGGGCCTTATGTGTGTTCTTTTTCGTAAAGCCGGGCATGATATCCGGCTTCCAGCGCTGCGCCAGTTCCTTGAGCGAGCTCACGTCCAGGTTGCGATAATGCAGCCATTCGCTCAGCTCCGGCATATACCGATACAGAAAACGCCGATCCTGGCAGATACTGTTGCCGCACAACGGGGACCGGTTCTTGACGATGAACTGTTTGATGAATTCGAGGGTCTGCCGTTCCGCCTCCGCCTCATCCAGTGTCGACGCACGCACCCGCTCCACCAATCCGGTACCGGTGTGTGTGCGCGTGTTCCATTCGTCCATTCCTCCCATCACGGCATCTGACTGGTGCACCGCGAGCACCGGGCCCTCGGCGACAATATTGAGATCGCTGTCGGTAATGATGGTTGCAATTTCGATAATGCGATCCGTCTCCGGCGATAAGCCGGTCATTTCCAGATCGATCCAAACCAGCGCATTCGGGTCCAACGGCATTTTGCTTACTCCAGCATGAAAATAGCGGCACGATTCGAAGGCGGTGATCATAGCATCCCGGTCGCCGTGGTACGTCACTGTCGGTCCAAATGGTCATCCCTATCTCTGGCAGCCACGCACAAGAGTGGCGGTCCATCTACCTATTGTTATTGGCGGGCATTTCACTCGACTCCGAAAAGAGGGAATTAGATAGAATGTCCCTTTGATCTTCATAAATCCCGCTAAACTTCATTTGTGATCCGGCTAATGGGGCACTTTCCGGAAACAGAATTGGGTTAGAATTGTCCAACTCTCAGTTGGCACCGTAACCTCCAGACCTGGTATGTCATGCATCGTTTCACCGCCATATTTCTGTTTTTCCTCGCCACGTCGCTGATCACTCAGCTGTGGCTCGCGAGGCGGCAGCTGCGCCATGTGCGGGCACACCGTGATGCCGTGCCCGACGCGTTCGCGGATCGGGTCAGTCACGCGGACCATCGGCGCGCTGCGGACTACACCGCGGCAAAAACCCAGTTTGGCATGATCGAGGCGGGCTACCTGACGGCCTGGTTGCTCCTGTGGACGCTGGGTGGCGGACTCGATCTGCTGGATACATTCTGGCGCCAGCAAGGCTGGCCGGAGACTTACACCGGCTTGGTCGTGGTCGCGAGCCTCTTTGTTATCGTGGTGCTCTATGAACTACCGTTCCGGCTCTACCAGACCTTCCGGTTGGAGAATAAGTTCGGCTTCAACCGCACGATGCCCGCCACGTTCGTCGGCGATTTACTCAAGCAACTGGTTGTCGCCGCAGTGCTGGGCCTGCCGATACTCTTTGTCATCCTGCAGATTATGCAAACCGCCGGACCCCTGTGGTGGGTTTGGGTATGGGTGGTCTGGACGTTGTTCACATTGTTTATCATGTGGGTCTATCCGGCGGTAATTGCGCCCCTTTTCAACCGCTTCGCACCGCTTGAGAAGGAAGACCTGCGGCGACGGATCCAGGACTTGCTACAGCGCAGCGGTTTCCAGCTTGCCGGCATATTTGTCATGGATGCGTCGCGTCGCTCCAGCCATGGCAATGCTTATTTCACCGGACTCGGCAAGAACAAGCGTATCGTGTTTTTTGACACCCTGATGAAATCCCTGACCGACGACGAGATCGAGGCCGTCCTTGCCCACGAACTCGGGCATTTTCGCCTGCGGCACGTTATGAAGCGTATCGCCTTGCTGCTCGTGGCAACCTTTGCCGGCCTCGGGATTCTCGGCATCGTCAGCGCCACGGATTGGTTTTACCATGGTCTGGGCCTGACCCACGCCTCCACTTACGGGGCCTTGCTACTTTTTATGATGGCCGGTCCGGTGTTTGTATTCTTTGTCCAACCTCTGGTCAGTCTCGCCTCGCGCAAACATGAATTCGAGGCCGACGCCTATGCCGCTCGGCATGTCGATGCCCGCGCATTGATCACCGCACTCGTAAAGCTATACCGCGACAATGCGAGCACCCTCACGCCGGATCCGTTACATTCGATATTTTATGATTCACACCCCCCGGCGCCGGTGCGCATCGCGCGACTGGCAAACCCGGCGCCGGCCTGACATTGACCTCGACGAGGAGTTCTACCAATGACCCTGAACAGACTGTTATTGACCGGCTGGCTGGTTGTACTATCGCAAGGCGCACACGCAGTGCCGTTACTGGGTGATGCGGAAAACGGCAAACGATTACACGATGCAAACTGCAGCTCGTGCCATAAAGCGATGTTCGGGGGCGATGGTTCCGGGATTTTCACACGCCCCGATCGGCGCGTGAAATCAGTGGAGGGACTGAGTCGTCAGGTTGAGATGTGTAACAGCAACCTGAAGACGGGTTTTTCGGCCGACGAGATAAAGGATGTTACGAAACATCTTAACGATGCATTCTATAAATTCGATTGACGTGAAGGAGGCGGCTGGATGTCCGACCTGAAAGAGAAATCATGTAAACCCTGCGAGGGCGGTGTGTGCCCTATCGAGCGGCCGGCCGCCGAGAGCACCCTGCAAGAGGTTCCCGGCTGGGATCTGAACAGTGAGGCCACCGAGATCAGCCGCACCTTTGCCTTCAAGAACTACTATCAGACCGTGTCGTTTGTGAATGCCGTAGCCTGGATCGCGCATCGCGAGGATCATCACCCGGATATCGCGTTCGGCTACAAGACCTGCGATATCCGCTATACGACCCACGCGATTGGTGGGCTGTCGGAAAACGACTTTATCTGCGCCGCCAAGATCAACGACCTGATTGGCGAATAGCCGCCGCTAGAGCTTGTGGCGCCCGGAAATCGCGTGCGCCAGGGTGTTGCGATCGATGTATTCGAGTTCACCGCCGACGGGCACACCCTGCGCGATGCGGGTCACTTCCACACCCCGCTTCTGCGCCAACTCGCCGATGTAGTGCGCGGTGGCCTCTCCCTCCACCGTGAGATTGGTGGCGAGGATCAACTCCTGCACACCGCCCTCGGCGAGACGCTGTTCCAGCTGCTCCAGGCGCAAATCGTCCGGACCGACGCCGTCGAGTGGTGACAGACGTCCCATCAGCACGAAATACATGCCTTGATATACCCCGGCCTTCTCGATGGCCTCCAGATCGGCCGGCGATTCGACAACACAAAGTTGTTCGGCTTTGCGGCGTGCTGAGGCGCAGATGGGACACAGCTCCTGCTCGCTGAAATTGTTACAGCGCGTGCAGTTGGTGATGTTCTGCAGCGCGCTGGTCAGCGCTTCAGCAATGTGGCGCGCGCCCTCGCGATCGCGCTCGAGGAGATGGAAGGCCATGCGCTGGGCGGTGCGCGGCCCGACACCGGGAAGTTTGCAAAGAGCCTGCTTGAGGCCCTCTATCACGCGTGGATCAGGCACCTGCGTAATTAGAGCGGTAAATTCAGGCCCGGAATATTGAGGCCCGCCGTCAAGCCGGCCATTTTTTCCTGGCTGGTCTTTTCCACCTTCTGCACGGCATCATTCATCGCCGCCGCGACCAGGTCCTCGAGCACTTCCTTGTCCTCGCTCATCAAGGAATCGTCGATGGCGACCTTACGTACATCGTGCCGACAGGTCATGCTCACACTGACGAGACCGCCACCGGAACTTCCGGTCACCTCGGTTGCCGCCAGTTCCTCTTGGGCCTTGCGCAGATTCTCCTGCATCTCCTGCGCCTGCTTCATCATGTCACCAATCGCGCCTTTCATTATTACCTCACGTCTATGAATTGCCGCTGTCAGATTGATCGATGCGCCTGACCGAGTCGGTTTGTACCTTCGCATCGAACTTGTTGATCATAGCCTGCACCCGGTCATCGGCGGTAATCGCCTCGAGCGCGGCCTGTTTTTCCTCGTCCTGTAAACGCCGCTTGTACTGAGCGGGTGTTTCCACCGGCGGTGTCCCCGTGGAAATGCGCAGCGTCACGTCACGCCCATAAAACTCGCGCAGCGCCTCGGCCAGCGCCACTTCGCGCTCCTTGGTCAACATGCGATGACAGGCCTCATCGAGCACCAGCACGATCTTGTCGCCCTCGTGCGAGGCCAGGGAGGTGTGTGACGCCATCTCTTTGACCAGGCCAGTCAGGTTGAGGTCGTTGACGACGCTCGACCAGTCACCGGTGTCCGGTTTCGCCGCCGGCGGCGGCGCTGGGGGGATTGGGTCCGTCGTATTCTGCGCCGGCTCGGTCGCGGTCACCGCCGCGCGCGTGCTCTTTTCGGCGGCGGCCGGCTGCGCGCTGGCTTCGCCGGGGGCCGCGCCCGGGCTGGCCACGGGTTTCGGTACCGCCGGGCTGGACACACGCGCCACCGGTTCCGCCGGGTGAAATGCCAACATGCGCAGCAGCACCATTTCGAAGCCGCTGCGCGGGTCCGGCGCCAGGGGCAGGTCGCGCTTGCCGAGCAGCCCGATCTGGTAGAAAAGCTGTACATCTTCCTTGGCCATCCGCGTGGCCAGATCACGCAGAAAGGCTCCATCCGCGGCACGATCGGCCAGGGCGTCCGGCACCAGTTGCGCAAGCGAGATGTGGTAAAGCGCGAGCAGTAACTCGTCCAGCGCCGCGGAAAAATTCGGCAGTCGGTCAGCCATTTGGGCCACGACCGCGAGCACGCCGTCGGCATCGCCCGCGGCCAGGGATTCGAGCAGCGCTCGCACATGGTCCGTTTCGATGGTGCCCAGCATGCTGCGTACGTCCGCTTCGCCCACGGCACCGCCGCCGTGGGCGATGGCCTGGTCGAGCAGGCTCAGGGCATCTCGCATGCTGCCGTCTGCCGCCCGCGCGATCAATTCCACCGACGGGGCATCAAACGCGATCGCCTCCTCGTTGAGGATCTGCGTCAATTGCGCGCCGATCTCGGCCGCCAACAGCGGTTTCAGATTGAACTGCAGGCAACGCGACAGCACCGTGATAGGCAGCTTTTGCGGATCGGTGGTGGCAAACAGAAACTTTACATGTGGCGGGGGTTCTTCCAGTGTCTTGAGCAAGGCATTGAAGCTGTGTCCGGACAGCATATGCACTTCATCGATCAGATAGACCTTATAACGCCCGCGCGTGGGGGCATATTGCACGTTCTCCAGCAGCTCGCGGGTATCGTCCACTTTGGTGCGTGATGCTGCATCCACCTCGATCAGGTCGACAAAACGTCCTTCGTCTAACGCCTGACAGGCACTGCACTCACCGCAGGGTTTTGCGCTTACCCCCTGTTCGCAGTTCAATGCCTTTGCCAGGATGCGCGCGATCGTTGTCTTGCCGACACCACGGGTACCGGCGAATAGAAAGGCATGGTGCAGACGATCGTGATCGAGAGCGTTTACCAAGGGTCGCAGCACGTGCTCCTGACCCACTACATCCGCGAATTGTCGCGGACGCCATTTGCGCGCGAGTGCCTGATAACTCATTTACGTTAATCGATCTCCAAGAAATCCAGACAAAAAAGCGGTGCGGGACGCGTCCCGAACTGGTGCGAAGTATCGCACGGGACGGCTCACAAACGCAGCGGCACCGCGAAGTAACCGGAAGTTAAAGGGATTTCGATGCAGATGAAAAAAAGGGTGGCGGTTCCAGCCAGCCTTACTTCAGCACCCGATTCGGTTGCTACGGCTGCTTCCTTCCGGACCTGACCGGGTTCACACCCTGACGCTGCCGAAGGGGCTGACTTTCCCCGCCATAGAAGGCACCTCAGAGTTTAAACGCCCCCCGGCCAAAATCAAAACGGATCGGCTGCGACCAAGAATTGGTCTAAACAGGAGAACGCAACTGTTTGTTTTTGTTCGCTGAGGTATCCGGAATGGCGCGCCCGATAATGGACCGGGCCCAATAACCATTTCCATTTTGTGGTTTATTTTGCCCGCCGCGCGCCGGTTCACGGGGGTGGCGGCACCCGGTGCGGCACCGATCGGTAGTGGGCCGCACCGGGCATTTCGCTACTGCTGCATGCAATACAGGTGATAAAGATTTTCGCAGTTGATGTTGCTGGACGTGGCGCCCGTCCACGTGCCGGTCGTTGATGTGGCGAGCCCATATTTGCCCGACTGGAACTGACAGTCGCCGGCGGTCCAACTCGGTGCCCCGCAGCTCCAGGTCCACAGCCCCGGAATATCGGGGTTGGGCCCGATGGCACATTGGCGCGAGTTATCCCACGCCTGACCGCTGGTCGTGGTGTTGGTCCAGACCCGCGGCTGGTCGCCCACCGGGGTATCGAGTTCGGTGCGATCGATGGCGTGATCCAGGGAACCGTCGGTCAAGTCCGCCCAATCGTCCGCCACCTTGGTACCGTTGACCAATACATAGGGTTCTGAGGCATGCGCGAGGCGATCCGCGGCGCCGTGACCGGAGCCTTCGCGCCCACTGATCCAGGCCTTGAAGCTCCCGGACAATCCGGCGGCCGACGCCAGATCCTGGCATTTCTGATCCGCGTTCAAATGCCCCAGCACACGCTGTCCGTTGCCGAAGTTGCCGTTGTAGAGCTGACTCGACACGAACACGATCTTGCCCTGCGCGGTGCCGCCACCGTCGTCGGGCTGCTGCGACAGCCACCAGAGGATCAGCAGGATAATAAGAATAATGATGGCGATTATGACGCCACAACCTTTTTTCTTGCCCGGTGTCGTCTGCATCTTGACCTCCCTTTAGTCCGTTTGCGTCGCGCGCCGTGGTCAGGCCCGGTCGCGGGCACCACAGAATACCAGATTCTTCGTGTTGCATCGGGTGCGAGTACCAGAGGACGCACCAAAAATGGGAACGCCACGCTTAGATCGACCCATCAATGTGCGCAAATGATGAGCTATATCATGGAAGACGTTGATTTGGCGCCACTTGCGTGCGCTGGCACAGCATTTGCTAACCCATTCGCCAAGTAGCATTTGTTGATTGCCATGCGGTTACAAGTCCTGTTGGTTAAAGATGACCTGGAGCGAGGTGCGCTCCTGAAGCAGTCCATGCGGGAATTCGGCCACGATGTCGTGGCCGAAACCACAACGGCCAGTGATCTGCTTCGGCGCATTGAGGCGACCCAGCCCGATCTGTTGGTCATCGACAGCGATGCACCGGATGATGGGCTGTTGGCACGATTGCGGGAACTGGCACTTCACAACCCGCTGCCAGTGGTGCTGTTTACGGAAGAAGACAGTCGCGACGTGATCAGCAAGGCGGTGCATGCGGGTGTCAGTGCGTACATCGTGGACGGATTGGATCAACACCGGCTAGGCGCAATTCTCGATGTAGCGATCGCACGTTTTCAGGAAACCGAGCGCCTGCGCGCCGAGCTTCAGGACACCCGGGCGAATCTTCAGGAACGCAAGGTCGTGGAACGTGCCAAAGGCATCCTGATGCGACAGCGCGGTTTCGATGAACCCCAGGCCTATCATGCCCTGCGCAAAATGGCCATGGACAAGAACCTGCGCATCGGCCAGGTTGCGGAAAACGTAATCTCAGTCGCTGAACTGCTGAGCTGAATAGATAGTAATTTGACTGCCAATGGCGGCGGTCTCCGGACAGAGGCGTCCATCCCTGCAAATCATTTGGATTTGTGGGGATGGGCGCTTTTTTTGTTTATTTTCGAGTAGATCGGGAAGGTTATGTCAGCCGTCTTGGAACAAAACAGTTATCCTGCCGACGCCCCGGCGACGCCGCCAATCGTCGTTATCGGTACCGGGCCCGTAGGGATTCGTTTCGTCGAGGAACTGCTGCAGCGCAACCCCGATGTACCGATCGTAATCTATGGTAATGAGCCCTGGGAGCCCTACAACCGGGTCCGTCTCGCCGGCTTGCTGACCGGTGAACTCGACTTTGGCGATATCCAGACCCCGCTGCGGTTACAAGAGCGGCATCGTGTCATTCAACACCATAACCGCGAGATAATCGCCATCGATCGCGCCAACAGAATGGTGCGCGACCGTCTCGGCAACTGGCAACCCTACAGCAAGCTTGTTTTGGCGACCGGGTCACGACCCCATATCCCCGATGTCGACGGCATCGACAAAGCGGGGATCTTCACCTTTCGCAATCTCAATGACGCACAGCAATTGATCGCCCGCCGCACGCGCAGCCGCCGTGCGGTCGTATTGGGTGGCGGCCTGCTCGGACTGGAGGCCGCCCGCGGCCTGCGGAAATACAGCACCGAAGTCATCATCGTCGAACATGCGCGCCACCTGATGTCGCACCAACTGGATGACGAGGCCGGCGCTCTGCTGCGCGAGTTTGTAATGTTGCAGGACATTCGCGTATTGCTCGGCGATTCGATCAAGCGCGTCCTGGGTGACGACCGAATTACCGGTATCGAACTGCGCTCCAATCGTACGATCGACTGCGACACCATGGTGATTGCGGCCGGCATCCGGCCCAATCTCGAGTTGGCGCGTGACGGCGGCATATTCGTCGGGCGCGGCATTCGCGTAAACGACCGAATGCAGACCAATGACCCCGACGTGTTTGCCGTCGGTGAATGCGTTGAACATCGCGACAAGGTCTACGGGCTGGTCGCACCCGGTCTGGAGCAGGCCGGTGTCGCTGCGCACACCATTACCGGCGGCAAATCCGACTATACCGGGTCGCAGGCGGCCACACGCCTCAAGGTTGTGGGTGTATCGGTCTTCAGCACCGGCTGTGTCCACGAGTGTGACACCGCTTCACAGGTGCAGACGCTGTCCTGGCGCCAGGCCGACAGCGGGGCCTACCGCAGGGTGCTTTTGCAGCGCGGCCGCATCGTGGGCGCGATTTCCTACGGTGAATGGGACGAAAGCAATCGGGTCCAGGAGGCCGTGCAACGGGCGCGTTACCTATGGCCCTGGCAACAACGTCGATTCGCCCGTACGGGCAAGCTGTGGCCGGCGCAGGAGGCGGTGGACGTCAACGACTGGCCGGCCAGTGCCATCGTCTGTCAGTGCACCAGCATCAGTCGCGGAACCCTGGGCAAGGCCCAGGCCGCGGGTCATTGCAGCGTCGTGGCCCTGTCCGCACACACCGGCGCGGGTACGGTATGCGGTAGCTGCAAGCCCTTGCTGGCGGACCTGGCCGGGGCGAGTGTCCTCGAACCCGAGCCCGGCAACCGAGCCCTGGTATGGACCGGCATCATGTCCCTGTTGGCAGTGCTGGCCATGCTCTTCGCGCCGGCGATTCCGTTCGCCGACAGCGTGCAGGTATCCATCCCCTGGGATCAGTTGTGGCGCAACGGTCTGCTCAAACAGATCAGCGGCTTCACCCTGCTCGGTCTTGGTATGGTCGCGAGTCTGGTTAGTCTGCGCAAGCGCATAGGCCGCATTCGCTTCGGTGACTTCGCGTACTGGCGCGTGATCCATGTGGTGCTAGGCGTACTGGCGGTGGCCACCCTCCTCGCCCATACCGGGCTGCGCCTGGGTAATAACCTGAATCTTTACCTGATGTTGAGTTTTGTCGGCCTGCTGCTGGTGGGTGCCATCGCCGGCGGCGTGATTGGTTTACAGCATGCGTTACCGCGCACAACCGCGAAGCGCGTCCGCGAATGGTCGTTATGGGCCCACATCCTGCTGCTATGGCCGTTACCTGCCCTGCTTGGCTTCCATGTATTCAAGTCGTACTGGTTCTGAGTCATGGCGGGAATGGACAAAAAGCAGCGGCGAGCGCTGGTGGGGCTATGGCTTGTTTTCACATTGGCTCTGGTTGGCTGGTTGAGTTACAGCATGTTTAAGTCCGAGGACAAGACGGTGTTCATGCCCGGTCCGCTCACCGGCGGTCATCATCAGATCGGTGTCGCCTGTACGGCCTGCCATACCGACCCGCTCACCAGTGGCGAGGTGATCCAGCAGGCCTGCGTCAATTGTCACGGGGAAGACCGCAAGAAGCCGGTGGATTCCCATCCGCGCGCCAAGTTCACCGACCCGCGTAACGCCGACACCCTGGAGAATATCGACGCGCGCCAGTGCATCACCTGTCACACCGAGCATCAGCCGGACATGACCGGCAACAACGGCCTGACTCAACCCGTGGACTTCTGCGTGCATTGTCACCGCGACATCGGTGATGACCGCCCCAGCCACCAGGGCATGGCATTCGACACCTGCAATTCCGCGGGTTGCCACAACTTTCACAACAATCGTGCACTGTATACCGATTTCCTGATCAAGCATCTGCACGAGCCGGACCTGCTCGTAAGCCGCACCTTGCCGGCGCGGGAGTTCGCCGACGTGCTCGGGGAGATCGTGGACTACCCGGCGGATCGTTACCCGGTCACGCCGCTGGCCGACGGTGACGCGGACGTCCCCCAGGGCGTGCAACTTGCCGCCGCCGATCATGGCGACTGGCTGGAAACGGCGCATGCCAATGCCGGGGTCAATTGCAGCGCCTGCCACCTCGTGGCGCCAGCGGAAAACGAAAAGCCGGAATGGACCGATACCCCGGATCACCGCGCCTGTGCCCAGTGTCACAGCCTGGAAGTGGCACGGTTCCAGCGCGGCAAACACGGCATGCGTCTCGCCGTGGATTTGCCGCCGATGACAACGGGCGAGGCGCGTCTACCCATGAAGCCGGAGACGGCACACGAGCAACTCGGCTGCAACGGCTGTCATAGTGCGCACCGTTTCGATACCCGCGCGGCCGCCGTGGAGGGTTGCCTCGGCTGTCATGCCGACAACCACAGCCTGGCCTACAAGGATTCGCCCCACTACGCCCTGTGGCAGAAGGAACTCAACGGCGAGGGTGAGCCGGGCAGCGGCGTGTCCTGCGCCAGCTGCCACATGCCGCGGGTGAACTTCGACGTGAATGACTGGATGAGCCGCATCCTGGTGGATCACAACCAGAACGCCACCCTGTCGCCCAACGAAAAGATGATCCGTCCCGCCTGCCTGCACTGTCATGGCCTGGGCTACACCCTCGATGCGCTGGCCGACCCGGCGTTGATCGAGAACAACTTCCGCGGCATGCCTGCGGTGCATGTGAAGAGCATGGCGCTGGCGGAGGCTGACCTGAAACGCGCGGAGGCGGAACGCGCCGGGAGCGGCGCTGACTAGTTAACTCGAATTCCGGAAGTCACCGGGACACTTTTATTTTTTAAACAACTTTCTTTTAAACACAGGAGTAGAAGCTATGAAACATCTACGTAAAACCCTTATCGGTCTCGGTGTCGCCGCCTCGGTAGCCGGTCTCGGCAGTGCCGTGGCGGCCAGCGACAGCTTCGACAAGCCCAGCATTTCGCCCAAGGCCATGGCCGATGCCCTGCACCTGGTGATGGATTCCGATCGCACTATCTATACGCGCAA
>CAMYOD010000001.1:26445-61942 GCA_947259975.1 uncultured Gammaproteobacteria bacterium
GTGGCCAAACGTGCCGAGAAACTGGACGACGTGAATTTCAGTTACTCACTACAGTCCCTGTGGCCGATCAACAAACAGAACGCGCCCAAGACCGATGCCGAAAAAGACGGGCTGAAGTACGTCGCCGAGAACAAGGGCAAGAATTACTATACCGAGGAAACCCTGGGCGGCCAGAAATATTTCACCGCCGTCTATGCGGATACCGCGGTGGCCCCGGTCTGCGCCTCCTGCCATAACGACCACAAGGACACACCCAAGCGCGATTTCAAGCTGGGTGATGTGATGGGCGGCGTGGTGATCCGGATTCCCCTGGAAAGTTAACCCATGCGCGCACCGGCATACAGCGTCATCGCGATGGGCCTGTGGTTCATGACCCTGACCGTTGACGCCGATAGCAGTGCTTATGTCGAGCTGCAGGGAAAGCATCTGACACAGGGGCGCGCGCTCTGGCTCGCCAACTGTGAAGGCTGCCATGGCTATGGCATTGCCGGTGCGCCGATCCCCATGGATCCCTCGGACTGGGCGTCACGCCTGAAACAGGAAAGGTCGGTGCTTTACGACCGTGCCATCAACGGTTTCTTTGGGCCGGACGACACCATGATGCCGGAGCGTGGTGGCAACCCCAACCTGAGTGACACTGAAATCATGGCCGCCGTGGATTACATGGCGGCATTGGCTACCTACTACATTCAACGAAAGAGGAAATGATATGACCCCCGAACAAGTGCAACTCGTCAAGGACTCCTGGGCCCAGGTGACCCCCATCGCCGACAAGGCCGCGGAGTTGTTCTATGGCAAACTCTTTGAAATGGATCCATCGGTCAAGCCGTTGTTCAAAGGCGACATCACGGAACAAGGCGCGAAACTCATGAAAATGATCAACACCGCAGTCAACGGCCTCGATCGCCTCGACGAGATCGTGCCGGCGGTACAGCAGCTGGGGGCCCGCCACGTGGCCTACGGCGTCAAGGACGAACACTACGACACCGTCGGCGCCGCGCTGCTCTGGACGCTGGAGACCGGTTTAGGCGACGCCTTTACCGCCGAAACCAAAGAGGCCTGGGCGACCGTCTACGGACTGCTCGCGGACACCATGAAGTCCGCCGCCGCACAGGCCGCCTAGAGGCAGGTTAGTGACCGGCCGGAAAATCCGGCCGGTCTACTAATCCATTCGCTAGACACACCTCCTGGTGACGACGTAATACCGAGCCCCAGACAGGCAAAAAGAGGGCCGCTGGTCGCGGCCCTAACTGAGGAGCTTTATTGTTGTTATCCGAGGAGGAGCCCGCGTGCGGGCAGCAGGAAGTCTTCGCTACGCACCCCTAGCCGGCGCGTATCGTGATAATTGCGGCCACGGCAGGTGCATCTTTCTCCCACACCGACGGCCGTATCGCGCGTTATCCCACCCGTTTCGTCGATGGGATAAGCAAGATTCAACAATGCCCTAATCATTCCGAGTTCTGCCGTGGTGACGGTCGAGTTTCGACAGGGTCCATCATTCGACCGTTTGTGGTTGCGCGCCTTGCTGGTACCTGAGCTAACTAAACTGGTCACACTCAATTCCTCAATATATCGTGGTCGATACGTACCAAAGGTGGCTTGCAATCGTCATGCCAGCGATCAATGCGCAGGGAAGTATTGGCTTTCCAGTACCTGGCATACGACCAGATCGCGATATTGCACCACGTTCGGGCGAAGCAACCCTTACCGCTCACCAATTTTGTGCCGTAATCGCGATGGGTATCGTTATTCGAGGGTGAAAAGTGAAACGGGTGACACCACGAAGGGCTTCATCGAAGGAGTCCTTCCCGCTTCAAGCGGTCTCGCTATCGAAATATGAGTGACTTGGCACGATTACTGCTCCCTCAGAGACTGATATGACAGGCGAAGGCATAGCATCGTGATTGGCGACCAAGACCAGATTATCGATTTACAGCGTGACGCGTTGCACTACGCCCTCTCGCCCAGGCTCGCTACCCTGGCGCGCCGTTGCGCGCCGGTGTGGGAAAAGACAGATCTCCTGAACGGCTTGTTGCAGGTGTGGCTGGAAAAGATCCCGCACTGCCGATTGATTTATGCGGTAAATGCACGCGGCGTACAAATCAGCGCCAATGTCAGCCCGGACGAGGTTGCTGCGGACAGACTGGGTCAGGATCTGTCCGCCCGCCCTTACCTCAGGGCCGCCTCCAGCGCCTCCGACTGCGTGCTCTCCGACGTCTATATTAGTCAGACTTCGGGTCGCCCGTGTATTACCGCGGTGCAGGCCGTTCATGTTAATGGGTGTCTTGCCGGGTTTGTCGCGGTCGATTTCGATTTGCGCGAAGTTCCGCTCTTACAGACCACCCTGCAACCGGGCCTGGATTGGCAGCAGATCACCGGCGATCCCGCGATCCGGCTGCAGATGTTTGCGCAACCGCGCAGCGACAGCGCGATGGACCTGAAGATCGATGACGTGGTGGCCATCATCGATGAGCTGATGTGCTTCCAGGGTGTGTTTCACGCCAAACTGCACTTTTCCAGCTCGCGGGCGACCTTGTGGTTGACCGATGACCCTTATCATTACCGCATCCACGTGCTCGACGACATTATCGATCCATCCGTATGCCTGGCCTATCGCAAACGCGACTACCCGCCCGCTGCGCAAGTCGATCCATCGCGCATCCGACCCGTGCTCGACCGCCTGGTCGACCTGCGAATCATGGACGAGAACCTGTATCTGCGGTCCGGCTCACTGAATGTCATGAACGGTCTCGTGGGGCTCAACTTCTCCTGCGACGGTTCCCACTACATGCATTACGACGAATTTCTCGACAAAGGAATTGATTTCTGGATGGGCCAGCCAGCGGCATGTGTAAATAGCTAGAAAAAAGATACAAGAGGAAAGAGAAAAGACCCCGCTTTGTTACTTTTCTCTTAATCTCTTGACGCTTCTCTCTTCTTAATTGAACCAATTCGAAGCAGAGCTTGCTCGACTTTGGTGCAAATAACACCCCCTCTGAAATCAATGGCCGGCGCGTCGAAGGCGATAGTTGCGATCTATCAACAAGTTACAAACCTGGCACGCCGCTTGCTCTAGAGCGACTAACGTTTTCCGGCTGCAACGGCGCAGCCAAGCGTTTCCAAGGCAACACACAATGTGACTCCTCGCGCGGCCCAACGGCCACGCGGGTACGGACAAAGGCGTCTGTGAGCCCGGCCCCCGGCTGGCGATCCGGACGTCTTTGTTTTGGATTTCGACATTAGTAACTGGAGTGATCATGAGACACGAGCAACGCAACAAGCCCCGACGCGCGTTTCTGAAGAAGGTAACGCTGGCATTGCTACTTAAGCTGGGCCTGGCCCTTACCGCGACAAGCATGAGCCTCGCCGCGACCGGTGATCCGGAAAAGGAAGACCTCAAATTCGGATTCATCAAACTGACCGACATGGCGCCACTTGCCATTGCCTACGAGAAAGGTTACTTCGAGGACGAAGGTCTCTACGTCACGCTCGAGGCCCAGGCCAACTGGAAGGTGTTGCTGGACGGTGTCATCGACGGGCAGCTGGACGGCGCTCATATGTTGGCCGGCCAACCCCTGGCCGCCACCATTGGCTTCGGCACCAAGGCCCACATCGTCACACCGTTCTCCATGGATCTCAACGGCAACGGCATCACCGTTTCCAATGAGATCTGGAAACAGATGAAGCCGAATATTCCAAAGATGGAAGACGGCCGCCCGGTACACCCGATCAAGGCCGATTACCTCAAGCCGGTGGTCGAGAAGTACAAGAGCGAAGGCAAGCCCTTCAAGATGGGTATGGTGTTTCCGGTCTCCACCCATAATTACGAATTACGCTACTGGCTCGCCGCCGGCGGCATCCATCCCGGCTACTATGCCCCACACAAGGGCGACATCGCCGGCACCATCGATGCCGACGCCCTGCTGTCCGTGACCCCACCGCCGCAGATGCCGGCAACGCTCGAGGCGGGCACCATCTACGGTTATTGCGTTGGTGAGCCGTGGAATCAGCAGGCGGTGTTCAAGGGTATCGGCGTCCCGGTCATCACCGATTACGAGATCTGGAAGGATAATCCGGAGAAGGTGTTTGGTATGACCAAGGAGTTCACCGAGAAGTATCCCAACACAACCGTGCGGGTCGTCAAGGCCTTGCTGCGAGCCGCCCAGTGGCTCGATGCAAATGACAACGCGAATCGACCGGAGGCAGTCAAATACCTTTCGCAGCCGAACTATGTCGGCGCCGACTATGAAGTCATTGCCAACTCCATGACCGGCACCTTCGAATACGAGAAAGGCGACAAGCGCAAAGTGCCCGACTTCAATGTCTTCTTTCGCTACTTCGCGACCTACCCCTACTATTCGGACGCGGTCTGGTACCTGACCCAGATGCGTCGCTGGGGCCAGATCTCCGAGCCCAAGTCGGATGACTGGTACTTCGAAACAGCGAAGAAAGTGTATCGCCCGGACATCTATGCGATCGCTGCCAAGGAACTGATTGCCGAGGGCAAGATGACCGCTGCCGAGTTTCCGGAGTTCGCCAAGGAAGACGGCTACCGGGATCCGCAGACCGAATTCATCGACGGGGTCACGTTTGACGGCACCAAGCCCAACGCCTACCTGAAGTCGTTTCCAATCGGGCTGAAGGGCGAGGACAAGATTTGATCGACATGCATAAAGATGCCTGTGCAGGATCCCAAGCGGTCCTGCACAGGCTGTTCCTGTGAAGAGGCGAAGATCATGAGCGAAGCAATTCAAAAGGATTCAGCCGTCAACATGAGGTTGCTGGAACGACTGCTGGGCGTCTTGTCAAAAGAGCGGCTATCGAATGTCGGCAACGCGCTGACCAAATCACTGGGCATACCGCTGGCGGCCATCGGGATCTTTCTCATGCTCTGGAGCGTGCTCGCCGCACAGGTAGAGACCTCCTTGGGCGTGTTGCCGGGCCCGGCCAAGGTTTGGGAACAAGCACTGTCCCTGGTCGACGAACATAAAGCGGAACGCCAAAAGGAAGTCGCGTTTTATGAGCGGCAGGAGAAGCGTAACGCCGCCAAGCTGGTTAAGAATCCGGACGCCAAGATCAAGATTCGGCCTTACACCGGGCAAGCAACCTTTTTCGATCAGATCCTGACCAGCCTGCTGACCGTCGCCACGGGCTTCTTGATCGCGTCGCTGGTCGCCATCCCTATTGGTATCGTGATCGGGATGAGCCAGACCCTGTATAACGCCTTCAACCCGATCATACAGTTGTTTAAACCGGTGTCGCCGCTGGCCTGGTTGCCCATTGTCACCATGGTGGTCAGCGCTGTGTATGTCAGCCAGGACCCATTCTTCGCAAAATCTTTTCTCACCTCGGCGATCACCGTGACGCTGTGTTGCCTATGGCCGACCATTATTAATACTGCGGTGGGCGTATCCTCCGTGGACAAAGATCTGATCAATGTGAGTCGCGTCCTGCGCCTGCCCTGGCTGACCAAAACCCTTAAGATCGTGCTGCCCTCCTCCATCCCGATGATGTTCACCGGGCTGCGGTTATCCCTGAGCATCGGCTGGATGGTGCTGATCGCCGCGGAAATGCTGGCGCAGAACCCGGGGCTTGGAAAGTTTGTGTGGGACGAATTCCAGAACGGCAGTTCCAACTCGCTGGCGCGCATCATGGTCGCGGTGCTGGCGATCGGTTTCATCGGCTTTCTGCTCGATCGCGGCATGCTCATGCTACAGCAGAAGTTTTCCTGGGATAAGAGCGCGGTGCTGCGCTAACAAATGGAGAGCGGACTCATGACAGAACAAACGCATCTGGAGCTGACCAAGGTCACCATCGATTTCCCGACGGATACCGGTCCGTTCCGGGCGCTCGATGACGTCAACCTGAAAATCGGCAAGGGGGAATTCATCTCGCTGATCGGGCACTCGGGCTGTGGCAAATCGACCGTGCTAAACATTGTCGCCGGCCTGCACCAGGCCACCGAAGGCGGCGTCATTCTCAACGGGCGCGAGGTCATGGAGCCCGGCCCGGAACGGGCGGTGGTGTTTCAGAATCATTCCCTGCTGCCCTGGTTGAGCGCGTACGAGAACATCGAACTCGGCGTCAAGCAGGTTTTCAGAGGCACGAAGTCCAAGCGCGAGATGCGGGAGTGGATCGACCACAATCTTGAGCTGGTGCACATGGAACACGCCCGCGACAAGCGGCCGGACGAGATCTCCGGCGGCATGAAACAGCGGGTGGGCATTGCCCGTGCCCTGGCCATGCAGCCGGAGGTGCTGCTGATGGACGAGCCCTTCGGCGCACTCGACGCCCTCACCCGCGCCCACCTGCAGGACTCACTGATGGAAATTCACGCCGCCCTGGGCAACACGGTGATTATGATCACCCACGACGTCGACGAGGCCGTACTGTTATCCGATCGCATCGTGGCGCGACCGCGCGAGCGCCTGGCCTTGGCCGACGATCCGCAATACAACCACTATCGCTCCGAAGTCCTCAAGTTCCTCTACGAACGGCAGAAACGACCCGGCGAGAGCGCTGCGGACAACGCCGGTGCAGAATCGAAAATCTCTACCGTGGAAGCGCCGCCCACAACAGACATACCGCAGGAGGCAATGCTGCGCGTGGTTTCCAGTTAACGTACCGGATCAGGGCGGCGACATACCCCGCCGGATTGTCGCCGCGCCCCTGTTCCAGATACCTAAGCACATCAAGGAACGCGCAAGATGAATGGGTCACTGACCGCGTGTACATCACCACGCTCATTGATCGCCACCACGCGACACCAGTAACTGCTGCCCTTTTGCAGGTAATTCATGGCCAGCGGCGACAGGCTTGTGCCGGCCTGTGCCGACGGCACGAGGATGGCAGTGATCAAGTCACCGATGAGCTCCTGGTCGGGATAGACTTCGAGGCGATAGACCCGGGTCTCGGCGACCGGCTGCCACTTGAATTCTGTTAGCGGGGTGGCGGCCTCACCGGATCGCGGCTCTGCCATCAACAGCGGCGCCAATGGTGGCATCCTGCCGATGTCAAAATCCGGCGGGCTGACGCCGACATAGTAACGCATGGCCGGTTCAGTAAACTGGAGTTCGGGACCTTCGACACGCAGTCGCACCTGGTAAACACCGGGACTACTTGTCGGCAGTAAGGGGCTGTAGAGCTTTGCCACTCTTTGGTAGCCCAGGTACTCGCGCACCAACGTCTTCGTGCGCCGGGTATCGATACCCTGCTGGATATCGCCGAGCGGCGCCAGACCCGGCTCGTAGACGACGGGCAAGGGCCGGAACAGAGGAACCCCACCGGGCGATAACGGCGCCCACTCCCACGTTGCGCGCAACAGACCGCCGCCAAGGTAGTTGATTTCCATCACTGCCCGCAGATCGACGCCTTGTTTTACCACCGGAACACGTCGGACGCCGTCGCCAAAATAGAGATCCATGCGTGTGATCTCGAAGGCTGCGGTGCCCCCGAGCGGCTGGGCGATGCTGGCGGCGAGAGCGTTCTTGCCATCACTAAAGACGCGCTGAATCACGAGTCGATTGGCGCCCAGCTTGCGCGCCTGGTTCACTATACCCATCGGAATAATCAGACTCTCGTTGAAGGTCAGTGTACTGATCCTGCCGGTAGCCAACGCGGGGTTAAACTGTTGCGTCAATGGGCTCAAGATACGGCGTATCAGCTGTCCGGCCGGCGTCCGGTATTCGATACCATCGGACCGCACCGTCAGCGCGACACCTGCGCCGAAGCTTTCCACATCGGCCTTCCAGGTGAGCGGAAGATTCCTCGCGCTCGTGGCACCGGCGTGCAGCGGCAGAAAGCCTCCACCTCCGGATACGGCCACCGCGCTCAGGCGCGAAAAGTTGACGTTGATCTCGGTCGTGACACTGAAGACGATCGGCACCGTATACTGACTAACGACTGCGGCGTGCGCGAAGTCGCGAACGTAACTGACGGTGATCGTCGTGCGATAAACCGGATTGTTGATCGCCCGAGACAGCGAGATGTCCTGGATTTCATCGAGAACCGCATCGCGGACCGCGTCGATGACGCTCTGCGGAATGAGCAGGTTCTCATTGAAGATGGCATTGCCGAAGGACCCTGTGCACATCCCGGCGGTGGCGATGGCTCCGGTACCGCCGACGGTGCGCCCATTAAGACGAAACGTCGCCTGGGGCGAGGTAATCGGGAAGGGGTTGATCACATCGCTGAGCGCATCACAACGGGGGTCCCAGCGCAGCGCCACGCTGCGTGGATTGATGGATAACGCGGGCCGGGTCGCCGAATCCAACACGTCGCCGAGACTCGCGGCCCCGTTTGCCGGTGGTGGCACACTCGCAGTCACACTGGTCCGGGCTTGAATGTTTACGGATGGCGGAGTGATCTGCATGCCGAGTACGGCAGCTTCGGATTGCATAGCCAGCATTGCCAGCAGCGGCAGGGCCATCAGTACCGGTGTCCACTTTTTCATCGTCCCCTCCTCTAGCGTGCGCCCGGATAGACGAGCGACCAGTCGACCCTGATGCCGGCGAAGACCTGGTACGGGCTGGTCGCCAGTGCGGGGTTGATGCGGTCTTCCTGATCCTGCCACTCGCCACGCAACCATAACGCAACCCCCGGCCGGTTAGCACGGGGCTGTTTCACCTGCCAGTCAAGGTTGCCGCTCAACGTCTCACTGCGCGAATCGATGGAGCGGTCCGAGGCCTCGTCCTGCGCGAGACTCAAACCCAGCGTCAACCTGAGCTTGTCACGGACAAGCACGGCATCGGCATTGACGCCGACCTGCTCACTGTCCGTTTCAATCGCATTGACGTTATCCTCGGCCCGATTCTTTTGCCCCTGCAGCCCGAACACGAGCCGGTCGCTGAACTGCCAGTAGAACGCCAGGTTGATGAGCCTGTTGTCACGGTCGAATGTCGTCGCGATCTCATCCGTCTCGCTGCCGAGCCCGTAGCCGGCCTGCCAGTTCCAATTGGGATACAGAAACGCGGCTGTAACCTGGTTATACAGGGTCTTCTGTTTGATCCGGTAGTCGGCCTGTTCGACGGGCAGCGACGCGTGATTGAACCGCGCGTACTGACTGGTGAAGCTCAGCGTGGGCTGCCCGTACCAGCGCTGGACCGGCAGGCCCTGCTCATCCGTCGGTATCGCCGGGGTGTAGGTTGCCGCCAGATTACCGATGCGGTTGCGCAGCGTCGGGAGGTTGCTGTCATCGGCGACATTGTCATCGATGACACCGGCCTGTGCTTGCAGTGATAATCCGCCCCACTGCAGGGTCGTGAAGACACGCTTGAGGTCACGATCCGACGGCAGCGTGGCATTCGCGAGACTACGGAAATAGAGGTCGACCTGCTGCAGCTGGGCGCCGAGACTCCAGGCGACCGCCTGTTCGCCGCTCCCACTGCCCGGCAACGGCGCATAGACAGCCAGCACATCCCAGGCGTTACCCGGTTCCCTATCGAAGTCATCCCCCGTGCCGTCGAAATCGAAATCGGAACTGGCATACTCCCCACGCAGCCTGACCTTTTCTTTGCCGAGCACGCTCTCGGCCATCACACTACAGGCGTCGCCTTCGGACGTGTTGAAATCGCCCGCCAGACCGATCCCCGTGCCATCCTCGCCCTGACCCGTAAGACAGGTAGCCATCAAAGTCAGCGCCTGTTTGTTCTGCGACAAGGGATTTGCCGAGACAACTGCCCCTGCGACACGATGCTCTTCATTGCTGATTCCCAGACCGTTCCGCCAGCCGAACACCGGCTCGGTGCGGAAGGCGAAAATCGAGGCATTGGCGCTGCCAGGCTCGTTTGATGCCGACAACGATGCACCACGCCGGTTAAATTCGCGCATGACCAGACTGTCATAGGACAGCGCATGGTGACCCAGCAGGGCCTGCAGCGTGTCGCCACGACCCTCGAACAGGTATTCACCGATTTCAATGCTGTGACCACCACCGTTCTCGGTCTGGAATTCTGCCGAGTCATACAACAGGTCGAAGCGGCCGGCGAAATCCCAGTTTTTTGACGCGCCCGTCGCTGCGAATACGGTGCCGCCATTGAGCTGGTTGCGCTCCAGCGGGTCCACCAGCTCGTCATCGCTCACACGTCGCGCAACATCGACCGTGGTATCGGCCGTGAAAGCAACCTTTCCGATAGCCTCCACATCGCCGCTGAGGAAAGTCCACGTGCCACGGTGGATAATCTGACCCGCAGGGGTGTACTCGACCAGGCGCAGGGTATGCTCGCCACTACGCAACGGTTGGGGTGGCGTGAACGCAACCACATAGCCTACGGCGCTCTGCTCCAGAGTCACAAGCTGGCTGACGTCGACGTTGTCGAGCTCGAGCGCCAGCCATTCGAGCTGGGCGGCGGTTGCGCTTGCCGGGAGTTGGATACGTACGGTTTCTCGCGCACCAAAACGATCGCCACTCTGCGGTTGCAGCAGGGTTGCGTCCCACACCTGTGCCTGGGCAAGGGACACGTATCCGCTCGCACATACGATCAGTATCAGTCTGACGAGGCCTCCCATCATCTACGATTTCAGCTCCGCGTCAGTTGTCTTGATCTTGGCGAATGTCCGTATTCGTCTGATCGGGATCGGATCGGACCAGCGGCATTGTTTTGTGTGACCCGGTTTTCGTTAGGTGGACCTGTTCCAGGTAACCTCGGCCAGCGGTCAATGCCGTCGACACCCGCGCATGGCCAGTCCCGCCAATGCGTCACCCTGTACCGGCTGCATAGCCAAGTGCTCGTATGACACACCAAGAACCGGACTCTAATTTATTGTCTTTCCTGGCGAAAAGCGTTGATCTCGGTCAAATCACTGGGCACAAAATGGGTGTAGGATAATTTCACAAACCCAGACAGTACGCCTGAATATCCGGACGACGCGCAAAAGTAAGTGATTCCGTCGCGCATCTGACCGCCTATCTCAAGTAATTTAGGAGGCGTCATGTTGATACCGAAGCGGAAACCTTTCCTCGTTCTGGTCCCTGCGACAACGTCCCTGTTGCTGGCGTTTGGGACGCAACAGGCGCTTGCATTCAACCCCCAGCCGGAGCCGCCGGCCAGCGAGCAGCATCCCGCGACCTCACCGGTTGACCCCAAGATCACCGCACCCGCGACCGTCCCCGGGACACCGCAAGCCATGGAACCCGGCAATGACGAAAAGCCACATGCGATGGATCCTGGTAACGACGAAAAGCCGCGTGCCATGGATCCCAGTAACGACGAAAAGCCGCGTGCTATTTCCCCTGGCAACGACGACAAGCCACATATCGGGGACCCAGGCAAAACGCGCGCTATTTCCCCCAGCAACGACGACAAGCCACATATCACGGACCCAACCAAAACGCCGGCGATGCAACCGCGTTCCGGTGCGCCGCCGGAAGGCGCGAGCGAGGCGGTTGGCGGCGCCATGGGCGCGCAGCCGCCGACGGCAGTGAGCCTGAAGCCGACGATCCAGCAACCGGTCGACGGCACCACGCTCAGTTTAGGAGGCAAATCATATCGTTGCACCACTGTCATCGTCAGGCATCAACCGATCGCCGACTGCTATCCCGACATGGGCCATGATACATGCGCCTGGCATATCGGTGCCGAAGTGCAGAAATACAACGAACAGAGCAATCAGTTCGAGACCACTATCGAGGGTGTGCCAAACCTCGTCTTTAGCAGTGACGGCGACACAACCGAGGGACAGATGTGTCCACAGGAAGGCCGGTATCGTATTCGCGCACGCGCCATACACTACAATCTTGGGCACACCGAGATGTTTGGTAACTACTACAGCGATTGGCATGGCGTCGTGGCCATGCAGACCGTGTCGAAAGACGAGATCCCCATGGCCGCGCAACAGGCGCCCACCTTCGGCGCCAAGGCCCGGCAGCTGGCCGGTGCGGACAAGACACCGGCCGTCATTCCGCAACCGGGCATGGTACCGGCACCGGTCCCGCCGCCGACGACCGCCGTGCCCACGACCAAGCCCTTGTCCGGTACGCCCCCGGTGATGAAACCGCCGGCCATGGCGAAGGCGCCCGCGCCGGCACCCACACCGGCGGCGAAACAAGCGGTCGATCCCGCGGATCAGAAACGTCCGGTCGAGGCACCGAAGCCGGAACTCAAGAAACAAGTGGTGCTGGCGCGCCCGGTAATCACCTCGCCGGCGGCGAACACCAAATTTACCGCCCCGGTCAGCTTCACCGCCAAGGCCAAGGTAGCCGCGGGTAAACAGGTCACCTACGGCATCCGCCCCCAGGGGCAGGCGCAAGCGAGCGTGAAAAACGGCAACGGCCAGTTCAGCAATCTCAAGCTCACTGCGGGGAAAGAGTATTGTGTGTACGTGCGCTACTCGCCAAACGGTCCGGAGAGTGACTGCGTGCCGTTCAAGGTCAAACTGGCGGTGCAGAAGACACCAATGACGGTGCCCAAACCGATGTCGCCGGGCAAGCTGACGCCGGCGCCGGCGGGGGGATAGGCACCGGCGTAGGCGCGGGCTCACTAGACGATATCCACCACGCCCACATGGCCCGGGTTGGCGCGCCTTCCCAGCTGCCACGAAAGCAGACCCGCCTCCCGGATGCTGCACGGATAGCGAACTCGCGCCCATTCGCTGCTCTACGTAGCGCTAGATCTCGCGGAGCCCTGTATTGGCGGGTCCCGTCGGCCAAAACATCGATAATTATCGATGTATATGATCGAAACTATCACTTTCTAATTAACCCCCAGGTCCGCGTATAACATCAACTGCGGAAACTCCGCGGTGAGCCCATATGCGCGTACTAAACGAGATACATTTCAACAACTTACGCGGCGACCTGTTTGGTGGCGTGACCGCAGCCATCATTGCGCTGCCCATGGCGCTGGCCTTCGGCGTGGCCTCGGGCGCAGGGCCGGCCGCCGGCCTGTACGGCGCCGTATTGGTGGGTCTGTTCGCCGCCCTGTTTGGCTCCACGCCGACGCTGATTTCCGAACCGACCGGGCCGATGACGGTGGTCATGACGGCCGTCATCGCCAACCTGATCGCGGCCAATCCCGACCAGGGTATGGCCATGGCCTTTACCGTCGTGATGCTGGCCGGCGTGTTCCAGATCCTGTTCAGTGTCATGAAGTTGGGCAACTACGTGACGATGATGCCTTACACCGTCGTGTCAGGCTTCATGACGGGCATCGGCGTGATTCTGATCGTGCTGCAGCTGGCGCCGTTTATTGGACACGCGCCGCCGCCGGGCGGCGTCATCGGCAGCCTGCAGGCGCTGCCGGATCTGGTGACCGACATCAAGCCCTTCGAGCTGGCGCTGGCGGTATTCACGTTCGCGCTTATCATGCTGTTTCCGAAGCGTCTGCGGCGCGTGATGCCGCCGCAGCTGATCGCCCTGGTGCTCGGGTCTCTGCTGTCGGTGTATCTGTTGTCAGACGCCGAGATCCGCCGCATCGGACCGATTCCGACCGGCCTGCCGGACCTGCAGCTGCCGGTGTTTTCGGCGGCACAATGGCAATTGATGGTTCTCGACGCGTTGGTGCTCGCGGTGCTCGGCAGCATCGATGCGCTCCTGACCTCCGTGATTGCGGAAAACCTGACCCGCAAGGAGGCCAACTCCAATAAGGAGCTGTTCGGTCAGGGCATGGGAAATCTGGCCTCGGGTCTATTCGGCGGCATTCCCGGCGCCGGCGCGACCATGGGCACGGTGGTCAACATCCAGACCGGCGGGCGTAGCGCGGTATCGGGGCTGACGCGCGCCCTGTTATTACTCATTGTGGTGATGTGGGCCGCCGACCTGACGGCACATATTCCGCTGGCGGTACTCGCCGGTATCGCCCTCAAGGTGGGTGTCGATATCATCGACTGGTCATTTCTGCGCCGTGCCCACAAGGTGTCGATGAAGGCCGCCTTGATTATGTACGGCGTCATCGGTCTGACGGTATTCGTCGACCTGATCACCGCCGTCGCGATCGGCGTGTTCATCGCCAATGTACTCACCATCGATCGGATGGTCAGACTGCAGAGCGAATCAATCAAAGCAATACGCCACGCGGACGGCAGCGAATTCCTCAGCCGCGATGAACAGGTTCTGCTCGACCGTGCGCGCGGCAAGATCCTGGTATTTGCGCTCGGCGGACCCTTGATTTTCGGTCTCGCCAAGGCGATCTCGCGCACCCATGCCGTACTCGCGGACCACAGCATTCTCGTGGTTGATTTAACGGACGTACCGCTCCTCGGCGTATCGTCGTCGCTCGCCCTGGAGAAGATCGTTATAGACGACCTTGCACGCGACTGCCCCGTGTACATCGCCGGCGCCAACCCCAACGTAAAGCGACGCCTGGAAGCCCTTGGCCTGTTCGCGCGACTGCCGGACGGCAATGTCGTGGAGTCGTGTCAGGAAGCGTTGGAGAAGGCGACCGTACTACTGGAGCGGGGCGCCACTGCGAAGACGGCCGATGATTCCCAAACCACTGTTTAGACGCTGGACCAATCGCTGGTGAGCGGTTTCCCCTCGGTCAGGACCTTGAGACTGGATGATTAAGTTACGAACATACGTTTACATGGATTCGCTGCAGCCGCAGCTCGCCGCGTATATGGCGACCGTGTCGCAGGGCTTCCTGCCAATACCCGGCGATGCCTGCCTGTGGGTAGAGGTAGCACCTGGCATGGCGATCCATCGCCTTACTGACATCGCGCTCAAAGCGACCCGCGTGCATCTCTCGCAGCAGGTCATCGAACGGGCCTATGGCTCGATGGTGATTCATCAGCGCGACCAGAGCGATGTGCGCGAGGCCGGCCGCATCGTGCTGTGGAATATGAATGCGGCGGTCGAGGACCGGCAGACCTGCCGTATCGCGTGGCAGGAAACGATTCGTGGCATGACTCCGGACCACACTGTTTTGATCAACCGTCAGGACCGGCGCGGTTCGATGATCCTGCCCGGCCAGAGCATGTTTATCCTGGAGACCGAGCCGGCCGGCTACATCATATACGCCGCCAACCAGGCGGAGAAAGCTGCCAACATCACGTTGGTCGACGTACGCGCCGTCGGCGCCTTCGGGCGCTTGATCATCTCCGGACGCGAAAGCGACGTGGACGAGGCGGCTGCCGCGGCAATCGACGCGGTCGAGAATCCGTCCGGGACCTGACGCCGGAGACATCAGCAATGCATCGCCGTGAACTGCTGGCCCTGCTAGACGCGCACACCACTCGTTTCATGGACGAGGCGGCCTATGTCGCGCGCGCGCGCACATTCGTCATGGCGCACGAGGACTGTTTTCGCCGTGACCTTTGGCCCGGCCATGTCACCGGCTCCGCCTGGGTGGTCAATCCACGTCGCGATCATGCACTGCTCCTGCATCATCGCAAGCATGACCAGTGGTTTCAGCCCGGTGGCCACGCCGACGGTGACGCCGACATATTGCGTGTCGCGTTAAGGGAAACATCCGAAGAAACCGGCCTGGACCCGTCACATATACGCCTGGTGCACGATCGGATATTCGATGTCGACATTCATACGATCCCGGCCAGCGAGCGGGGACCGCAGCACGAGCACATCGACATTCGGTTCCTGGTCGAAATGGATGATGACCTGCCGATCCCCGGCAATGACGAATCACACCAGGTGCTTTGGGTACCCTTGCATCAGGTGGCCCGCTTCAATAACAACCGTTCCACCCACCGCATGACGGACAAGACACGCCGCCTGCGTCACGGCTGAACCACACCATCCCGGTCACGCGGAATCAATCGACCAGACCTCGCATTAGCGCGCTCAGTGTTTTTCGGGTGATCAACTCGTTCGGTGGGCGACCGGACAGGCCGGCAACGCTCTTCGGCAGATACCGGCAAGCTTGAGGAGTTATTGATGCCGCGGGGACCCGCGGGGAAAACGCAAAGGCGTCAGTCTCGGCGCTTCTTCTTGCGTGCAGTGCCTTCTGCAGGTTGTTCGTTTTGCAGGTACTTTGCCAATTGCGGCCACAACTTCTGCATTCGTTTACGCCGGCGTGACTCGTTATCGAGCACATACTCAAGGAAGGCGTGGGCGACCAATGACAATTCCTTGGTTCTCGGGTAGACGATGTACAACTGGCGCATGATCGGAAAATCTTCTACATCGAGCACCGCGACCGGACCATCGGTGCCTTCCAGAATCAGCGTATGCAGCGACAGGACCGACAACCCAAGGCCTCCGACAATGGCGTGCTTGATGGCCTCGTTGCTGCCCAGATCCATGCGCACGTGCGGTCGCAGACCCTGCTGGCCGAATACCTTCAGCGTCGCGTCACGGGTGCCTGAACCGGGCTCGCGCAGAATAAAGGGCTCTTCGGCGATGCGCGCCAAGGGTATCTTCTTCTTGCCGACCAGTGGATGATCGCGGGGGGCCATGACGACCAGCGGGTTGGGCGCAAACTGGAACGCCTCGACGTCGAGTTGATCGCTCGGCGCCTGGCCCATGATATACAGATCGTCTTCGTTCGCAATGATGCGCTCAATAATTCGATGGCGATTGAAAACCTCGAGCGCGACTTCGATGCCCGGATAGTTCTGACAGAACTCGCCCAGCACCGTAGGGAGGAAGTATTTCGCCGTGGTGATGATGCCGAGACGCAGGCGACCGCGCTTCATGCCCTTCAGGTCGGCCATCTTCATCTCGAGATTTGCGATGGTGTCGAAGATCTTTCGGCACGACTGGTACAGTTCCAGGCCGGCCTCTGTCGGCCGCACGTTGCGCCCGACATGCTCGAACAGCGGCAAGCCCATCGAGTCGGCGAGCTTTTTGATCTGCATTGAGACGGTGGGCTGGGTCAGAAACAGTTCTTCCGCCGCCCGCGTAAAGCTGCCCAGACGAACGATGGATTCGAATACCTGCAGCTGGCGCAGCGTGACGTGCCGTATGAGGTAGTCCGGCATTGCCGCGGCGGGCGTGTGGGTCTGCTCGGTAGACGAAGACATGGCGCGTCCTTAGGTTGATTTGGCGTCTGTGCAAATCCGTCGCCTGGCAACGGTCGCCAGCGCTGCCAGCAAACCGGATGGCGGCGCCCAGGTATCGCGGTTCATTCTTGCCTGGGCCGAGGGATCTTTAAACTACCGATCGACCGCCGTGTGTGGACCGTCCCGTTTGACAGGTCGTCGAAGGCAGGGATCAATCCGGCCAGACGCGCCCATGATATTGATAGGGGTCGCGGGGCGGCTTTTTGCCCGTTGCCGCAGGCCGCCGTGCCGGGGCCGGCTTAGTTGCGGCCGCGGTCTTGCGGCGCGGCGCGGCTGGTTCCGCCTTCGGTTCGCCGCCGGTCTTGGTTGCCCCGGCCTTGGTGCGCCGGATGGATGCAACGAGCTTGTCACCGGTCTTGTCTTTCGTCGTCATGCTCTGACTACCTCGTCGATGAGTTGGCTGATTTCGTTCGCTGCTTCGGCACCGCGACTGCCAAGGTCGGTCACCGCGCGACCCTCGAGCACACTGCTGCGATAGGCGACCCGTCGCCTGATGGCCGTCTCCGCCGCAGGCAAACTAAGCTCAGCAAGTGCCTGGCGTATGATTCTGGATAGCCTGGTTCGCGACTCGAGCTGATTGATGACCAGTACGGCACGCAAGTTCGGATTCTTCCGCCGCGCCTCCTCCACCTTGTCCTCGATGTGCACCGTCGCCCAGATATCGAGCGGCGATGGCTGTACCGGGATCAGGGCAAGATCGCACATCGCAAGCACGTGCCCCGTCTGTTCCGCATGCACCGACGGCGGACAATCGATTACTACATACTGGTACTCGTTGCGTGATTTCCGAATTGCTGCCGCGGTGTCGTCGACCGCGTCCAGGACCGGCACCGCGTCTTCGCGTTCGGCCATGTTGCGCCACTGGAGGGACGAGCGTTGCGGATCAGCATCCAGGACGATTGTCGGTGCCGCGGCAGACAGGGCCGAGGCCAGGTTTACGCACAGCGTGGTTTTCCCCGAACCACCCTTGTTTCCAACCAGCGCTACGACGGGCATATTCGTCATCACGTCGCTGCGCTTGCCGGACACAGTTCGTCGAGAAGTTCGGCGAAGCGGCGTTGTTTTTCGGCCAGGGAATTACTGCCTTCGTCGGCATGGATCGTGATGTTGACGTAATCACGACCGAAACCCATGTCCGGGTAAAGCCCCTCGCGCTCGGAGATCTCGGCGGCGCAATCGAGAAAATCCCGCAGGGCACTGTAATTCTCGAATTCGTATCGACGCTCAATACGCGGGGGTCGCAGCCGCTCTTGCCACTGCTGACTCATGGGTTATCTCCGCGGAATAGCTGGCGGGACATGGTCCCCCACGCCCCCGCTGTTGCGGTCATTAACCAGTCGGCCGATCGAGTTCGTCCATCCATTGGACCAATTCTCGCGCATGCGCCTGCTCTTCTTCAAGTAGGGCCTGAAAAAAGACCCGATCGTCGTGGCTGCCGATCCGCGCACCATGCCCGACGGCAGCCGTGTACAGCGCCACCAGCTCGGTCTCAAAGGCGTGGTCTTCCTGCAACAGCGCCGGAAGATCGGCGCCCAGGCGCACCGGGCGCAGCTGGGACGCCCCCGGTGCCGCGCCGAGGGCGAGCATGCGCGCGATGATGCGCTCCGCATGCTGCATCTCCTCATGCGCCTCGTCGCGCAACCGCCGCGCCGGTTCGTCCAGCCCCCAGGTAGCGACGAGTCGCGCCTGGGTGCTGTACATCTGGACCGCCGAAAGCTCCAGGCTCAAGGCACGGCCCAGATAGCCCAGTATGCGCTGATCCGCGCGCACTGCCGACATCAAACTGCTGACGGAGTCTGAGCGGATACCGCCTTAAGCCGCGCGTGCGGTCGACTCGCCGCCGGTCGGCAGAACTGGTTCGACCTCGCGATGCGGACGGGCGATGATGTGCGCCGCCACCAGGCCGTCGCCGACACGCTCACAGGCATCAGCACCCGCGCGGACAGCCGCGTTGACCGCACCGGTTTCACCGCGCACCAGCACCGTGACGTAACCGCCGCCCACGAACTCACGACCGATCAGGTGCACTTCGGCCGCTTTCGTCATCGCGTCCGCGGCCTCAATCGCGGGCACCAAGCCGCGGGTCTCAATCATACCCAGTGCAATACCGTAGTTTTCGCTTGCCATCGTCTTACTCTCCGTTCTCGAAGTAAAAAATTGAATTTCCGATCGCCGCGGCACAGCGCAGCGGCCGATCTTACTGTTTGCCGAGCACCGGCTCGACTTCTTTGTGGGGGCGCGCAATGATGTGCGCCGCCACCAAACCATCACCCACACGCTCACAGGCATCAGCGCCCGCGCGCACTGCAGCGTTAACGGCCCCGGTCTCGCCACGAACCATCACGGTGACATACCCGCCGCCGACGAAGTCGCGCCCGATAAGATGGACCTCCGCTGCCTTGGTCATGGCATCCGCGGCCTCGATAGCGGGAACCAGTCCGCGCGTCTCGATCATGCCCAATGCGATACCGCTGTTTTGATCTGCCATCGTCATATCTCCTGCTGATTCGCTTGCTCGTTGTTACACAAAAAACTTACGCCGGCGCTTCGTTGTCAGAAGCTGCCGCCGCTCCGGATTCGTTATTCCAAAAGTCGATAATTCCGCCGATCGTCAGATCGGTATGCACATCGAAGTCGCCGGTGGCATAACGCGCGGCCGATCCGCTGACCGTGTACACGTAATTGCCACGTCGCGCACCCACCGGATCAACCGCGACCTGGCGGTTGCCGGAGACATCCCGTACGACGCGCAGGCTCATGTGCTGGAGTCCAGACACGCGCTGGGTGCATACAAGCGGCGATTCCACCTGAAAAATATCCATTACTGTCCCTCCGTGGTGTCGTCGGCCGGCGGCCAGTGATCGATGATTCCGACGATGGTCAGATCGCTCGGATACTCCTTGCTGCCCGCCGCCTCGCGGGCCGCCGAGCTGCCGACACAGATGACCCAGTCGCCGGGCTTGCAACCAACCGCGTCGACCGCCACGGCAGTGGATGAACCGTCGCTGACCACCTGCAAATGCCGATGCTCCAGACCCGAAATTCGGTGGGTCGAAACCAGTGGCCGTTGTATCTGGTAAATCTTCATCAGTGCGCTCCGCTCGCAGGATTGGGTGTCGCCGAGCAGGCCACGATCTCGATCGGATTGGACGCATCGCAGTCGCGCACGACGAGCAAGGTATGCAACAGACCGCGGTCGGCTAAATCGCTGTAGCGGGCGCGCAACGCCTTGTCGATCCGCCTGCAATGCTCGATCGCACGCTCGCGCGCGCCCGGGACCTCGCCGTGGTAGTCGTAGCGCACGACCACCGGAATCGGCAATCCATGTGCCGCATTCAGCCCGGAAAAAATTTTGATACCGACATCCAGATCCGGGGCCGATTCTTCGACCGTGTTCATGTACGCGAAGTACATGAGATTCCTGAGCTGGATCTCCTCGAAGCCGACGCCCGCACCAATAAAACGCTCGGCGTGCCCGATATCCGCGTAGTGGCGACCGTGAAAGCCGCGCACGTACTCAATTTGCGAGAAATTGTTCTCCAGCAGGAAGCCCACCAGCTCGCGCATTCCTTCGGTCACGGCCGGGCTGCACTCGCGAATTGCATCGTGCAGCCGTTCGCGTGCCGCAGTGGCTCCCAGCGACTGTGTGCTGTCGTACAGCGACATGGCATCGACATAACGATCCAGATCGATCCGACCCTCACCGTCCGGGGCATGGACCCGAATGGCATCGGTATCAGTATCGACACCGATGAGCAGAAGGTCGATGGACGCACCGCAGCAGAAGCTGTTCTCGATCGCCTGCTGAAATGCCAACAGCCGTTCGAGGCCACCCGCCGCCGCGCGATCGGTGTCTGACCCGTGCGCCGCGCACCCCTGATGTGCCGGATCGACCGAGCTGTAGTGATAGGCAACTGCCTTCAGATAACGTGTCGGCGCGTCGGCTGTGTTCGGCCGGCCCTCGCGATAGCGCAGCATCTCGGTCTCGACCCACTTTTCGATGCTGTCTTCGACATCGAACATCGCGCCGGCGTAGGACTTGCGTCGCACCGATCGATGCGGCAACCGCAGCACGTAGCGAATGACGTGCGCCAGACGTCCGTCGGCGCACGGCGAAATGTCCAGGGTGTGGAATCCGCACGACTGCAGGAAGGCATCAAAGCCGGTCGCGTCGGCGACCCGCAGGGGATCGGACGCAAAGAATTCGTTGCAAAAGCGCTTATAGGTGGCGAACACACACTTCGCAAACAGGCTGCGCATGTCCAGCTGCTCGATCCAGGCGTCCTCGAGCACCGACTCGGGCAGCTCGAAACCGAGTCGATCCCGCGCAAGCTCCTGGGCACGCGTGACGAAATCACTCTCATGCTGCAGCGCCGAAATCTCGCGCAGGGTCGGCACGATGGCGTCGAACCGGTCCTTGGTACCGCGCTCGTACTCATGCAGCCGGGCGTTTTCAACCGCATTGGTCAACGGATGCGCCCCGTTTGCGGCAGGCGCACGCCCGGGAGCTTGCCGTGCAGGCACGGATGACAGACCCACCGCGCCGGGACGGCGCAGGGGCGCTGTAGCAGCCTTGCTCTGCTCGTAGCCCATTTTGCGTTGTGTGCGTTGCATCTGTGATCTCTTGAATCTAATAGCGCTCATGGCCTATCAGCCGCGCGCGCCCCCCGAAAACGTGATCAGCGAGCCGCGCTCGGTGTTGCCGCTGCTGCCGGTAACACGACTCTGCGGCTCCGGCAGATCTTCGTTGCGGCGATTGACACGCAACGGGGACATCGCGGACATCGAGCCGCCGCCGCGGGTCGGATTACGCACCACCGCGGAAGTGCCTTCGGTGCCGGTCACGTGGTCACCACGATCCCAGTCATCACCGGTAATCTTCAGTCCGGCATCCATCCCCTCGCCGGTAATGCGGGAACGCACGCGCTCGTCCGCACTGGCCGGGACTGGCTGCGGCGCCTGCTGACTCGCGCCGGCCACGCCGAAGCGCGCCTCTTCAGTCCCGGTGACTTTGTCGGTCGCCATGCCGAAGGGGCCGGTGATGCTCCCCTGCTCGTAGGCCGAGCCGGTCACGGCACGGTGCTCGGTCGGCGTCTGTGACGCATGGCTCGGCGCTTCGACACTGAAGTCGCCCCAAGGCGTGCCACCGGCCACCTGCGGGAAATCCGGGCTGCCGGGCTCTGCGGGGCGCGCCGGGCAGGCCGCGGCCACTTGATCTGCGCCCACGTAAGGCGTACCGGAGACCGTCTCGCAGGCACCTTTCTCGTCACCCGTCATGGTGCCGCCGACCGACGGCTGCTGGCCGGTCATCTCCGCACCGGCGGTACGCCGGCTGCGGCGCATACGGGCCGCGGCGACCTGCGCCTGATTCGGCTCGCAATACCCCTGGTACTGTTCGCCGCCGGCATAGGGCGTGCCGGTGATGGCCTTGCAGGTGCCCGGCTCGTCGCCGGTAACATGGCCGGAACGACCGGTCATGGTGCCGGTCACGGGCTCCCCGCCCAGGGTCTTCGACACACCGCTCTTGAAATCCGTCCGCTGCGGCGTCGTACCACAAAAGTCGCCATACTGCTCCTTACCGACGTAATCGTCGCCGGTGACGTTCTTGCACGCGCCCGGTTCGTCGCCGGTCACGCGCTGGCCGCGACCGACCATCGTTCCGGTCACCGCGCCACTGCGCAGCGTGCTGCTGACGCCGACCTTGGCCGGCGCGTTGCCGTTACCTGCCTGCATATATTGTGTCCCGGTCAACTCACGCTGCGCGCCGGGCTCGTCGCCGGTCACTTTTTCGGACCGACCCACGTTGCTGCCCGTGACCGACTTGCCCTTGCGGGTTCCGGAACGGCTGATCTTCGACGGACGCGGCTCGCTACGGGTACCGCAATAGGCTTCGCCCTGATCGGCGCTTACGTACTCCGATCCCGTGACGCGCTTACAGGTACCCGGCTCATTGCCCGTTACCCTGTCGCTGCGATCGACCTTGTTCCCGGTCACCGCGTTACCGCGCGTCGTGGGACTCACGCCGACCCGCCGCGGACTCGCGGCCACTTCGGTCTGACAAAAATCACGAAAGATGTCCGCACCCATGTACTCGGTACCGGTGACGGCGCGACAGGTGCTGGGTTCGTCGCCCGTCACTACGCGGCTGCGACCGACGATGGTGCCGGTCACCGTCTGACCATGGGTGGTCTCGCTGGCGCCGACTTTCCAAGGCGCATCCTCTGCCGCCGCCGACGCGGTGCGCGAAGGACGCTGACGACCGCAAGGCTCAGATTTCTTTTGTCCCGCACTTCCGTTCCGGCTACGCTGGTCACGCAATGCACGTGCAAGTTCGCGACTGTCCAGTCCAGGGTTGGTGGCCCGGGCACTCTGTGCCGGCGTCATATCCGAACCGTTCAAACCGGCCTTGCCACGCGACGATTGCGCGCGACGGCGTGCCAGCGACGCCGCACGGCCAGGATTGGCCGCAACGTCGATACGTCGCGCAGCACGGATTCTGCCGCGTCCGTTCGGCCTGCTCGGTGTCGGGGCTGCCGTGACGGCAGGCTCCTCACGCGTCTCCTTGGCGCCACTGCCTGCGCTGTCCGCCGTCGGCGCCGCCGCATTTTGAGCGCCCCCGCGTGTACGATCGGAGGAGGACACGCCCGTCTTGCCGTGAGTCGACATGGCGCGGCGGCGCGCCACGGAGGCGCTCCGACCGCTCGCTGACCGCGATGAACCTGCGGTGCCCGTTGACTGCGACATTGGAGCCGTGGTTGCGCTCGTCGCCGGATTCGGTATCGCTGCCTGAGCGGTTTGCAGCCCAGCTTTGCCAGCGCTGGACATCGCGCGTCGCCTTGCTAGCGCCAACTCGCGCCCGCTGGCCGTAATCGCGTTCGCCGTTTGTGCCATTGCCATCCCCAGTTGAATTTGCTTGCTGACTACGTAAAAAGCCGGAGGCGACCGCGCCCGGAGGCACGGTCGTCACAGTCGCCCTATCGGCGACCCTCGTAGACTACGAAGGCAGAACCCTGACTCTGGGTGTAGTTGTCGTACCCCAGCAGACGGATATGATGATCCGGGTAGGCGGCGCGGCAGGCGTCAACCTCCTGCATCACGCGACCCATATCCGTCTCGCCGAAGAACGGCAGCTTCCACATGGTCCAATAGTGATCGAAGGCACGGCTCGGGTGCTCGTGCTCGATAGCGGGCGTCCAGCCCTGGGCGATGATGTAGGCAATCTGCGCGTACACTTCGTCCTGGGACATTTTCGGCATGAAACCGAAGGTCTCGAGCGTATTGGCGGTCTGGTAATCGCCGATGGTGTGTATGTCAGTCATTAGTCAATCCTCTTCTCAAGTTTCATTGATTCGGTTGAGGTCGAAAAACGCTTAAGCAACGTCGAGCTTGTCAACCGTCTCGAACTCGAACTTGATCTCTTTCCAGGTCTCCATCGCGATGGCCAGTTCCGGGCTGGACTTGGCAGCTTCGGTCAGGATGTCGCGAGCTTCCTTCTCGATCTCGCGACCCTCGTTGCGGGCCTTGACGGAGGCCTCCAGCGCCACACGATTAGCGGCCGCGCCAGCAGCGTTGCCCCACGGGTGACCCTGGGTACCACCGCCAAACTGCAGCATCGAGTCATCACCGAAGATGGTAACCAGTGCCGGCATGTGCCATACGTGGATACCACCCGATGCGACGGCAAAGACGCCCGGCAACGAGCCCCAGTCCTGGTCGAAGAACACACCGCGCGAACGGTCTTCCGGAACGAAAGACTCACGCAGCTGGTCGACGAAACCCAACGTGGAGGCACGATCACCTTCCAGCTTGCCCACTACGGTACCGGTGTGCAGATGGTCGCCACCGGACAGACGCAGGCACTTGGCCAGCACGCGGAAGTGAATGCCGTGCTTCGGATGCCGATCGATTACCGCGTGCATGGCGCGGTGGATGTGCAGCAGCATTCCGTTTTCACGACACCAGTTTGCGAGGCCGGTGTTGGCCGTGAAACCACCGGTCAGGAAGTCGTGCATGAGGATCGGCGAGCCGACTTCCTTAGCGAACTCGGCACGCTTGTACATTTCCTCGGGGGTCGCAGCGGTAACGTTCAGGTAATGACCCTTACGCTCGCCGGTCTCCTGCTCGGCCTTTTGGATGGCCTCACCGACGAACTCGAAGCGGTCACGCCAGCGCATGAACGGCTGGGAGTTCACGTTCTCGTCGTCCTTGGTCATATCAAGACCACCACGCAGGCACTCGTACACGGCGCGACCGTAGTTCTTGGCTGAAAGACCCAGCTTCGGCTTGATGGTGGCGCCGAGCATCGGGCGACCGTACTTGTTCAGGCGATCGCGCTCGACCTGGATACCGGCAGGCGGACCACCGCAAGTCTTGATGTAGGCGATGGGGAAGCGGATGTCTTCCAGGCGCAAGTGCTTCAGCGCCTTGAAGCCGAACACGTTACCCACCAGCGAGGTCAGCACGTTTACCACCGAGCCTTCCTCGAACAAATCGATGGGATAGGCCACAAAGGCATAGAACGACTCCGGGTCGCCGGGCACATCTTCGATGCGGTAGGCGCGGCCCTTGTAGTACTCGAGGTCGGTGAGGAGTTCGGACCACACCGTACTCCAGGTACCCGTGGAAGATTCGGCGGCCACCGCGGCGGCAACCTCCTCGCGCGGCACTTCCGGTTGGCCGGTAACCTTGAAACAAGCCAAAAGGTCGGTATCGAGCGGCACATAGTCCGGCGTCCAGTACATGTCGCGGTACTCTTTGACGCCCGCGTCATAGGTCTTTACGGCCATGATCAACTCCTGTTCGGTTGTTGGGTTGGCGGTGAAAAATACGTTCCGTTAAGGTGTAGTGAAGGATAGGTAAATAACCATCCACCGATCCAATAAATCCTATCTTCTATTTCGATAGACTATCGTCTATGTTTAGGTAATTTCCGCATTTCCCGCCACCAGCGCGCCTGCCGCCACCGGGACCGCGGCCTTCCAGGGGGCGCCGGAACAGGCCTTGAAATCAACCGCTGCGGGGCAATGCGGCCGGCGCAGCCGGCACGCCCGGGGCGCGCAGGCGCGTAAAAGAAAGGGGGCTCGATCGACCCAGGTCGCGCATGCCGCCAGCGAGAGCCGCGGCGCGATCGGGGCTCGGCCGCCGGGCCGGGCGCCGAATCAACCGCTAAATTTGACCAGTCGCGTGACCTGGATATCCGAGATAAACACCACGCCGGAGTGCTCGTTGTAGAACGGCGCGAAGCCCTGGAGAATCGGCTGGACGAGTTCTTCCGGCACGGCGGCGATGATCATGATCAACACATCATCCTCATTGAACATCAGGTGCCCCTCGCGAAAGCCGTGACTGCCCTTGCCCGAAAGGTTGTTGATGATGGTATAGCCTTTGACACCCGCCCGGTCGAGCAGATCGGTAGCGAAACCCAGATGCTCGCCGCCGAGGATGATTTCCAGTTTCTTCAACGGACTCAGGTTCAGATTTTTCATGGGCTTAGTAACTCCTGAAAGACAGTTTCCTCGGCACCTTCGACGAACGCCTGCTTGCGCCACTCACCCTTGTCGTAAAGACATACCGTCGATGTTTCCGGGTCGATTATCAACAATCGGATCCATCCATTGCGCACCAGTTGCTTGACCGCGACCACATCTTCGACCGCGTTCTCGGCCTGCGCGAACGGTGCCTCGATCACGGTGATCAGCCGCATCGGCTGATGGTAGGGTTGGCCGCGGTCAAGAACGGTCTGTGACGGAAGACCGGTGCGCAGATCACTCAAATTGCCGGTCATGACCCCAAAGCGACCGGCCACATTGTGATAAACCTTGCTGCCGCTGCCGAAACGTTCATTATCGACCGTCGAAAAATAATGCTCCATGTTGATCCACTGTCCCACCACCAGTGGGCCGGTCAGTATGTTCTCGAGCAGACGACGGTTCGGATCGAGGCGATAGTCATAGGAATGCAGAAAGGCCCGGCCATCGAGTGTCTCGGAGCGGGTCAGCGACCTGCGCCCGATGATAAAATAGGCATTGCCTGACAATCCCCACTCCGGTCTTACCTGCGACCAATCCATCGCATTCCGACGGGCACGACGAAACGCCACGGCCGGATCCTGCATCCGGGCATGTTCCTGCAGGCTGGGCAGGCGCTCCTGCGCGCACAGGCGCGACGCCGCGGTCAGGCCTTTGCGCAGACGATCGAGATAGATGAGGTGTTTCGGCGGCAGCAACGCCAGATCATGCAGTCGAAGCTCGTCGGTGGTCGTATTATGCAGCGCGGGCACGAACCGGGCATCGTCCGGGATGTCGATCCCCTGGGCCCGCAGGCGGCGGCGCACCTCGGGCTTGTTGGCCATCTGCGCCAGCACCCGCGCGCTGACCAGACCGTGACTGCCGCCGCAGGCGCCGCAATCGAGGGCGGATTCATAAGGATTGTTTTCCGAACTGCTGCCGTGCCCGACCAGCAGGATAAAGCGCGAAAATTCATTCGTCAGCCCGATCGACAGAAGCGCCTGGGCAACGAAACGTGCCTGTTCATCCGGCGTAAACCCGATGCGCCCGAGACGTTCCAGCTGCAACTGCGCGAAGGACTGATTGATCCGATAGGCATCGCGCAGGCGGTGAATAAACGTATTGACGCCGTCCTCGTCCAGGCCCGTGATGGCGGCGAACTCGGGACAGCCTGTTTGACGTGCCAGGGCCGCCTCGCGCAACTCACGCACCATGAAATCCGAGATCTGCTCCGGTTCGAGGCGAAACTCCTGTTCCACCGCCTTGACGATTACCGCGCGTTGCACCGCCCGCACCACTGAATCCGCCTGCCCCCGGGTGAGCTTGTCGAGCATCAAGTGGCTGGCGGGCCTTTCCTCCCGCAAGCGCTTGCGCCAGCGATTGTAAGTGGCCGGCAACAAAGTCTTGCCCACCATGTCGAAGCCAAACAAGATGCCGATGGCCTCCACGGTAACAAACGGTGTCAGCACGGACTCCTTAAGCTCATGCAAGGCCTTTTCCAGCGCCGTCAGCGCCGCTGCGTCCTGTATGCCAGCATATGTCATCTCCATGACCAGATTCTTTGGCGTCAATATCACCGGGCACAGGTGATTCTCGCTACCTTTTCCCAACTCCATAAAGCTGACCGGGACACCGAAAAACCCGGCGATACCGTAGGTCTGATAATCACCTATCGATTCGAGATGGCGACGGATGCGCTCAGAACGAGTATCGATGCAGAACAGGGCTTTGGCGAACGGTCGCCGCTCGCGCGGCGGCTCCGGCTGCAGACTCAGCCCCTGCAAAAGACTGCTCATGGCCCGGGCCTCCATGGCCTTGAGCCAGATCTTCCCCTCCTGCTTTTGAAAGGCTTGCAGGGCCGCCAAAAGCGAGCTCAACTCCTCCGGCGACAATCGCCGCAGGGCATCGGCACACCCCGCCCGCTGCGCCGATTCCAGCAGCAGCTCGGCCTGACGTTCGGCCTCGAATTTGCGCTTGCGATCACGATATTCAACAAACACGCGATCAATCCGCGCCCCGTTCCTCCGCAGAACGGCATCCTCGAGATCATGCGCCATTTGAACGAAGGTATCGTTACCATAGAATTCGCGCCGTAAATACATCTCACGAGGGTTCGACCGTATGGCTTCCATCACCCCGCCGACGGTATACGGTATCGCGCTCTGCGTCCGTTTGCGTAGCAGTGTGAGCGCAAGCAGCATACGGACGGCAACGTAATCGACCAGGTCACCCGGGTACAGCCGCTGCCAGTAATAGTGGCCAGCGGTCGATCGCCAGCGAATGAATCCAACCCAACCGTGTAGCCGTGCCAGTTCCCGGGTCAGGTAGGCAACCCATTGCTCTTCCGGCACTTGCAGCGCCGTCAACACGAGCGTAATGACGGTCTCAGGATCATCGCCGGATTCGGTAGATTCCTGCCGCAGCAACTCGCGCAGCGTTTTGCGCACGTCCCGGCCGGCGACGTCGAGCCATGCCCGAAAGAAACCACGCTCACGGTTTGGCATACTCCAGACCGATTGGCCTTCATCGAAAAAATCGAGACAAGCCTTGATTACCCTTTCGTCGAGCTCGGTGCCGATGGTCGTACCAAAGAGGGCATCCGCGACTTCATAGGTGGGTTGCCCACACAACAGCTCCTTCCGCAGCCCCGCCCCAAGCGCCTCCGGATCCGCGTCGGCAATCTCCGTGAGAGGCGAACCGGACAACGCGCTGTGTACATCTTCGGGGCTGGCAAAGGTCATTCGCTCGACTGCCTGCCCGTCGTGTTCCAGGAGTTCGGTGACCAACCATGAGGCCAGATCGGTGGGCAACGAGAGCTGCTGCGAATCGACGAAACGCTGCACGTCCCGCTCCAGCGCGCGCCGATCCACCCGGCCATCCGCCAGGTACTGCTGATATGTCGCCCTCGGCAAGAAGCCGCTGGCGTGAAACAGGCGCATGCCCGTCGCCACCGCTTCGTCGAACGCCAGGTGCTCAAAGCCATGCAGCGGGTTGTGATGGATGAACGCGCGCATGGGCCAGAAGAAGGGGACCGGCTTGCCGGCGACATAAACCATCGCCCGAATACGCAGCTTCTGGCCGAGTGAACCGGTCATGCCAGACCCTCCGCGAACGCGATGCCGGCAATTACCAACACGAGCAGCACCGAACCCAACAGGCCGGTGGTCACGCCGGCAAGATCGGCTCCCGGCTCGCTACTTGCCGGACCAAAGACCAATCCCTGCAGGATTCGTGTACCCGCCCACGCCCAGAGCAGCCATACGCCCAATACCATGACCGCCGCGCCAGGAACGACCATGAGGGCCTGGGTAATCGTCTGCAACAGCACAAAGAAACCAGGAAAAAGCGGGGTGGCGACGGCTGCCAGCACGGTCATAACGAGCACACCGGCAAGCCGCGGTACCGTCAACGCCAGTCCGCCCACGGCGCCCGCATAGGCGGCGCCAAAGCTGGACTCAATTCGAAAAATAAACCAGGCCAACAAAACAAACGGGGCGCTGAACGCGGCCGCCTGCAAATTCACTTCGTAGCCACCCTCATTAACGGCTGCCGCCAGCCAGAGCAACGCCCAGGAGGAGGTGGCCATATGCGCCGTCCACAAGCGGAAATCACGCAGCGCGCAGGCGCGGAAGGCGTACAGACCCGCGGTCAATACTCCCCAGTAGATCAACCCGACCGGCGGTTCTTCGGTGACCGCGGCGAGCAGCCAAAGGCCCAGCTGGGGCCAGACGAGCAGCAAACCCGACCGCAACCAGACGTTTCCGATACGGAAGAACAACCAATTGAACAACATGCTGGCCGGGAACAGGGGCAGGAATATCGCTGCAAGGATGTAGCCAAATGACGACATATCAAGTGACGACATCTCAAGACCACCTCAGCAATACGTTGAGCCGCCTGGCGATGGACAGCAACCCGTCAGACAAGCGCGCATAGGCGTCGATGACAAAAAATTCGCGCGCCACCAAAGTGTAGAAACTTCGCCAAATGGCGCCCAACTTTGCGCCCCAGTACTGACGATGCTGCTCCGCCGCATAGGTGATGAGCCAGCCGAGCACCACGACCAGGGCCATGAGAATTACCAGCGCATCAAACCAGATGATGTCGATACCCGCCGCCGCATCGATGCTGGTTCGAAACACGGGATCGGGATAGAGGAACAAGTCGAAGGCATGACTGATCATCGCGTAGCCCAGAACGACGATCGTAAATGAGAACAGTATCAGCCCCATGAGGCGCCAGATGTTCTGGGTGCGCATCCGGTAGGTGGAAAAAATCAATTGCGCACCCGTCACCCAGCCGAAGAACAAAAGGACGATGGCGCCCTGCTTCTGAAAAAAGTCCTGCGCCACCAACCAGTGCGCCAGCACCAATATCGTCACCGGCACCACCAGGGTCATGATGGCCATCGGCAACCAGGGCTGACGCCTTTTCGCCGGCTCGCGCTCGACGACAAATGTGTACAGATCGTCCTTCGGGACACCGTCATCCTGACGGGCCTCTCCGATCACGCCACCGGCCCCCAAAAACAGCGTGCCTTTAAACAGGCCATGGGCGATCAGATGGTAGATCGCGAGCGAGAACGCCCCGACCCCGCACTCCATGATCATGAACCCCATCTGGCCCATGGTCGAGTAGCCAAGCGCCTTTTTGATGTCGTTCTGCGCCAGCATCAAGACCGAACCGATCACCGCGGTCACAAGGCCGACGATGAATACCCAGTGCAGAACGCCGTCGGTATTGACGAACAACGGCGCAAACCGATTGATCAGGAAACCACCGGCGTTGACGATACCGGCATGCATCAGTGCCGAGACCGGCGTCGGCCCGCTCATCGAATAAGGCAGCCAGGTGTGCAGCAGGAACTGGGCCGATCTCGCGAACGCCGATAATGCGACCAACGCGGCGACCGTCTCGGCAAGTGGCAGTTCGAACAAGGTCAACTTATCAGGTGCCTGTGTCAGCTGAGCGAAGATGGCCTGCAACGACCACGTGTCGAACGCCTGATACAGCAGCACGGCCGCGATTACGAGCGGCAGGTCGCCGAAGCGATAGGTCAGGAGTGTCCACGATGCGTAGCGATGCGCTGCATGACTCGACGCGTCATGGCCCAGCAGGAAATACAGCAACACCCCGATCAGGTGCCAGGCGATCAGCAGGGTGATCAGGTCACCGGCGATCACCATCAGCAGCAGCGCCGCGGTCATCAGATCGAGCAGGACAAAGAAACGCGGATAGCCGGGTTCGTCACGCATATAGCGTACCGAGTAGACATGCACGATCAGACTGATGCCGGAAACGACGAATGCCATCAGACTGCCCAGGGGGTCGAAAAGAAGTTCCCCCCAGTTCGCCCCGAACTGGATTACGCGCGTCGGTTCTCCACGCAACGCGAGAGTCAGTAACGCTGCCGCAACAATGAACGTCGCGACAGAGCCCACGATACTGATGCGGACACTGGTCTGCCGAAATCGTGGCGCAATTAGCTGTGTCAGCAGCGCTGCCGCCAGCGGCAAAAGGAGGATAAGCAAAACCAGGCTTTTCATTATTTCATTCCATCCGCCGATGCGAACGGCAGCCAGGCGAGATCAAGCGCGTAACTCGCCGGGCTGATTCCATCGTTGACAGAGATTTCACGATGGTGACATGGGCGCCGCGGTGATTCTTCTTATTCGGACGAAGGGCCATAGTAAATCTGCAGAAAACCTCTAGGCACGAAGTCTACGCTTAGGAGCAGCCAAATTAAAAGGTGGCGCGATGACCTCGATGCCGGCCCCAACGTCGCTGTGCCGTCAACACGCCGCGTGGGATTCGTCTCTTCAAAAGCGGAGAGGCGTGAGGCCTGCGGTTTACGCGAAGCACCGCCTCACGCAGGCCGAACGGGTCCAATCGGCGATTGCACTCTGGGCGGGAAGCGGTTGCGCGGCGCCACAGGCGCCCTCAGCCCCGACCGATACGCCAAACATAAACGCCCGCGTAAGCGGGCGTTTATGTTTGGCGGAGAGGGAGGGATTCGAACCCTCGGTACGCGTTAACGTACACACACTTTCCAGGCGTGCGCCTTCAACCACTCGGCCACCTCTCCAACAGGACTCCCGCTCCGTCGGGAGCGCGCAAGGTTAAACCAGGGGCCAGTCCTGTGCAACGGAATCAGGCCAGTATCCGGGCCCCGATCCGCAGCCACATGGCCGCCAGTATGAAACAGCTGATGACGTAGACCGCAAACCGGTGCACGACCCGGTTGTAGGTGAGATGAATCCCGCTGTGGACAATCCGCAGGCCCACATAGGCCCAGGCGAGCCCGGTAAAGACCAGATCGACCCAGGTTCCGAAATAGAGCAACAGCACGGCGACATAGAACAGTACCGGCACTTCGAAGAGATTCTTGAAATTTTCCGCCGCACGCAACGCGGGCTCGGGCAACAAAGATAGGGCCGCCCGGGTATTCAGACGCTCCGGCGCGATGCGTTGACTGCGCATACCGGAGATTCGCGTGTAGTACATCCACAGCCATACAGCGGCGGTGAGTGCCACCATTGCCAGCAGCGGCATCAGGATTTGTTGTTGTGCGGACATGTCGGCGCGATGTCTTAGGGTGATCTAGATGCAGCGGAGACGGGTTTCAGCGAGCTGCAAACGCCGGGGCCGTCAGGCCTGCGCTCATACCAGGCGAATCCCGCCCGGCCCAAGACCGGCATCGCCCTCTCCTTCCCTCTGGCTTCCGGCCACGTGTAAATGTTTAGTATGGCGGAGAGGGGTTTGCAGCGGGCTGCAAACGCGTGGGCCGTCAGGCCCGCGCTCATACAGGGAGAATCCCGCCCGCCCCGAGATCGGCAATGTTCCTGCCTCCGCCCTATGTCTCAGTTAGACACAATTTTCAAAGTGGCGGAGAGGGTGGGATTCGAACCCACGTGGGACATAAGCCCCCAACGGATTTCGAGTCCGCGCCGTTATGACCACTTCGGTACCTCTCCGGGGGGCGCATAGCTTACGTGCAGACTCCCGATCGGACAAGACTAGCTGTTATAGTTGTTCCATGCGAAACCTTGCAGCGGCTTTCGACGCGCCACGGTAACCATGATTCGCGCCACACTTGAATGGATCTGGCTCGCGATTCTGGCCGCCGCCCTGCTGTTGCTACCCTATTCCTATTCCGAGCGTTCAACTCTGCAGGCAGTCAAGGACAGCGGCAAGCTGGTCGTCCTGACATTCAACGGCCCCACAACCTATTACGAGGGCCCGGACGGCGGCGCCGGCTTCGAGCACGATCTCGCGCAACAATTCGCAGACACTCTGGGCGTCGAACTCGAAATCGTGGTGGAAGACAGTTTCGACAATATCCTGCCCCAGATCGCCAGCGGCAAAGCCCATTTTGCCGCCTCCGGTATTACAATAACCGACGCTCGCAAGGAGATCGTGCGGTTCTCACACCCCTACCAGGAGATCCGGCAGCAGGTGGTGTTTCGCCGCGGCAATCCGCGACCGCGCAAGATCAGCGACCTCGTCGGCCGAGATATCGGTGTCGTGGCCGGCAGTAGCTACGTCGAGCGCCTCACAGACCTGAAGCAGGTCTATCCGGACCTGGAATGGACCGAGATCCCCGGCATGACACCCGAGGAATTATTGATCGAGGTCTGGGAGGGCCTTCTGGAGAACACCATCGCGGATTCGAATATCGTCGCGGTGGTGCGGCAACATTATCCCGAGATTCATTTCGGCTTCGATATACAAGGTTCCGAGCCGCTCGCGTGGGCATTTCCGATTTCGAACGATGATTCCCTTTACCTTGCCGCTAACCAATTCCTGCAGGAAATGGAAAATAGCGGCGGTCTCGCGCAGTTGCGCGACCGTTACTATGGTCCCGCCGGGCGCGCCAACTATGTCGACGTGACCACATTCCAGCGCCGGATCGACAACATTCTACCGCTTTACCAGGAAACCTTCGAAGCCGCCGCGGAAGAAAACGAAATCGATTGGCGCCTGCTTGCCGCCGTCGCGTACCAGGAGTCCTATTGGGACGCGGAGGCGGTCTCACCTACCGGGGTGCGTGGCATCATGATGCTGACGAAAGCGACGGCCAAGCGCCTCAAGATTGCCGACCGCACCGATCCGCAGGCGAGTATCGAAGGCGGCGCGCGCTATTTGCGAACCCTGCGCAAAAAGATGCCGACGCGCATCGAAGAGCCCGATCGCACCTGGATGGCGCTTGCCGCATATAACGTGGGTTACGGCCATCTCGAGGACGCCCGCATCCTGACCGAGGCGCAAGGCGGTGACCCGGACAAATGGCTCGATGTGCGTGAGCACCTGCCCCTGCTCGCAAATCCGAAATGGTATCGACGCACCAAGCACGGCTACGCGCGGGGCTATGAGCCGGTGAAATATGTCAGCCGGATTCGTTCCTTCTTCGACATCCTTACCCGGATCTCCGAGGAACAGGCCGCAGAGGAGGTTGTCGAAACGCCCGAGTTGGAGGTGCCCGCTCTGTAAAGCATGCGTTATTGGGCGCCGCGTCGCGCGGAGAAGAACGTACGCAAACGCTGCTCGCATTCACTCGCGGCGACGCCGGCGGTGACTTCGGTGCGGTGATTGAGGTGCGGGGACTGCAGGAGATCGAACACCGAGCCCGCGGCACCGGCCTGTGCGTCGGCGGCGCCGAATACCAGGCGCGCGACCCGTGCGTGCACGATGGCGCCGGCACACATCACGCAAGGTTCCAGCGTCACATAAAGTGTGGTTTCCGGCAGCCGGTAATTGCCCAGTTTGTCACCTGCGGCCCGTAAGGCGACGATTTCGGCATGCGCCGTCGGGTCATGGTGGCCGATTGGTTGATTCCAGCCCTCGGCGATCACATCATCTCCCAGGATCAAGACGGCGCCCACTGGCACCTCGCCGGCGGCCTCGGCACGATCCGCCAGCGTCAGCGCATGACGCATCCACCGGTTATCGTTCTCGGCCTGTCGCGCGTCCACGCTACTCGCTGACCGTCAGGGCTCGCCGCAGCTGCTCCGACTCGATTCTCGATAAGCCAAGCAAAC
>CAMYOD010000001.1:61960-62734 GCA_947259975.1 uncultured Gammaproteobacteria bacterium
CGGCAAAGAATATTTTACGATATTCTACTACATGGCCAGATCAGTATGATTGGAACTCAGCGTAATCGAGTAGAACATGAATCGCCCACATACAGTTTATTCAATCCGCCTGCGCACCCCAATCAAGAAGGGATTGCCGAGGTCATACCAGCGCGTTTCCATTGTGCCCCAGTGGATGCAATTAATTGAGTTTGGCAACACATCTTTGACGTCTTTGTCTCTCACGAAGGTGGGTATACCGAAATTCCACAACCACCTTTCTGGCGCGGTTAGCTTATGACGGTCGCATCATCGAAACCGGCAATCAAAGTCGCCTCTTGAGGCGCCTTACTTATCAACAACAGCAGAACAGGAAGACTAGAAAAATTATAGAATCAGACCATGATCTGACCGGACAGGCGGGTCATTTTATAGACGCAATACCCAGGGCGATCCTAAATGGCAATCAACGTTAAACACACCAGGCCGGCGAAATGAGATCTTTCGGCTTCGTCGTACTGCTACTTCTTTTCTGGATCCTTTTATCGGGACATCTGGAACCCCTGCTCCTGGGCTTAGGGGTGGCATCCGTCGCGCTTACGGCTTACTTGTCATGGCGAATGAATGTTATCGATCATGAAAGCTATCCGCTGCATCTCTCGTCGAAATTCCCGGGCTTTCTTGTTTATATATTTCGAGAGATCGTAAAGGCAAATATCGATGTTGTGACACGGATCCTGAGCTGGAGAAAGGCGCCGATCAGCCCGCGAATGATCGAAGTCCCTCAGTCGCAAG
>CAMYOD010000002.1:0-4155 GCA_947259975.1 uncultured Gammaproteobacteria bacterium
CCTTCGGGCACGAGAGTCGGCGATAGCCCCGGTCGACGCCGATGCGCCAAGTGCTGGACGTCGTGCAGGTTCCGCCGGGGCTCACCGTCATCTCCAGCGCCTCCGCAATGAGTTGCTGAGTCTCATGACCGAGATTCCATTTGATGGAGTAGATGCCATTGTTCCAGCCGCCGTTGCCGACGGTGGCAATATTCATAAACGGCCGGACCAGTGTCACGTTGGTCGAACATCCGGTCGATCCATAGGCTTCGTCGAAACTTGCCCCGAGATCGCTGACCATCTCATCGGCGGAATACCAGAGCTTGCCGATACCCGGTATCCGGAAGTACTTCATTTTTCCCTCGACCATCGGCCCGGTGCATTCGGTGCCCTCGCGGGAGCAATCATCAGGGTAGGCGCCGAAGGCATCTTCGACCGACGACGGGGTAAACACACTCACGACAATGGCCACCGCACCGAGGACGGCGACGAAGCGACAGCCCGGTTGATTGGGGCAAAAGAGACAGTTAACCAGGCGGTGCCAGAAACGCTGCGCGCGCACAAGCGCGCGATGAAACCAGGCGGCGGGGGAATTCGAAACAGGTGTGCGCATCTGAGCCTCCCTTCTCAATGTGATCTTCCATAACCAATGCTGCGCATATTAAAAATCGATTTCGGCGCGCCTGTCAAACAGCATTTTCTAATATATTGAAATCAATATGGGCAGGCGCGATCGACACAAGCGTCATTCCGGGGCGGTGCAACGGGGATCAATGGGGTCAGACTCGATTGATGGCCGCGGTTGGCCAAAGAACCCTCAAATCAATCGAGTCTGACCCCATTGATCTATGTTGATCATCTCTCTGACACCGTAGGCACAAAAAAAGGGCGAAGGAACCGAAGTTCCTCCGCCCCCTCTGCAGAACTGACGCGTTACTTGGCTGCCGCTGCCGGTGCCGGTGCCGCCGCGGGCGGGGCCGCGGGATAGCCCGCCGGGGCACCACCGTAAGGTGCATAGCCGCCGCCATAACCGGGGGCGCCACCGCCGTAGGGACCGTAACCACCCCCATAACCGGGGGCGCCACCGCCATAACCGGGACCGTAACCGCCGTAGCCGGGGCCGTAGCCGCCATAACCAGGGGCGCCACCGCCATAACCGGGACCGTAACCGCCGTAGCCGGGGCCGTAGCCGCCGTAATACGGATTGCCGTAGCCGTAGCTGTTACCACGGCCGCGGCCGGAACCGCTGAAGCTCATGTCCATGTCGCCGAAGCCGCTGCCGTTGTTGCTGAACGGTCCGCCGCCGCCCCACGGGCCCCAGGCCTGTGCCATCGGCGCCACGATCACCGCGGCCGCGAGCACGCCGGCGAAGCCAACTGCCTTGATCAATTTACGCATTGCTGTCTCCCGAAAAGTGTTATCGAGCCGACTTTTTGCCGACTCTCATCGATTGCCGTAGGAACGTGCACGACACACGCCAGCACGCAGTGGGTCGGACATGCATGCCCGCCACCGGATGGTGGTGTATCCAGCAGGGATTGCACAGCGACATTGAGGTCGCGCGGAATTGAGGATTTGCAGCCGCGCTCGTCGCTATCGTCGCGCACTACCATTCCAGCTCAGTGACAGAGCAAGCCAGGGATCGACCAGGTTGGGACCGAGAACGGAGTGCCAGAGGTGGGACGGACTATACGCGCCTTGCCGGGCAGAACAAACCACGGTTTAGATTATGTGTATTAAGTCGCTCAACTGCAGCAAAGAGGAAGCCCGGGTCAGATCCCAGTTTCTTCAAAAATTAGCGAGAACTGGGGTCTGACCCCGGTTTTGGTTTTAGCGAGAACTGGGGTCTGACCCCGGTTCTGGTTGCCACAAACGCAACGCCGCGGGTTCAATCCGTCGATAGGCCGCCGCCAGTCGTGCCGCCCAGGCGGCGGCGCCCGACGACGTCCGCACCTCGTCCTCACGCATCTCGATCATGACGCTGGGCAGGCCGCGCCCCTCGCCGTGCCGCGGCACCGTGTAATCGATCCCCGCTTCAATGGCATACGGTTGGTTGTCGCCGATGGTCAGATCCTCATCGCGCGCGAGCGCCGCGCGCAACAGTGCGGCGAGATCACCATGGCGCCAATAGGCGACGCCGGCGTGCCAGGGCCGCGGCGTGCCGTGGAAGACCGCCGCAAAACTGTGCAGGCTGAGCAACAGCGTGGGTCGCGCAGCCCGCGTATCGAGCAGTCGCGCGATGGCATCGTGATAGGGCCGGTACAGTGCATCGATGCGGCGCCCGCGGTCCCCGGGCGCGAGCTTTCGATTGCCCGGCACCGGGACGCCCGCGCTTTGTTCGGGAATTGATTCGTCGCTCGCCAGCGGTCGATTGCAGTCGATCACCAGCCGCGAGTAGCCGCTCAACAGCAGCGGTGCATCGAGTTGGGCGGACAGACGGCGGGCCACGTCGGCGGCACCCGCATCCCAGGCAATATGCGCGGCCAGTTGCGTGGTATCGAGCCCCAGGCCGCCGAGCCGTTGCGGCACCCGGTTTGTCGCATGATCGCAGACCAGCACCGCGCTGCCGTTGCCGTCGGCATTGACAATCTCCACCGCGGCCGGCTCATCCGTCGCCAGCAGCGGCGTGGCCGTTGCCGTCATGAGCGTGGCCGGCGCGCTGCGCCGCGCGTGCGCCTGGTGTGCTTCAACTGCCTGACGGCGCCGTCACTTCGTCCGCCCACACCTTGAAGCCCGTGAGCACATTGGCGCCGAAGGTGTTGCTGATCGGCACGTCCGCCGCATCCCGACCGACCGCGATCAACACCCGCCCGATGCGCGGAATGTTGTTACGCGGATCGAAAACATGCCAGCCCCCGTCGAGATAGGCCTCGAACCAGGCGGAGAAGTCCATCGGCTCCGGCGCGGCCGGCACACCGATGTCGCCGAGGTAGCCGGTGCAGTACCGCGCCGGTATGTTCATGCAGCGACACAAGGTGATCGCGAGGTGGGTGAAGTCGCGACACACGCCCAGGCGTTCATTGAACGCGTCGTTCGCGGTCCGGGTCACGCGGGCATGCTCGTAGCCGAAGGTGAGATGGTCGTGCACATAATCGCAGATCGCCTTGACCCGCGGCCAGCCGGGTGCGGTCCGGCCGAACAGGCGCCAGGCGGTGTCGGACAGCAAATCGGTTTCGCAGTAGCGGCTACCGAGCAGAAACAGGAGTGTCTCCGGCGGCAAATCCTCCACGGCGTGCTGCATCGCAGAGGGGGCCTCCGCGTCCGGCAGACCGCTGTCGTTGATGATGGCGTCGGTTGCGAGGGTGGTGTCACCAGCCGGCGCCACGATACGGCTGCACCAATTGCCGAACCCGTCGCGGTAGCCCTGCATCGGCACGGTCGGGCGGCTGACAATATGGTCCGGTGTCACAAGATCGGAGACGCGCGTGAAATGGACATTCAGCGTCAGGATCATGGGGGTCGGTTGTGGGCACTGGTAAGTAAGTTCGTAGCCGACCCGAATCTGCATATTCTTTTCTCCTCGTCGTTTCGTTTTGCGCTAATCCTTGTTGAGGATGATCGGGAACAGTTTGGTATTCTCGAGATTGATGCGTTCATCCACGAGACGAAAAATCTCCCGCGTTTCCTTCAGGAAGGTGTCATTGCCACCCTCGTCGCGAACGATCGACCCCGGTGTCTGGCACCAGCGCTTGCGGCGTAACGCGCGTCTTACGAAATGGGGGAAAACTACATCCTTGCAAGACGGATCAACTATGGTGCCTGACCTTCATCGAAGTGACAAGAGACCGCATTACGGGTCCGCTCGTGCAGCTCCTCGATGGTCTCCGCCTCGGTGAAAATAGACTCACCGACCGCGCGCGCGGTAAGGCCGCCTTCCGGCGCCTCCTCGACTAGAAAAATAATCTCGTTCATGGCTGTGCTCCAGTTCTCATACTAATCCTAGATCACAGGCTTTTCCACGACTGGTCGGCGCCAAACCCGGAATGACATTTAACAAAAAGGGAGCATTCAACTTTTTTCGAACTCACCGGACTCCTTGAACTTCGCCGGGTTTTCGATTGTGAGTGGGGACGCCTTGGCTGGTCTCACATATGGGATTGCAGGTAATTCTGCAGGCCAACCTTCTCGATCAGCTCGAGCTGGGTCTCCAGCCAGTCGATATGCTCTTCTTCGCTT
>CAMYOD010000002.1:4255-6148 GCA_947259975.1 uncultured Gammaproteobacteria bacterium
GACGTAGTCGCTGCTGGACTCACAATAGGCGATGGCCTCGCGCAATAGCGGCACCGCCTCCTTTTCCAGCGCCAGGTCGCACTCGAGCATCTCCTGCACGTTCTCACCGATCTTGAGCTTGCCGATGTCCTGCAGGTTCGGCAGGCCTTCGAGGAACAGGATGCGTTCGACCAGCGAGTCCGCATGCTTCATCTCATCGATGGACTCGTGATATTCCTTCTCGTTGAGTTTCTCGAAGCCCCAGTTCTTGTACATGCGTGCATGCAGAAAATACTGGTTGATGGCGGTGAGCTCGTTTTTCAGCGCGTCGTTGAGGAACTGTATGACCTTGGCATCACCTTTCATGGCGGCCTCCTGGATTAATGGTCTTTGGTGTGGGCAGGCGGACACGAGCCGTCAGGCTCGATGTATAAGACTGATGGCTAGCGTGATTTCAAGTGGTGAAATTGTCAAGCGCGTGCGGGGTTGTTCAGGCCACCTGTAACGCGCTATCACCGGCGCTGCAGCACTCGTCCAGCGCCCGATTGAGGATACCGCGCGCGCACTGGTCACAGCGGCCGCAGCAGGTGGCAACACCGAGACCTTGTTGCAGATCATCCATGCTGGATGCGCCGCCGGACACGGCATCGCGAATCTGATGATCGGTAACACTGCGGCAAATACACACAAACATGGCCAGCTCTCCTCGAATCGGCCGCTATTTAAATCTAAATGCGAATGATTGTCAATACGATTTGAGCCCGGCCGGGGCCACGGAATCGCCGGCCGCGATCTGCGGTATCATGGGCCATGCCCCTGAGTGCGTTTCATCCCGCGGTAGCCGCCTGGTTCGAGGCGGCGTTTGACGCGCCCACCGACGTGCAGTTGCAGGCCTGGCCGGCGATCCGGGAGCAGCGCAACACGCTGATCGCCGCGCCCACCGGTTCCGGTAAGACCCTGGCCGCATTCCTTGCCGCCATCGATGCCCTCGTCAAGGAAGGTCTCGAGCGCGGGCTCACGAACGAAACCCACGTGCTGTATGTCTCGCCGCTCAAGGCCCTGTCCAACGATATTCAAAAGAACCTGCAACAACCCTTAAACGGCATCCGCGATCAACTGCTGGAACACTGCCTGCCGGATGTGGCCATCAACGCGGTGGTGCGCACCGGCGACACGCCGGCCGCGGAACGGGAGCGCATGCGCCGGCAACCGCCGCATATTCTGGTGACCACCCCGGAGTCGCTCTACATCCTGCTCACCTCCAAGTCCGGGCGGAACATGTTGAGTACCGTGCGCACGGTGATCGTGGACGAAATCCATGCGGTGGCGGGCAACAAGCGGGGCTCGCACCTGAGCCTGTCGCTGGAACGACTGGCCGCACTCTGCGCAAAGCCCCCGGTGCGCATCGGGTTATCCGCCACCCAGAAGCCCATCGAGGATATGGCGCATTTTCTGGTGGGTAACAGCTCGCGTATATATAAAGGTGTGCCTGAGGGGGACAGACCCACGCGGGATCAATGGGGTCAGACTCGATTGATGGCCAGACAATCAATCGAGTCTCAATCAATCGAGTCTGACCCCATTGATTCTACCCAATCAATCGAGTCTGACCCCATTGATTTACCCGCCCGCGCCCATTCCCTGCCGGATTGCACCATCATCGACACCGGCCATGTGCGGGAACGGGATCTCGCCATCGAGGTCACCGGCTCGCCGCTGGAATCGGTCATGGCCAACGAGGTGTGGGCGGAACTCTACGATCGTCTGGCCGAATTGATCGAAGGCCACCGCACCACGCTCATATTCGTCAACACCCGCAGGCTCGCGGAACGGGCCGCCCGGTTTCTCGGCGAGCGCATCGGCGAGGAACACATCACCGCCCACCACGGCAGTCTCGCCCGGGAACATCGCCTG
>CAMYOD010000003.1:0-120432 GCA_947259975.1 uncultured Gammaproteobacteria bacterium
CCCGACCATGCCGGTGCCGACCTGGGTGTCGGCCTTTTCGAACGAGCCCACGTTACGCGGGTTCTCATAATGCTCCAGGACTTTGTTGCTGTAAGCCATTCGCGTTTTGCCTCTGTTCTGTTATGTCGTATCGATCGCCGGCGCCTGAAACTTAGCCTACGGCCTTACTGGCGGTGGGTGCCGGATCCGGTCCCGACGCATTCTCGCTGCGGGCAACACATTCTGCCAGGGTGATGCCGGAAAGAAATTCCTGCAGGCGGTTACTCAGGTCACGCCACATATCCTGGATCCGACTGTGTTCACCCTGGTACAGGTTCACCACATTCTCGGCACGATCCGTGGATGACCCATCATCCACCGCGGCGATGATCTCGGCGATATTGATTTCGTCCGCCGGGCGTGACAGTCGATAGCCACCGCCGGGACCGCGCACGCCAATCACCAATTGCTGACGGCGTAGGTGCGCGAACAACTGCTCGAGATAGGACACAGAAATCCCCTGGTTTGCGCAAATCACACTGGCATTGCAGGGCCCCTGCTTGTCGTGCGTCGCCAGATACATCATCGCACTGACGGCGACACGGGATTTTGTCGAAAGGCGCATGATCGAAACCCCTGTTCGGACACGGCCACCGCAGGACGCGATGGCATACTCCACCGACCCGGACACGATATTTAAGTTGACTAAATTTGTCAAGATTGGATACTGGGGAACGCGAAACTCGGCGCCGGGCGCACTGTTGCGCCCGCCAGTCCGCCCGCCGGCATGCTTGTGGGGGTGTGGCAAACCTGCTAAAAGCAAGGCGATTTCGAGTTCTGAGATTTCATTCCTACAGCCTGGAAACCGGATCACGTGCCCATATCAAACAACGCCGGTTTACGACTGGACGGCCTGGAATTTAACGATCTCTTCGACGTCGCCGCCCTGGCGCGCCTCGACGGCCGTTTCCGCGACGAACTCGCGCACACCGACGCACCGCTGCACGCGCGGCTCGTCGATTACCGTGACGGCAAGGATCTAGGCGCGGTCGAGATCAGCGAGCTGTTGCTCGCTCTGGCACCGCACCTGGAGGGTTTTCTCGCCCGGCTCTTCGGTATCGAAACCGAGCTGGCGGTAGCCGGCGAGCAGACACGCTCACACCACCAAATACTCGCATTCAAGAAACAGTTCGTGCAGCGGCGCACACGCCGTTACCGCGGTGACATGACCGCCGGCTTTGCCGAGCTGGATGCCTGGCTCACGCAGGAACTTGCGAACCAGACAGGCGCCGGCCCGGATCGTGAGGCGGCGGTGGCGCGCTACGGCCTGGCGTTACTGGAAGACACGGAGCGCCATCAGGACGCGATCGACAAACTCACCCAATGGTGCATCCATGCGCGCAAGGACCCCGTCGCCCGGGCGCGGGTTCTCGATTGGGCCAGTTTCGCGCTGCCTCACCCCATCGATTACGCGCACCTGGTGCCGCTGCAAAGTATCGGGGACGATCCGTCGGGTCGCACCCAGGTGGCGCCCACGAAGCAGCGGCGGCGCGACGGATTTCATTTGACGGATACGCGCATGAATGCGCGGGAGGTGCAGAGCGAAATCCATTACTGCGTCTATTGCCACGACCACGACGGCGATTTTTGCGCCAAGGGCTTCCCAAAAAAGAAAGGTCAGCCGGAGTTGGGTCTGAAGGAAAACCCTCTCGGCGTCACTCTCACCGGCTGCCCGTTGGAAGAAAAGATTTCCGAGATGCATACCTTGAAGCGCGACGGCCATACCCTCGCCGCGTTGGCGGTGGCGATGGTGGACAATCCGATGATCCCGGCGACGGGTCATCGTATCTGCAATGACTGCATGAAGGGCTGCATCTATCAGAAACAGGATCCGGTCAATATTCCGCAGATCGAGACCCGGGTGCTGACCGACGTGCTGGCACTGCCATGGGGTGTCGAACTCTACGATTTGCTCAGCCGCTGGAACCCGCTGCGCCGGGAGCAGTTCCTGCCCAAGCCCTATAACGGGCACAAGGTGCTCGTCTCCGGCATGGGTCCCGCCGGCTTTACCCTGGCCCACCATCTCAGCCAGGAGGGCTGCGCTGTAGTGGGCATCGATGGGCTCAAAATCGAACCCTTACCACACGACTTGCTCGAGCAGCCGGTGCGCGACTACGCCCGTCTGGAAGAAGACCTCGACGAACGCATCCTGGCCGGCTTCGGCGGTGTCGCCGAATACGGTATCACGGTGCGTTGGGACAAGAACTTTCTCAAGCTGATTTACCTGACGCTTGCGCGACGGCGCAACTTTCGGGTCTTCGGCGGCGTGCGGCTCGGCGGCACGCTCACTCTGGGCGACGCCTGGTCTTTGGGCTTCAATCATGTCGCCATCGCCAACGGCGCCGGCCTGCCGCGGGTCATTCCCATGGAAAACAGCCTGGCCCGCGGTATGCGCCAGGCGAGCGACTTTCTTATGGCCCTGCAGCTGACCGGCGCGGCCAAGGATTCCAGCCTCGCCAGCTTGCAGGTGCGCCTGCCGGCGGTGGTCATCGGTGGCGGCCTGACCGCGGTGGATACCGCCACCGAAGTGCAGGCCTATTACGTCAAACAAGTGGAAAAGACCCTGCATCGCTACGAAACCCTGTGCGCGGCCTACGGCGCGCAGCACGTGCAACAGGGGCTGGACGTTGAACAGAGCGGCATCCTCGAAGAGTTTCTGGCACACGGCCGCGCCGCACGGGCGGAACGGGAACGGGCCCGCGCTGCCGGCGAGACGCCGGATTTTCTACCCTTGTTGCGCGAATGGGGTGGCGTCACCCTCACCTATCGCCGCGGCATGAGCGACTCACCGGCCTACCAACGCAATCATGAAGAAGTCACCAAGGCCATGCAGGAAGGCATTTATTATCTGCAGGGTGTGGAGCCGGTGCGCGCCGAACTCGATGAATTCGCGCACGTCAACGGGATTGTATTTCGCCGCAAGCACTACCGTGACAATGAATGGGTTGCCGGTGACGAGGAAGTGACCCTGCCGGCGCGTGCGGTGTTCGTCGCCGCCGGTGCCGCGCCCAACACCATCTACGAGCGCGAGTATCCCGGTACCTTCGAGTTGCAGGACAATCATTTCCGGCCTCACAGCGGCGCGGATACCCAACCCGTTGCCGTTGCCGCACACTGCAAAGCCGACGCCTTCGGCCCGCTGACGTCCTATCGGCACGCGGACCAGCGGGTGAGCTTCCTGGGCGACACCCATCCAGTGTTTCATGGCAGCGTGGTCAATGCCATCGCCTCAGCCAAACGCAGCTATCCGGAAATCATGCAGACACTTGCGGGCACTGATCCAGGCATGCGCCGCGATGACCTGGACCAATTCAACGCGGAAATGACCCGGTTACTGCGCGCCGAGGTGGTCAGCATTAACGACGAACACCCGGCGGTCATCGAGATGTGGGTGCGCGCACCGATGGCGGCGCGCAACTTTCGTCCCGGCCAATTCTTTCGTTTGCAAACCTTCGAGACCCACAGCGAGATGCTGCACGGCACCCGCCTGCAGATCCCCTTGCAGACGGTTAGCGGCGCCGGTGTCAAAGGCGATGATGTTCGCCTGCTGATCCTGCGCTTTGGCGTCAATCCGCGCTTGATTGCACGACTCAAACCCGGCGACCCGCTCGTACTGATGGGGCCCACCGGCGCGCCGGCGCAGATCGAGCCGGACAAAACGACCTTGGTGGTGGCGGGCAAATGGGGTGCGGCGGTGATGCTGGATCTCGGGCCGGCCCTGCGCGCGGCGAACAACCGCCTGCTGATGTTTGCTGCGTTCGGTGGCAGCGATGAACTCTACCACCAGGCGGAACTGGAGGCGGCCATCGACCAGATCGTCTGGTGCACGGCCCAGGGGGAATTGATCGCGTCCCGGCGCGACCAGGACAGGAGTGTCGCCGGCAGCGACGTGATCGAACTGATTGACCGGTACGGGAACAGCGATGCGGCGCTGCGCCCCGGGCATGACACCATCGACCTTGGGGACGTCGATGAAATTCTGGTGATGGGCTCTACCGGGCTGCTGCGCGGCCTGCAAAGCGCGCTCAGGGGCGGGCTGAAAGAACATTTCCGCAGCGACGTGAAGGTACTGGGTACCGTCGGTAGCCCCATGCAGTGCATGCTCAAGGGCGTTTGTGCACAATGCCTGCAATGGCAGATTGATCCGGACACCGGCGAACGAACCGAGGCGGTGTTTTCCTGCGCCATGCAGGACCAACCCCTGTTCGCGATCGACCTGGAGAACCTGGCGGCGCGGCAGGCGCAAAATCGCCTGCCGGATATGCTGACGTCGTTATGGTTGGAGTATGTACTGAGTACGGAACAGGCTTAAGCGTTACCCTTGTCTTTCATGTCCACGCCTTGCGTCTGCGCGAAATCGAGCATGCGTTGTACGGACCGCAAGGCTTTCTGGCGAATCGCCTCATCCACGTGAATCTCGTTGCGCCCGGTCTCGAGGACCTCGGCCAGATTCTGTAATCCGTTCATCGCCATCCACGGACAGTGCGCACAACTGATACAGGTCGCACCGGCACCCCCCGTGGGTGCCTCGAGGAAGGTCTTGCCGGGCGCCATCTGTTTCATCTTGTGAAAGATGCCCCGATCCGTGGCGACGATAAAGGTCTCATTCTTCATCTCGCGGGCGGCCGTGATCAGGCGCGTGGTCGAACCCACCACATCCGCCATCTCGATCACCGACTCCGGTGACTCGGGATGCGCCAGCACCGCCGCACCTGGATGCTTTTCGTGCAGACTGTGCAACTCGGTGGCACGGAACGCGTCATGCACGATACATGAGCCCTGCCACATCAGCATATCGGCATCGGTGTGTTTCTGAATGTAGCTGCCCAGGTGCCGGTCCGGTGCCCAGATGATCTTCTCGCCCCTGGCCTTCAGATGCGCCACGATATCCAGCGCAATCCCCGAGGTGACCACCCAGTCCGCGCGCGCCTTCACTTCGGCGCTGGTATTCGCGTAGACCACCACGGTGCGATCCGGGTGAGCGTCACAAAACTCGATGAACTCTTTAGCCGGACAGCCCAGATCCAGCGAGCATTCTGCCTCCAGGGTCGGCATCAATACCCGTTTTTCAGGGTTCAGTATCTTCGCGGTTTCACCCATGAAACGGACCCCCGCCACCACCAGCGTACTCGCAGGATGCTCATGGCCGAAACGTGCCATTTCCAGTGAGTCGGCCACATGCCCGCCGGTCTCGTCGGCGAGGATCTGCAGATCCGCGTCCGTGTAGTAATGCGCGACCAGCACCGCGTCTTTTTCCTTGAGCAGCCGCCTGTTGCGTTCCATAAGCTCCGCACGTGCAACCGGGGTTAATGGCGCCGGCGGACGCGCCTCCGCCGCGATCGTTGCGATGCGCTGTTCAAGCGTGATTGGGATATCGATTTCTGCGGTCATCATCCTTCCTCGTACGTGGTTTCGCCCTACTTGATGATTTCGACCCGGTGCGGGAACTTGAGACGGTACAGTCGCGCCGGGCGGTGCGGTCCGCCGTGGGTCATCTTACCGGTATCGTCGAATCGACCCAATGCCAACATGCGCTTACGAAAATTGCGCTTGTCCAGCTTGCTGTCCTGTACGATCTCATAGACCGCCTGTAACTGACTCAAGGTAAACATACGCGGCAGAAATTGAAAACCGATCGTCGTGTAATTTAGCTTTGCTGCGAGTCGTTCACGTGCGGTCGCGATGATCTTGTCGAGACCCGGCATCAGGGCTGGCAGATTGTCAATTGCATACCAGCTCAGCGCGGTATCCGCGGGCGCACGCAAATCGTCGCAACGATCCATCGGCACCAACGCATAATAGGCGACGGTGATACCGGCGGAATGCGTACCCGCATCGGCGCGACCAAACGTATACAGTTGTTCGACGTAAACGTCGGCCAGGCCGGTGACCGCCGTAAGCACGCGGCGCGCACTGGCATCGAGTTCCTCGTCCGCATGTAACGACCCGCCGGGAAAACACCAGACCTCGTCACGGTCCGGCAACCGGCGCAACAGGACGCGCAGGTGCTGCCCGGATAGGGTGAAGATCACCACATCGGTCTTCATGCCCAATGACGACGATTCGCTGAGTTGCGTCATTGCCTCTGTAGCTCGAAAGTGTGATATTCACACTAAGTTGAAAGGCATGTTAGTGTAAAGAAGACACTACGTCAACCGGTACGCGCGCAGACCCTCATTTACAACATACCTTATTGATTTAATTATTTTTTTACACAGGTGGCGCGCGAATCTGTAAACCGCCCGCGCCACCGCGAGCATCTCGCGACGATGGATTACGGGGTACACTCAGGCGGTCTTGGATACCCCCTCTTCCGGATAGGCAATGACAGCAATGAAAGAAAGCGGGCCGCACGCAATTCATCTTAAAGACTATCGCGCACCGGATTATTCTATCGATCAAATCGATCTGCGGATGGCGCTGTATGAGGATTTCGCCCACGTCACTGCACGCACGCAGATACATCGACGAGGACGGGGCACGGCACCGCTGGTGCTGCACGGCGAAGAACTGGAGCTGAAAAATATCTCGATTGACGGCCGCCCGCTGGCCCAGCGCGCCTACCGGGTGGATGCCACCTCATTGACGCTGCACGCACCGCCGGCCCGCTTCAGTCTTGAAATCGTAACCATCATCAAACCCCAGGAAAATACCTCCCTCGAGGGGCTGTATAAATCGAGCACCATGTTCTGTACCCAATGCGAGGCGGAGGGGTTTCGCAAGATTACCTATTACCTCGATCGACCCGATGTGATGGCCCGCTTCACCACCCAAATCATCGCCGACCGGGACCGTTATCCGGTCCTGTTGTCGAACGGCGACCGCATCGGCGCCGGCGAGCTGCCCGGCAACCGTCATTGGGCTCAGTGGGAAGATCCCTACCCCAAGCCAGCCTACCTGTTTGCCATGGTGGCAGGCGATCTGGAGCGCTACGACGCCCGCCATGTGACCGCCTCGGGCCGGCGCATCGACCTGCGCATGTACGTGGAGTCAGGCAATCTGGATAAATGCGAGCACGCGATGGTCTCCCTCAAGCAGGCGATGACCTGGGACGAGGAGCGTTTTGGTCTCGAGTATGACCTGGATACCTACATGATCGTGGCCGTGGGCGACTTCAATATGGGCGCCATGGAGAACAAGGGACTGAACATATTCAATACCAGCTGCGTGTTCGCGAACCCGAAGACCGCGACGGACATGGATTTTGCGCGGGTACAGAACGTCGTCGGGCACGAGTATTTTCACAACTGGACCGGTAACCGCGTAACCTGTCGCGATTGGTTTCAGTTGAGTCTGAAAGAAGGTTTGACGGTATTCCGCGATCAGGAATTCAGTGCCGACATGGGGTCGGCGGCGGTACAACGTATCGATGACGTGCGCATGTTGCGCAGTTTTCAGTTTCCGGAGGATGCCGGACCCATGGCGCATCCGGTGCGTCCCGACGCGTATATCGAGATCAGCAATTTTTACACCGCCACCGTTTACAGCAAGGGCGCCGAAGTGGTGCGGATGCTGCAGACCCTGGTCGGGCGGGCGGGCTTTCGTCGCGGCATGGATCTTTATTTTCGCCGCCACGACGGCCAGGCCGTGACCACCGATGATTTCGTCAACGCGATGGCGGATGCCAATCACCAGGATCTGCGCCAGTTCAAACGCTGGTATCGCCAAGCGGGCACGCCGCGGCTGGAGATCGACGGTCATTATGATGCCCAGTCGGGCACCTACACGCTGCATGTCGTCCAGTCCTGTGCCGCGACACCGGGCCAGGAGAAGAAACAGCCTTTTCATATCCCGCTGGCTGTCGCACTGGTCGACAACAAGGGTAAAGATCTGCCGTTACGGCTCGCCGGCGAGCGACGCGCCGCGAAAACGGGGACCCGTGTGCTGGACGTGCGCAAAGCGCGTGAATCGTTTCGCTTTGTCGGCGTAACAACACCACCGACTCCGTCACTGCTGCGTAACTTTTCCGCGCCCGTAGTACTGCAGACGGATCTCGGCGACGCGGCGTTGGCCTTTCTGTTGGCCCACGACAGTGACCCCTTCAATCGTTGGGAAGCCGGACAACAATTGGCGGTGCGTATCGCGCAGCGCCTGATGGCTGACTTTCGTGCCGACAGGCCCATGATATTAGATGCGGGCTTCGTCGACGCGATGCACCGCGTGCTCACCGGCAGGCTGGATCCAGCCCTGGTCGGCGAGGCCCTGAGCCTGCCGAGCGAGACCTATCTGGCCGAATTGGTCGATCAGGTGGACGTGGAAGCGATTCATCATGTGCGCGAGTTCATGCGCCGGGAACTCGCCGCGGCACTCCAATCCGACCTGCTCGCAACCTATGACCGCCTGGCAGGCGCAACCGGCTACCGCTTCAATACCCGCGCGGTGGGCCGGCGCCGGCTCAAGAACCTGTGTCTGAGTTATCTCATGGACCTGGATGATCCTGCAGTCGTGGACCGCAGTCAGGATCAATTCGTTCGCGCCGACAACATGACCGACGAACTTGCCGCCTTCATAGCGCTGGCCAATAAGGATTGCCCGCAACGCGCCGAGGCCATCGAAGCCTTCTATACCAAATGGCAGGCTGAGCCCCTGGTGCTGGATAAATGGTTCGCGACCCAGGCCATGTCCCGGCTGGTGGAAACTCGCAGCCGGGTACATGAACTCGCGAAACATCCCGCGTTTGAAATCAAGAACCCCAATAAAGTACGTGCACTGATCGGTGCCTTTGCTCGCGCCAACCCGATTCACTTCCATGCGCCGAATGGCAGCGGCTACCAGTTCGTCGCCGACCATGCCTTGCACATCGACACCATGAACCCGCAGGTGGCGGCGCGTCTGGTAGGGGCATTCAGTCAATGGCAACGATACGATCCCGCGCGCCGTAAACTGATGCGCGCACAGCTCGAACGCATACGAAATGCCCCCGGATTATCGAAAGACAGCTACGAAATCGCCAGCAAGAGCCTGGGCAAAACCGGCTAACACGGTGTCGGACCACGCGTTAAGGGTCGGCGCGCACCTGCAGGCCGGCCGGTTCGCGCCGTTCGATCATTTCGATCCAGAGACGGTCGGTGTTGCCCGCGAACACATCTGCGGCGCGGTCCGTAAAGACATGCCAATCGCCCCGCGACAACTCCCACTCCAGCTGTCCCGCCGCCCAGCCGGCGTGGCCGAAGAACAAGCGCAGAACCGGCGCGGGCGCATCGCGCGCTAGAATCTTCTCCAGCAAATTCGGGCTGGGGCTATAATAAATGTCACCGCTCACCTGCTCCGAACCACCCCAGGCCTCATCATTTCGAAATACCGTAACAAGAAGGTTCAAGGCGACCGGGCCACCAAAGAAGAGTCTCTGTGACCCCAGGCCGGCGATCTCCGGCAGGACTTCAGCGGCGGCGATTTCACTTGGCCGGTTGATGATGATGCCCAGAGAGCCTTCGTTGTCGTGCTCAAGCAGCAGTATCACGGAACGAGCGAAGCGGGCATCGGGCATATCCCGGCGCGCAACCAAAAGCCGGCCTTTGGCCGGTTCAGAATTTTCGACTGCCCGCAGCCCTGAGGCGACTGCGGGCGTCATGTCGACAGCCGATACGGAAGAGGAAAGAGAAAAGAATAAAGTGAACAATAAGCAATGAAATGCAAAGCGATTCGTCTGCGGGTGGAGCCCCACATAACGGCCTTGCCGCCTGACCCTCGCCGCTCGCAACTTTTCTCTTTCCCCTTTGCTCTTTACTCTGCCCTTAAATTATACGCGCCCGGACACAAAAAAAGCGCGCTACGGTCTCGCCGCAGCGCGCTTATTTCGGATGCCGTCGAAAGACTGGGCGTTACGCAGTCTTGCTGATCAGATGAATACTCGGAGTTTCGCTGCCGCCGCCCGTGGCCGTCGATTCCTGCAGCAGATCCGCCAGCGTGATGCCGGCGAGAAAGTCGTCGATACGCGTACTGAGCCGATCCCACAGGACATCACTGTCCAATGACTTGCTGTCGCGTGCAGCCTTGGTGGTCGTGTCCGCCGCTCCGATCGCATCGATGATGTCCGCAACGGTGATTTCGGCGGCCGGCCGCGCGAGCACGTAACCGCCGCCCGGCCCACGGCGGGCAGAGGCCAGACCGTTGCGGCGCAAAAGCGCGAACAACTGCTCGAGATAGGACACTGAAATGCTCTGCCGCTCCGAGATGGCCGCCAGCGGCAAGAGTCGCTGGCTGTCCTGAAGTGCGAGCTCGAGCATGGCTTGAATTGCGTGCTGGGTTTTCGACGACAAGGTCATATGTATTCTCCGTAGTTAAGTGTGGCGCAGCCGTTTAACCAAGGCGCCACTAACGCTCAGTTGAAAGCCTACTGCCAAATAATCGGGTTCACAATGTGGGATTTGTAACAAATTGTTAAAAATGCCCAGGCACGCTGATGTTGGACTACATTTACTGACACAATGCTGTTTTATGTGACCGAGATCACATTTCCGGTGTCGTTATGAAGGGTGCGCGCTGGACGCGGCACTGACTTCACAGAAAAAAATAAAGCTAGACGGACTCGATCGAACCCAAATGAACGGCACCGACCAGCGACAACGCCCGATACTCGCCGAGCAGGTAAAACTGCTGTATGCCCAAGCCAATCCCGGCATTGTCGCGTCGGTCATCAATGCCTCTATCCTGGTGGCGGTGCTGCATCAGGTAGTGCCGCAGTCGTGGTTGTTCGCCTGGTTCGCCGCCATCCTTCTGGTTACCGCCGGTCGTTACCTCCTGGTACGGCATTTCAATGCCGTAGCCACAGCTGCGAGCGATCCCCGCCGCTGGGCGAATCGTTACACCCTCGGCGCCGGGCTCGCCGGGCTCTGTTGGGGCGTGGCCGGCACGCTTTTGTTTCCGACCGACAGCGTCGTGCACCAGATGCTGCTGATGCTGGTGCTGGCCGGCATGTCGGCCGGCGCCATGCCGTTTCTGTCCGCCGTGCCGGGAACCTATCTCGCGTTCCTGGTACCCATCCTCGTACCCCTCAGCGCGTGGCTGTACATGCAGTCCGTAGTGGCGTACCAGTACATGGCCCTGCTCGTCCTGGTGTATCTCGGCGTGCTTATTATCACCGCACGTCGTAACCGCGACACCATCGAACAATCCCTGCGTCTGCGCTTCGAAAATGCCGGCCTCATTGGCACGCTCGCCGCCTCGAAAGACCAACTCGAATCAACCAGCGACCGGTTGCAGCTGGAGGTGCTTGAGCGCGCCGAAGCCGATCGACAACTGCGCGAGAGTCATGAGTTTCTGCAGCGAATCATGGACAGCACGACAAATGCCATCTATGTGCTGGATCTGGAGGGTCGCTTCATGCGCGGCAATCAGGCCCTGGCCCTATTCACCGGTTACAAACTCGATGAACTGACCGGTAAACCCTTTGCCATGTTCTTCGCCAAGGACGTACTGCCACAGATCAGCCGCGAGTTTCTCCGTGTTGCCTCACGGGGCCGCATTGTGCGGCAATTTGTCGCCGACTTCCGTCGCCGTAACGGCCAATGGCGCACCATCAGCATGAACGGCGCACCGCTGCGCGAAGGCGATCGAATCGTCGGCGTCGTCGGTACCGCCGAGGACATTACCGAGCGCAGCCGCGTCGAACGACTGAAGAGCGAATTCGTCTCTACCGTCAGCCATGAACTGCGCACACCGTTGACCTCCATCCGCGGTTCCCTTGGCCTCATGCGTGGCGGTGCCACCGGCGAACTGCCTGAAAAGGCCGCCGAACTGACGGACATTGCCTATAAAAACACCGTGCGTCTCGTCGACCTGGTCAATGATCTCCTGGATATCCAACGGCTGGAGGCCGGCGAAGTACAGTTCGACCTTGCGATTCATGATCTCGACGCGCTTGTCCGGCATGCAGTCGAGATCAACGAGGGTTTTGCCAAAGAACACGATGTCGAGCTGACGTTCAGCAACTCGGCCGGCGCGGTCGATGTCAGCGCCGACAAGGGCCGCCTCGAGCAGATCCTGACCAACCTTATTTCAAACGCGGCCAAATTCTCGCCGGCCGGGACAAATGTGGAAATCGGGATCGAGCGGCTGCCGAACGGTGTGCGCACCTATGTGCGCGATCATGGTCCCGGTATTCCGGACGAATTTCGCGAGCGCATCTTCGCGCGCTTCTCGCAGGCGGACGCCTCCAGCACCCGCGAGAAAGGCGGAACCGGCCTCGGACTCGCCATTGCCAAGCAGCTGGTGGAGCGCATGGACGGCCATATCAGTTTCGACAGCACCCCCGGCGAAGGCGCAACGTTTTTTGTCGACCTGCCGGAATGGCGCGAGAGTAACGCCGCCGTCTAATCGTGGGACGCCGCGCCGCGGCGCCTGTTCACCCCGATTTTCCCAGCCCCGCAACAAGTCCGGTTATACTAGGACGCTGTATGCCCGCGCCCACAAACTGACAATAATCGCTTGATATCCGGGAGACCTTCATGGAGCGTGAACCACCCATTCCAAGCCAGAATCGGGCCCGCCGCAAACGCACGCGGCGCATCATTCCCTTCGCTATCGTTCTGGTATTTGCCTTGTTTATCGTCCGCGATCAGGTTCCCTTCGTCCGTGACTTGATCGACAAGACGCTTCACCCGAACGAATGGCGGGCACAACAAGTCTGCAAGGGTGCGGCACTCGACAGCGCATCGAAACCGGATTTCGCGCGCATCATCGAGCGTGGTGAAGTGAGCAAGACCCAGAACGGTTATTACGTATCCGGGATCATTGTTGGTGATATGAGCGAGGACGGCGGTGAAACCCGCTTCGACTTCAGCTGTTATGTAGACAGTACGGGGCGCATCGCCAATACAAATCGACTACGGGGGGCGCGGCCCTGAAGCCGACAAACGCCTTTCACGGCAAGATCATCGATGTTGAGGTCGAGAATATCGAATTGCCGAACGGGCGCAGCATGGAACTGGAAGTAGTGCGGCATCCGGGCGGTGCCGCGGTAGTGGCGCTGGATACCGCGCAACGAGTCTGTCTCCTGCGTCAGTATCGTCACGTCGTCGGTGGCTGGATTTGGGAACTGCCGGCGGGAAAACTCGATCCCGGTGATACACCCATGACCACGGCACGCAAGGAATTGCAGGAAGAGGCGGGTCTCGCCGCCAAACAGTGGGATGGCCTCGGCCGTCATATCAGTTCGCCCGGCATCTTCGACGAAGTCATCCACCTCTACCTGGCGCGCGACCTCACCGAGGTCGCCGACGCCCCGGAAGAGCACGAACTCTTCGAGGTGCACTGGCTGCCGCTGGCCGAGGCCGTAAACCGGGCCGCGGCCGGCGATATCGAGGATGCCAAGACCGTGGTCGGCCTGTTTCGTGCCGAACGTTATCTCGACGCCGCGGCGACGCCGGACTGACAGCTTACTGCGGCCCGGTCAGTCCGCCGCCGCGCGCAGCCGCATCCAGCGACGGATTGAGCGGTAATCGCGTCAGGCCGTCACGTCGCGACCAATGACGGTAACGCACATAGGCGGATGTGGGGTCCGCGGCATCCAGACGGTCCCATTTCGGCGGCGGTTCCAGTGCGCGAAATCACCGCGCCCTACGCGTTGGCGACGGCCTGCAGGTGCGTCCGATACACGGCGAGGGACTCGTCGCGAGTCGCCTTGAGGTCGAGCACCGGAGCCGGATAGTCGCGCCCAACAACGACCTTCGCTTCCGCCTGCACCGTGGTCGGCGCCTCCCACGGCGCGTGAATCCACCGGTCCGGCAGCGCGTCGAGCTCCGGCAGCCAGCGACGGATATACGCACCTGCGGCGTCAAACTTTTTACTCTGCAGGATCGGATTGAAAATCCGGAAGTATGGCGCCGCATCGGCACCGCAACCCGCCACCCATTGCCAACCGAGGCTGTTGTTGGCCAGATCCGCGTCCACCAGGGTGTCCCAGAACCAACTCGCACCCCGATGCCAGGACAGGCGCGCGTTCTTGGTCAAGAACGATGCCGTAATCATGCGCACCCGGTTATGCATCCAGCCGGTCTGCCACAGTTCACGCATGCCCGCATCGACAATCGGGTAGCCGGTGCGCCCGCGCTGCCAGGCGCACAGCATTTCCTCCGCATCCGCGCGCCAGGGAAAATCGGCGAAACGCGGATCCATGGGCGCATCGGTGGTGTGTGGATAATGAAACAGCACATGGTGCGCAAATTCCCGCCAACCCAACTCCCGCACATAGGCTTCCGCCGCGGCAACGGCACCCGCCACGCGGCTGGTATGCGCGGCGTGCATCAGTGCCCAGGCGATCTGGCGCGGACTGATCTCGCCGAAGTGCAGATGCGGCGACAGGCGCGAGGTGCCCGGGCGACTGGGGTAATCCCGCGCGCCGGCGTAGTCCACGAAGGCATCGTCACAGAATTCCTGCAGACGTTCCAGCGCCGCCTGTTCGCCGACCTGCCAATTCACCCGCAGCCCCGAATCCCAGGCCACCTTCGGTAACAATCCGAAGGCACCCAGGTCAAGCGAGTCGATGTTCGGCGACACGGGCGCACATTCGCCCACCGTCGGCAGTGGCCGCTCCTCCCAACCCAGTTCCCGGCAGGCACGCCAAAAGGGCGTGAACACCCGATACGGCGCCCCGGTTCTGGTGCGGACCTGCCAGGGTTCGACGAGCAAGTTGGCATTGAACGACGCCCACTCGATACCCTGATCCTGCAATGCGGTTCCGATCTCACGGTCGCGCTCCAGCGCCAACGGTTGGTAGCACCGATTCCACACCACCCGAGTGGCACCGGTTTCCGTGATCAGTTCCTCCAGCGCGACACGACTGGGGCCGCGCCGGAGAATCAGGCGGCTGCCGTGTCCTCGCAGCGTCGCGTCCAGCGCAAACAGACTGTGATGCAACCACCAACGGCTGGCCCCGCCTGGCACCCAGGCCCCGGCCTCCTCCGGCGCCCAGATGAACACCGGGATAACCTTGTCGCCACGGCGAACGGCGTCATGCAGGGCCGGGTTGTCGGCCAGACGCAGGTCGCTGCGAAACCAGACCAGGGTGGTGGTCATGTCGCTTCACTTGTCGCCAGGCGCCGTGCTTTTAACTGCGTAAGCACGCCCGACAGCCACAACAGGGCAGGCATCAACAGAGCCCAGACGACTGCCATCACCGCCAGGCTGGGCAAGACGTCCGCCGGCATGGCCATAGCGCCGAAGCGATGCCCGGCGTAGTAGGCGAGCGGACCGCCGGCTGCAGCGAACAGGGCCGCCGTGACGTAGCGACCCCGCAGCCAACCGAGAGAGTGCCGCAGCGTGCTGGCGAATGCGAGCCACAATGCGAACAACCACGGTGGACACAACCAGGGTAACCATGCGCCGTGATGAAAACTGAAGACGCCCGCCAGGGCCTGCAGCGTATCGACCAGCGCTCCAATCAGCGCGGCGGCGAACACGAAGCGTGCCTCTTCTGCAGCATCAGTGGCGACGACACGGAAATGTATGGTCAGCGCAAGTGCGGCGACCAAGACACCCAGCCAGGGGATGCCGCGCCCGGCACCAAGTGCGGCGGCGAGCCAGACGATCTGGAACAGTCCAAAATTAAGCAGCTTGTTTCGCATCGTCGCGCATTGACGAAGCAATTGGCATGCGCCGGCATGCGGGCTTGGTCAAAACCATTTGCACGTCACCGATGGTGCGTTCCGCAAAACCCGCTTCGCAGTAACACAGGTAGAACTCCCACATCCGTACAAAGCTTTCGGCATAGCCCAGGGCACGCACTTCGGGCAAGCGCGTCATGAACCGCTCACGCCAATGACGCAGGGTGGTGGCGTAATGCGGCCCGATATCCTCAAGATGAAATGTCCGCAGCGTCGTCGCCCGCGTAAGGGCTGTCGAGATGGCGGTTACCGAAGGCAGGCAGCTCCCCGGGAAGATGTAGCGCTGGATGAAATCCACCGAATGTCTAGCCTGCTCAAAGCGCTGATCGGCGATGGTGATTGCCTGTAACAGCATTTGACCGTCGGGTTCCAACAGGTCATTACACTTACTGAAGAAGGTGTCGTAATACGCATGCCCCACCGCCTCGATCATTTCGATGGACACAAGTTTATCGTAGCGACCTTTGAGCGCGCGGTAGTCCATAAGCAGCACGTCGATGCGATCCGCGAGTCCCGCGGCATGGATACGCTGGCGGGCCAATTCATACTGCTCGCGGGAGATAGTCGTCGTGGTAACCCGGCAACCGTAATGGCGCGCCGCATGCATTGCAAAACCACCCCAGCCGGTACCGATCTCGAGCACCTTATCGTCGGGCCCCAGCTGCAGTTTTTGGCAGATGCGATCCAGCTTGGCCACGGATGCCTCCTCCAGCGTCTGCGCCGTATGCTCGAACACTGCGCTGGAGTACATCATGCTCTCATCCAGAAACAAGGCAAAGAAATCGTTGCCGAGGTCGTAATGGGCGGCAATATTGCGCCGGCTGCCGCGCCGTGTGTTGCGGCGGAGCCAGTGGATTGTTTTCTGCAGCGGCGCCGTGATACGCGCCAATCCTGCTTCCATTTGATCGAGAAAATCCAGATTACGAACCAGAATACGCATGAGCATGGTCAGGTCGTCACTGCTCCAATAACCACGCATGTATGCCTCGCCGGCACCGATGCTACCGCCGAAGGCCAACTCACTGTAGAAGCGATCGTCATGCACATTCACCGTCGCCATGGGCAGACCATCCTGCGCCACGTCACCGAAAATCGTTTCACTCTCCCGGTCGATGATGCGGACCAAGCCGGCGGGTAACTGCGCAAGCCGGCGGTGCAAGATGCTTCGTGCGATACGAGTCAGTAGTCGTGTGCTACCGCTGTTCGCCGGCGCACTTCGCGATACCATCACTTCGGGTTTCATGTGCTCTCCACTTCAGGTGTTGGTCGTTTTTTGGAATGGGCATAGAACGGTGTGCGTTTCCACCACAGTCGCAGTGCCTGCCAGTGGATCGCCGCAATCACCTTTAGCGTCATGAATGGATGGGCCAGCAGGACCCGCGCCAGAGCGAGGGAGCTTATTTCGCGCTGGGTCAAGCGTAACGTGGCGTCGAACAACCTGGTCTGGTCTTTACGGCTATCCATATACACCGTTAGATGCGCGCCCGGATCGACAAAGCGCCAGTCATATGCCATGTCCATTTCCATGAACGGCGAGACATGGAACTCCTTGTTGAAGCGATAGCGTTTCCTCGTGCCCGTGCCTTCATTCATTCCGGCATCGAGAACGTAGCAGTGCGTCTCACCCCACGGTGTGTTCCGTACCTCCGCCACCACGGTTTCCACCTGAATGCCTTCGGCATCATAGCAGTAGTAGAAGCTGACCGGATTGAAGCAGTAGCCGAAATAGCGCAAGTGGGTCAACAACCGAATCGGCCCCGCGGGCCGCCGACCGGTTCGCGCGGCGATCAGATCGCGCACCGCGTCCGCCAACGGCACCGCAGGATCGCCAAGATGGTCCTGGCGGCGAAACCAGGCCGGCGCAAACCGCCGCGCCGACCACAGCCAATAGCGATCGAACAATCGCGGAAGTTCATCCAGGTCCAGGTACATCATAAACAACCCGTATTCGAATACATGTTCGCGCGGCGCAAAACGCCGGTGTCTAACCTGCCCGACGTAAATACAACTGTTCATTGCCATATCGCTCGTTAAAATGTTCCACCGCCGCCAGCGCGCTCACGACGCCGTCTTCATGAAAGCCATTGCGCCAGTAGGCACCGCAAAAATAGGTCCGATTCGCGCCATTGATTTCGGCCTGACGCTGCTGCGCGGCCACGCCACCGGTCGTGAATACCGGATGGTCGTAACGGTAGCGCGCTATGATGCGCCGCGCATCGATCGCATCCGTATTATTCAGGGTAACGCAGAAGGTCTGGGGTGCGTCGAGGGACTGTAAGATGTTCATGTTATAAGTGACTGCCACGGTGCCCGTCGCGTGCGGGAGAACGTGATAGTTCCAGGCCGCCCACGCCCGTCGTCGACGCGGTAGCAAGGACTCATCGGTGTGCAGAATCACATCGTTCGCCTGATACGGGATCGCTTGCAAGACATCGTGTTCCGCCGGACGAGGATCCGTCAGCAGGCGCAAGGCCTGATCACTATGGCAGGCCAGAAACACCTGATCGAAGCGCTCACGGCCGGCGGCGGCCGTGACGACGTCTACATGAGTCGTGTGCCGCCGTATCCCGATGACCGGCGCGGCGAGCCGGATACGGTCACGAAACGACTCGGTCAGTTTGCCCAGGTAGGCACGGGACCCGCCCCGTATCACGCGCCACTGAGGGCGATCGTTGACGCTTAACAGACCGTGGTTCTGGAAGAAGCGGATAAAAAACCGCGCGGGGCATAGGTGCATCTGCGCCGGTTCCGCCGACCAGATCGCGGCGCCCATGGGTACGATGTACTGGTCGACGAACGCACGGGAATAACCGTTGTTGTGCAGGTATTCACCCAGCGTCATATCATCCTCATCTGCCTCGAGCATGGCAGGCGCCTGCGCATTGAAGCGCAAAATATCCCGGAGCATACGATAAAACGATGGACGCAACAGGTTGCGGCGCTGCGCAAACAAAGAGTTGAGCGAGCTACCATTATACTCCAGACCGCTGCGCTCACAGCGCACACTGAAACTCATGTCACTGGCCTGTGATTCCACCCCCAACTCATCCATCAGATCGATGAAATTCGGGTAGGTCCAGTCATTGAACACGATAAACCCGGTGTCCACCGCAAAGTTGCGGTCCCCCGCTGCCACGTCCACGGTGTGGGTGTGTCCGCCCACGTAGTCATTGGCCTCGAATACCGTCACCTCGTGCTCGCGACCAAGATGATAGGCGGTAACCAGACCAGCAATGCCACTGCCAACGATCGCGATCTTCATCGTGACGCCATCATCGGGGTCATCAGGCGCGTATACAGGGCGCTCGGCAACGCGGCAAGCAGCTTGTAAGTCAGACTGAATGCCTTCGGGAAATGGATCTCTTCGGTTTTGCGCGCAATACCGCGCACGATATGCTTTGCCGCCGCCTCCGGTTCGATGCGCAGCGGCATGGGAAAGTCGTTCTTGTCCGTGAGTGGTGTGCGCACGAAACCGGGGCAGACGACCGACACGTCAATCTTGTCTGCCGCCAGGTGAATACGCAGCCCCTCGAGCATATTCCGCACCGCCGCCTTGGAGGCGCCGTAGGCCTCGCCCCGCGGCAGCCCTCGATAAGCGGCCGTGCTGCTCATGCCCACCAATTGCGGCGCCGCCGACCGGCGCAGCAATGGGAGTACCGCCTCGATACCGTACACAGTACCTAAAAAGTTCGTTCGCATGACCCGTTCGAACAGCGCGCTGTCGAAGTTTTCGATATCCACGTATTCCGCCGTGCCCGCATTCAAAAAGGCGATGTCCAGGCCGCCCCAGCGCGCGGCGATGCTGGCGGCGGCCTCCAGACTGGCCTGCCGATCCACGACATCCAACGGCAGCACCAGGGTATCCGTGCCGGCGATCTCGTCGGCGAGATCGTGCAATTTGCTTTTCGTGCGCGCCGAAAGCGCGAGCCGTGCGCCATGGCGTGCGAGTTCCAGGACCACGGCACGGCCGATGCCGGTGGTCGCGCCGGTCACCCATACGCGACGGTTTTCGAAATGGTGTTTCATGATGAAATCTCCTAAATGCGCGCCTTGATACTGCGCACCACGGTGCCGATAACCGGCACCCATTCATAGAGCATTGCGCCGGCATCGAAAAAATCCCGGTGCGAGCGCACCTTGTCATCGAAGCGAAGCAAACTGGCGCCGACGACCTGTATGGGTCTGCCGCCGCGCAAGCGCCGATGCTGCAGATCCATATTCCAGGTGAGCGCCGCGGTATCGCCCTGCGTGACCTCGCGATCAAAGGTGAATGCGCAGCGGATCACGCCGTCGTACATATGCGTAAAATAGTTGCACAGGGCCGCGCGGCCGCGGATCGTATGAAACGGATCTTCGAAGAGTACGTCTTCGGTGTAGAGGTCATTGATCCGCGCGATGCTGTCCGCATCCCATTCGGCGAACGCCTGCTTGAAGCGATCGAGCAGCGCGCTCATGCCATTGGCTCCGACGGTCGCTGCCACGGCTCAAGCATCATTCGCATCCTCGAGCAGTTGGCCTATGCGTTTCATGCCCTGTAGAACATCATCACCCAGAGGCACGGCACCGGCCTGCCGGATGGCATCACTGTGACGCACCGACACCGGCCCACCAACAAAGACGGGTAATCCGGTGTCGGCGACGAGTCGGGGCAAATCCTCCTCCAGCACCGACGGACCGGGATTCACCGAACTCGAGAGCACGATGGCATCGCTGTGGATGCGCCGGGCGGCAACCGTGAGATCCGGCAAGGGCATATCCGCCCCCATGACGATCAGTTGATAACCCCGGTCATGGGCGGACAAGGCGAATAACAGCAAGCCAATCTCGTGTTGCTCACCGGGCATGCACGCAAGCAAAAGCCTTGGGCCCCGGTTGTTGCGCCCGCGATGATGAAAGCGGGCGCCGAGTTTATTGCGCATGTAGACAGCGAAAAAGTGTTCTTCGGCGATGCCCCCTTCGGTGTTCTGCCAACGCTCACCCAACTCGGTCAACAGGGGCACCAACAGACGTCGCGTCGCGACATGCACCGGATACAACGAGAGCACTTCGTTGTAGGTATCCTCCAGCTCGGCCTCGTCAAACTGGAGGACCGCGGTCAGCATGCGCTCTCGGTATTCACGCCAAGGTTCCGCAATGTCGCCGACCTCCGTTTCGCCCGCGGCCTTCTCGGCCTGCAGGGCGATGGGCACCTGGCTAATGGGTACACCTGAATCAATCAGCGCCACGACGTGGTTAATCAGGTCGATCTCCTCGCGGCTGTAGAGACGATGCCCCTTGGCGGTGCGCTTCGGCTTGATGAGACCGTAACGTCGTTCCCAGGCCCGTAACGTGATCGCGTTGACGCCGGTTAACGTGGCCACGGTACGGATCGGATAGAGCTCGGTTTCGCTGATCTTTTTATCGGTCATCGTCGCGGACATCGCAAACCCGTTAGCTCTTGCGTTGAATGACTATCGTGACTTCACCCACGGTCGCACCAAATTTTTTCATCTTGGTGCGTCCGATGAGCGTGTCTCGATCCACCAGATGCATCCAGTCATCCATGGTGACATTCACGGTGCGTTCCCCTACCGGCACGGCGAGAACGTAGCGAAAATGCAGCGCGTGGCCCGCCGCCGTCCCCTCAGCGGTACCGACCACATCCGCAGCGGTGCCGGTATAGAGGCCCGCACCTTGCTTGCGGAAGGTCCAGACGCGACGCTGGGTCTGCCCATCCGCAAACACAAACTGTTCGTCTAGCGTGCCGACACCGTCCTGCCAGGTACCGACCATCTCCACCGCGAAACGGCGGGTTACCTGACCGCGCCAATCCTGCACCGTGCCCCAGGCCTTGAGCGGTCCGTCAAAAAATCGTTCCATGACGAGTGTGGGTTGTTGGTCGCGGTACACGTCGACGGGAAGACTGCCGCAGGCAGACAGCAAACCGGCCAACAACACTGTTGTGAGGCACGCCCGGAACAGTCTAGTTGTCACGGTAATAATCAGCATCGGTCGCAATGGCGAGACGCAGAGCCTGGTTGCGTGTGCGCGGATCCAGCCAGATCGCGAGAAACGCGGGACCGAAACGGGGGTCGTCCACGGCGCCCAGAAAACGCTTGCTACTGTAAAAGCGGGTGGTACCGTTCGGCAGCACCAGCGAGGTGATGCTGTCGCCTGGCTTCACATCGGGCCAGATGGCGGCGAGCCGTTCCAGCCAGCGCTGAAAGGTCGCCGTGTCATAGCCGCCGAAACGCTCCCATTCTTTGGCCGTTGCCTTGACCAGGCGGGTGTTCGGGATGTTGCGCTTGTATTCGATGTGCAGGGCCACCGGCTGTGTCCACGGCGCGGCCGAGTAGTCACCGTCGCCGGTCCACAAACTCGCGGTGTAGAGATGGACGCCAAAAAACTTGAAGGGGGCGCTCGCGACCACGTGCACCCGGTGGCCGTCCAGATCCGCCCAGCCGGGCATGGACGCCGAGGTCAGCGCGAATGCAGCGGGGGTGTACGCGAGGCAGAGCAGCAATAAAGGGAGCGCAACCAAATTGCGCCGTATGGGCGATCTTTTCATCCTGCTAAGCATTGAGCCATCCTCTCGCTTGGGGCTTGTTTATGTTATACAAAAGTTATACAGTCTAAGTCAAGAGGAGATTTTATTTTATTTAACTTTTTGTTTTTTAAGCTACTTTATAACTTGTACAGAATACTGAAGATCGAGACAAGCTCTCGATGACGCGCGCCCTTTGGCGCCGGGAGGTCACCTATGCGAACCCTGTTACTTGTTTTCGCCGCCGTCCTTTCGACGGGCCATGCCGCTGCCGCGGACTGTCCAGCGAGCCTGAACTTTAAACTGCGCCCACTCACGGGCAGCGAACCCGTGCGTCTGTGCGATCAATACGCCGGCCGTGTCGTGCTGGTGGTGAACACCGCCAGCCGATGCGCCTACACCGACCAGTACGCCGGCCTCGAAAAGCTGCACCACCAATTCAAGGAGCAGGGCTTCACCGTCATGGGATTTCCGTCGAACGACTTCGGTGGCCAGGAACCGGGGGCGGAAACAGAAATAAAGAATTTTTGCCGCACTGTTTACGGAGTGCAGTTCCCTATGTTTGAGAAGATCCGCGTCGCGCGTCGTTATGCGCATCCTTTTTATGCCCATCTGGCACAACAAACGAACGCGCACCCGCGCTGGAATTTCCACAAGTATCTAATCGGTCGTGATGGCGAGGTGCTGACCAGTTTCGCGAGCCATGTGACCCCCGAAGACCCGCGTCTGCGCAAGGCCATCGAAGACGCACTCTAAGGTTCATTTGCCGCGCGCTACCGTCGGTGGCGCGGCAGGCGGTTCCCGCCTCGCTGGCGCGGGACCGGAAAATGCCCCATTATGAAAGGTACGTCCGGCCTTGGATTGACGGGCAACTTCGGGGCGAGCGGTGCAACACGATCTCATCATTTTCGCGATTTTCATCGTCTTCACCGGTGCGGCGGTGCTCGGCGGTCTCGCCCTGTACGCGCGCCAGTCCCTGCTTGTCGCCTATATCGCCCTGGGGGCGCTGCTGGGACCCTGGGGCATCCAGCTGATCTCGGATGCGTCGCTGATCCAGGAGATCGGTCACATCGGCATCATCTTTCTGCTCTTCCTGCTGGGCCTGGACCTGCAGCCGCAGAATCTATTTCGCATGCTGCGCGAGGCGACCGTGGTGACCCTGATCAGCTCGCTGACCTTCGCCGCCGCGGGCATCGCCGTGGCCTTGGCGTTTGGATTCGCGCCGCTGGAGAGTGTGCTGATCGGCGCGACCATGATGTTTTCCAGCACTATCATCGCCCTGAAGCTGTTGCCGACCACGGAACTGCATCAGCGTCACATGGGCGAGGTCATCATCAGCGTTCTGCTGCTGCAGGATATCATCGCCATCGTCATCCTGTTGTTGCTACAGGGTTTGAGCAAGGGCGTCATGCCCTGGCGCGACGTGGGGCTGCTGGCCCTGGCCTTGCCGATGCTCGTGGCATTCGCGTTTCTGTTTGCGCGCTTTGCCCTGCTGCCGCTGATCCGGCGTTTCGACACGATCAAGGAATACGTCTTCCTGGTGGCCATCGGCTGGTGCCTGGGCATTGCCCAACTCGCCGCCGCGGCCGGATTGTCGCTGGAAATTGGCGCCTTCGTTGCCGGCGTCACACTGGCCACCAGCCCGATCGCCCTGTATATCGCCGAAAGTCTCAAGCCCCTGCGGGATTTTTTCCTGATCATGTTCTTCTTCTCACTGGGCGCGAGCTTCGAGCTCCCCAGATTAGGTGATGTGTTGGCGCCGGCGTTGGTCCTGGCGACGGTCATGCTCCTGATCAAACCCGCGGTGTTCCGGGCACTGCTGCAGCGCGCCGGCGAGACTGCGAAACTCTCGCGCGAGACCGGCTATCGCCTGGGCCAGGTCAGCGAGTTTTCATTGTTGATCGCCGTGCTGGCATCCCATGCCGGTGTGCTCGGTCTGCATGCATCCTACCTGATCCAGGCGACGACCCTGATCACCTTTATCATTTCGTCGTATCTGGTAATGTTGCGCTTCCCGACGCCGATTGCGGTGTCCGACAAATTGCGCCGCGACTGAATGATTCCGATGAGCGATACCCTGGCCGTTGTCATCAACGGCACCAAAGAAATCGAATACGACCGTGGTAAACCACTGCCGGAAAAGCAACGTGCCTACCTCGATACGATGGATAGCAAGATGGATGCGGGCGTGACCCTGGACGTGGTCACGATCGAAAATCCCGATCGCTTGGAGCGCGCCCAGTTCGTCGCCGCGGAGTTGCTACGCGCCCTGTTGCAGGACCGTGAGGACATTGCTGCGGCCATGTGTACTTATCTCGCGATACGGCTACCCGACCTGAGGCAGGTGACGGCAAATATTCAGGGCGAGCTGATCTCCACGGAACTGGTGTTCGATGAGCAGACGGATGAAAGCAAGACCAGCGGCGTTCTGGTGCAGTTCGACGCGTCACGCACGTCGCCGACAAAACACTAGACCGTCACGCTGACCTCGTAACCGGCGAAGCGACGGATATTCAGTACACCGCTGTCGAGAATCAGGTATTGGCCCTTGATACCGTTGAGCCGGCCTGAAATCTCGGGGGTTTTGTCGAAGTTTTGCGAGACCACTTTCTCCGGATACACCTCGATCGGAAAATTGATATGTACCGGTGCCGCGTCGTCAAGAAAGTTCACCGCGTCGATACCGAAGCGCTCACGCACCGCATCGATATCGGTGCCGCAGGCATCGAGCAGGCGGTCACGGGCCGCCAGCAAATCCATCAACGGCGGTGCCTGCTTCAACATCCGGCGCCAATCCGTTTTATCGGCGACGTGTTGCTTGAATGCGACCTCTAACAGGCCTGCCTGATAGCGAGTGCCGACACGAAACACCGGTAACGCCTGGGCAGCGCCCTGATCAATCCAGCGTGTCGGAATTTGCGTCCCGCGCGTGATGCCAACCTTGATGCCCGAAGAATTGGCCAGATAGACGATATGGTTCTGCATGCAGTGTGTCTCACCCCATTCCGGCTCACGGCAGGTGCCGTCGTGGAAGTGACAGCTTTCGGGCCGCACGATGCAGATATCGCAACGCGCCAGGCGTTTGAAGCACGGATAACAGTAACCCTGGTTGAAGCTCTTGCTGGTATTGCGTCCGCAGGCAATGCAGGTAATACAGCCACCGAATGCTAGCGAAATGGGTGCACCGATATGTTCATTCAGCGGCAACAGCGCATCACCGACCGGTAGCCGGTAGTCGACCGGGTCCTGATCGGTGCTTACGAGTTTGCGCAGGCTGCCGCTAAGCTGCACGGTTCGGGGGCGCCGTGGCGCAAGCGCCGGATGTGGCCAGGCTGTCCGTATGCGGCATCAGGGTCCGAGCAGGTCTTGCTTGGCCGGTTGCGGCTCGGCGGTGGCTGGCGCGGCCTGGGTTTCAGCGTCCACGCAAGGCCGCAGCTTGCCGCCCGACCAACAGGCACTCTGCGGTCCGGAACGATACGGCGCACCGAAGAACCCCCGCGGCGCCGGGATGGGGTCCGGTTTCTTCGTCGCCGACTCGACATGAAAGAATTGATTCTGGCCGATATTGACGGCGCCGGCCTGATTCGCGAGGCGCACCTTACCGGTCCTGACGCCGGCGTATGAACCTTTGCCGTACTGCGGCTTGCTAACAAAGTCATTCAGGAGACAATCGGCCTCGCTGCAGACGAGGGCGCCGAAGTCGGTACCGCGCACGCCCATGCTGGCGTAAGGCGTGATAACCCGATTCTCGTCTCCGGGTTGCTTTCCGATCAGCCCACTGATGGAACGTAGGCCGCCTTTGATCAGTTCCACGAGCAAGCGCCGCTTTGCGCCCGGCGCATCACTGTACTGGTAGTCGACCAGGCGTACCTCGGTGCGCGGACGTACCTCCATGAGTGCGCCGTCGTCGAAGCGGACCCGCAGGGTAGCCGCGTCTACAGTGACGAGAACATCACCCTCATACACCGGGTCCGCGCCTTTAAGTGTACGCCGCCGATCGTTCAGGTCCTTGGCTGTGACCTCACCAACTGCCAGGTCGACTTGTCCGATCCGTATCAGCGGCAGTGCGGGAATCTGCAGGCGCTTACCGACGACCAGAAAATGTGGATTGGACTTATGGAAGGCCGCTGCCTTGTTCGCCTCGAAGATGGCCCGGATAAGCCGCTGCCGACGCTCAGGGTTATCCGGTGCGAGCGCGCTGGCGATTCCGCTCAAGGTCTGGTCCTGCTGAACAACCCAGACTCCTTGTTCTTTTGCCATGCGCAACTGCTCTACCAGGGTGGATTCAGCCTGTGCCGTGCCGCTAAGGCCGAAGAGCAACAACGCCTGCGCGGCAGAATGCAAAAGCGACCGGTGAATCCGCATGTGTCGTAGAGTCAGCGGGAACTGTGAGCTGATCTTATTCATTCCATCGACCCCCTTTCGTTATTGTGCGTACCCTGCTTTCCGACCCCCATCAGAAAGACAGGGGTCCGAGTATAACGCCAGGCCGGCGACAGTGGCCATAACCGGAAAAACGCCGGAAATAGCCTTGGCGAAATCGCGAATCTGCGTTAACTTTGTTGCCGGGCGGCGCCTCGATGTCGGAACGACGTCAGAATTTTGTCACGTAGTGTATGACATACGCGCGCCGGGATTCCCGCATTCGCCGATACGGCACATCGGTTGGGAGTGAATACTATGGATGTGAGTTAACGAGAAAAAACGATTATACCACTCAAACCCGGTTCGATTCCGCCGCAATGCGACAATACATCCGACACCTCGCGGAGGTTCCGATCGAACTTCAATCCGCAGAATTCGACAGCACTGATGTCGACACCGTAAACGACATCAGTCATGGCGGTCTGTCCTTCTCCTCCCCGCGCCGCTTTAAAGTCGGCGCTGTCGTCCAAATGAGCATCACCGTGGTCGACCCCGTCTTCAAGGCGTATGCCCGCATCAGCTGGTGCGAGAATCGCGGTGATTACTATGATATCGGCGCGGAGTTTCTTGAGGTCGAAGATTCCTTCCGTGCTCGTATGGTGGAACAGGTCTGTCGCATTGAAAAATACCGCCAGGAACAACGCGAGCAGCATGGCCGCGAACTCACCAGCACCGAGGCGGCCACCGAGTGGATTCGCAAGTTCGCCTCTGATTTTCCGGGCGCCGGCGACCGCTGAGCGCTGCCCCGACTAATTTCGCATATCCGTGTGCGGGCCGGTGAGCGGCACGAAGGCGACCGGCAAAACGGATTCCTGGGTGACCTTACCCGCGGCGTCTTTCGTAACCACCACGAGGTCCTGTGCCCAACCCGCGTTCACCGGGATCACCATGCGTCCGCCAGGGCGCAACTGTTCCAGCAACGGCGCCGGCACATGGGGCGCCGCCGCGGTCACGATGATGCCGTCATAGGGAGCATGTTCCGGCCAACCCTGGTAGCCGTCCGCGACCCGCATCTCGATGTTGTCATACCCAAGACGCTGCAGGTGTGCGGCGGCAAGTTCGCTGAGTGGCGCGATCGCCTCGACCGTGTACACGCGCCGCACCAGACGGGAAAGTACCGCCGCCTGGTAGCCGGAACCGGTGCCGATCTCCAGCACGACGTGGTCCGCCGCCGGATCGAGCAAATCGGTCATCAGTGCCACGACATAGGGTTGCGAGATGGTCTGCCCGTCACCGATGGGCAGCGGGCGATTATCGTAGGCGAAGGCGCGCAGGTCCGTGGGCACGAATGCCTCACGCGGCACGTCCGCAATTGCGTCCATGACCTGTGTACGGAGTTTGGTGCGGCCCGTATAGCTTGCGGTTTCGCGAACCTCGCGCTCGATTTCGCGCAATAACTGCGCTCGCGCCGCCGTGAGATCAAGCACACGGTTGCCCATAGAAAGAAATCTCAGTGGCCAGGGGGATGGTCAGATCAACCATACGATCTCCTGGCGGATTCGACTCCGATACTGCGGCATGGGGCTCGACGCCGGACGCCTGCGCGACGTGCCCACCGAATTCGGGTTGCGATGTTGAACGGCATTGAATGACGCCGGTTGCTGCGATGACTGTGCCCGGTCAGGCGTCCAGATCGGGAATGAGCCGGCTTTCGATTTTAGCGATGTAATCCTTGAGCTGAAGCTTGCGCTTCTTTAAGCGACGCAGCATGAGCTGATCCGCAACGGATTCTTCCGCCATTCGCGCGATGACCGCATCAAGATCGCGGTGCTCCGTGCGCAAATCGAATAGTTTTTGCCTGAGGGCTTCGGTCTGGTTTTCCACCATGGGAACCTCCTGCGAAACCGCAAATACCATATCACATATTGCATCATGGCGCCGCGCCCGGCGCACCGCGCAACGGGTCCGATATGAGACACCCTTAACGCGTAGACCTGAGGGCAGTATAATGCCGCCTCGCCGCGGTCGTGCCGATATTCTCAGCCCCGCCGCCCTCGGCCGTCCGCTTTGGCGTGCCGGTCCTCGAACCAAGCTACACGCAATCGCATGCCACTGAAGTCGTTGATTCGCCTGTTTATACTGGTGCCGCTACTGGTGCCGTTGCTAGTGCCTGCTGCCGGCAAGCCAGACCTGAGCGTCAGCCAGCTGCAGTTGAGTCGCGGTGTGGCCCACCTGGGCGAGCAGGTCACCGCCGTCGCCACGATAAAGAATTCGAGCCGGATCGGTACACGCAACGTCGCAGTACGCTTCTTCCTCGGTGAGCAACCGATCGGGCAGGACTACCTTATTACTCTGCAGCCACGCGCCGAAGTCGAGGTGCGCACCGATTTCGCCGCAAAGCCGCAAGGAAAATTCGAGTTCACGGTTCATGTCGATCCCGACAATGTGGTCCCGGAGACGAACGAGAAAAACAATGTCATGGGCCGGACCCTGGGTATCCTGTCGCTGCCCAGCATGATCTCGAGCAGCATCCTGGCAGGCACAACGTCGGAACCCGAACCGGCGATGCGCGCACCCGCCGGTGATATCACCGTCACCGAGCTGGCGGTGACCACGGAAGCTCCCGCGGTTGGCCGAACGGTCAGCTTGCGTGCGACCCTGCAATATGACGGCGACGACGTCCTCGCCGCGGTACCGGTGCGCTTCACGATCGACGGCACCGCGATCACGCCGGATGCCCGCGTGGAAATTGCCGCGGGCGGCACGGGTACGGCCACGGCCAGCTTCATTCCTTCGCGCGGCGGCGTCCATGATATCGCGGTCATTATCGATCCGGATGAGACCGTGCCCGAGACGATACGTGACAATAACCGTCGCGTGCGCACTATTGAGGTCGCGGCAGTGACGCCGAAACCGGCACCGGCGCCGAGCGCCGACACCGCCGCGGCTGCACCGCGCGCAGACTCCAAGATCAAGGTGATGGCGCCCAAGGTGTTGCCGAACCTGGTCTGTGCGGTGGAGACTATCGAGGGTGCATACTATTTTGACGGCAACTCGGTGAACATCAAGGTCTCCAACACCGATGACACGGGCCGTGCCAGCCCGTCCATGCTTGGAATACGACGGCTGCAGACCGACAACAGCGTCACCCCGGAGTGGCTCGCGAAGACCCCGGTGCAGGCACTTGCCGCAGGAGAATCGACTGTCATCAAGTTGGCGTGGCCGCAACAGACGGGTGCTATCGACAAGGATGCGCGTTACGTTGCGGTGATCGATGCGGACAATGATGTGGATGAGGGGACTGCCGGTGAGAACGATAATCGATCCACCGATTTTCGCCTCGTGCCCCTCGAGCACGCTTCGGAAATCCAGAAAAGCCGCATCGTGGTGACCGCGCCGAGCGGCGCGACACCCGTCACCGCCGGCACCGCGCACACGATTCGCTGGAATCATCGCGGCGAGATCGGTGGGCGCGTCAATATCGACTTGCTCGACAGCGCCGGCAAGCGGCGGCGCATCGTCTCCGGCGTGAGCAATTCCGGCCGCTATGACTGGGGCGTGGGGACGAGCCTGGCCGGCCGTTGGCGTATCGTCGTCAGCAGTGCCGACAATACCGTCCAGGGGCGCAGCGAACCGTTCCAGATCCAGTCCGGTCCGCCGCCGACGCTGGTGTTCACGCAGCCTAACCGCACGCAGGCACTCGCCGCGGGCACCCGTGTCGACATCAATTGGACATCCAACAATTCGCCACTGATGCCGTCGCGCCTCGACCTGTGGCTGATCAGTGCCGATAAAGATGCGGCGCCGCTGTCTTTGCTCATCGGCAGCGCGAATCCACGCCACGGCCGCTACCAGTGGTCGATTCCCGACACACCCCTCTTGTTCGGGCAGTACCGACTGTCGGCCACCGATGACCGGGGCAAAACGTACGGCAAAAGCGACGCATTCAACGTTAGCCCGAAGTTCGCTTACCGCCTGACGCCGGAACGTACGGTGCCCGGCGCGAAAACCCTGCGCACCAACCTGGCCATCATTGAGGCCGGCTTCAGGGGCAACCACCTGGAGTACCGTGTCCGCAATATGGGTCCGGATGACATGCCCGCGTATATTCTCGCCGGAGTCCGCTTCCGCAGCTATTTTGTCGCCCGGCAACCCATACGGAATGAGGGTGACTACGCCATTTGCGACTTTACCCTGGCCGGCCACTTCGGCGTCGGCGCCGAGCGGCGCATCACCCCGGGACGCGATCCGGACTGCGAATTTGGCCTATTGTCCGAGGATGAGGCCTTCGAATTTGCTATTATGCGCGTTGAGATCCCCTCTTTGATCGATATCAACGTGCTCGACGAGGATCTGCGCAACAATAGCCGCAAGTTCAGGTATCCACGCTAGGCGCCGATAACCGTGGGCGAGCACCCCGGCGGATAGTGCCGCCTTCACTCTGTCGTGCACAGAAATGCTGGAGAAAGTAATGTTCAGGTCGTTTTCTTTTGCAGTGTTGACTCTGGCCGCGGTCACCTCAGTAGCCGCTGCAGACATTCAGGGCAAAGTCACTCTCGATCCCAAATTGGCGGAGAGCGCCGCGCCAGACGATACGGTGTATATCTTCGCCCGCGCCATCGACGGGCCACGCATGCCCTTGGCCATGATCAAAGCCAAGTTTTCCGATCTGCCACTTGATTTTACGCTCGATAATTCGACTACGACGACGCCGAATATCCGGCTGTCCGACTTCGGCCAGGTCCGTGTCATCGCGCGGGTCGCCCGTAGCGGAGGCGATATAACGGAGCACGCCGACCTCGAAGGTGAGAGCAACGTCATTAACGGCGACGCCCGCGGTGTCTCAATCATTATCGACTCCCTCAGTCAGTAGGCCTACACAACACAGGGAGTCACGGAAGCGTACTGATTGAAGGCCCCGTTCATTTTTCGATCATGAACGACCCCGATGCAGTCGGCGTTGAACTGCAACTGGACTTCAAGCCTGAGTTCCAGGCCCTGTCCGTGACTGCCCGCGTCGAGGCCATGCATGATTACCTGGCGACATTGCGTCAGGCGCTGGAACGCAACGAAGGTGAGGCCGACGACAGTGAGGGGGTGCGCATGATTATGGATATCGCACACCAGCTGTTACCGCATATCGAGGCCGACGAGATCCCGCTGGACGAGACCGTGGTCATCGAGGTTGCACCGGAACACCCCATCGAGAATCTGCTCGCGACCCCCGACACCCCTCAGGATCGCCGCTTCGGCCTGCCGGCTCTAATAGCGCAGAAATCGCACCTTGCGATCGGATCCGCGGATCACGTCCCCCATATGCACTGAGAACTCCCGCGCGGCGCGATCACGGAAGAACAATCGCAGGGATTCATGCACCACCGGGAACGCCAATTCGTCCCAGGGAATCTCGTCTTCGGCAAACAGATCCACCTCGAGACTTTCCTCGCCGGCACTCGCCTTGCCGTCACGCAAATAGCCGCGAAACATCAGATAGACCTGATCGATATGGGGCAGATTAAACACGCCGTAGAGCCGCAGATTGTCCACCGCGGCGTTCGCCTCTTCCATTGCCTCCCGTGCCGCGGCCTGCATGGTCGTCTCGCCGTTTTCCATGAACCCCGCCGGCAAGGTCCACAGACCGTGACGCGGTTCGATAGCGCGGCGACACAACAGCACCTTGTCTTCCCACAGCGGGATGCTGCCGGCCACGACTTTCGGGTTCTGGTAGTGGATTCGATTGCAGGCCGTGCAGATATGCCGATGCAGGGAGTCGCCCGGCGGCACGGCGCGCGTTACCGGTGCGCCACATTCACTACAAAAATTCACCATCTACTCTCACGACGGACCACGAAGCGGCAAAGTAGCAGAATTCCTGCCGCCGATTCAAACTTCGCAACCGTGGGTTTTCGCGGGTACCGATTTGACCGACCTTGGCCACGGGTCAATAATGCCCACTTCCAGGGCAGGCCACATAACGACACCTGTCAGCAACAATAAGGAGATACCATGTCCATCGTAAAGGTAATCGAGATAATCGGTCAGTCATCCAAGAGCTGGGAAGACGCCGCGCAGACGGCGCTCGAAGAGGTGCAGAAAACCGTCCGCAACGTGAAATCCATATATGTTCAAGACCTGCAGGCCAAGGTAAAGAACGGCAAGATCGACGAATACCGCGTCAACGCGAAGATCTCCTTCGTCGTCGACAAGTAATGACCGTCGCGGACACGCAATTCCGAGACTCCTGACTGGCCTCGGTGCCGGCAGACGCCCCGGCCGGGCCCCAAAGCGGGGCCCGGCCCGGCGCCGCTTGAAATCCCACTTACGCTCCCCCACATGTTAGGATCGCCCCCCGCGGCGATCCGCACCGTTATCGTTTGTACCAGAAATCATCAGCTGTCAGTCATGAGTCAACTCGAGCAGGAAATTCAGCGCCGCCGCACCTTTGCGATCATCTCCCACCCGGATGCGGGCAAGACGACGGTGACGGAAAAGCTGCTACTGTTCGGCGGCGCGATCCAGATGGCGGGCACCATCAAGGGCCGCAAGGCCTCGCGCCATGCCACCTCGGACTGGATGGAGCTCGAGCAACAGCGCGGCATCTCGGTCACCACGTCGGTGATGCAGTTCCCCTATGGCGAGCACATCGTCAATCTCCTGGACACACCGGGGCACGGGGATTTCTCCGAGGATACCTATCGCACACTGACCGCGGTCGACTCCGCGTTGATGGTGATCGACGGCGCCAAGGGTGTGGAGCAGCGTACCATCAAGCTCATGGAGGTCTGCCGGCTGCGTAATTCGCCGATCATGACCTTTATCAATAAACTCGACCGGGAAATCCGCGACCCGGTTGAGTTGCTGGACGAGATCGAGGACGTGCTCGGCATACAGTGTGCACCGGTGACCTGGCCCGTCGGCAGTGGCAAGCGCTTCCGGGGGGTCTACCACCTGACCGAGGACCGGGTCCATTTCTTCAGTGCAACCCACGGCGGCAAGATCAAGGAAGGCGAGACCGTGGCCGGGCTCGACAATCCCAAACTCGACGAGATCCTCGGCAGCCAGGCCGTAGAGCTGCGCACCGAGGTGGAACTGGTCAAGGGCGCGAGTCACACCTTCTCGCCGGAACTCTATCTGCGTGGCGAACAGACGCCGGTGTTCTTTGGCTCAGCGATCAACAACTTCGGCATTCAGGAACTGCTCGACAGCTTCGTTGTCCACGCGCCCGCACCGCAGCCCCGCGCCACACTGACCCGGGAAGTCGGCCCAAGCGAGGCCAAGTTCTCCGGCTTCGTGTTCAAGATCCAGGCCAACATGGATCCGCAGCACCGGGATCGCATTGCGTTCATGCGGGTCACCTCCGGCTGCTACAAAAAGGGTATGAAGATTCGTCACATCCGCATCGGTCGGGACGTACAGATCGCCAATGCGATCACGTTCATGGCGCGGGACCGGACCCAGGTCGAGACCGCCTATCCGGGCGACATCATCGGACTGCATAACCACGGCACCATCAAGATCGGCGACACCTTTACCGAGGGCGAGGACCTTAAATTCACCGGCATACCGAATTTTGCGCCGGAACTGTTCCGCCGCGTCGTGCTGCGCGATCCCTTACGCATGAAAGCTCTGCAGAAGGGTCTCGATCAACTCAGCGAGGAAGGCGCTACCCAGGTCTTCCGGCCACTGACGAATAACGATCTGGTGCTCGGGGCCGTGGGCACCTTGCAGTTCGATGTGGTCGCACATCGCCTGAAACACGAATACGGGGTGGAATGCACCTACGACGCCGTCAACGTAGCCACGGCACGCTGGGTATCGGCAGAGGATAAACGCACGCTCGACGCGTTTCGCAATCGCAATGAGATCAATCTTGCACTGGACAGCGGCGACAATCTCACCTATCTGGCGCCCAGCATGGTGAATCTGAATCTGGCTATCGAACGCGCCCCGGACATCGACTTCATCGCGACGCGCGAGCATTAGAACGAAGGTTCAAGTTACAAGTTACAAGTTACGAATAGATACCATTTTCTTCTTGCAACTTGAACCTTGTACCTTGTGACTTGTCTATAGCGACCTAATCCATCTGTATCAGAAGATAGCCTAGTTCTTCATACTGACTGATCTGTGCCGGGCCGGTCACGGCCACATCCACATGCGCGGGAAAATCCTCCGGCGCGAAGCCATGCCACCCGGCATAGGTGCCGCAGACATGCACCGGCACCTCTGCGTTGGCAAGGTCCTGGACCAGATCATGCACCTTTTCATGCTCCGCGCGCCGTTCGTCCATTAAGGCGAATTGTTCATTGCCGTGGCTCACCACGGCGATGGGCAGATCGACAAAACGCGCACGCAAACGATCTACATAAGACTGCACCCGCGGCATCGTCTCATCGAGCGCGTCCTCGTCACCGGTGACAATTTCAATGACCACTCCCGGTGGCGCCTGTGTGCCGGCCAGAATCCGCGCGATCTCATCGTCGGTATTCGCGTATAGCGATGTCCCGAACAACAAAAGTGTGAAATAGATCACAGGTCCAATGAATTGCTGCATGAAATGCTCCTGATTATATATCTGCCCAGTATGACCGTTCGTCGCCACGTGAGTTTCGAGCAGTATGTACTCTGCCCAACCAAAGTTCGTCGCGTCAACTTTCCGGCACTGGCGCACCCCGGATTGCGGACTATTATTCAATAGCTTATAGCCTCTTCTGTCAGTCTCAAGACGGCGACCGGCACGCCGATAACTATATAAGGGTCACGCGCGCCGAATCCATCTCGGCCGGTGCCTTGCGCATACCCGGAGCTGTACTAAGCTTTTGTGTAACAAAAAGTTACGAATCGTGCTGCGCGACTTGTAACGGTAAGGTGAATGAACACGGGGGGTGTTACATGCAGCGTAAAGTCTTTTCAAGCCATGGCAGCGGATTCACGCTGGTCGAGCTTGTCGTCACACTCGCCGTCGTCAGCATACTGGTAAGTATGGCGGCGCCCAGCTTCTCCACGTTCGTCAAGAACGCGCGCATGGTGTCACAGACCAACGATATCGTTGCCGCGCTCAACACCGCCCGCAGCGAGGCCGTGACGCGTGGTATACCAGTAAGTATATGTCCTAGCGATGACGGCCTGGATTGCACCGGCGTTGCCTGGGATCAGGGCTGGATTGTATTCACCGATGAAGACACCCCCGGCACCGTGGACGGCACCGATGAGGTCATCAAGATTCACGACGCGCTGCAGGACGGCTTCACCCTCGCCCTGAACAACGGCAACTTTGTGCGCTTTCAGCCCGTCGGCGATGTGGCCGCACTCGAACCCATGCCGACGGCCGCAGATCCAATGTTCATGATCGATGCCCTGGCAGACCAGCTCACGCAAGGGTTCGCCCATACCCTGTGGCGGCTGTTACCCGGCACCGAAGCCCATGCCGCTCCAGGCGGCGGTAACGGCGGTGGCGGTAACGGCGGTGGCGGTAACGACGGTGGTGGTAACGGCGGCGGCGGTAACGACGGTGGTGGTGGTAACAATCAAGCGTCGTGCGTCCACGCCAAGGTCTTCACGCTTTGCGACGCCGACAACGACTGCAACGCCGTGGTGCTGTCCAGTATCGGACGCGTCACCGCCCACACGGATGGGACCTGCCTCTAGACGGCAGTACTTCAACGGGTTCTGATTTCATGCGCTGTCTCCGTGCGCGGGAAATCGACGCTTGATAGCGGGCCTCGTGCCCGCTATTTTTTTATCTCGAGCAACTCGATGTCGAAGACCAGGGTCTCGTTCGGGCCGATGGCATCCCCTGCTCCCTCCGGACCGTAGGCCAGATGTGAAGGAATAAACACCTGCCACTTGGAGCCTGTCGGCATCAGCGGCAGGATTTCCTGCCAACCCTGAATCACACCTGTGACCGGAAACGTCGTCGGCTCGCCGCGACCATGCGAACTGTCGAACTCAGTACCGTCGATAAGCGTGCCGGTGTAATGCACCGTCACCGTATCAGAGTCTTTCGGCTTGGCACCCTCACCCTTCGTGACGACCCGATACTGCAATCCGGAGGGCAGTTCGACTACACCCGCCTTGACCTTGTTCGCCTCGAGAAACTCGCGGCCGGCCGTTTCGTTTTTGCTCGCCCGCTGACTGCGGTCTTCGAGACGCTGTTTCTGGTATGCAACGATCTCTGCCTTACGTTCCGCGTCATTCAGCCGGCCCGTTTCGCCCGCCAACGCATCGCGCATTCCGGCAGCGGCAATATCTGCATCCACGCTCAAGCCATCTTCCTTCAATTGTTCGCCCATGCTGTAGCCCACCGTATAGCTGAGCCTCTGCTCCGGCGTACCAAGCTCGCCAGCCGTCTTGGGAGCGGTTTCCATTTCCAGTGCCTGAGGCTCACATGCGGTGATCGCCAAAGTGGCAACTGCAACCATAACCAAATTCTGCTTCATACAATCGTCCCTCGTTACGATGCGTGTTGACGTGGCTCGGTCGGCCGAAGCCGCCGCATATTGTATAGGGACCCGGGACGAGTAGCGAGCATCGAGGCCTGGACCGGCGCGGTCGCGTCACGTGAAGCTCGGGTGAGGCTAACCTCGCCCCACGTCCCTCGCCCCTGCCCTATTAGTCCGGGGCCACATAGTGAGACCTTACTTCGCGGCAGAGGCGAGTCTTCTTGCGGTTAGCCTATACTTAAAAGTGAACGACTGGCTGCCGATAACGTCTATAGATACAGGCCCAGGCGGCCCTGGAGGTGAGTTATGCAATATCACTATCCGACCCCGCGCGAAGCCGGCGTGCGTATCCCAGCGCACCTGCGCAAGGAGCGATTTTGTGCGGGTTTTCTGCATGGACTGAGGGGCGGTCAGCTCGACGACGTCAAGTATTTTCGCCTGTCCTTCCGCGAGGGCTTTCGCGCCGCCAAACTCTACCTGCGCGAGATTCGCCGCCAGCGCGGCATTCTCAACTTCCCGATCCAGGGCCGTTTCCGCTTTCGAGCCGTCGCCGATACGCGACACTAAGCTGGGGCAGAGACTGTAAGCCCCCGGCCTCGATTCACGGATGAACAGGCGCCGCAGAGGCGCACAGGAAGTCTGACGCTGGAAAGTTTCAAGTTGCAAGATACAGGGTACAAGTAAAATCCCTTGTCCCTGGGCACCCGTCATTCCGGACACGCACAGCGTGATCCGGAATCCAGTAGAGGATAACGGGTCTCTGGATTCCGGGTTCGGTACTGCGTACCGCCCCGGAATGACGCAGGTAGAAACTATGCATGCGGTACGCTGTCCGTTGCCCCTGTTAATTTTCTCTTTACTCTTTTTTCTTGTCACTATTTAAGCCAAAATTCGTCACAGTAATCCGGCGCCGTGACATCCCATGGTTTTCGACTATTACCATCGCCTGAACCGCACCGACCAGCGCATCTACCGCGACAGCGACAAGGTCGAGACCATTGTCCTGCCGGACCCCACTCTTCTGGCCCAATACATCGCGGAACTTACCGACGCCCTGGCCGGCGACGATCGCGCCGCTACGGAGCGCAGCTGTCGCGCCATCGCCGATACCATCACCAAGCAGCTGGAAGTGCCGGCGGTACGGGTTAAGGTGCTGGCGGTACGCCCGCACAACGATTACGGCGAACTGCACGGCGATTACACCCTGCCCGAAGACGGCGAGCCGGCCCATATCCGTCTATGGATGCGTACCGCACGGCGCAAGCAGGTGGTGGCCTTCCGCACCTTTCTGCGCACCCTGCTCCATGAACTATGTCACCACCTGGATTACGCACACCTCAGGCTCGCCGATTCGTTCCACACCGAAGGCTTCTACAAGCGCGAGTCCGGCCTGTTCCGCCAGATCGTTCCCGACGCCGCCAAACCCACCGCACGCCGCTGACCCGCGCGCCGGTAGCGATTTGATCAATATCAAAGACATACCCGGGGCGTAAGCCTATCCTTATGGCTGGGAACAAGCATATTCCGCAGCGGATGCTCGCCTATAGATTCAGGATGGATCAGGGACCGGGCCGGTGGCGGATCGGTCACCCCGACCGCCGTATCACAACCTTCAGCGGAGGTGAACCATGGGCACGCGCGTACCAGTAAAACAGCGTGAAGAGCGTGCCGTCGAGACCACACGTCCATGGAGAATGTTTGAAGAGATGGAACGCTGGGCCGACGAAGTCTTTACCACCGATTGGCTGCGTCCGTTCCACTATCGTCGTCCGTTCATGCTTGCGGAGACATGGCCGCGGGTTGACGTCGTCGATCATGATGACTCAATCGAAGTTCGTGCCGCGCTTCCCGGCTACGCGAAGGACGAAGTGGAAGTGACCCTGACCGATCACACCGTGACGGTCGAGGGCCACAAGAAATCCGAGGAGAAAGAGGAAGAGGCGCAGTATTACCGGCATGAAATCCGCGCCGAAGATTTTGTGCGCACGGTGACCCTGCCGGAAGACGTCGATGAAATGAAGGCCGAAGCGACTTTCAGGGAAGGGATTCTCGAACTGACGGCACCGAAGCAGGCCCCGGCAAAACGCCGGACGCTTGAGATTCATTAGACAGACTAGCGGCGCCTGAATAACGACAAATAGAAATGGGCGCTGGCAGAGCACCGCAGTGGGGGTCTGTGGTGCTCTTCTCGATTAAAGGGACGAGGGCCGAGTCGCGAGGAACGCGGCACAATCACTGCAATTTTTGCAATCAATCCCAAACTGTAATTGGAATTCTGCCGATTTTCGCACCGAGGCGCGTTCCAGAAAGTTCTGTTCCTCGATACTGATGCCTGGTTCCTCGTCCCTGGTCAATTTGATCAAGACGCAGCCTTAAATTCAGATTCGGCTGCCTTGATCTTGTCCATCACCTTTTCCCGTACCCATTTGGGATCCCACCACTCGATGGGCGCCACCGGCACGCCGCGCACATAGATACCGTAATGCAGATGGTCGCCGCCGGCCAGGCCAGTCTCGCCACTGCGGCCCACCGGCTGGCCTTTGCGCACCTCATCCCCCACGGCCACATCGATGGACGAAAGATGCGCGTAGAGACTGCACACGCCGAGGCCGTGATCCACGATCACCGTGTTGCCGTATATCCCCAGATCCTCGGCAAAGGTGATGATACCGTCGTTAGCCGCCTCTATGGGGTAACGCTTGGTCACCGCCAGGTCATAGCCGAGATGGTACGCGGTATCGATGGCGCGGCCGTTGTACATGTAGGTACGATGATCGGCGAACTGGGCCTCGACCTTGGAGTTCGTGAGTTGGCGAAAGGTCCCCTGCCACAGACGCTTCGCCACTGAGTTACTGCAGACCTCATGGATGCGCTGGGCATTGTCGCGACGCATCTGATCGTTGACCCTGAGAAAGGCCGCCACCCGATCGCTGGGGTCGGTATCGCCAGGCAGTAGTGGAATGACCTTACGTTCGATAAAGTTGTCGCTGATGTTGATCTTGCGCTGGCGATACTGTTTGTCCTTGAATACGTAATAGAACCCGATGCGGCGCTGATTGCCCGCCGCGTCCTCCGCTACCACCTGCGGGCGCGCCTCCTTGGCCACGTCATAGGGGTGGGCGAAAAACGCCATATGCACCTGGGGATCGCTGAACTGCCCCGGGCTGCCGGGGAAGAAATACTCACCGATGGCCACCCCGCTGGACAGGGTGTCCGGCGAAGTCTTGTAGATGACCAGCCCGGCGCCACCGAAATTTACGTAATGGTCGCGGGTGATCACGTCCAGGCGCGGCGGCGTCAGATCCACGGTGACCGGCCTCTCGATCACCGTGCGATTGCCTTTACCGAGGCCCCACAGCGAACGGTCCACCGCGATCACCTGCAAGGTGGCGGCGCCTTCGAGTTTGCGCAGCTTCTTCGGGTCGAGGGTTACCTCGATGTCCCGATCGAACACAGGCTCCAGAGGCTGCTCGCTGTGCAACTGGGTCGTCGTCCCTTTCGCCTGCAACTCCACCGTCACCGCCTTCAAGCCGCGGCCGCGCTCGGCAATGCTGACCTTGAATGGCCGCAAGCCGATGGCGTCACCCGTCAGATCGATGGACACCTCCGGCGCGGTGCGCTCGATCAGCGGTAAGAAATACACCGCGCCGGCCACTGCACCGATGGCAAATAATATGAATAACACACGCCGGCCTTTCTTGGTCGACTGTCTTGGCATACCTGTCGCCATACGTCCCACGGTTCCTCCTGCTACTTCTTTGCATATCGCGTCGCGACATAGTCGTCGACGATCTGTTGAAATTCTTCGGCAATGCGATCCCCCTTCAGGGTCACCGACTTTTCGCCGTCCACATACACCGGTGCCACCGGTTTCTCGCCGCTGCCCGGCAGGCTGATACCGATATCCGCATGCTTGCTCTCACCGGGGCCATTCACCACGCACCCCATGACTGCCACGGTCATCTCCTCCACCCCCGCGTACTGCTTGCGCCATTCCGGCATCATGTGGCGCAGGTGGCCCTGGATATCCTGCGCCAGCTTTTGAAAGTAGGTGCTGCTGGTGCGCCCGCACCCCGGGCAGGCGATCACCATTGGGGTGAACGAACGCAGCCCCATGGTCTGCAGGATCTCCTGCGCCACCACCACTTCCTGGGTACGGTCGCCGCCGGGCTCGGGGGTTAGGGAAATACGAATGGTGTCGCCGATGCCCTCCTGCAACAACACCGACAAGGCGGCGGTGGAAGCGACGATGCCTTTCGAGCCCATCCCGGCCTCGGTGAGCCCGAGGTGCAAGGGATAGTCACAACGCTGCGCCAGTGACCGATACACCGCCACCAGATCCTGCACGCCACTGACCTTGCAGGAAATGATGATCTTGTCGTGCGCCAGTCCGATCTCCTCGGCCCGCACCGCGCTTTCCAGCGCCGATACGATCAAGGCCTCACGGGTGACGTCGACCGCATCCAACGGTTCGGCGCGTTGCGCGTTTTCGTCCATCATGCGCGTCGCCAACTCGGCGTCGAGACTGCCCCAGTTGGCGCCGATGCGCACCGGCTTGTCGTTGGCACAGGCCACCTCGATCATGGCGCTGAACTGCTCGTCCTTCTTCTTGCCGCGGCCCACGTTGCCCGGGTTGATGCGGTACTTGGCCAAGGCCTGGGCACATTCGGGAAACTGGCGCAGCAACCGATGGCCGTTGAAATGAAAATCCCCCACCAGGGGAACGTTCACACCTTGCGCATCGAGGCCGGCCCGAATCGCCGGCACCGCCGCCGCAGCCTCGGCAGTATTCACCGTCACGCGCACCAATTCGGACCCGGCGCGGGCCAGATCCGCCACCTGCGCTACCGTGGCTGCCACCTCCGCGGTGTCGGTATTGGTCATGGATTGCACCACCACCGGGTGGTCGCCGCCGACGATCACATCCCCGACGGCAACGGGCACGGTCTGGCAGCGCTTGAGGGGTGAAGACATGGAATAAGTGGGGTCAGAAACGATTAATTGCGTGGCGAATCATACCAGATACGAAAAGTGGCGAGTAACGAGTCTCGAGATTCCAGGATCCCGTCCTCTGGGGACAGCGGCGCCACGCTCGGTTATCCCGATTTCTGTCATGCCGGACGCCTGCTTCTACAGTGGCAGGCACAGCTGCGTGATCCGGAATTCAGTTCCGTTTGCTGAGCGGGACAGAGACTCCGGTAGACTCCCGCAAAGACCGTCGGCCGCAGGGACGCGGCCGTCGAGCCTACAGGGACGTATTTACGGCGTGTCTTTGCGGGAGTCTACCGGAGTCCACTGCCTTACTGACTGCTCTGCGACTCGATCCGAAACATCCCCGCCAACGCGGCCTGCGCTTCCGCCACAGTCAGGTGATCACCGAGGGCGTAATCCGCCGCCTGGGCACACTCAATATACATCACATCCGGGTAGGTGTCGGATTGCAGATACAGACGAGTCTGGAAGAGATAAACAGTCTGCGCTCCATCACTGCCCACGTGTATCGACAGCCCGGCGACGTGAATTGGCAATTGCGAAAACACCTCCTCGCCATACACCGCCCGGGTCACGGTGAAGGTCTGCGGCGGCACGGTGCGCGGCGTCTCGGCGACGGTGGCGACCAGAAACAGGCAATGGGGGTAGTATTGATCCAGAGCCCAGTAGGTCGGGGTCGCCCCGCCCTGGATGTACACAGACGCCGAACCCAGCGGGATTTGCAGCGGCTGTTCCAGCACCAGCCGTGTGCCGACGGGTATATTATAAAGGTAGGGCTTCGCCTGCACGGGCACGCCCTGGCAGCCGAACAAAAACGCGGCGACGAGTAGGGGAATGAATTGGGGCATCGCACACCCCCTCGGGGCACAAAAGAACATCGGGATAATTCCTTAGACCCCGACTATGCGGGATGTTCCCTGCAAAACAAAGGGACAGAGAACGGAGGGTGTAGGAGCGGTCCCTGGCCGCAAAAATCGATGCTGTGATTCATTCTCGACTCCGGGCGCCTTTTATTGCCATTATCCGTCCCATGCCCGTCGACCTGTTCACCGTCACCGCGCCACTCATCATCCGCACCCGCGACGGCGCGAAGCGCCTGATGGCGGAACGCTTTCCCCATCCCGACGGCCTGCTGTTCTTCGAGCCCTTCTGGCGCGACAACGACCACCAGCCGGCGATTCACGTGATCGAAGGCGAACTCAAGGGCGACGGCCCATGGAAGGTGGGCGATGCGGTGGTGACGGTACTGAGCTGTGCGGACAGTGAACTCAACATGGAGTGGAATTATTGGCAGCAGGCGCTGATGGAAGGCGACAGCGTCTACCACGACCGGGACGCGACCCTGGACATGGCGCGCCAACACGGCGCGACTGTCTAGGGGCGAACCCTCGCCCGGTAGCGATCTTTGCGCGTGTATCTTTTTACTTTTCTCCGCGTTTGATCCATGTCGGATCTGCTTTTCGCCCTGCCCATCCTGTTGATCGCCGCCTTCGCCCACGGCGCCCTGGGCTTTGGCTTTCCGCTGTTGTCCACGCCGTTGCTGGTGCTGGGCATGGACATCCGCAGCGCGATCCTACTGACCCTGATCCCCACCGTGTGCATCAACATGATCAGCTTCATCGGCGAAAAGGACTGGCGCGAGGCAGTGCGGCGCTTCTGGCCCATCCCGGCCTTCGCCATCGTCGGCAGTTTCGCCGGCACCCAGATCGTACTGACCAGCGACCCGGCGCCGTTTCGCCTGCTGCTGGCGCTCGCGGTCATCTCCTATCTGTTGGCCGAGCGCCTCGAGCGCAGCGATGCGGAACGGGTGGTGCCTGGCTGGGCCATGGCCCTGTTCGGCCTGGCAATCGGCGTGCTGGCCGGGCTGGTGAACGTGTTCGCGCCGCTGATCATCATTTTCGCGATGCAGACCCGCATGCAGCCGGAACTGATGGTGGCCACCTTCAACATCAGTTTTCTGACCAGCAAGTCGGGACAAATCGCCGGCTTCGTCTCCCGCGGCGCCTTTACCGGCCCGGAGGTGACCTTCGCCCTGTGGACGTTGCCATTGATCCTGTTGAGCCTGTGGGTGGGCATCCGTCTGCGCAAGAAGCTGGACGTCGAGACCTATACCAAGGCATTAAAGATCGCCCTGTGGATCGTGGCACTGATCCTGATCGGGCAATGGGCGCTTACGTTTCGATGAATTCCAGCGCGTTGCCGTCCGGATCGCGGCAAAACAAGGCGCGCCGTCCGGAGCGACTGAGGGTGTAGCGCGCCCCGGCGCCGTCGAGACGCCGCTGCAGGTCATCCAGGTCATCCACCGCCACCGCGGTATGGCGATCGCGGCCGCCGTGTTCCACACGGCCTTCGCTGGGGTCCGGATTCGGTAACTCCAGCAAATGAATCTGCTGCGCACCGACCTCGAGCCAGGCACCGCGGAAACCGAGCTCCGGACGTTGATCGCTCACCGTCATACCCAGCACGTCACGATAGAACGCCAGCGCTCGCTCGGTGTTCGCCACCAGCAGGCTCGAATGCAGGATGCCCGGGTAATTGACCATAAGCACCGACCTTATCAATCATCCATCAAGAATTGGAGCAAAAAGGGTGCTGGCCCCATTTTCTGCGATAATGGCGCGCACGATATTCTGTTGGCAGGCATTGGAGTATAACGATGGGCCCCGAGACCCTGGACCGCAACTACAGTCAGAACATCCTACTGCGCATGCTGGTGCTGGGCCTGGTGGCCGGCGGCCTGGTGTGGTGGCAGCTGGATTTTCTACGCGAACTCTATTTCCACTACCAGCTGCCCACCGTGGGTTGGTTGGTCAACGGCGCCATTCTGGTGTTGTTCGTAATCGGCCTGGCGCGGGTGGTGCAGGTGCTGCTGCGCACTGCGCGCGAAGAGGCGGCCCTGGCCCGCTTCGTCAACAACCTGCGCCGCTCCGACAGCGAACCGGACATGGGCCTCGACCCGAAGAGCCTGATCGCGAGGCGCTACACGGAACTGGAACGGGCGCGACAAAAGGGCTACACCGTGGACCACCATGCGCTGGCCGCGACCTTGGTAGCGGAACTCAGCACTCAGACCAGCCTGCCCCGCTTTGTGCACAACGTGCTCATTCTCACCGGCGTGTTCGGCACCATCGTCTCCCTGTCTATCGCCCTGGTCGGCGCCTCCGACATCATGGACAGCGCCGGGGCCACCGGCGGCATCGGCACCGTGATCCAGGGCATGTCCACCGCCTTGTCCACCACCATGACCGCAATCGCCAGTTATTTTTTCTTCGGCTACTTCTATCTCAAAGTCATGGACGCCCAGACCCGGCTGGCAGGCCGTATCGAACACATCACCGCCACCCGGCTCATGCCGCGACTCACCCCAAGCGCGGACTCCATCGCCGGACGCTTCGCCAACATGATGCACAATACGGAAAAGTTGGTGCGCCAGTTGCGCGACAGCGGCGAACGACTGGCGGCGGGCAACCAGGACATGGGGACGTCATTGGCCGCCTACCGGCAGGAGTTCGCGCAACTGAACACCGGGCTGACCGATATCCAGGAGCTGCTTAAGCGCGGCTTCCGTCTGCCGAGCGATCGGTAATGGCCGGCTTCGTCGACCTAAGGCTTAACCACCGCGCCGGCGCCAGCGAGGAAGGCTTCTGGCCGTCGTTCACCGACATCATGACGGTGATCGTACTCATCTTTCTACTCACCATCGTCGGCATCCTGCTGCGCAACTTCGAACTGGTGCGGGAACTGCAGGCCATCATGGCAGCGGAACGGGAAGCGGCGGCCATCGTCCGTTCCACGGTCGAGGAAAAGACGGCCATCGCCGGGCGGTTGGATGAAAGCGAAAACGAAGTGGCGCGCCTGCGCCTGCAACTCATGCAGGTACAGGAGGCGAATCAGGCCAACCTGGAATCGCGCCGGCGGGCGGAAACCGAGGTGAGTACGTTGCAGGACCGCAATCGCCAGCTACAGCAACAACAGGCCGGGTTGACCGAGGACCTGGCGGCGAGCCGCACGCGCTTATCCGAACTCAAAACGGAATTGACGACGCGGCGCCAGCAGAGCGACAGCCTGAAGTCGAAGCTGGACACGACCGCGCGGCAACTTATGGCCGCACAGGGCGAGTACACCGAGCTAAAGGACAAGTACGACAAGCTGATCAAACCGGCGCGCAGCCCCAAAGGTCGCCAGCTGGTGGAAGTACGCTACCGCCGCAGTGCCGGCGCCTTGCTCACTGACCTCAAGCTGCCTGGGTCGACGGAATTCGAGCGGGTCGATCAGGCGCGCCTGCACAGCCTGCTGACCGCGCTTAAGGACAAGCACCCGAGCGGCGTGTATGTGAAGATCCTGATCCCGGAAGACAGCGGCCTCTCATATAAGGAGGCGTGGGACTTTACCAGCGCCCTGCTGCAGCGTTACGACTATTACTACCAATAGAGCAAAAGGTTCTATTCGAGCATAGTCTTCTCGCGTACCGGCGCACTTATCTTCCGACCCGTATCGTCAAGGCTCTTCCTGCATGATGATATAGCCGCAGGGGCACTCGTTGGCGCACAGGCCACAGCCCTTACAAAAGTCGTAGTCGAAGACGTAGTGGGAACCGTCGCGGGCGACTTCCTTGGTCTTCAGTACCGCACTGTCGGGACACAAGGTCCAGCAGTTGTCGCAGGCAAGACAATTGCCGCATGAAAAACAGCGCTGTGCCTCGTGCGCGATTTCTCCGCTGTTGAGACCAAGCTCGATCTCTTCTTCACCCTTTCGCTCTACTACGGGCAGCAGGCGCGGCTGCGCTGCCGGCGCATGCTCGTAGTAGTTGATGTTGAGCTGCGCAAAGTCTATCCCCGGTGCGGCCGACGGTTCCGGTTGCGCTTTATCCTGTATGTAGCGCGCGATGGCCTCTGCCGCACGCCGGCCATCGCCGATGGCACTGGCCACGGTACCTCGCTTGGACGCACACGCGTCGCCGCCGGCAAACACGCCGCGCCGACCCTTCACCTGACCCCAATGGTCCACTTCGAGAAACGGTCGGCCACTCAATAACGTCTCCAGCCCGGCAGAATTGATGACCTGACCGATCGCCGGAATGACCTGCTCTACATGCAGCACGCTTTCGGTGCCCTCGAAGGCGACACGCTCCAACTCACCCTGCGTGTTGCGCATCTTTTTCATATGCAGCATTTCCACGCCGACCACACGTTCACCGCGCAGGATCAGGCGGCGGATGCCCCGGTGCGCATGCACTTGCACGCCTTCCTCGATGGCCTGCTCGATCTCCCCTGGATTGGCCACCATCGCATCCTCGGGCAGCGTCTCCGGGCCTGGCAGACCGTTATGGGTGATGAGGTGCACCTCCGGCACACCGGCCCGCAGCAGGACGCGCGCCGTATCGATGGCGGTGTTGCCGCCGCCAACCACCGCGGCGCTGTTACTGATCGGAACGGTGCCGATGGACATCCATTCCTTGAGAATCCCCAGACCTTCATGCAGATCCTGGGGCACCGCGCCTCCGATACTCCATTCCTTGCTTTCCTGGGTGCCGACGGCGATATAGACCGCGGCGAATTCATTGCGCAGCTCATGGACGTGGACGTCACGACCCAGTCGACGGTTCGGGCGAAAGTCCATGCCGGTGGCGAGCAGTCGCTCGACTTCCGCGCGCAATACCTCGGTCGGCAACCGATACCCCGGAATGGCATGTAGAGTGCCGCCGGCTTCCGGCAACGCGGTAAACACAGTCACGTTGAGGCCGTGACGCATCAAATGGTAGGCCGCGGACAGGCCACTGGGCCCGGCGCCGACCACGGCGACACGGGGTGCACCGGCGTGCGGACGCGTGACCGGATAGGGCCAGTCCTGACTGATGGCCTGATCGCCCAGGTAACGCTCGACCGAGTGGATCGACACGGCGGCATCGAATTGACTCCGATTACAGGCACTTTCGCAAGGATGCGGGCACACCCGGCCGGTGATCGCCGGCAGCGGATTCGCCGCCACCAGCGCTTCCCATGCCGCGTGCATGTGCCCCTCATCGACCTTGGCCAGGTAGGCCTGTGGATCCTCGCCCGCGGGACAGCCGCTGTGGCACGGCGCGCTGGCGTGCAGATGCAGCGGTCGCTGCACACGCCAGGTACCGGTCTTGAAACCCAGGGTGGTTCCCGGTTGGGCAACGCCCCCGCGTGGGTAGTGGATCGTCATGGTGTCATGCCCAACGCATGCCGCCGCGGCGGACCGTGTCGGCTCCCTCGCTGTCCATGCGATCGGCGATCTCACCACGCAGGTTGTAGACCTCGATGTTGTGATCCGCCAATGCCTGAATATGCTCCAGCTCCTCGCGCGCTTTCGGGTTGTCGGCAAACAAATGCCGAAAACGTCCCTGGGGCCGGAGGTAATCGAGCACGGGGCGGGGTTCGCGTACGGGCATCACGCCAGTGACCTCGCCCCGTTCGAGTTCGATCACAGGCATCAGGCCGGTCTGGACCGCGAGGCGCGCGACCTCGATACTGATATCTGCTTCGTGCCCCCAACCCAGCGGGCACGGCGAATGAATCACCAGAAAGGTAGGCCCTTCGATGTCCATGGCGCGGCGCACCTTCTTGCGAATATCGGAGGGATAGGCCACCGATGCGGTCGCGGCGTACGGAATATGGTGTGCCGCCACAATTGAAATGATGTCTTTCTTGAGATGCCGTTTGCCCATCCGCGCCTTGCCGGGCGGCGAGGTGGTGGTCATGGCGGCGTGGGGCGTGGAACTCGACCGCTGAATGCCGGTGTTCATATAGGCTTCATTGTCGAAACACACGTACAGCACGTTGTGCCCACGTTCGATCATCCCAGACAACGCCTGAAAGCCGATGTCGAAGGTGCCGCCGTCACCGGCAAAGGCCAGCACCTTGGTCGACTTGCCCTGCATCTTAAAAGCGGCTTCCATGCCCGCGGCAATGGCGCCGGTGTTTTCAAACAACGAGTGCATCCAGGGCACGCGCCAGGAGGACTCCGGCCACGGCGTGGTGAAGATTTCCAGGCACCCGGTGGCATTGGCGATAGCCACATCCGGCCCGGCGGCTTCCGTCACCAAACGTGCGGCAAGCGCCTCGCCGCAGCCGAGACAGGCGCGGTGGCCCGAGGTGATGCCCTGGAAGCGCGGCTGGTGCTCACGTAGCCGGGCAATATCGATGTCTTTGCTGTCGGTCTTGTCTGTCATGATGTTTGTTGCGTCAGAATCAAACCTTAGCGATCCGCCGCCGGTAGCTTTTCCAGCTCGGCGTCCAGAACCGCGAAACGTTCGGGTGTCGGTGCGTCGACCGCCGCCAGGGCGCGCGCGTAAATGTCGAGCGGCACGTCGCGGCCACCCAGGCCAACGGCGTAACTGTGCACCCGCGGAGCATCGGGCAACTCCGCGAGCGCGGCGCGCATCTCGTTGCCGACGATGCCTCCGCCCCCCGGGGACAGGGCGCGCTCCAATACGACCAGATCCGTCAGCCCGGCACAGGCCTCCTGGATGGCTGCCACCGGAAACGGGCGAAACGCGCGCAGTTTAATCAAGCGGACCGGGCCGAGTTCCGGGTGCGCCGCGCGCGCCTCGTACAAGGTGCCGAACACGGAGCCCAGGGTTAGTATCCCGATCTTTGCGTCGGCATCGCCCTCGGTACGCAGCAGGCCGCAGCAACTGCGTCCGCTGATGGCAGACCAATCCTCATGCGCGCGAATGATCTCGTCCTGCGCGTTCAGCAAGGCCTGATGGTGCGCGTGTCGCGCTTCCGGGTAATAGTCCGGCGAGACCAGGGTACCGACGGTGATGGGATTGCGAGAATCCAGCGCGCGGCTAAACGTATACGGCGGCAGAAACTCATCGACCTGTGCCTGTTCGGGGATGTCGATGGGCTCGAGGGTGTGGGTTAGCGTAAAACCGTCCATACATACCATCACCGGCAACTCGGTGCGCTCGGCAATGCGGTAGGCCTGGATGGTGGTGTCCACCGCCTCCTGGTTATCCGCGCAATAGAGTTGAATCCACCCCGCGTCGCGCACCGCCATGGAATCCTGCTGGTCATTCCAGATGGACAAGGGTGCGGACAGGGCACGATTGGCGCAGGTCATCACCACCGGAATACGCAGCCCGGCGATGTTGTACAGCACCTCGCTCATAAGCAAGATCCCTTGTGAGGCACTGGCGGTGTAGGTACGGGAACCGGCGGCCGCCGCACCCAGCACCACCGAGGCGGCGGAGAATTCGCTTTCCACGCTGACGAAGTCGCACTCAAACTTGTCGTCGGCGACCAGCTTGGCGATGTTTTCCACGATGTGGGTTTGCGGCGTAATCGGATACGCCGCGATCACCTGCGGGCGACACAATGCGACAGTCTGCGCGATGGCCTGGGACCCTTCAAGCGCTTGCCGCATGACTCACCTCCCGCCACAAACCCTTGGTGACTTGATCCGCGGCGTGATAGACCAGGCGCGTGTTGCGCTCCAGTATGTCGCCCTTGAAACGCTCGCGCAGTGCCTTGAGCAGCGCCTCGATAGGCAACAGCTCGGTCAATGCAAGAAAGGCGGCGAGCAATGCGGTGTTAGGCACCGGGCGACCGAGAAATTCCTTCGCCATCGCGGTGGCTGGCACGGTAATCATGTTTGCCGCCAGCCCACCGTTGAGTGACGCGGCCGGCACCGACGCATTCACTAGTATTTTGCCGTCGGGCAACAGGCCGTCGGTCACGCCGGGGACATGCAACAAGGCCTGGTCCTGAATGATGAGGAAGGCGGGATGCTGCACCTGGTCGCGGCGGTGGAGTGCGCGATCCGCGACGCGGACGAACGCCACCACAGGCGCGCCGCGCCGCTCGGCACCGAAGGCGGGGAATGCCTGCCCAAATTGACCTTCATCGATCGCGGCGGTTGCCAATAGATAGGCGGCGACGACGTTACCCTGGCCGCCGCGCCCATGGATCCGGACTTCAATCACCGGTTGGACCTTCTGTGTCTGGTTGGTAGAGTGCCCGCGTGTGCGCCGGCACCCCGTTGTTCGCTGGCGCGATGATACCCGAATTGCCGCGCAAGAACCTGATTAACTGACATGCGCATGCACCTTGGCACAATCACGAAATGTTGTACGGAAACCCCGCTGCAAATCCGGAAAACCGCCGCGCCACGCCCCTGCCCGCAAGTGGACAGAGCGGATCTGTCGATACGGTCTGTGCCCGCGGCGACCGCGGTACTCGACGTCACCTGCAGACGCAACGACCTTCGCCGCAAACGGGTGCTGACGCCTTGTTCTGTTAGCAAATGGCGTGCCGCGGCCAACTCACACGAATAATCTATTGATAAATATACGTTTTTCACCGAGCGGGGGACCTGACGGCCGCGCGCGACGCACCTCTTTGGCGCAGCGAACGTGACGGTGACTAGCCTTGGTGCACACGTCAGGTTGCACATTGATTGTTACGTGATTGTTGCTGACAATCAGTTATGTGGATGCCTCCCCCCTCAGCGACGTACTGATACTCCTGGCCCTTTCCGTGGTGGCGGTGGCCGTCTTTCGGCGCCTGCAGCTGCCGCCCATCCTCGGTTACCTCGTCGTCGGCCTGGTCGCCGGCCACCATGCCCTCGGTTGGATACCGGAAAGCGACACCATTCACCTGCTGGGCGAAGTCGGTGTGGTCTTTCTGCTGTTCATGATCGGGCTCGAGATCTCGATCCCTCACCTGCTTGGCATGAAACACGCGGTACTGGGTTTCGGTGGTGCCCAGGTCGTGCTGTTCACCCTTGCGGCCATGGGCATGGCCATGGTCACCGGCATTCCATGGGAAGGCGCGCTGGTGGTCGGCGGTGCACTGGCCCTGTCGTCTACCGCCATCGTGGCCAAGCAGCTAACCGAACAGGTCGAGATGCAGAGCCGCCACGGTAAGTTCGCTCTGGGGATTCTGCTATTCCAGGATCTCGCGGTGGTACCGTTTCTGGTGGCCATTCCTATTCTGGGCGGCAACGGCACGGATAACCTCGGCCTGGTGCTCGGCCTCGCGTTACTCAAGGGCGCGGTGACCATCTTGGTCATGCTGGCGGTGGGCCGCTGGTTGCTGCGCCCGTTGTTCCGTTGGGTGGCCGCGGCGCATTCGGTCGAACTGTTTACCCTGGCCGTCCTGCTGGTCGCGCTGACCGCGGCCTGGCTCACCCATGCCGTCGGTCTGTCACTGGCGCTGGGCGCATTTATCGCCGGCATGCTCGTCGGGGATACCGAATACCGCCACCATGTGGAAACCGAAATACGCCCCTTCCGCGACATCCTCATGGGGCTATTTTTTATCACCGTGGGTACCCAGCTCGACATCATGGCGTTGCCCGCCATTCTGCATTGGGTTGCGCTTCTGCTGATTGCACTGGTGGTCGGTAAGGGGCTGCTGATCGCCGCGCTGGTACGGCTTGGTGGGTATGAGCCCGGTGTCGCGTTACGCACCGGCATCGTGCTGGCCCAAGGCGGGGAATTCGGCTTCGCGTTGCTCGCGCTGGCGCTGAGCAACAATGTGTTGTCCCCCGAACACTCGCAGCCGGTGCTCGCGGCGGTGGTGTTGTCCATGGCCATCGCCCCGCTATTGATTCGACATAACGGTCCCTTCGCCGCCTGGGCGAGTCGTTCCTACCGCGAACATCAGGAAGCCGAGGCCCATGATATCGAGGAGGAAGTCGCGCATCTGGACGGTCATGTGCTGATCTGCGGCTTCGGCCGGGCGGGCCAGAACCTGGCGCTGTTTCTGGACGAGGAAGGCATCGATTATCTCGCCCTCGACATGGACGCCACCTTGATCAGCGAAGCCTGGGAGGCTGGCCAGCGGGTATTTTTCGCCAATGCCGCGCACCCGGAAATTCTCCAGGCTGCCGGCCTGGACCGCGCACGCGCTCTGGTGATTGCCTTCGACGACCTGCATGCGGCGGAAAACATTATCCGTGCGGTACGCCAACAAAATGCGGACATTCCGATCATTGTCCGCGCCCACGACGACACCCACCTCGAAGAACTGGAAGCCGCCGGTGCCACCGACGTGGTGCCGGAGTCCGTGGAAGCCAGTTTGATGCTGGCGACCCACTTGCTCAATCAACTGGGCGTGGACCGGGATGAAATCAAACGCGTGATCGAACAGGCGCGCACCGATCACTATGGGCGGGTGCGGCGTTATTTTCACGGCCACGACGAAGTCGAGGGACTGGAGCAGGCCGAGGACCACTTCCGCCTGCATACCGTGGTGCTGACACCGGAGGACCGGGCGGTCGGCCGGCGTATCCGCGATCTCGGTTTGGACGATCTCAACGTCTCCATCGTCACCATTAGGCGTGCCGGCATTTGCGGCGAACAACCCGACCCGGCCATGTCGTTGCGCAACGGCGACGCCCTCATCCTGCAGGGCGATGCCGAACACCTGGCGGCGGCGGAGCTGCGTCTACTCAAAGGCGAAGCGGCCCCGGCTTAACAGACCCGGCCAAGCGAGGCAGCCCCGGCTTAAGAAAAATGGGGTCGGAGTCGATTTTCCATCCTCCGTCCTCGAGAAAGACCAAGACCTATCTGGAAAACTCGACCCTGACCCCTTTTTTTGTGAATTGGTTCGATATCGAAACCGACGCCACCGGCTTCGTTCCGGGCGAGGGTAACCTGAGAGTCAACGACATCAAGGTCGATCCGTTGGTGTTCGGTGTCGGCTTCGGCAAGGTGTTTGCGACTAATCCGTAATCGCCTCGGGGGGGCAGACGTAATTTCTGTCCCAGGAAGTATCCCTGGGGGACAGAATTAATTCTGCCCCCAGAATGAGCAAGGGGACAGAGCGGATCTTGCGATCCGGTCTGTCCCCGATCCTACGGAGACTGGATTCCGGATCACGCTACGCGTGTCCGGAATGATGGGTATTGTTATCAGATGTTGTACCCGGTCTCGTTGTGCATGGCGATATCGAGGCCTTCGGTTTCCTGTTCCGGGGTCACGCGCAGGCCGATGACGCCGTCGATGATCTTGAACAGGACCCAGCTCACCACACCGCACCAAACGATGGTGGCGACCACGCCCGTCAATTGCACGCCGAGCTGGCTGCCCATGGTCATGCCTTCCGCATAGCCCACACCGCCCAGGTTGGCGGCGACGAAGATGCCGGCAGCCATCGTGCCGAGAATACCGCCCACGCCGTGCACCGGGAACACATCCAGGGAATCGTCGATGTGCAGGGTGCGCTTCATGTAGTTGGTGGCGACGAAGCAAATGATGCCGGCGGCGAGACCGATGGCCAGCGCCCCCATGGGCCCGACGAAGCCGGACGCCGGAGTGATGGTACCCAGGCCCGCGACCATACCGGTGACGATGCCGAGTACGCTGGGCTTGCCGAAGCGCACCCATTCCATGAGCATCCACGCCGTGGCGCCGGAGGCCGCACCGATGTGCGTAACCAGCATGGCCATGCCGGCGGAACCGTCCGCCGCCACCGCGCTGCCGGCGTTAAAGCCGAACCAACCGACCCAGAGCATGGCCGCGCCCATGACAGTCAGCGTCATGTTGTGCGGCGGCATGGCGGTCTCGGGAAAGCCACGGCGGCGACCCAATACCATGGCCGCGACCAGGGCCGCGACACCGGCGTTGATGTGCACCACGGTGCCGCCGGCAAAATCCAGCAGACCCATCTCGCCGAGCCAACCCCCGCCCCAGACCCAGTGGCACACCGGCGCATAGACCAGGATCAACCATAGAATACTGAACAGCATCATGGCGGAGAACTTCATGCGCTCGGCGAAACCGCCGACGATCAGCGCCGGAGTGATGATGGCGAAGGTCAGCTGGAACATGCTGAACACCGACTCGGGAATGGTGCCACTCATGCTGTCCACGGTGACCCCGCGCATGAACGCCTTACTCAGGCCACCGATCCAGCTTTGCATGTTGCCGCCGTCTTCGAAGGCCAGGCTGTAGACGCCAACGATCCAGAGTATGGTCACCACGCAGGTGATGGCGAAACACTGCATCAATACCGACAACACGTTCTTGTTGCGCACCAGCCCGGAGTAAAACGCCGCCAGCCCGGGAATGGTCATGAACAACACCAGTGCGGTGGACGTCAGCAGCCAGGCGGTGTCGCCTTTGTCCAGGGCATCCTGGGCGAATGCCAGGCTCGGCAGGAACGCGGTCATACCTATAATAGTGAGCGCAACCGCTCGCAAGCGATTCATATTCATCCTCACCCTCCTCTTTTGATTTTTGTTGTGGTTCAGAGCGCGTCGGGACCGGTCTCACCGGTACGGATACGCATCACCTGCTCGAGATCAGAAACGAAGATCTTGCCGTCGCCGATCTTGTCGGTGCGCGCCGCCTTGGCGACGGTTTCGACGACCTGGTCGACCATGTCGTCGGCCACGGCCAGCTCGAGCTTCAGTTTGGGCAGGAAATCGACGATATATTCGGCGCCGCGGTAGAGCTCGGTATGGCCCTTTTGCCGTCCGAATCCCTTCACTTCCGTCATGGTCATGCCCTTGACCCCAATGTCAGCAAGCGCGTCGCGAATATCGTCTAACTTGAAAGGTTTGACGATCGCGGTAATGAACTTCATGAAAGACTCCTCCGGTGTACGTTTGTTATCTATTAGTTGCTTGACAACGTCCGGCTGGTAACTGCGCACCATTACAGGGCGTTGGCGCGGCCGCGCTGGTGATCGGCGGCCAGCACATCACCTTACCGCAAAGGCCCAGGGGAGACCACCGTCAGCGGCCCGGCGCCCAAGACACCGGGCCGCGGGCGCACCCGGACGGTACGGCCCATGGCACGGGGTTGCACCAGGCTGGTCAGGCCCGGGGGGTTTTGCTAGCGTCAGAACTGACGAGGAGCGAGGGACGAGCGGCGAGGAACAAAGCCTCCAGGCATGGCCCCCGACCACGAAGCCATGCGACGTTTTTTCGGTAACGACCGATGACCGAGACCATGCACATTCCGTTGTTTCCGCTGGGCACGGTGCTGTTTCCCGGCGGCCCACTGCCGCTGCGGATTTTCGAGCGTCGTTATCTCGACATGGTGCGCGACTGTGCGAAAAACGACACGGCCTTCGGCGTGATCTCGATCCGTGAGGGGCAGGAAACAGGGGGTACCCCCGCGATTTATGATGTGGGCACGCTCGCCAAGATCGTGGACTTTCACACCCTGCCCGACGGTCTGCTCGGCATTCAGGTGGTGGGCGGGCAGCGTTTCGAGGTGGTGCGCAACGAGGTTCTCGACAACGACCTGCTGATGGCGGACGTGGCATTGCTTCCCGACGACCCGCAGACGGAATTGCCCGATGCCTATGCCTACCTGGCGGATGTGACGCGCTCGATTATCGATCAGGTGAGCGAAGTTTACGCCGTGATTCCGGAACATTATGACGACGCCGTATGGATCGGCAACCGTCTGGCGGAGATGCTGCCGCTTTCCATTGCCGATCGTCATGCGTTGATGGTGCTCAGCGACCCTCTGGAACGGCTCACGCGTGTGGCGGCGGTGATTACGGAACGCAGTGAAGAATAAGAACAGGTACAAGGTACAAGGCTGGAACCGCTAGTGCCCAAAGTTATTCCTTGTAACTTGAAACTTGCAACTTGCAGCTTTCGTTTACTATATGGCGACTGACACTACAGTTACAGTTACTTTCGTTGTCTACCTGCTCGTGCTGCTGGCCATCGGCATTGCGGCCTGGCGGCGCACGCGGGATTTATCCGATTACATCCTCGGCGGGCGCAAACTGGGCAGTTGGGTCACCGCGCTGAGTGCCGGCGCCTCGGACATGAGCGGCTGGTTGTTGCTGGGGCTGCCGGGGTTCGCCTATGCCGCGGGCCTCGAGGCGGTATGGATCGCTGCGGGGCTGCTGCTCGGCACGTATTTGAACTGGCGTATCGTCGCGAGCCGTCTACGCCGGCAGACCGAACAGCATGGCAATGCCCTGACGCTGCCGGAATTTTTCGAGGCCCGCTTTGATGATCACAGCCGCTTACTGCGCGTGATCGCGGCGTTTTTCATCCTGTTGTTTTTCATGTTTTATACCAGCTCCGGGCTGGCCGCCGGGGGCAAGTTGTTCAATGCCGTGTTCGACATCCCCTACGCCACCGCCGTCACGGTGGGTGCGCTGGCGGTGATCGGGTATACCTTCCTCGGCGGTTTCTTCGCGGTGTCGTGGACAGACCTGGTGCAGGGTTTATTGATGGCGCTGGCCCTGGTGCTGGTGCCGGCCATGGCGATGGTGAGTCTCGGCGGGGCGGGTGATGCGCTAGAACGACTCGAAGCAGTGAACCCTCATCTGCTTTCTTTTTTCACCGGCAGCGACGGTCAACCGCTGACGTGGATTGCCATCGCCTCGCTGCTTGGCTGGGGGCTGGGCTATTTCGGCCAGCCGCATATTCTCGCCCGCTTCATGGCCATTCATTCCTATAAGCGTCTGCCGCGGGCGCGACGCATCGCCGTAAGCTGGACCGCGATCACGCTGTGCGGCGCGCTGTTTGCCGGTCTGGCCGGCATCGGGGTGATGGAACCGCCGTTGACCGGCGCGGATAGCGAGAAGGTGTTCATATACCTTATTAACGGTCTACTGCATCCGGTGCCGGCGGGAATTTGTCTTGCCGCGATTCTCGCGGCCATCATGAGCACGGCGGATTCGCAGCTGTTGGTGGCCTCGGCGGCACTCACGGATGACTTTTACAAGGGCTTGTTTCGCAAACACGCGAGCGAACGGGAGCTGGTGTGGGTCGGGCGCGGCACCGTGATCGGCATCGCGCTCCTGGCGTTGATGTTTGCCCTTGACCCACAAAGCAAGGTGCTGGATCTGGTGGCCTATGCCTGGGCCGGCTTCGGTGCCGCCTTCGGGCCGGCGATCATTCTCGCCTTGTTCTGGCCGCGCATGACACGCAACGGGGCTCTCGCCGGTATCGTCGTCGGCGCGGCGACAGTGATATCGTGGGAACGGGCAAGTGGCGGAATCTTTGAGCTCTATGAGTTGGTGCCGGGGTTCATTCTTTCAGCTGCCGCCATAATCACTGTGAGTCTTCTCGATAAGAGATAGTCGCACGTTGCAAGATATAAGTGTCAAGTAGCCCCTTGTGTCATGTATCTTCTATCTTGTAACTTGCACCTTGTAGCTTGTCACTTGTAAACGGCTTTCACGAGAATAATGGTCACACAACGGGAGACGATATGCCGTCCGCAGAGCCTTCGCTGACTTATCCATCCAACACGATCGGCCGTTACCTGTTAGCCACCCGGCCCGGGTTCCTCGGCGCCAGCGCGGCGCCGGTATTCATCGGCCTGGCTACGGCGTATTACACCGGGTTGGCCATCGATCCGCTGCGCGCCCTGCTCTGCCTCGTTGGCATTGTCCTGATTCATGCGGGCATCAACGCGGTGAACGACTACTACGATGCCCAGATCGGTACCGATGCGATCAACACCGAACGGGTATACCCCTTCACCGGCGGCAGCCGCTTCATTCAAAACGGTGTTTTCACGCCAACACAAATGGGCAACTACGGCTTGCTGCTCCTGCTCGCCGGAGGCACGCTCGGCCTGGTGTTGGCGTGGCTGGTCGGGCCGGAACTGCTGATGCTGGGGGCGATCGGTCTTCTGCTGGGCTGGGGTTACTCGGCGCCGCCGTTGCTCCTGGCGGGCCGTGGCGTGGGTGAGCTCGCCGTCGCCCTCGGCTTCGGCGTGCTCATTCCGGTGGGCGCGGATTTTGTGCAACGGGAGACCTGGTCCACGCTGCCTCTGTGGGCCGGTGTTCCCTATGCGCTGTTGGTCGCCAACATTCTCTATATAAACCAATTCCCGGATTTCCATGCCGACGCCGCCACCGGCAAACATCATTGGGTCGTGCGCCTGGGACTCGGGCGCGCCCGTTTCGTCTACTCGGTCATCATGGCGGTCGCCCTCGCGGTGCTGATCGTCGGCAACCAGCTGCATGTGTTGCCCGACGCCTGCCTGTTGACGATCATCGCCTTCGTCCCCGCCGCCGTCGCGGCACGCCAACTCCTGTCATTGGCCGGCACACCGGCCAGACTCGCGCCGGCGATTCGCCTCACCATTACTGCGGCCCTGGCCTACGGGCTGCTCATGACTCTGGGGCTGGTCATCGCCGCCCCGGGCGCCTGACCACGGCATCGTCTATACTTTTTGTGTGGGAACCCGTCGAAGTTTTGACGGTCAGATACTCCTCGACGTCAAGAATCCGGCGAATCGGGCAGGATTTGCGCCAAAAACCCGTATCCTAGCGGGTATACTTTTTGCACAGGTTTTGGGCATAGTCTATAAAATCAGGGGCTTAGGCTCGAGTATCGATCATGTTCATGCGCTACATACAGCGACTTCCATTGCGGATTCGGTTCCTGCTCGGCGCCGGCGCCATTCTGGTGCCCATGATGGTGCTATCGGTGGCCGGCTATGTGCTGTTCACCAAGGTGGCCGGCACCACGGACGCATCCATCGAGGAAGTACGTGACCAATTGCTGCCCGTCGCGCGGTTGCAGACCTTGTTGCAACGTGCGGCGATGCCACCCAATGACTGGCTGATCCACGGCAACCCGCGGGAACAGACGGATTTCGCCGCCATCAGCAAGAACATCGATCAGGTATTTGTCGAGCTCCTGGGCTCCCCCATCGCCGAGGCAGAGAAAACGGGACATATCGCGCAGGCGCGGGAGAATTGGCACGCGGCCAAGACCCAGGCCGCGACCTTATTCGACCTGTCCTACCCGATCGCCGATATGGCCGCCGCCGCGGACAAGATGGAGGCATACGACACCACCATCGACGCGGCGACCGAACACCTTGATAAGGTTTATGTGCTGGTGCAGGAAGAGCTTGCCGAGCAGCATGCGCAGGTGCATTTGATCAAGCGCTGGATCCAGGCATTAATCTTTGGTGCGTTTCTTTTCTCCGCACTGCTGGTATTTTTTGGCGCACTGATTCTGTCGCGCACGATCATACAACCCATCCATACCCTGGACGACAGCGCCGCCTTGATCGGTGCCGGCGAACTCAACCACCGGGTGCCCATCAACAGCGACGACGAGCTCGGCCGTCTTGCGCGGACCTTCAACGAGATGGCCGGCAAACTTGAGCAGTTGGCGATTCGCGATGGTCTCACCGGCTTGTACAACAAGCGGGAGTTCGACCGTCGTTTGCATGAAGAACTGGAACGCGCGCGTCGTAACGGACGCCCGTTCGCACTGCTTATGATCGATGCGGATTACTTCAAGAAAATCAATGATGACTACGGCCATCTGGCCGGCGACCGGGTATTGCGCAAGCTCGCAAATCTGTTGAGTCAGGGGGTGCGGCCGGTGGATCACGCGGCGCGTTATGGCGGCGAAGAGTTCGCCATCATCCTGCCGGAAACCAGCACCAAAGAGGCCAACAAGACGGCAGAGCGTCTGCGCCGCGCGGTACAAATGCAGGAGATTGTCCTCGACGGCGACCGACGAATCCGCATTACCGTTAGCATCGGACTCGCCGGCTATCCGCGGGACGCCGCCTCCGCCAAGGCCCTGGTGGCCGCCGCGGACGAGGCCATGTATGCGGCCAAGGCGGGCGGGCGTAATCTGGTGCGGCAGTTCGTCGCGACGACGAGTGAGCCATCGGCGGCTTACGGCACCGGCTGACGCGCAGGACAGTTCTGGTATAATCCCCCGCCCAGTTTCCAGAACCCTCATGGGGCCGTAGCTCAGCTGGGAGAGCGTCGCGTTCGCAATGCGAAGGTCGGGAGTTCGATCCTCCTCGGCTCCACCATTTCATCAAAGGGGTCATTCTGCTTATTCTTGAAAAAAGCAGTATGTCCCCTCTTCTTTTGCTCGATATTTAACTAATCGGTTGACTTTTTATCGGGCGCTATTTATATATAACCATATGGTTAAACATTCGTCAGCCGCGCTGGATCGGGTCTTCCATGCCCTCGCCGACCCCACCCGTCGCGCCATGCTGCAGCGGATCGCCGGCGGCGACTGCTCCGTGAGCGATCTGGCGCAACCCTTCAACATGTCACTGGCGGCGGTGTCCAAGCACATCACGGTGCTGGAGTCCGCCGGTCTGCTGCGCAGAAAGAAGGAAGGCCGTACCTCGTGGTGTTCGCTTGAACCCAAGGGCCTGCGCGCCGCGGAGGCATGGTTGCGCTATTACGAGAAGTTCTGGAATACACGGCTCGATGCCCTGGAATCGATATTAAAGAAATCAAAAATGACCAAAGGAGGACGACGTCATGGCAAATCCCCAACCGGTAAGTGACACGTCACTGCAGATCGTCCGCACCGTGGATACGGATCCGCAGACCGTATTCGACGCCTGGACCCAACCGGAGTTGATAAAAAAATGGTTCGCGCCCGGCGATCATACAGTGCCGGCGGCCGAGGTCGACCTGTGCGTGGGTGGACGCTATCGCATCACCATGCAACAGCCGGACGGACACCAGGACATCAGCAGCGGGGCCTACAAGGAGATCGTGCCGGGACAACGCCTGGTCATGACCTGGGCCTGGGAAGTGCCAGATGCGAAACAGACCCTTCTGACCGTGGAGTTTCGCGCCGTCGCCGGCGGTACCGAAATCACTTTGACCCATGAAGACTTTCGCGATGCCGAACAGCGGGATCTGCATGACGAGGGTTGGCACGGCTGCCTGGACAATCTGCCAAAAGTTTTTATTTAACGAAACACAAAGAGGGAAGATTCGGGCACGGCCAGGGCTCACTCCAGCGCAAAAGAAACTGGGACGAGGCGCGAATAATGCTGGTGTCCGGCCGCTAATTCGAGTGGTGTAGAATCCTAGCCTTGTCTCAATTGATAGCGATGAGGTTATGAGCGAACGCTTGATCAAGGTCGCCCTGGTGCAGCAGAACTGCGGTGCCGAGCGCGATGATAATATGGCCTCGAGTATCGACGGTATCCGTGATGCCGCGGCCCGCGGCGCGAAACTCATCGTCCTGCAAGAACTGCACACAAGTCACTATTTCTGTCAGACCGAGGATGCGGAGAACTTTTCGCTTGCCGAGGCAATTCCTGGGCCCACCACCGACGAACTCGGCACCATCGCGGTAGAGCTTGGCGTGGTGATCGTCGGTTCCGTGTTCGAACGCCGCACGGCGGGGATCTATCACAACACCGCAGTGGTGGTGAATGCGAACGGCTCTGTGGCGGGCAGTTATCGCAAAATGCATATTCCGGACGATCCCGGCTATCACGAAAAATACTACTTCACCCCCGGCGATCTGGGCTTCACGCCGGTAGATACGCCGGCGGGCCGGCTCGGCGTGCTGGTGTGCTGGGATCAGTGGTACCCGGAAGCCGCGCGGCTGATGGCGCTGGCCGGTGCCGAGATCCTGATCTACCCCACCGCGATCGGCTGGGACCGCGACGACGATGCCGCGGAGCAACAGCGCCAGTACGACAGCTGGCGGACCGTGCAGCGCGCCCACGCCATCGCCAACGGACTACCGCTGGTGTGCTGCAACCGGGTGGGCCACGAACCGGATCCGAGCGGCAAGACCACGGGCATCGATTTCTGGGGCGGCAGCTTTATCGCCGGGCCCCAGGGGGAAGTGCTGGCCGCGGCACCCACGGATGTGCCGTCCGTGTTGGTGACCGAGGTCGACCTGGCGCGCTCGGAGAAGGTGCGCCAGATCTGGCCGTTTCTGCGCGACCGGCGGGTCGACGCCTACGCCGGGCTGACCGAACGTTTTCGTAAGTAGATCAAGTTCTTGTAGCACTGGTCGATAAGGATTACGGCGATGGAAGATACGAACCTCAAACTTCAGGTCGGCGACGCCCTGCAACTGCAATTCGTGGATGACGACACGAAGGATCGCGTGTACGTGAAGGTCATCGGTTATCTGGACGGCCAAAGCGTGGTGGTAACCAACCCCCGTATCAACGGCAATATTATGCTCATCCGCGAAGGCCAGGGTTTCATTGTGCGGCTGCTGTCCGGCAACCGGGTATTGGGTTTCAATTCCACGGTGATGCGCACCTGCGCCCGCCCCTACGCCTACCTCCACCTCAGCTATCCGAACGATACCCAGGAGATGGTGGTGCGTCGCGCACAGCGCGCCACCGTCGACATCATCGTGTCGGTACAGAACAAGCATCCGGAGCGCGCGACCGATAAAGCCGTTTCCGCCGTCATCCGCGACATGAGCACGGCGGGCTGTCTGATTACCTCACGCAGTCTCTTGGGTGAAGAGGATGACATCCTCGATCTGTCGGCACGGGTCAACGTCGGCAACGTGGAGGATTATTTGCGGCTGCCGGCGTCGATCAAGAACGTGCGCCATGAGCCGGATGCCACGAACCATAATGGCGACCCCTACCGCTACGGTATCGAGTTTCAGTTGGTCGAAGGGCACGACAGCCTGATGTTGCATGGCTTCGTCTACGAGCAGATCGCCAAGAATCTGCTCGATACATAAATTAAAGTGGCGAGGGACGAGGAGCCAGCAAAAATGCGTGCCGGAGCGCCGTGCTCGGGGCAAATAGACTGCAGTACATTACTTCGTGGCCGGTGCCTGCTCGTACCTAGCCGAGCTTCAAGATGCTAGCCGCAGGATACAAGTAAGAGCCCTTGACTCTTGGCGCCCGTCATTCCGGACACGCGCAGCGTGATCCACAATCCGGTGTGCGTTCGTGGGTCTCTGGGCTCCGGGTTCGGTACTGCGTACCGCGCCGGAATGAGGTAGAGAGAAACTTGTGCGCCGAATTTTGCACCTTGTTCCTCCTTCCCCGCGCCTGGTTCCTCTACCGTGATCCCTTGTTTTAGTTTGGCTCCAAGCGCATTTTTCTCCATACTATGAAAATCATCAGCATGAATCGCAACCTGGGAGATCGAAGCGATGACCGATTGCCTGTTTTGCAAAATGGTGGCCGGCGACATCAAACCGGATACGGTGTACGAAAACGATGAGGTACTCGCCTTTCGCGATATCAATCCGCAGACGCCGGTACACGTTTTGGTGATCCCCAAGCGTCATATCGCGACGACGAACGATCTAGAAGCGGGCGACGCGGAGTTGATTGGCAAGCTGTATCTCGTTGCCAAGCAGGTGGCAGAACAGGAAGGAATCGCGGAGCCGGGCTACCGAACGCTGATCAATTGCAATCGGGACGGGGGCCAGGCGGTTTACCATATCCACCTGCATCTCATGGGCGGGCGGCCCCTGGGCTGGCCGCCAGGCTAAACGTCCAAGGCGCTACGCGGTCACAACGGGGATGTTATTGCACGCGCCGGGATAGTCGTAATGCTTGCGGTCTTTGCGGCGGCGGCCGACCCGCTGGATGATCACGCCCTTGACCTCGAACGGCGGGATGAGCTCCACCGCAGGATGCTCCGGATTCAGGTGGCGCAGCCAGGTACGGCCCTGCTCCTGCCAGTACTGCCCGAACCGCACCTCGCCCCCATAGTCGACCACGACGAAGGCCTCGTGACACGCCGCGAAACCCGGGTCGATAATCACGATGTTGCCGTCCTGGAACTCCGGCGCCATGCTGTCGCCGATGACACGCAGGGCAAACGGTTCGGTGATATCGGCGGTGCAACCGCCACCAGCTTCACTCATTACAGGATCGCCTCACAAGAGAACGCGCATTATATCGCCCCGCCGGGGTTGGCCCAAACGTTTGTGACCCGGGAAAAACAGGGAACCAGGGCAAGGTACGAGTATCGAGGCAGCAGGCGGATGAGAGCGCGTTCTCGCCGCGAATGCGCATAAGGTCACTCTTCGTGGCTTGAGGCCTGATCGGCGTGCATTTCGAATTTCTTGCCGCAGGGATCTTTATTCACAAGCGCGCTGTCACTATATTACTTCGTTAATGCCCAATATCACGCACCACCGGGGCCCCAGGGCATCCATGGGCAAGAGTCGAAAATGAAATGAAGGCAATTAAGGATTTTTTCAGACAACATCTCGCGCGGGAGACGGCCGCCGAGACTCCCGAGCATCGGCTGCAACTCACCACTGCGGCGCTGTTGATCGAAATGGCGCGCGCCGATTTCGAGTTCAGCGAGGACGAGCGCGCAACGATCACGCACGCCGTGCAAACCACCTTCGAGTTGAGCTCTGCAGAAACCGATGAACTGGTGCAGTTGGCAGAGGCGCAGGCACGGGATGCGACCTGCCTGCATGAATTCACGTCGCTTATCAATAAGGAGTATGACTACCCGGACAAACTGAAGATCATGGAGATGTTATGGCGCGTCGCACACACCGACGCCGTAGTCGAAAGTCACGAGCGTCATCTCATGCGCAAGATCGCGAGCCTGCTCTACATCTCGAACAAGGACTACGTGGCCACCCAACGACGCGCCAGCAATAACCTTCTGGCCTAGGGCTCAGGCCGCGTATTCGTCGTCCTCCATGATAGCGAAGCCATTACCTTCGGTGTCTTTGCAGTTCACCAGATAGCCAACCCCGGGAATGGCTTGTTTTGGTGCGAGGATAGTGCCGCCGGCAGCCACGACCCGCGCAGCATATTCGTCCACGGAAGGCACATTGATGATGCTGGTAATCCCAGCATCTGGATTCGAGCGCACCCCCATGCCGCCATCGATACCCGGCTCTTCCTCCACTCCGGTACGTATAAGCCAGTAGTCGAAGGGTCCATCCCATTTGCTGAACTGCCAATCGAATGCCTTAGTATAGAACTTCAGCGCGCGTTCGGGCTGATCGGCACTTATATCAAAATGAACAACACGCGGCATGACGCACCCCTGTCAAACAATGGAGTAGCGGCGAATTATAACCGCATGTCAGATCGGCCGAAATCACCCTTATGCACATTTCCACATTGGCTCGTCGTGCGGACCTCAGGGGTCGACAGCCAGCGGTTACTTGCGGCATCATTGCGTGACACGAACACGAAACGTCAAACGCCTTTCACGAAGACGTGAACCCGGGATCAGAACCTTGAGCCGGCGCGACCCCGGGAAGATCATCCACCCAGAAGCAGACCATCTTCAAACAGTTGAATACCTCATTTAATACCGCGTCATGGCACACGATTACCCGAGATTGGCCTCTGCTGGCGGCATTGTTTTTTCTATATGTGTTAGCGCATGGCGGCATGCTTCTCCTCGGCCAAGATATATTTTGGGACGATTGGTTTCTGGTTGACAAGCCGCCATCGGTCATCATTGAATATTTTTCGCAACTGGGGGCGCCCTATTTCGTTTACCTGCACGTATGGCTTCTCAAGCTGGGCCCACCGGCCTATCGCATTCTCACGTTCTTCCTGTTGTTCGGAGCAGGATTGTTCGTATGGGGGATACTCAGCACAATCCGCCAGCTCGATGCCAAAGACCGCTTTCTATTTACGGCGCTATTCTTGTTGGCGCCGGTCTACGCGGCGCGCTCATACCTAATTTGCTTCCCCTACACCCTTGACTATACGCTTTTCTTCGCTGCCTGGTATCTTTGGGCGCGGAACACGTTGCGACCATCATACAGCCTGCATTTGATGGCGCTGGTATTGTTCTTCATTTCATTCCAAACCCAATCTTTATTAGTATTTTTCGCCCTACCGGTCGCGCATATCTTTACGCTTCGGCAAGTTCCCAACCCATCTGGTGTCGCGTCGTTCTGCCTGCGAAATATCGATTTTTTGCTACTGCCCTTCGTTGCCTATATGTCGAAAGCGTTACTCTTTCCGGCGTACGGTTCGTCCTCGGGTTACAATCAATTGGCCGTATCGGAATACATTGCGTATTTCACTTCAGACATCAATTACGTTTCGCGCACGTTTATCAATTTTGCGCGCGACCTTCTTGTAACTCCATCCTGGCTTCTATTATTCGCGGGGCTTTTCGCTTTATTTTTAGGAATATCGCTCACACGCCGTGCACACACAACCGTTGACACCGAAACAGGCGATACACATCCTCGCCTTCAGGGCATGATATTTATCACCATTGGAATCGGCGCGATGTATCTGGCAATCGTGCCATATCTCATGGTGCGAAAGATTCCCGATTTTGTTGAACCGTGGTCACGGCACCAACTTCTCATTCCCTTTGGTATGGCGATGAGCTCGTTTGGCATCGGCCGACTGCTGCCTGCCAAATTACGTCGCTTTTGGTTTGCAGGGCTTTTGGCGTTCTTTATCACAGCGAATATCGATGGCACCGTGGCATTTCATCGTGACGCAATCAAACAGGATGCGCTGATGCACGAATTCGCGGAATCGCCCGCAATACGCGCTGGTGACAATTTCTCTGTAATCGATTTTACGTGCGCGTATGACGCCCGCAACCGCCGGTATCGTGACTATGAGTATGTCGGAATGCTGCGGCGCGTATTTGCGGAGACAACACGCTATGCCGATTCCTGGCGCGCTCGCGGAATAAGTCGTTGGCAGAAAGACGTCGAAAGACGAGTCAGCGATATACACCGCAAAGGATTTTACTTTCCCGGGCCGGTATCCGACCGACCTTCCTGTCAGTTGCGGATCAGTCCAGGCAAGACAGTGTTGTCCGGGCTGCCCCTGGCGCATCTCTTCTGGCAGAAAACGTTTGCGGCGCCAGAGGTGTATCAGGCCGCTCTTACAGACATCCTGAATGTTGAGTGCGTTCCATTTACGGATGATCCGGATTTAGGAAACACGACCAAAACTGACTGCCCATCGTTTTGGGCGCGGTAAAACCGGCCTAGACTAAACAAGGCGCAAGCATAAATGTGTGCGCCCTGATATTGCACCCGTCACGCCGACACCAATATCTGTCGGACCGCTTTATCGACCACATGGTGCAACTCGCTATTCGGCATTACGGCGCCACAAAGACCTGAGTCGAACCTCTTGCCTGACCGTGGCTCCGAACGATCTCTTTCCCTTTTACCGCATATCCTCTATTCAACGAAGTGACAGGCAACCTGTACGCCGCCGCCCAACATCCGAAGAACGGGGGTTTCGGTGGCACAACGCGCGGCGGCTATGGGGCAACGGTTTCGGAAGGCGCAGCCGCTCGGCGGATCCAGTGGCGAGGGCACTTCACCGGTCAGCGGGGTGTGGCTTCGACTACGCTCCCGTTGCGGATCGGGCAGGGGCACCGCATCGATCAAGGCGCGGGTGTAGGGGTGACGCGGCTGCGCGTAAATCGCGTCACGGGGGGCGATCTCCACGGCGCGCCCCAGATACATCACCATCACGCGCTGACTGATGTGACGCACTACATTTAGGTCATGGGCAATGAAAATCAGGGCCAGGTCGAGATCCCGCTGCAGGTCCTGCAGCAGATTGATGATTTGCGCCTGGATGGAAACATCCAGCGCACTGACCGGTTCATCACAGACGATCAGCTTCGGATTCAGCACCAGGGCCCGGGCGATACCGATACGCTGGCATTGGCCGCCGGAGAATTCGTGCGGATAGCGATGCACCTGGTCGGCCTGTAGGCCGACCCGTGCCATCACATCTGCCACCCGCCGACGCCGTTGTGTCGCGTCGATCTCCGGCGCCAGCGCCTTGAGCGGTTCGGCGATAATCTGTTCCGCGGTCATGCGCGGATCCAGCGACGCGAGCGGGTCTTGAAAGATGATCTGCATTTGCTTGCGCAGCGGCCGCATCGCGGCCTCCGTCAAACCGGACACGGCTTGACCCAACCACATGACCCTCCCGCTACCGGCCGGCACCAGATTCAACACGGCGCGGGCGAGGGTGGACTTTCCGCACCCGGACTCCCCCACCACACCCAGGGTCTCGCCGACATGCAAATCAAAACTGATCCCGTCCACCGCCTTAAGGTTTCGCGTCGCGTAACCCAGGCCGCTTCCCGTGGATACGCAGAAAGACACGCGTAAATCATTCACCTGCAGCAAAGGTGTGGTCACGGTAGCACCTCCAGGTGGCAGGCCTTGGCGCGTCCATTGATGACGGTCTGCAGTGGTGGGGGGTGTTCGGCGCAGGCAGCGAACGCGTAGGCACAGCGGTCACGATACGCACACCCGCGCGGCCGCTGGGTTATCGCCGGCGGGTTGCCCGGAATCGTGGCCAGGCGCTCACCGGTGATCTCGTCGAGTCGGGGAACGGAAGTCAGCAGACCCCGTGTATAGGGATGCTGTGGATCACTGAACATGGCGTCCACAGGCCCGGTCTCGACGATACGCCCGGCATACATCACCGCGATCCGGTCACACAATCCGGCTACCACGCCCAGGTCATGGGTGATCAGTATGATGGCGGTGTCCCGCTGTGTTTGCAGCTCGCGCATGAGACCCACGGTTTGCGCTTGCACGGTGACGTCGAGCGCGGTGGTGGGTTCATCGGCGATCAGCAGGTGCGGATCACACAGCAGCGCCATAGCGATCATGACCCGCTGGCGCATGCCGCCGGAAAACTCGTGTGGATACTGATCGATGCGCCGCTCCGGCGCGGCGATACCCACCGCCGCCAACATCTGCAGCGCCTGCGCCCGCGCCGCGGACCGGCCCAGCCTCTGATGCAGCGCCAGCACTTCGGTCATCTGGGTGGCGATCGAAAGATAGGGATTGAGCGAGGTCATGGGGTCCTGAAAGATCATCGAGACTTCCTTGCCACGCACCTGGTTGAGGTCCCGAATCGGCAGGTCGAGTAGATCGCGGCCGTTGAATACGGCCCGGCCCGACGCGCGCCCATTGGCTGAAAGCAAGCCCAGCAGCGCGAGCACGGTCTGGCTCTTGCCGGAACCGGATTCACCGACGATACCCAGGGTCTCGCCTTTGCTTATAGCGAAACTGACGCCGTCCACGGCGCACAGCTCGCCGTCGGCGGTAGCGAAGTGCACACTTAGCGCATCGACATTCAACAGTGGCGCGGTCACGTTAGCGAAGCCTCAGCGATCTTGGGGGTCGAGGGCGTCACGCAACCCGTCGCCGATAAAGTTGAGACAAAACAATGTCGCGGCGAGAAACACGGCCGGGAACATCAGGCTCCAGGGCGCGCTCTCCATGCCCTGCGCACCTTCGTTCACGAGTGCGCCCCAGCTCGTGTAGGGTTCCTGCACGCCGAGGCCGAGAAAACTCAGGAACGATTCCACCAGAATCACCTGCGGGATGGTGAGCGTCACATAGACGATCACGACTCCCAGCAGATTGGGCACGATGTGGCGGGCGATGATGCCGGCGCTGCCGACGCCGCAGGCGCGCGCCGACTCGATGAATTCCTTCTGTTTCAGACTCAGGGTCTGTCCACGCACGATGCGCGCCATATCGAGCCAATTGATCGCGCCGATGGCAACGAAGATGAGCACCAGGCTGCGGCCGAAAAACACCATCAAAAGAATAACGAAGAACATGAACGGCATCGCATACAGGATATCGACGATGCGCATCATGACGCTGTCCGTGCGACCGCCCAGATAACCGGCAGTGGCGCCGTAGGCGACACCGATGAACAAACTCACCAGCGTCGCCGCAAGCCCGACCGCGAGCGAGAGACGTCCGCCGTAGAGCGTGCGCACGAAAAGATCGCGCCCCACCGCGTCGGTGCCGAACACATGACCGCTGGCGAGATCCGGCGGCGTTGAGATGTGTTCCCAGTCGATATGATCGAAGGCATACGGACTCAAGTACGGGCCGACGATGACCAGCAAGGCCATAAATCCCAGGATTACCGCGCCGCTCACCGCGGCCCGGTTGCGTATTAACCGCAGCCATGCGTCGTGCCACAGGCCGCGGCCGGGGGTCGCGGCATTCATGGTTTGAATGTTTTCGACGCTCGACATTCCCGGGCGGCTCAATAGCGGATCCTGGGATCCAGCCACGCGTAGATCAGATCCACGAGCAGGTTGAAGGCCACGATCAGCGCACCGTAGAACACCACCACCCCCATGACCAATGTGTAATCCCGATTCAGTGCGCCCTGCACGAAATAGCGACCGAGACCGGGAATGCCGAAGATCTGCTCCACCACCACCGAGCCGGTGACGATGGCCGCGGTCGCTGGACCCAGATAGGAGACGACGGGCAACAGCGCGGGTCGCAGCGCGTGGCGCAGGATCACCCAACGCTCCGGCACGCCCTTGGCGCGCGCGGTACGGATGAAATTACTGCGCAGGACCTCGAGCATGCTGCCGCGGGTGAGGCGTGCGATATAGGCGACCTGCGGCAGGCTGAGCGCAATCACCGGCAACAGGGTGTGTTTCCAGTGACCGCCCTCCCAACCGCCCGCCGGCAACCAGTTGAGCGCGACCGCGAAGAGCAGGATCAACAGCGGCGCCATGACGAAATTGGGAATGGAAATTCCCGTCATGGCCGTCGCCATGACCGCGTAATCCGTGAACGTGTTCTGGCGCAGCGCCGCGATCACGCCCAGGGACAGGCCCAGCAACAGGGCCACTCCCATGGCCAGCGCGCCGAGTCGCAGCGATACGGGGAAGCCGGTCGCGATCAATTCGTTGACGGTGTAATCCTTGTATTGAAACGAGGGGCCGAGATCGCCTTGTGCGAGCCCGGCGAGGAAACGGCCGTACTGCTTCGCCAAGGGTTCGTCGAGATGATACTGCCGGTCGAGGTTGGCCTGGATTTCCGGTGGCAGACTCTTTTCCACATCGAACGGCCCGCCGGGTGCGGCCCGTACCAGCACGAAGGCCAGGGTGGCAAGAATCAGAAGCGTGGGCCAGGCGCCGAGGAAACGTTTGAATGCAAAGGCGAGCATGGACCGGTCAGGGTATCAATGCTTCAGGACGCGCATGTGCTTGCTGTGATGATGGTCGAGGATATTCGCGGCATAACCCTTTATATAGGGTTTTACCAACCGCTTGGAGACATAGAAATAAATCGGCACGATGGTGTGCTCGGCGAGCAGTATGCGCTCCGCCTGCTCCAGCAGTAGCATGCGTGTTTTCGCGTCCGTGGTGAGCGACGCCTTTTGTAACAGGCGGTCATAGTCCACGTTTACGAATCCGGTGTCGTTGCGGCCGTGACCCGAGTGGAATAGCTCGGCAAAGGTATAGGGATCGTTGTAATCGCCGATCCAGCCGGCGCGGAACACCTGGGTATGGACTTTCTGTTTGCGGGTCTCGAGAAACACCTTCCATTCCTCGTTCACGAGTCGGGTTTTCACGCCGAGCGCCTGCTTCCACATGGCGGCAATCGCTACTGCGACCTTCTTATGGTTCTCGCTGGTGTTGTAGCGCAACTCGATTTCCAGCGGCCGCACTCGCGAGTAGCCCGCCGCCGCATACAACCGCCGCGCCTCCGCAAGACGTTGTGCCGGGGTCAAAGCGGAGAAGTTGACGCCCTGCGCCTCGTACCCGGCCACCCCCGGGGGCACCCAGCCGTAGGCCGGCACCTCGCCGGCACCGGTGATCTTGCCGGTGAGGATCTCCCGGTCGATCACCATGGACAGAGCGTGGCGCAAACCGGGTGCATCCTTGAAGGGAGGTCGCGTGATATTAAAACCATAGAAATAGGTGCCCAAATAGGGCGCAACCTGCAGCTCGTCCGCAAGGTTTTCACGAATCCAGCGAAACTGATTCAGTGGCACGGTACCGGTCCAATCCAGCCCCCCGGCCCGGTAGCGTTTGAACGCGCCATTACTATCCTCGGTGGGATAGTAGCTGACTTCGTCGATGGTAGTATGGACGTTGTCCCAATAATGTGTGTTACGCGCGAGCTTGATGTGCGAATGCACCACCCATTCGCTGAGGCGGTAAGCACCGTTCGATATCAGATTGCCCGGGCGAGTGAATCTGGCACCATGTTGCGCGAGGGACGGGCGATGGATCGGGTAGGTAGTCGAGTGCGTCAGCAAGCCGAGAAAATACGGTGTCGGCGCGATCAATTCTATTTGCAGGGTGTATGCATCCACAGCCCGCGCCCCCAACATGGTCGGCGGTTCCTGACCGGCGATGACCGCCGCGGCGTTGCGAATCGGTGCCAGCACCTGGGCGTAATGGGAGGCAGTGAGCGGATCCACCGCGCGGCGCAGGCCGGCAACAAAGTCCTCGGCGGTCACGGGATCGCCATTCGACCAGCGCGCATTGCGGCGCAAATAAAACGTGTATTCGGTACCGTCGGCGTTGACTTGCCAGCGTTCGGCGGCGCCCGGAATCAGCGTGCCGTCCGGCGCCTCCCCCACCAGGCCCTCGTACAGATCGCGCAGGATGTTCGCCGAGGACACGTCCTCTGCCTTGTGTGGATCGAGTGTCTGCGGTTCGGCGCCGTTGCCGCGGTGCAGGGCCTGCACCGCGGCCAGTTCCTCGGCCGCGACCGATGCACCGTAGAGGCCAAACCAGACCAGGCCCAACAACACAAGCACACATTGCGCCCATTTGCGACGTGGTCGCTGACGCACGAGCTGCGGGTGGTCAGGGATCGAATGAAGTCCAGGAATGGTCAAGCGCAATCGAAGCATGTCGGAAGTTACGGGGACAGTATACTTAATTGCGGTTATTCATGAATCCCGTCGGGATTAACACCGAAGACCTTTATCCAGCCTGGGGCATCGGACCGGCTTTGATCCACGCCACGCTTGGCGGATTTGCTGGCGCCCGGTGCAACAAGACGTGACATACGAGTCATTATCTGCACGAATTCAGTATACTGTCCCCAGAACCCAATGCCCCGGTAGCTCAGCTGGATAGAGCAGCCGCCTCCTAAGCGGCAGGTCGGACGTTCAAATCGTCTCCGGGGCACCATCTTTTCGCACCCGAATCGGCCGATGGGGCTGCTCGCCACCGACCCCAGGCTGGTGCACGCAAGCGCCTCAGGCCCCTATATGGTGCAGACCGTCCCGCCCCATCCGCAAGGCGGAAAAATTTCTATTAGAAAATTCACGAACTTATCGTCATTCCGGTCGACGGACGGTTCTGGCACGCAAATTGTAACCAACCTTCAGCAAACACGAATCGCCTAAGGAGTACTGAGATGCATACTGATATCAATTATTCCGGTTTTGCCGATCTCGTAACCCGGGCCACCGCTGACTACGGCCGCGAGGACACTTCCGCCGAACAAGTGGCCTGCGAGCATGCGGCGTGTCCCTGCGACAACCGGTGCATCGAACCGCCGTCAGCCGACAACACCTAGACCGGTCTATTGTTGAACATCTCGGGCGTACCCCGTAAACCCGTAATACTGATTATCCTCGACGGTTTCGGCACCAACCCCAGCAAGATCAACAATGGGGTGGCCGAAGCCGATACACCACGGCTGGATGCGTATTTCAGCCAGCATACACACACCCTGCTCGCCGCCTCCGGAACCGCGGTCGGCTTGCCGGATGGCCAGATGGGCAACTCCGAGGTCGGCCATCTGACCCTGGGTGCCGGCGCCGTTATTCGCCAGGACCTGGTGCGCATCGATGCGGCTATCGACAACGGCGAATTCTTCACCAATCCGGCCTTACTCGACGCCGCCCATCAGGCGGTGGAAAAAAACCGCCCCCTGCATCTCATTGGCCTGGTGTCCGACGGCGGCGTGCACAGCCATACCCGCCACCTGTTTGCCCTGGTGCAGCTGTGTAAACAGCAAGGCATCAAGCCCCTGCTGCACCTGATCACCGACGGCCGCGATACGCCGCCTGCTTCCGCCCTGAATTACCTCGGCGACGTCGAGGCACATCTGCACGAGGCCGGTGGCGGCATCGCCACCATCATGGGACGTTATTTCGCCATGGACCGGGACAAACGCTGGGACCGCACGGAACTGGCCTGGCGCGCGCTGGTGCTTGGTAAGGGCCAGCCGGCGGTGTCTGCGGAGACCGCGATCCGTAGCGCATATGCCGCCGGCGACACCGATGAATTTATTCGCCCCATGCATCTCCCCTTGGCGCAAACCATCGAACACGATGATGCAGTCATTTTTTTCAACTTTCGTAAAGACCGACCCCGGCAGCTGGTGGCGGCGCTGGGTGCGAACGACTTCACCGGCTTCGACCGGGGCGACTCACCTTTGGCGCGAGTCACTTGCATGATGCCCTATGACCGCCGCCTGAACATGCCGGCTGCGTTCGAACCGGAGCGTCCGGCGACGACGCTCGGTCGGGTCGTAAGTGCGCTGGGATTGGCGCAGTTTCACTGCGCCGAAACGGAGAAGTACGCCCATGTCACCTACTTTTTCAATGGCGGCCGCACGACCCCCTACTCCGGTGAGACCCAGCTGCTGGTGCCCTCACCACGGGTAGCGACCTATGACCTCAAACCCAGCATGAGTGCCCGCGAAGTTGCGGATGCAACCATCGGCGCAATTAACAAGGGTCGTCACGCATTTATGGTGATCAATTTCGCCAACGGCGACATGGTGGGGCACACGGCAATGCGCGATGCAGTGATTACCGCGGTAGAGACCCTGGACGAGGAAGTCGGACGAGTACTGGATGCCGCGACCACCGCCGGTTATTCGGTTCTGCTGACCGCCGATCACGGCAATTGCGAAGAACTGATCGATCCGCTCACCGGCGCACCCCATACCCAGCACACCACCTACCCGGTACCGTTGCTGCTGATTGATGAAGAAAACTGGCAGCTGTCCAGTACCGGTGGACTCGCCAATATCGCCCCCACCGCGTTACAACTTATGGGCATCGAGGCACCCACAGCCATGTCCGCAGGCTCACTGCTATTGCGACGCTTGCCGCGGCCGGACCAGCGGACCGACTATCGCGCGACGCGCCTGCGCGGCGCGGCCTGATCACTGTCCGTCCGATTCCGACTGCGCTTGCAGTTCGATGAGTTCTTCTTCGGCACCCGCGGCGTGCGTCAGCTCGGCGACATTTTCTTTTGCAAAGAACCCATCGAAGTCGCCGAAACGCTGGACATACTCGATAATCAGCGACGAATGCTCGGACGCACTCGAAAAAATCTGCTTCAGCCCCTGCTCCTTGGATCCGATAACGTCGAGGAGAAAATCCCGCCCCTGCTCCGCGATCTGCGCGACCACGTATTCGATGTTCTCTTGGCCATGACGCCCGCCATCACGAACCGCAAGCGCAATGTGATGCAGACGCGGTCCATAGTTGCGCACAAACGTCTCGGTCGGAGACGGCAGATTCACCAAATGATTGACGAACCAGGGGGTATTGTTCGCGGTGAAAACCTTGGCCGGGCTGCGCATCTCGTCGGCTTGCCGGACGCTCTTCGTGACATTGGTCGATGAGTTTTGGTCCTTGATGTCATATGAGCCCCAGTAGAAATAACTCGACAGCGATAGCCACTCGAGAATCGCTACTTCGCGGTTCTGGCAATAGACCCGCGTGGCGAGATGGTCGATGGGCAGAATGAGATCGTCGATCTCGAGCTGTTTCTGTAGTTCCTTCGCCGCCAGGTAGATCTCTTGTACGTCATTGCGGATATTGCTGAGACCGAGCGCGTAAATCCGCGGGTCGCTCACCGCGCGCTCCATATACGCGACGATATTATGCGTATACGGGGACGGCTTGCTGATCGCCAGATTGCCGGGAAGCTCGAGCTTGCGGGTCTGGTCCTGGGAAAAGAAACGGAATCCCCGCGTCTTCTGACACTCGACCACACCGTGCAGATCCTCGACGCGGAGTATTTCGCCCATATAGCGGCTGTTTGGCTTGCTCGCCCCTATGGGGTAGACCTCGTTGAGACTGCGGAAGATGCCGCGAGTGCTTGCATCCTTGACTTCCCGCACGATGAAGTCGGGCGCGTTCATATCGACACGCAGGATATGCGTCCAATGACTTTCGCTCTCCAAGGTGACCAGGTAGTGATACGGGGTCATGAGACACAGCTCACCAACATAGCGAATGGAATGCCCCGGATCGACCGTGATCATGATCGCGTCGATGTCGTGGATCTTCTCGGTCAGGCCGGATGCATCGCGTTCCTGCAGTAGTCGAGACAGGTAGTCCTCGAAGAAGGCGGAATTTTGCTTGTCGCCGTGGCGCTGAAATTCAAGCGAATTAATCATTGGGGTCAACCTTTGTCGCTGGTCAAAAGAATCCTGCGATCGTCTCAGCAACAATCGCGCCATTCGTGGGCAAGAGATGCGACAGGGGAATTTCCGACGTTTTCCCAAAGGGTTAGCCCATCGGAGAGGCATGCCAGTCCTGCGCGCAAGCCCCGGACTGTGCGATAACAGTGCAGTTTCTGCGGCGACAATAGAGATATGGGCCAAGATGGTGCAGACCCGGATCGCGCCAAGTGACAAACCAGCGGATTTACAACGGCTTGCCCGTTTCCGGTGCGTGGCACAGATATTGCGATGGAGAGGTCACTGCGGGCACCCGCAACAGGAACCCTACTATGAGCGACCTGGCAACATCAGACATCGATACGTCCCCCGGTACGGCACTCCAGCGACGTCACCAGCACATCAATCTAAAGCTCGCGGCACTCGGCCAGCCGACCTGCCACCTCGACGGCGACAACAGCTACCTGCAGGTCGCCGACGGGCTGCTGAAACACCACGCCCGGCAGAAGCGGCTTCTGTCGGACTATCGCTGCCCCGCGGATCAACGTATCCAGGATTTTCTCAATGCCTACATGGCCGAGCATGGGCTGGATCTGAACATCGAGCTGCCGGGCGCAACCTTCATTCTGGATGAGCCCGGACTGGCGCGGGAGTTATCGCTACCCTTGAATGGCACCCATTTCCACTCGGATCTGCTCGATTCCTATCGACTCCTGCAAGGCGTGCTGAATAACCCGAAAAGCGACCGGCGTACGACCAAGGGCGTATTTCATATCGTCGCCGGTGGATTGCCGGTACCCGCGGACAAGCGCGAGACGCCGGTGGCGGTCTTTGCCGCATTGTTGATGAAAGCCCTCGATCCGCCACCGGAGTTGCTGCGGCTGCCGGCGACGAGCGAGGAACCGGAGCCGGCGGAACTGTGGGTGTCGCTGTTGTTGCGCCCGACGGTTCGCCCGGAAGTCCCCGGAGTCCTGCCGACCAAGAGCCTCGAGGTGCGTTTCTTCGCACCCGGTAGTCTGGTTGCCAACCTGGATTTCGTGGAATCTATCTTTGGTAACGGCGGTGACCCGTTTCTGCCGGACAACGACGCCGCCCTGGACATCGAGCACTGGACCGGACAAAGCGGCTGCGTGATTCTTGCGCCGCACCTGGTGGGCTGTCGCAAGAAGGAGCTGGGGCTGCCCCACTACGACAATGCCACGGAACGCCAACGCCGCGACGGCATGTGCTGGCAGGACGAAGACGAGCTATACAACGACGGCCAGGCATTCAAGATTGTCTGTCGCGATTGGCGTGGCGTCGTCGTCACGTTGATTGCAGACAACTACTTCGGCTACAGCAAAAAGGAAATCAAATCCCAGATCAGCTTCTCCGCCAATCTATACGGTGGCTCCGAGGAGGAACATGCCGGCGGTGCTCTGGCATATCCGTGTGTCAATCTGGGCGAAACCTATATCCCGCGCCCCGCCGATATGCATGGACACTACAGCTTCGCCGACCTCGCCCGGCGTCTGGCGGGCAGTATCCGCGTTGTGGATGACGGGTATGCCGTCGATAACCAATATTCGAATATCATCTATGTACCCGAAAATGCGCATATCAATATTCAAAATCTGCGCGTCGGCTGGCACGATCAATCGGGCGAGCACCAAATCAAGCTGCTTGCCGAACACGTCTATGTGTATCCCAGCGGTTTCCGCGTGCACATGGAGCAGCATCCCCATGCGCCCAGTTGGCGTCTGATCGGCACCGTCGGCGAAGGCACATTTTGCCACAAGCCCAGCACCGTCTCGGGCGGCGGCAAGTCGGAGATCTCCAAGTCAATTTCCGGCGCGGTGATCTCCGGGCCGATCTACGTGGGTGATTTCGAGCCGGATCTGGCTCAGGTGCGGGCAATATTTGAGCGCGATTACTCGGATCGCTTCCGAAACCCGGAATCGCAGCCACCGGACACGCGCAGCCTCCTCAGCGCACAACGCAGTCTGGGGTCGGTCATCAAACTGCTAACACCATCCGCCAGCGAATATTCGGATACCTACAATGAGTGGCTGCAGGGTATTCCACAACATATTCTCGCCCTGGTCTTCATGATTAAGCGCTTTTACCGGCAGGAATGGGGTCGCGATTGGCAAAAGCACTTCTCGGTCGATACGGTCAATGGGAACCCGGGGCACGAACTGAAATTCGATGGGCGCAAACTCATGGCGAGTTATCTGCGCGTGGGTTTCGATGATGACGGCAGTTGGCGTCTGTTCAAGTTGCGCCAGGATTATGTGCCGGCGGCCAAGGTACAGATGGAAGACGATATAACCGCTTCCACCGTGGTTCCGATATCCTATCTCGCGGGCCTGAATCCTGAATACAATAACCCAAGCGTCAAACTCGTGGTCAACTGCGAGCGGCACCTGTTTCAACGCCCGGATGACGCCATTCACCGTGGTACCGACCTGCAGACTGAAAACGATTTGGCCGGCAGGGATAATTTTATTTCGAATTTCGAGCCCATGGATAAAGAGGATGCGCGCGCGCTCATGGAAGATGTCGTGCACTTCCAGCAGTTCAGTCCGCCGATGCAGCGCCTGGTAAAGGACGCGGCGCAAATGGATGATGAACTCTATTTCGTGTCGTCCGCGCATCCGCGTATTGTGGATGGCAAGCCCAGCCTTAATGTCCGTTACCTGCAAATTCGGCCGGATCTTGCAGATCCACTTCCGCGCCATCTGGCGGAAACCTGTACCCGTCTCGCGCGCGGATTGGAATCGGATCAACCGGTACATTTTCCGGTCAACGCCGTGCTCGCCGGACGCCGCAACAATCCACCGGGCCCGGGCATCAGATCATTGGCCGTCTACAACCCAATCCATTACCAGGAGCTTCCGGAACTCTTTATGGAGTTGATCAGCAGCCTGACTGGCAAGTCGCCTTCGACCACCGGTGCGGGTTCCGAAGGCGCGTTGACCAAGGGTCCCTTCAACTCCCTATGCGCCACCGCCGATCTCAATACCGCGCTGGTTTCGTTCATCCTGTGCGGGCACGATGGTTTTACCACTCCCGCGGGACACATCGGGCCCAAGCGTCGTATAGATCACGACATCAGTATGTTGATACCGGAGATCTGGTGCCGTTTACCGGTTGCGGTTCGTGATCCTGAATACATGATTGCGCATGGATACCTGGAAAAGCTCGAGGATTTTGAATACGAGGGTCGGCCGGTTCTGGCGAGCCGACTGGGCTACCGAATCACGAAGCGTTTCGTGCGCGATCAGTTCGGCAAGATCTTCGATACGCCGGCGGCGGTTTTCGATGACGCCATGTTATGTCCGGAAACCCAGGATCAGGAATCTTATGTCGATGGAATCCACAACATATGCGAGGCTCAGCAACGGGTGGCGCTGCACTACTTCTCCGACGGCTCGGTGGAAGACGCCTGCCCTCCGCTGCAGGCGCTGCTGCACATAATGGCGCACGGCCGCTACCTGAACAAGACCGTGGATGATCCGGAAATCCGTAACATGTTTACGCGCGACTATTTGCTGCAGAGCGATTGGTACCAGGAACGGCTCGTAATCAAGCAACAATGGGATGAACAGCTCTGGCGTCAGCACCGGGAGCACCTGCGCGTCCAGAAGAACAATCTCAACGACGACGAAACCAGCGGCCACGCCGATCTCGCGGCACGCATCGCGGAAGCCGACCGCATGATCGGTGTGGTTTCGAGCGCGGCCTATCTGGAACGCCTTGAGGGGACATTGGGGGCGGACTGGGTGCACCGCGGCACTTGACCCCCCGCCTACGGCAATCACGCCCAGCCGCGGCGCCGCATCACGCCGCGTGACGACCATCCTCGTCACGCGGCGATCACTCGGCCACACTGAAATTCTCACCGCGACCCCGTCGGATGCGCAGTTTCACCGCTTCGGGCGCCGCCGGGCGTGTCATAATCGCCGCTCCGGCGCCGGGACGGCTGTCATAATCGCCGCGGGCGCGCCGGCGCTATCCACAGAGCTTGTGGATAAGTCTGTGGATTACCGGTCGAATTTCATACTGGATTGATGGCGCCGGGCAGGGCTCCTTAAAGCTGCGCAAAAATACAGCAAATCCCATAAACTATAAATATCAGTGACTTATAGGGCCGTTAGAATATCCGTGTTTGCTAATATTTTGCTTACTCGTTGTATGGACACTGTTTTTTGTCCAATGTGTACAACCGCCGCCGCCGACACCCCACCGAGCCGGCGTACAGCGCCTTTATCGGCCCCATGACGCCTAGCGAGCCGGAAAACGTCGGCAAACCGGCAGGTATCTTGCGGCGATTTGCTGCGATCCTGTATGACAGTCTGCTGCTGGTGGCGATCCTGTTCGTCGCCGCCCTGCCCCTGCCCGCGATCCCGGAGGCCTTGCGTACCGCGTTACTTGGCCGCCTGGCAGTACAACTCTATTTGCTTGCCGTCGGCATTTTGTTTTTTGCGTGGTTTTGGGTGCACGGCGGCCAGACCCTGGGCATGCGCGCCTGGCGCCTCAAGGTGGTGACCGATCCCGGCGGCGCGCCGCTGAATTGGCGCAACGCGCTGACCCGCGCGCTCCTGGCGTTGATCTCCTGGGTCTGCCTCGGCGTGGGTTTCCTGTGGGCACTGTGGGATCCACAGCGGCGCGCCTGGCATGACCGCGGTTCGCGGACTCGCCTGATAGTGTTACCGAAACGGCCGCGGCGTAAACGGCGCTAGCAAATCCTCAAGCGACGCGCCGCAACATCAACAACGCCGCACCGAGAAAGAGCACCGTCGGCATGAGCGCGCCGATCAGAGGATGCACGTCATACACCAACACGTAAAAACCGAAACCATGATTGGCCAGATAAAATCCCAGTCCCAGCATGATGCCACCGAACAGGCTCTGGCCGAGACCGCCGCTGCGCAAGTGGCGGAAGGCGAAGGGGATCGCCAGGATCACCATGACCGCGGTGGCGAACGGTAATATCAGCTTTTGCCAGAAGGCCAGTTCGTACTGCGCCGGATCCTGGGCGTTCTCACGCAGGTGCGAGATATAGCGGCGCAGGTTCCAGGCGGACATCTGCTCCGGTTTCACCAGGAAAGCAGACAAGATCTTCGGCGTCAGCGCGGAGGACCAGTAGGCCGCATCGGCGGAAATGGCCTCCACCCGGTCTTCCTCGAACAACGACTGGCGCACGTTACTGAGACGCCACTGCTCCTCCTCGTACGTAGCCTCCGCCGCATGCACCACCGACCGCAGACGCTGGGCGTCATCGAACTCGAATACCCGCAGATTCAGCAGACTTAGATCGGGCAGCACCTCGTCGACGCTCACAAACACGGTCTGGTCGCGCATCCAGATGCCGTGACTGGAATGTTTCACGCCCTGCTCCAGGGCCTGGGCACGGTATTGCTGCGCCTGGGTCTCGGTAAAGGGTGTGACCAATTCGCCGATCAGCACCGCCGCAAACACCAGCACTGCGCCCAACTTCATGACCGCGGAGGTGATCTGCAGCAGCGACAAGCCCGATGCGCGCATCACCACCAGTTCGGAATCGGCGGCGAGTGCCGACAGACCCAGCATGGTGCCAACCAGGGCCGCCATGGGGAACAGTTCATAGATTCGTTGCGGAATCGATAAGCCCAGATAAGCCAGCAATTGCGGGAAATGATAATTGCCGACACCCAGGTCCTGCAGTTCATCGATGAAGGTAATAAATGTGAACAGGGCGACCAGCACTCCCATGACCAGAAGGCTGTACATGAGGATGGTGCGACCGATATAGAGATCGAAGACTTTCATCGGCGTGGCCGCAGCAGCTTCAGCCCGGGAATCAACGGCCGGTTGGTGGTGCGGCAGAAAAATACGTAGATGGCGAGGGCGAGAAACAGGGCGTGCACCCACCACATGCCGAGCTGCGGGTCGATCTTGCCCTTTTTGATCGCGGCATGGGCATAACCGGAAAGGTTCGCATACACAAAATAGGTCGCAAACGCCAACACGGTACGCCAGAACTGCGCCTGACGCACACTGACGTAGGTGAATCCAAGGGCCAGAAATGCCAGCGTCGCTACCGAGATCGGTTTGGCGATGCGCCAGTGAATTTCCGCATAGGCGCGACTGCTCTCGGTTTTCAATAGCTGGGCCGTGGACATGGCCTTGACCGAGAGTACCGGCGTGGTGGTGGTATTGGGTTTGATGCGCAAGGCATAGGTCTCGAACGCGAGGATACTGTAATCGCCCTGACCGGGTACCCCTTCATAGCGGCTGCCGTTTTTTAACACCAGGAAACGGTCGCCGGTGGTCTCATCTACATACTGGAACCCCTTGTTGGCCACCACCACATCTTCCTGCAACAGGCCTCTGGCATAGGCGAAGACATTTTCCAACACATCGCGTTGCTCACCGACCCGTTCCACATAGTACACGCCCCGCCCCTGCCAGTCGTTGAACACGCCTGGCACCACGCCACCGAGTTCAACGCTCTTCTTGCTTTCTTCAATAACCTGGCTCGAATAGGCCAGCGCGCGGGGTCCGTAATAGAGCGAGATCACGGCTACGAGGACCGTAACGATCCCGGCCAGAATCAGCGTCGGGCGTATCAAGCGGGTGAGGCCCACACCGCAGGCCTGCAAGACGGTGAATTCATTGTCACGGATCCAGCGCCCCAGGACCATCACAATCGCCACATACAGTACCAGGGGCAGGATCAGGTCGAGATAGCTGCTCACCTTGAGCGTCAAGAGCAGGAACATTTGATCGGTGGGTAACTCGCCGGTGGCGGCCTTGGCGAGAAAGCGCACCAGGCGCACGATCATCAAAATTCCGACAATGACCAGGGTCACCGCGGCACCGGTCACGCCCACCTCGCGCATAAACGCGCGGTCGATGATCGTCGGCTTATTCATCGGCGGTACTTTGACAAGGAGAGGCGGGACATCGGAAAATAGCGGCCGCAAAAAGCACCATGATTTTGCACGTTTCTATCGTCCAATCGCGCTGCGGGCCAGACCCGTGTGCTGGCCCCGTTTGGTTGACATAGTGCGTCTTAACCCTCGGGCACTATAACATAACGGCCGCAACCCCGGGGGTCGCGCGCCGCATCTGGGAGTAATTATGGATTTCACGATCAAGACCGGTGACCCGGCGAAACAACGCGGTGCCTGCGTGGTTGTCGGCGTATTTGAATCGCGCAAACTTTCGCCCGCGGCGGCGGCCATCGACCGGGCATCCCGTGGCGCGCTTGGCAAGATACTCGCCACCGGTGACATGGACGGCCGCACCGGCCAGACCCTGTTACTGCACCACCTGCCGCGAGTGGCCGCCGAGCGTGTCCTGTTGGTCGGCTGCGGCAAACAAAAAGATTTTGATATCGGCCGCCTCCGCCAAGCCATGGGCACCACGGCCGCCACCTTGAATACGCTCGGCACCCGCAACGCCGGCGTGTTCCTGACCGAACTCACTGTGGCCGGCCTCGACACACCGCGCAAGGTACGTCAGGCCGCGGAAGCGGCCTCCGCCGCGGTGTACCGCTTCGACGAATTGAAAACTGACCCGCCCAAGGTCCGCCACCCGTTACGCAGACTCAATCTGTTCGTGCCCGACCGCAAGGAGGTCGCCGACGCACGCATCGCCGCGCGCCAGGGTGGTGCCATCGGCCAGGGGGTGACCCTGGCGCGGGACTTGGGCAATCTGCCCGGCAACATCTGCACCCCCAGCTACCTGGCCGACCAGGCCCGGGCGCTGGCGGAAGACTATCCGATCCGCACCAAGGTGCTCGAAGAGGCGGACATGAAACGTATGGGCATGGGCGCCTTGTTGTCGGTCTCCCGTGGCAGCCGCGAACCGGCGAAACTCATCACCATGGAATACAAACAAGGCAAGCGCGGCGACGCACCGGTGGTGCTCGTCGGCAAGGGGCTGACATTCGATGCCGGCGGCATCTCCCTGAAACCGGCGGCGAGCATGGATGAGATGAAATTCGACATGTGTGGCGGCGCCAGTGTGTTTGGCGTCCTCAAGGCGATCGCGGAAATGGAATTACCCATCAATGTGGTGGGTGTAGTGCCCAGTTCCGAGAATCTGCCCGACGGCGAGGCGAACAAGCCCGGCGACATCGTGACCAGCATGTCCGGCAAGACTATCGAAATACTGAATACCGATGCCGAGGGCCGTTTGATCCTGTGCGACGCGCTGACCTACGCGGAACGTTTCAATCCGGAAGTGGTGATCGACATCGCCACCCTCACCGGCGCCTGCGTCATCGCCCTGGGTGCACAGGCCAGCGGGTTGCTGGGCAACAATCAGGATCTGGTCGACAAATTGATCGCCGCCGGCGAATACAGTCATGACCGCGCCTGGCAGCTGCCGTTGTGGAAGGACTATCAGCCGCAGCTCGATACGAATTTTGCCGACATGGCGAATATCGGCGGGCGTGAGGCGGGCACTATTACCGCCGCCTGTTTCCTGGCCCGCTTTACCGAAAAAATGAAATGGGCCCACCTGGATATTGCCGGCACCGCCTGGAACCAAGGCAAGGAGAAAGGCGGCACCGGGCGACCGGTACCGCTGCTGACCCAGTTTTTGATCGAGCGCGCCACGCAACAATAGAATAAGCTGTCTTTCGGATTCAAATGACCCGCGTCGATTTCTATCTCATCCAGAACCCGGCCAGCCACGGCAAGCACCGACTCGCCTGCCGGCTGGCGGATAAGGCCTACCGGCTGGGACACCACATCTACATGCTCACCGGCAGCGCGGCAGAATCCGCCGCTCTCGACGAGCTGCTGTGGACCCAGGGGCAGACCACATTCGTGCCCCATGAGGTGCATACCGAGGGTGCGACCTCCACCGCGGACGTGCCGGTGGTGATCGGTCACGGGGAGCCGCCGACGGGCCTCGATAACGTGTTGATCAGCCTGAGCGCTGAGATTCCGGCGTTTTTCAGCCGCTTCGAGCGGGTCGCGGAGGTGGTCGGGGCGGAGGCTGCCGACAAAGAAAAGGCCCGCGAACGGTTCCGCTTTTACCGGGATCGGGGTTATGCTCTAAATACACACGAGCTCACGGTCTAATGTTCGGTCGGCGAAAATCCTTATTTAATCGTGGCGACGAGCCCGAATCCTCCGACAAGGATGCCTTGGCGGACACGCTCAAATCGCTGCAGGAACTGATCAAGGACGTCGATCCGGAAGAAGTTGATGCGGATGTCGGCGCGCCGCAGGCGGCCGCTGCCGGCGAGGGCACGGAAAACGCCGCGTCGGCAGCCCAATCAACGGCACCGACAACCTCCACGCGAACCGCCTCCGAGGGTGACGAATGGGACGTGATCACGCCCCCGGGCGGCATCGCGCAGCGTTCCCTGTTCGAGGCCCAGGAAAACGCCCCCGCCGCGAACCTGGAACTGGACGAGGACGGTATTCCGTTGCTCAGTGATGTCGTGATGTCAAACGCCGGCCCGAGCGCCGCGGCGACGTCGTCCACTGCGCGCATCGACCCGGAACCCGAGGCGGAATTCCCGCCCAAGCCCGAGGCGGCACCCAAGATCTCGCCGGCCGCCGCCCAGTTGTCGATCGGCGCTGCCATCGCCGAACATCTTGAATCGGTGCGCGAAACCGAGGAGACCGGCGCGACCGCGGCAGGCGACGGCGGCGAAACCGTCCCGGAGACCGCTCCCGCGCCCGCCCCGGTGACCACCGAAACCGCAAGCATCGCGTTCGATCGCGGTTCTATTCCGCTGGTAGCCGATGAAATCATCGACATTCTGGATCGGCGCTTGCGCGACACCACCGGACAGCCTCTGGATACGGAAACCCGCAGCACATTGCGCACAAGCCTGTTTACCGCACTGCAGGATTGGGCGGCGGCCACGGAAACCCGGCTGCGCGACACCAGCAAGCATTAATCACCAGCCATATATTCAAGGTGCGGCCACGGCAGCGAACCGTGGCACGCAAATCGACGTATGAGTACAGAAGACTTCGCCAAAACCTTCGACCCGCATGCCGTCGAGGAGCATATCTATGCGGCCTGGGAGGCCGCCGACGCCTTCGGCCCCAGCGGCCAGGGCGCGTCCTACTGCATCATGATCCCGCCGCCGAATGTGACCGGCAGCCTGCACATGGGGCATGCCTTCCAGGACACCATCATGGACGGGCTGATTCGTTACCATCGCATGCGTGGCGACAACACCTTGTGGCAGGCGGGCTCGGATCACGCCGGCATCGCCACACAGATGGTGGTGGAGCGACAGCTGGCGGCGGAAGGCAAGAGCCGCCATGACCTGGGCCGGGAGGCCTTCGTCGAACGCATTTGGGACTGGAAGCAGCACTCCGGCGGCACCATCACCCAACAGTTGCGCCGCATGGGGGCATCCCTCGACTGGTCGCGGGAACGCTTCACCATGGATGCCGGCCTGTCCGACGCCGTGCGCGAGGTCTTCGTGCGACTCTACGACGAAGGACTGATCTATCGCGGCAAACGCCTGGTGAACTGGGACCCGGTACTGCACACCGCGGTGTCCGATCTGGAAGTGGTCTCGGCGGAAGAAGACGGTCATCTGTGGCACATCCGTTACCCGCTGGCGGACGGCTCCGGTCACCTCACCGTCGCCACCACCCGTCCCGAGACCATGCTGGGAGATGCCGCGGTGGCGGTGCACCCGGACGACGCGCGCTATCAACATCTGATCGGCAAGGAACCGACGACTACGTGGACCCGGAATTCGGTTCCGGCTGCGTGAAGATTACTCCCGCGCACGACTTCAATGACTACGAGATCGGGCTGCGCCACGACCTGGCCATGATCAACGTACTCACGGTTGATGCCAGCATCGAGCTGCCGGACACGCCCTATCATGGCCTCGACCGTTACGCCGCGCGCGAGCGAATCGTTGCCGATCTCGAAGCCCGCGACCTGGTGGAGAAGATCGACGATCACAAACTCATGGTACCGCGGGGCGACCGCTCCCATGCGGTAGTGGAACCCTACCTCACCGACCAGTGGTACGTGAAAATCGCACCGCTGGCGGAACCGGCCATCAAAGCCGTGGCAGACGGACGCATCCGCTTCGTGCCGGAAAACTGGTCCAAGACCTATTTCGAATGGATGAACAACATCCAGGACTGGTGTATCTCGCGCCAGATCTGGTGGGGTCATCGCATTCCCGCCTGGTATGACGAGGCGGGCAATGTCTATGTCGCCGACGACGAGGCCGCGGTGCGCGCCAAGTATAAACTGGGCGAAGACATAACGTTGCGCCAGGATGATGACGTGCTCGATACCTGGTTCTCCTCCGCCCTGTGGCCCTTCTCCACCCTGGGCTGGCCGCAGGCAACGCCGGAGCTCAAGACCTTCTATCCCACCAGCGTGCTGGTTACCGGCTTCGACATCATTTTCTTCTGGGTCGCGCGCATGATCATGATGGGACTCAAATTCATGGACGACGTGCCCTTTGATGAGGTCTATATTCACGGCCTGGTGCGCGATGCGCACGGCAACAAGATGTCCAAGTCCAAGGGCAATATCCTTGATCCCCTCGACCTTATCGATGGCATTGAGCTGGAGCCCCTGATAAAAAAGCGCACCACCGGGCTCATGCAACCGCAGATGGCGCCGGCGATCGAGAAGGCGACGCGCAAGGAATTCCCTGACGGCATCCCGGCCTACGGTACCGATGCCCTGCGCTTCACCTTCGCCAGCCTCGCCACCCAGGGCCGCGACATCCGCTTCGACCTGGGCCGCATCGAAGGTTACCGCAACTTCTGCAACAAACTCTGGAACGCTTCCCGCTATGTGTACATGAACGCCGCGGACGAGGACTGCGGCGCGGAAGGTGGTGAGATCGACCGGACCCTGGCGGAACGTTGGATCGATTCGCGCTTGCAGCAAGTGACCGCCGAGATCAGTGAGTCCATCGACGCCTACCGCTTCGACCTGGCGGCGCAAACGGTGTATCAATTCGTCTGGGATGAATACTGCAGTTGGTATATCGAGCTGTCCAAGGTTGTGCTCTACGACGAGACCAGCAGCGCGGAACTCCTGCGCGGCACGCGCCAGACCCTGGTGCGAGCACTGGAAACCGTTCTGCGTCTGTTACATCCGATCATGCCCTTCATCACCGAGGAGCTCTGGCGCAAGGTCGCGCCCCTGGCGGGTGTCGCGGGCGACAGCATCATCCAGCAACCCTACCCGCTCGCGGACGATTCGCTCATCGACGCCGACGCCATCGCCGAAATGGAATGGGTCATGGCGGTGATCGCCGGCGTGCGCAACATTCGCGGCGAAATGAACATCGCGCCCTCGAAACCGTTGCCGGTGCTGCTGCAGGACGCTGCGGACCGCGATATCGCCTACCTGGAACACAACCTCGCCTACCTTACCCAGTTGGCACGACTCGCGGACGTCACAGTGCTGGAAACCGGCGCCGCGGCGCCCGAATCCGCCACTGCGTTGGTGGGTAACATGAAGGTGTTGGTGCCCCTCGGCGGTTTAATCGATGTCGCTGCGGAACGGGAGCGCCTCGATCGCGAACTGGACAAGACCGGAAAGGAACTGGAGCGCTCGCAGAAAAAACTCGCCAACGCCAACTTCGTCGATCGTGCGCCGGCCGAGGTGGTGGAAAAGGAACATGCTCGGGTCGCGGAACTTGAAACCGCGCTGACCAATCTAACCGCGCAACGGCAACGGCTCAAACAACTCCAGCCCGACGCGTAGATCGCGCGCTTTCCCCACCCTGGCGTGGGACGTAGAATGGTCGGGAACGAACACCGTCGAGGGAAAACCATGGTGCCCGGACGCCCCATGCGACAAGCCATTCCACCGTCGGCCCCAACGAGGGGCCCCACTCCTCTGTTTTCGGACCGACCTGGCGCGGGAAACGATCAATATTCCATTGCTGTACGTGTTATACGGAATCTTTCCGCGTTACAACACGGAGACTTTCCGTCTGCTCGTTGTTATGTGTTCTATTAAACGGAGATAACATGAAAATATTGATTAATGTGATTTTGGCCATCCTAGTATTTTTAGCTGTCTTGGCCGGAATTACAAAAATAATGCTCATGCAACAGGATGTAGAATTGTTTGGTAAATATGGCTTTACCAATTCAATTTTAATTGCATATGGCGTTGTCCAACTATTCGGCGGGATATTGCTGGTACTACCGAAAACTAGAATTGCTGGGGCGATTCTCGTTGCAATCAGCTTCTTAATATCAGCTGTGGTACTCGCAATGGAAGGTAATGTTCCAGTTACTATTGTTACGTTAGTTTGTGTACTATTGTTAGGGTTTATTATACAGCAGTCTCTTATCAGAGCGGCTCCGCCGCCAACTGAAACGCAGTAGTCAGACCGACTGAACTAACCAGGATGGGGCGGTGATCAATGACACGACGATGTCTTGTTTACGCGCTATTTGGATTTATGCTTGGCTGTTCGGGGGACGCTGCCGACACGAACGAGGGACAGGTTCAAGATCGTGTGTTCGGCGCGCAAATCGAGGCTATCGATAAAGCCAAAGCAGTAGAGCAGACCATCCTAGATGCTGCAGCAAAACGGCGGCAAGCGATCGAGGATCGGTAAGAATCCGGGTCAGGAAATAATTAGCGCGCATATTAGAGAATATTGTTCTCTGACCCGCATTTCTAACGAAATCTCAGGTATACTCCGTCGTCAAGCTCTGGTGCACTTCGGTCTGCACCTGTTTTCAGCGCGCTAATCCCTCCCGATTCGCCTCGAAACACACAGTTTCCGCCTAGACCGGCCCAAGGCATATGTCCAAACATGTGTATCGGGTAGTAGGCCGATCCCCTTACATAGTTTGGAGAACATCGTCGCATGTCATTTGAATCCCTCGGCCTCCGGGCCGAATTGCTCCGTGCGGTAGCCGACAAAGGCTATCGCGAGCCCACCCCGATACAAATCCAGGCCATCCCGCCTATTCTCGAAGGCCGTGACATCATGGGTGGCGCACAGACGGGTACGGGCAAAACCGCCGGTTTCACCCTGCCACTACTACAAAGATTGATGGCATCCGGCGATCCGGAAAACGGCCGTCGCGTTATCCGCACCCTGGTGCTAACCCCAACCCGCGAACTCGCCGCCCAAGTGGGCGAGAGTGTGGAATCCTATGGCAAGTACCTGCCTCTGCAGTCCACCGTGATCTTCGGCGGCGTGAAAATCAACCCGCAAATTCAGCGGCTGCGCAAGGGTGTCGACATCCTGGTCGCCACGCCGGGACGCTTGCTGGATCACGTCGGTCAGAAGACCGTCGACCTTTCGCAGGTGGATATCCTGGTGCTCGACGAAGCCGACCGCATGCTCGACATGGGGTTTATTCGCGACATTCGCAAGGTGCTCGCCCTGTTACCCAAACAGAAACAGACCTTATTGTTCTCGGCCACCTTCTCGGACGAAATCAAACGCCTGGCCGATGATCTGCTCAACGCACCGGCCCTGATTGAAGTCGCACGGCGCAATACCGCCGCCGAAAGTGTCACCCAGGTCGTGCATCCGGTCGACAAAAGCCGTAAACGCGAACTGCTTGCCTATCTGGTGGGTTCGAACGACTGGCAACAGGTGCTGGTGTTTACCCGTACCAAGCACGGTGCCAACCGGCTTTGCAAACAACTCCATACCGATGGCATCACCGCGGCCGCGATTCATGGCAACAAGAGCCAGGGCGCGCGCACCCGGGCGCTGGCGGATTTTAAGGCCGGCCAGGTGCGGGTTCTGGTGGCCACGGATATTGCCGCGCGCGGACTGGACATCGATCAGTTGCCACATGTGGTGAACTTCGAATTACCCAACGTCGCGGAAGACTACGTCCACCGCATTGGCCGCACGGGGCGTGCCGGCAATGAGGGCGAAGCCATGTCGCTGGTATGCGTCGATGAGCTGATGTTGCTCAAGGACATCGAGCGTCTGGTAAAACGTGATATCCCCAAGGACGTGGTTGAGGGTTTTGAGCCCGATCCTTCCATCAAAGCGGAACCCCTACACAAGGGGCGCGGCGGACAGCAACGGCCCGCCGGCAAAAGAACGGCATCTCGCCGCAACAACCCGCGCGCGAACTACAAGGGGCGCTCGAACAATCAGAGCCGATCGGGTAACCGCGCGCGTCACGGTTGACAGAATAAGGCCCCCGCTCGTTTGGCTCCGGCCTCTTTCGATGGTAAATGCCTTTAGTTCTTGAGGCGGTATCCCGTCTTGAAGATCCACCCTATCGTCAAAAGGCAGAGCAACATGAACACGAAGATCATGCTCACGTTTATGGCGACGTTTACATCGGCGACGCCGTAGAAACTCCAGCGAAAACCACTGATCAGTTAGACCGCCGGGTTGAATAACGTGAGCTTTTGCCAAAATGGTGGCAGCACGTTTGCGTTGGTCGCTGACGACACGCTCTATCTAAAAGCGGACACCGTCTCCGCAGGCGAATTTATTCGCCTTAATCTCACGCCGTTCAAGTACCGAAAAGGCGCCAAGCTCGTGACGATGTCCTAATTCATGGCGCCCGAACAGATGCTCGATGATCCTGCGCAGCGCGACACTGGGCCGAGCTGGCTTTCGACGCCGCCCTGCGCGCGAAAAAACCACATCGCTAGTACGGCGCCTACAAATCTCGGCCACGGGTGTCGGCGCTCGAGACCGGTATTCGCTGACCTGCGCGGCAGCCGCGGCTCGCGGCGAATCACAGCAACTACGGGTCCTTTTCGAATCTACCTTGTCGCGGCGCGGCCCATCGGCTATACCTATTACTTACTAGAATCAATGCCATAGCAGTAACGGAGGATCCAATGGCCAGCATGCGTCAACTTACGTTTTCAATTTTGCTACTGACCCTCACCGGGATCGCCCACGGTGACAATGTCCTGGTACAGGTCCCGGGTGTACAGGTGGATGCCGATGGCACCGTGCGTATGCCGGGCGTCGTGGTCGGGCCGGACGGCTCTGTCAGCGCCCCGGGCGTCGAGGTGCGCGGCAGCGACGGAGGTTCCGCCGGAAATACCGTAAGTACATCGGCCGGCAGCGGCATGAGTTACTCGGGTACGGATCTGAGGGGTTCAGACTTCCGTGGCCAGGATCTCTCCGGCGCGTCGTTCTCGGCGGTCGACCTGCGTGGCGCCGATCTTTCCGGCGCCAACCTGACGGGCGCGACGTTTGTGGGCACGGATCTGCGCAACGCCAAGCTCAGAAATGCCTGCCTGCAAAATGCCAAGATGACTGGAAATAATCTCGCCAGCGCGGATCTGACCGGCGCCACACTCACCGGCGCGGCCATGGTCGGCAACGATCTCAGAAATGCGACTATGCACAATGTGATTCGCAACGCAGACTGTCCGTCAGCCACTGCAAGCGCGCGCCCAGCGGTGACCAAGGCGGCGGAAATCACACAGGCGCTGGCGGCACCCGACGGCAAGGTCGACCTCACGGTGAATTTCGAAACCGACTCGGACAAGATCAAGGCCGACGCCCATGTGCAGGTGATGGAGATCGCCAACGCGCTGCGTGCGCCCGAACTCAGCGACGCCCGTGTACGCATTGAGGGCCATACCGACAGCGTCGGCGAAAACGATTACAACCTGGATCTATCTTATCGACGCGCGATCCGCGTCATGCGTAACCTGGTCGAGGAATACGGAATCCCGAGCGACCGCTTCGAGGTGAAGGGCTTTGGCGAAGATCAGCCGGTGGCATCAAATGTGTCTGATAACGGGCGCGCCCTAAATCGGCGGGTCACCCTGGTCAATCTGGGCGCCGGTTAGCGAGTTACCCTGCCAAGAACATCGAACCGTCGAAGTCGATGGACGCAGACCGCACCCTGGGTGCGGTCTGCGTGTATTAACGCCCGCTTCCTATTGCAGGAGCCCGGCCAGGGCGGCTACGGCGGCAGTTTCGATCCGCAGAATGGCCGACCCGAGTGCGACGCGCCTGCCGCCTTGCTGCACGATGCTGTCGATTTCGGTCGCTGTGAAACCACCTTCGGGACCGACCATGATCACCAGAGATGGCTCGTTCGTACTGTCGGATATCAATTCCTGTATCGGTGCGCCCGCCGGATCGGCCACCCATATCTCAGCGTCGTCCCCGACCGCGCCGCGGATGCGATCCGGCGTGACCGCGGCCGCGATCCGCGGAACATAGCTGCGGCGGGCCTGTTTGCACGCCTCCAGGCAGACACGCTCCCAGCGTGTGTGTGCCTTGATTGTCGCCTTGACGACACTGCGCTCGCACTGCAAAGGCACAAAGCGGGTCATACCCAACTGGGTGCCCATATCGAGCAGCACCGCCATCCGGTCCCCTTTCGGCAGGGCGCTGGCCAGTGTGATCGATCGTGGCGGCGCCTGCCGCTCCATATGTTCAATAGTAATTGCGAGTGCCGCTGACTTACGCTCAACCCGTGCGATGCGGCCGTCGGCGACGGTGCCGCGCCCATTGAATAGCGCGATCGCGTCACCGGACGCCAGACGACGGGCCGCCAGGGCATGGCGCGCCTCTTCCCCCTGCAACAACGCTGTACCGCCCGCCGCCGGCAACTCGGCACAATAGAACAACGGTGGTCGCGATTTTGGATTGTCGCGCATCGCTTCAGGTCTGGGCGTGGCGTACATAAACGTCATAGCGCACGAGCTTACCTTTATAAGTCACAGTAACATCCGGCGCCACCGGCGGCGCGTAATCCGGCCGCTTGACTACGACACGTCGGAGTGCGTTTTCGCGACACACCTGCAACAGCTCCGCCGCGTCCGGGTCATCGCCGACGATGGCGCGCAACATGCGTACCTCCTTCTTCGCCAGGGCGGAACGATTCGGTTTGGGTGGAAACATGGGGTCCATGTAGATCACATCCGGCGCCGCAACGGTGGCCAGAAGCGTACGGGCATCCCCCGCAGCGAGCCGAATGCGCGCCGCAATGCATGCGGATTTCGGGTCATGCGCTCGCAGACGCCGCAGACCGTCGGCCAGGAGAGCGAATACCACCGGCGAGCGTTCGATGGCGAGTACGCCGAGTCCCAGGCTGGCAATGAGGTAGCTGTCATGACCCAGCCCGGCGGTGACATCGACCGCGGTGTGCGCACGTTTCCCCAGCGCCTTGGCCAAGGGTTGGCGACGAGACAAGGCCGCGAACGGGCGCGCCAGCTCCGCGGCAAAATCCACCGCGACCGGCCCGATCTTGGGGTCGCGGGCATCGCGCAGACCCAGCTGTCCGTCGTCGTTCCATTCGAGCAACCAATCCGCCGCACCGGTGGCGTCCGCCGCGCACAGGGACAGATCCAACCGTTGCGCCAGCTCGCGCGCCCATGCCGCCACCTCGAGATCGGCGGCGTCGCACACCACGGCCAAGCGTGGACCCGTTGCCGCCGCAGACGCGCTTTGCGGTGAGAACTTCTCCCGCACCCGCTGCGCAGACAAGGCCCGGGGATTCCCGACCCAACCACCCGGTTTTTGATGTTTTTCCATAGTCACCCTATACTTCAACCCTTGCCGCCGCGCCCGCGTCCATCGCGACCGACGTGCTGCCGCAATCAATCCGACCGGTCCGTTAGGGCCGCATGTCCACGACACAAACTGACTTTACCCTGAACTTAAATACTATGCGTCCAGCCGAGATCCTGGTCATCCTCGACCGTGAGTTCACCAGCACCAAGAGCGGCCACCATACACCGGTAATGATGTGGGGTCCGCCCGGCGTGGGCAAGTCTCAGATGGTGGCCCAGGTCGGGGCAAAACATGGTGCGCCGGTGATCGATATCCGGCTCTCACAAATGGAACCGAGCGACCTGCGCGGCATTCCATTTCGTGTCGACCAGCACGTGGAATGGGCGATACCGGCGATGCTGCCGGATGTACAACGTCATGGACCGGAAGGAATTTTGTTTCTCGATGAAATCACCTCCGCGGCACCGACGGTATCTGCCGCCGCCTATCAATTGATTCTCGATCGCCGACTCGGCGAGTACCAGGTCCCCGATCATTGGGCGATTTTCGCCGCCGGTAATCGCCAGGGCGATCGCGGCGTCACCTACAGCATGCCGGCACCGCTGGCGAATCGATTTCAACATTTCGAAGTTGAGGCCCATCTCGACGACTGGGTCGCGTGGGCCTACAAGAACGGTATCGATAATCGGCTGATTGCGTTCCTGCGTTTTCGTCCGGAGCTGTTGTTCGATTTCGATCCGGCGCACAACCCGGTCGCGTTCCCGTCGCCGCGTTCCTGGGAGTTCGCACACCGCGCGTTGCAGAAATTTGACGATAACCCGAAGGCGATGCTCGGCGCCTTGCAGGCATGCGTCGGACCGGCCGCGGGCATCGAAGCCAAGGCCTTTATCGATAACCTGGACAACCTACCCGACATCGAGGCCATCGTCCGTGGTGAAGAAGTGCCGGTACCCAAGGAAATCGACCTGCAATACGCGGTTGCATCGTCACTGGTGGCACAGGCGATACGCGCCCAGGGCAATGGCAAGGCGCAGGAGACTTTCGGTAACATACTGACCTATGCGCGTCGCTTTCCGCAACGGGAAATGGGCGTAATGCTGGTATCGGACATGCATCGCGCCGTCGGTCACGACCTCTTCGAAGTGCCGCAATTCGATCAGTGGGCGCAGGATATCGCGGACGTGATGTTGTTTGACATGTAATAGGCAGTCACAAGTTACAAGATACAAGTTGCAAGGCTAGAACTGATTATTGCTTGTATCTTCAAACTTGAAACTTGAAACTGATTTATGTCCAACGACGTCGAAATCAAACTCAGCGCCGCGCGCACGCGCCTGATCCTCGACAAGCCGTTCCTCGGTGCGTTGGTGCTGCGCCTGCCCATGGTTGCGGGCGACCCCGCCTGGTGCAAGAGCACGGCCACCGACGCGCGGACCTTCTACTACAATCGAGGCTATATCAATCGGCTCACCTTGGACGAGACCCAGTTTGTGCTTGCGCACGAAGCCCTGCATTGTGCGCTATCCCATTTCGCTCGCCGCCAGCACCGCGTAAAGCGCCGCTGGGATCTGGCGTGCGATTTCGCAATCAACCCCCTGCTCATCAATGAAGGTCTGCAACCGACGCCGGATGCCCTGTACATGTCCGAATTCGAGGACATGACCGCGGAGGAAATCTATCCCAACCTCGACGACAACATGGATGAGGAGCCTCAGGACCAACATCTCTACGACCAACCCGACGCGAGCGGCAGCGGCGGCCAGGGCCAGGACATGGACAAGCAGCGCGACGGCGAGCAGAGTTCGCCGGAAAGCGACGAGGGCACGGCCAGCGAGTCCGAGGTTGACGAGAACCAGGGTGGCGCGCCGCAGCCGCCGCCCCTCAGTCCCGCCGAGCAGGAACAGTTGAGCGTACAGTGGCAACAACGCATGGCGGGTGCCGCCCAGCAGGCCATGCAGGCCGGCAAGATGGGCGATGCCATGGCCCGCATGGTGGACCATCTACTGCAACCCCAGTTGCCCTGGCGCATGCTGCTGGCGCGCTACATGACCAATATCGCGCGGGACGACTACAGTTACTTTCGGCCCTCACGCCGGGAAGGCAACGCCATTTTTCCGAGTCTGCGCAGCTCCCAACTGGACGTGACCGCGGTGATCGATACCAGCGGCTCGATCGCACAAGATGAGATGGAACAGTTCGTTTCCGAAGTGAATGCAATCAAGGGCCAGATGCGTGCCCGCATTACCTTGCTTGCCTGCGACGCCCAGGTCAGCGACAAGGGGCCCTGGGTGTTCGAGCCCTGGGAGGATGCGGAGTTGCCCACCGAACTGGAGGGCGGCGGCGGCACCGACTTCGTGCCCGCGTTTGACTGGGTTGAGACCCAAGACCAGGCGCCGGACCTGCTGATCTATTTCACCGACGCCGACGGCAACTTTCCGCAGAGCGAGCCGGCTTACCCAGTTTTGTGGCTGGTCAAAGGCAAGGCGAAGGTGCCTTGGGGGCAAAGGGTACAACTTAATTGATAGGGCCAAGTATCGAGGGACGAGTCTCGAGTAAAAAAGCAACAACACAAAACACTAAGACGCATTGCAAATAAGCGACTCGACACGAGCAATAATCTCAATTCCTAACCATTTCACCCTCGTTACTCGTACCTCGCAACTGTATTTATGGAACTCTCCCACGAAGACACGCTGCGCCTGAATGTACTGCTGAAAAACGTCAAGGCGGTGCGTATCGATGAACAGGCGATGACGGTACACGGCCTGTCGGAGCGCGGCGAGGCCAAGGTCAAACTCAGCCCGAACTGTCGCCCGGATCGTTATCTGAAGCTGGTGCGTGAGTTTCTTTCCGGCGTGGCACTCGGCTCGCCGGGGGGCTATCCGATCTACCTAAAACGCTGGACCCGCATGGGTCAGATCAGCGCCACTGCCCTGGCGGAATTGCTCATGCTGGGCGAGCCGGAAGCCGTGACCGCGGTGGTACGCGCAGAAGGACTCACGGAGGAGTTGGCGCGGCGCGCCTGGTGGGCCTCCCCGGTATCGGAAACCGCGCGCCGCATTCTCGCGCACGAAAGCATCCGCGCCACCGCCCTGGGTCCGGAGCTGGCCGAGTTTCTGGTCGAGCACTTGCCGTTCGAGACCAATGCTCATGTGATTATCGATATGGTGCGCCTGATCCTGCAACCGGGATTGATCGATGCGGAACGACGCCAGCAGATCTGGGAGCGTGGCGGCGAAAATAACGTCTATCGTGTCGGCTTCCTTGTCGCCATGCCGGATAATCTGCCGGGCGATGCACCACCGCGAGCGCAACTCGCGACACATCGCGAATCGCTTGGCGCATTAGCCGACGCCGGAAATGAACTCGCTGGTTTATTATTGCGCGTGCTGGACATGCGCGGACAGATCTTCATCGCCACAGCCGAAGCCGTCCTGTTGCGCCCGAAAGATCAAGACGTGGTCGTGGAATTGCTCAACGCCACCGCGGACTATTTCACCGCCGCGCGGTTGGCGCGCCCCTTCAGTGGCGACGTTGCTGTCGCTCTGGTCGACGCGGACTACTTGTGTGCGCAGGGTGCCGACGCTCATCCGGCCCTCGCTGAGCTGATTGCCGCAGTACCCGACCTGCAACCCGAAATTAAGGCGATGCTGGTACTGGCTTGCGCAAATGAATCTATCGTGACGCCGGTCTTCGCCCGTACCGACGCGGTCGGCACGGTAATGCAACAGAAACTACTCCCGGTGACCCAGACTCTATTCGAACAACTGGCAGTGCTCCACGGCGGCGACACCGTGACACCCACAACCCGCCGGCGCCGGCGCCAACGTCCGAGCTGATACATATCCTCAGGGAATGGAAATTGCGTCGCCAATAGGCGACCATCGGACCCCGCCGAAAGATAGTTGTCAAACCTGAAAGGTCCTTGCTACAGTTGCATTTCAGGATCAGGTCAACTCGACAAGAACAACGGTAGTCTGAACAGTATGCACCGCAGGACCGCACTGAAATTTGCCCTCGGCTTCCTTGCTTTCCCGAAACCTGCGCTGGCGGGATTCTTTTCGCGCCGTGCAGGAGAGCAGAAGATCCGCCCACCGCTGATTCATTCGCTGCGGGAAGAGAGCCACATCAAGGATAAGCTTGTCATTTCGAGCATCCAGGTGCCGCGGCATGAGAAAATGCTGCTCGAGGGTTCACGCCTGGATTTGCTGTATTCCGTCACCGCCCGCCTGGAACGACTAAAGCGTATCGTCGGCTATGGCAACTTCAGCTTGCTGTCGTTTGACGATGCCTTACGCTTCGCGCGCAACTACTCCGAGATCGGCGCATTTAACAGCGCCGAACTCAATTTTCTGGAAGAAGTCTTTTTCGAAGACGCGCGACGTTATGGATTTTATGGCTCCAAGGTAACGACACAACTCGGCGCCCACATACCGAAACGGGAAATTGTCAAAGTACCCCGGACCGGTCATTACTTGTTCAAGGGTGAACCGTTGGAGATGTACAAGAAGGTCCGGCGCGAAGTGGGTGACAGCCTGGTCCTGACATCAGGGATACGCAGTGTTGTCAAACAGATGCATTTGTTTCTGGCCAAGACGATCTCGGTGGGTGGCAGTCTCTCCGAGGCGTCGTACTCATTGGCCCCGCCAGGACACTCCTACCACGGCATCGGTGATTTCGATGTGGGCAAAGTCGGTCTCGGTGCCGCCAACTTCACTGAAAAATTCGCCAAAACGGATGAGTTCAAGCGCCTCATCGACCTGGGCTACGTATTAATTCGTTATCCCGACATCAATCCCTATGGGGTCCGATATGAGCCGTGGCATATCAAAGTGGTTTAACGCCGGTTTGCTGGCCCTGCTCGTCGCCGCGGTGCTAGCGACACACCCTGCACTCGGCAAGATACGTCCCACAGATCTGAGCTTCAGTCTGCACAAGCTCGAATCCGGCGAACCGGGCCCAACCGTCCTGGTCATCGGCGGCATCCAGGGCGATGAGCCCGGCGGCTTCAATGCCGCGGCCTTGCTGACCACGCACTACCGGATCACGCAGGGCAATGTCTGGGTTGTACCGAATCTCAATTTTCACAGCATCGTCAAGCGCACCCGCGGCGTGCACGGGGACATGAACCGGAAATTCATGCAGCTGAAGGAAACCGACCCCGAATACAGCGCGGTGCAAAAGATCCAGTCGATCATTCTCGACAACGAGGTGGACCTCGTTCTGAATCTGCATGACGGCAGCGGCTTCTATCACCCCAAACACATTGACAAGTCCCGTAATCCGCACCGTTGGGGTCAGAGCATAATTATTGACCAGGAAAGTATTGAAGCGTTCTACGGTGACATGGGTGATATGGCGCGCGAGGTCATCGACCAGGTGAATCAAGGTATCTCGACGACGAAACACCGTTACCACCTGAAGAATACACACACCGCCAATGGTGACCGGGAAATGGAAAAGACCCTCACCTACTTCGCGATCCGCAACGGCAAACCCGCGGTCGGCGTGGAAGCCAGCAAGACCTTCCGTACCTATCAACGGGCTCATTACCACCTGCGAGTCATTGAAGCCTACCTGGACAGGCTCGGCATCGGTTTTGAGCGACCTTTTGACCTGACGCCAGCGGATGTCAAAGCGCAAATCGATAATGACGTCCGGTTAGCGCTCTACGACAACGAGATTCTGCTCGATATTTCGCGGCCGCGACCCTGGTTGCGTTACGTGCCCTTGAAAAAGAATGAGCCGCTCGAATTCAATGCAACCAATCCACTCGTGACCGTGCTCGGCGGCGATAAACACTACAGCGTCTACTACGGCAATCGGCGGGTCACGAACCTGCATCCACAGTATTTCAGCTTTGACAATAGTCTGCGCAAACTGGCCATGGAAATCGACGGCAATGAAACCGAGGTCAGTCTGGGCTCGGTTATCGACGTGGCGCAATCATTCAAGGTACAGCCGCTTGAGGGCTATCGCGTAAATGCCATCGGCTTCTCGCGCCAGGGCGTCAAGAACGAAAGCGGCATTACGCTACGTAAAACGGATTTCATGCAGCGCTTCTCGGTGGACAAGCGCGCCGCGCAGTACCGCATCGAGGTCTATCAGGAAAAGAAATTCTGCGGCATGGTGGTGGTAAATTTCATCGCCGACCCGGACGCGACTACAAACAAGGTTTCGCTTTCAGCGCCGAAGGCGTCCGCCACGCCAGGCTAAGGCCTCCTATACATCCAGCGCCAGGCTAAGGGGTTGAGGTGATTTATTTTTGGGCAGGCAATCACATGCTGTCGAAAAATAGGTCACTCCAACCCTTTTTTAATGCTCGGCGACGACTCCCACCTGCGGCATGTGCGCCAGACCCGTTTCGCGAGCATGCTCCTGGAAACCCCGGTTGCGCCAGAAGAAGGCACCGGGCATGGTGGTCGGAATCACCAGCACATAAAACAGGGCGCGCCCGACAATTGCGGTTGCCAGGACCAACGCTGCCACCGCCGACCACGCGGCGACGCCCACCCAGGCCTCGAGCCCCATTAGGGCCGCCGCGGCGACCGCGAGGATGCTCACGAGCAGTCCCAAATTACGAGCGAGATAGGTTTTACCAAAGGTCGTTGTCTGCTCGTAGTGAGACGCCGCCCCTTCGCCGCCCTGGCGCTTGAGATCGCGGGAATGGAAATACAAGCCGACGCCTTCAAGCGAGAGCCCGGTGACCATGGGGATTGCCAGCAACTGCAGCGGTCCTGCGAACGGCGCTGACATGAACGCCGACAACACCGCATACACCAGCCCGACGGTCAGCGCGCCCAGGGTCAGCATGTTGCCGAAAAACGCGGTGAGCACTTGCCAGTGGTTCCAGAACGGACGCGCCTCGATCCGGTAGATGGCGTGCATGAAATACAACGCAATGGGACCGGCAATCGCCGCGCCCCAACCCAGTGTCGTGCTCAGCGTATCGAGCCATCCCGCCGGTAACCAGGCGAACAGACCCGGCAGGCCAGTCAAGATCGTATACGCACCCAGCAGGTTGTAGAACACCGCCAGCCCCGCCACCTCGCGGGACACCGGCGAAAAGCGCAGGTTGTTGAAGGCGCGGTAGAACCGGTGCGGCTTGCCCAGGTGCATGGTGGACAGGGCCAGGGCGAAGGTCTCCAGGCCTAACAGCGCGAACAGGAAGGCGGGATAAGCCACCGGATGGCTGGCCGGGGCCAGCATCTCGAGCCCGAACAGCGGGCCCAGAAACAAGGCCAGGAACGCGCCTACGACCCCCTGCGAAATCAGGGTGAAGACCACCAAAGGATCTTCCCGAGAACGCAGCTTACTCAGGTTCCAGCTGCGTCCCTTGCCGTTCTCCCGCACCTTGGTACGGAACGCCCCCGCGCCCTGATCGTCCCGCTCATAACGCAGGGGCATATCGTCCGTGCGAACCATCTCCCGCGGCAGACTGCGCGTCTGTTGGAAGCGTATGTTCGGCTGCGTGATGGTCGGATCGGGAAAGCCCGGGATCTGAGTCTCCAGCTGCTCACGATTGTCCGGCGCGGTTTCGATGATGCCGAAGTCGAGGGCGCCGGCGAGACAGGCGGACGCACAGGCCGGCTTCAGGCCGACTTCGAGACGGTCCACGCACATGTTGCACTTCTCCACCTGACCGTTGACCGGGTCCAGCTGCGGCGCATTGTAGGGGCACACCCAGGTGCAATAGCCGCAGCCGAAACAGATATCCGGGTCCTGCAGCACCGCGCCGTATTCGGCGAACTTGGTATAGGCGCGGGTCGGACACCCCTTCAGACACACCGGGTCATCGCAGTGGTTACAGGCCATGGAGATGTTCAGGCGCTGGTAATTGGGGTAGGTGCCCCCCTCCACGTAGCCCACGGCGCGGAACGCCAGATGCGGCGCCAGGTCGTTCTTTTCCGAACAGGCGGATTCACAGGCGTGACAGGAGATGCAGTTGTCGGCGTTGAAATAAAAGCCATGCTGCTTGTAACGATTCGGGTTTTCGCCGATGCCTGCATCACCGTTGATATTCAGACTCTTGCCGGCCAAGGCATCGTTCTCGTCGGCCAGTTCAATCGACTGCCCGTAACGGTTGATGTCCGGTGCTTGGGCATCCGGGACAAACGCGTAATCCGGCTCGTCTTTTCTGACTTCAAACATTATTAATATGCCCGCGCGGCCCTATTGCGCACTGCCGCGACCTGCTGATCAGCGGCGGGCTCGATGTGCACCGCGCACTGCTTGAAGGCCGGCTGGCGCGAATGGGGGTCCAGCAATCCCAGGGCCAGGCGGTTGACGCACTCGTGGTAATGGAACGGGATGAACACCATGTTCGGTGGTACCCGCTGGGTAAGCTGCACCATGACCACCGCGTCGCCACGCCGTGAGGTGAGGCGTGCATACCCGCCGTGGATGATCCCGAGCTCCCGCGCGGCGTCCGGATTCATCTCCATATAGGGTGTCGGGCTGAACTTATTCAGGTTGCCGATCTTGCCGGTCCGGGTGCGGGTATGAAAATGCTCCACCACCCGGCCGGAGTTCAGCCAGAACGGGTATTCCTCGTCCGGCCGCTCGTTGTTGTCCACGAAGGGCAAGGCAATCAGGTGGGCCCTGCCGTCGGCGGTCTGGAATACTCCATCGGTGTAGAGGCGTGATGAGCCCTCGGGTGCCGAGTCGTGATTACATGGCCATTGAATGCCCCGCTGTTGTTCGATCTTGTCGTAGGTCATGCCGGAATAATCCAGCAGGCGGCCCCTGGACAACTCGCGCAGTTCGTCGAACACGCCCTCGGCAGTTTCTGGGAAACGGATCTTGCGACCCTGGTCGAATCGTTTCGCGACCTCATTGAAAATCCACAAATCCGACTTTGATTGCCCGAGAGGCTCGACCACATTGCGAATCAGGTTCACACGCCGCTCGGTGTTGGTAAAGCAGCCTTCTTTCTCAGCCCATATCGCTGCCGGCAGATAGACGTGGGCGTACTCGTTGGTCTCCACGTCCGCGTAGGCGTCTTGCACGACGAGGAATTCCAGATTCTCTAGAATCTTGCGAATGCGGGCGGTGTTCGTCATGGAGGTCATGGGGTTGGTGGCAATGACCCACAGGCCCTTGATCTCACCGCTCTCTATGGCGGGAAAGATATCGGTCTGGAACAGGCCGCGCTTTTTCGGGAAGAACTCCGGATCAATGCCCCAATAATCGGCGATATATTCCCGATCTTCTTCATGCTCCAACGCGCGGTAGCCGGGCAGGCCGGAACAGGACGACCATTCGCGGGTACCCATGGCATTGCATTGGCCGGTGATGGAAAGACTGGTGCCGCCGGGTTTACCGATGTTGCCGGTGATCAGATTCAGGTTGTTGATCGCCACCACGCCGTCGCTGCCGTGGGTGCTCTGATTGATGCCCATGGTCCAGATGGTCATGGCCGCACCGGCCCGGGCATAGGTGCGTGCCACATTGCGTATCGTATCTTCGTCGATGCCGCAGATCGCCGCCGCGGTCACCGGATCATATTGTGCGACCAGCGCGGAAAATTCCTCATAACCACCGGTGTGTGCGTCGATATAGGCGCGATCCTCCAGTCCCTCGTCCAGAATCACGTGCGCCAACGCGTTCAGTAGCACCAGATCGGTGCCCGGGGTCACCGGCAAATGAATGTCCGCCTGTTGCGCCAGCATGGTAACCCGCGGGTCCACCACGATGAGCGGGAAACGGCGCCTCTCCCGCGCCTGCTGCATGCGCCAGTAGATGATCGGGTGCTGTTCCGGCAGATTGGAGCCGATTGCTAACAGGCACTCGGTATGCTCGAAATCCTCGTAACACCCCGGCGGTCCGTCGGAACCAAACGAGCGCTTGTAACCGGACACCGCCGAGGACATGCACAGGGTGGTATTGCCGTCGTAGTTGTTGGTGCCGATCACGCCGCGGGCCAACTTGCCCAGAGTGTAAAACTCTTCGGTCATGATCTGGCCGGTGGAGACGATGGCGAAAGAATCGCGGCCGTACTTCTCCTGAATGCGCTGGATCTCTGAGCCAACCTTATCCAGAGCTTCGTCCCAATCGGTTTCGCGGAACGACTCATAGAAGCGATCGCGCATCAGCGGCGCCCGGCCCCGGTTGGCGCTGTGAAATAGTTCGTGCTCGAAGATACCCTTCAGACACAGCTTGCCGCGATTGACGTCGGCGGAGCCGACACCCCGGGACGCCACCGCCTTGCCATCCTTGTCGAGTCCCACTTCGATGGAACAGCCGGTCGAACAATAACCGCAGGTGGTGTATTTCCAATCCACCACGCCCTTGTCGGCAATCTTGATGGGGTTCTTTGTACCGCGACCGAATAACATTTCAATTGCTACTTATTCGGGCAACCGTCGCTAGCGGCCAGGGACAGCAACACTGTATCTCCGTCGAGCTTTACCGGAAAACTTGCGGCACAGCCCTCATCCGGGGCCACCGCCTCGCCGGAGTCCAAATGAATTTTCCAATCGTGCAGCGGGCAGGCGACCCGCTTGCCGTGCACGATGCCCTGGGACAAGGGCCCGCCCTTGTGCGGACATTTGTCGCGTAGGGCGAAGACCTCGTCACTGGCAGTGCGGAACACCGCTATGTCGCCCAGTGGCGAATTGACGACCCGGGCACCCAGGCGCGGGATGTCGGCCAGCTTGCCGACCTCGATCCAGTCCTGCGCCATATCCAATTTTTCCACGTGCTGCATGATCTGTCCTCAACTGACTTTCTTTAGTGGCACGAACTCGTGTTCGTCCACGCCTTCGGCACGCTCCTTCCAGGGATCAACCTGAGCGAATTTCTGCGAATGTAGAAACCGCTCCGCCAGGGTCTTGCGCGCGTCCACATCCTCGACGATGCGTTCCTTTACATAGGTAAGACCGACCCGCTCAATCCACGGGGCGGTACGCTCCAGGTAATGGGCCTCTTCGCGGTACAACTGCATGAATGCCGCGGTATATTCCAGCACCTCCTCTTCGCTGCTCACATTGCACAGCAGGTCCGTGGCTCGCACCTTCACGCCACCGTTGCCACCGACATGAATTTCATAACCGGAATCTACACACACCACACCCAGGTCCTTGATCGTGGCCTCGGCACAGTTACGCGGGCAGCCGGAAGCAGCCATCTTGAACTTGTGCGGTGTCCAGGACCCCCAGGTCATTTTTTCCAGTTCAATGCCCAGGTGGGTGGAATCCTGGGTGCCAAAGCGGCACCATTCCTTGCCCACACAGGTCTTTACGGTACGCAGGGCCTTGCCATAGGCATGACCGGAGACCATGCCGGCGTCACTGAGTCTCTTCCAGATGCGGGGCAGTTCTTCCTTCTTCAGGCCATACAAAGCAATACGTTGGCCACCGGTGACATGCACGGTCTTGACCTTGTATTCCTCGGCCACATCGGCGATGGCACGTAACTCTTTTGGGGAGGTACCACCACCCCACATGCGGGGAATCACCGAGTAGGTACCATCATTTTGGATATTGGCGTGGGCGCGCTCATTGATGAAGCGGGACTGGTAATCGTCCAGACCTTCCTGGGGCCAGGCACAGACCAGATAGTAATTCAGTGCCGGCCGGCACTTGCTACAGCCATCCGGGGTTTTCCATTCCAGGAAGTCCATCACGGCACGGATAGATTTCAGTTCCTGATCCTTGATAGTAACGCGCACCTCGTCATGGGAACGCTCGGTGCAACCGCACATGGGTTTGAGATGGGGTGCCACCGAGTAATCACCGCCCACGGTGTGGGCCAGCAGGCTTTCCACCAGGCCGGTGCAGGAGCCGCAGGAACTGGAGGCCTTGGTATGCGCGCGCACGTCTTCCAGGGTAAACAGTTTCTTGTCGCCGATGGCCTGCACGATGTCACCCTTGCATACCCCGTTACAGCCACAGATCTCCGCGCTATCAGCCATCTGCGCCACCCGGTTATCGTCACCATGACCGGAATCGCCCAGATGGGCCTGGCCAAACAAAATGTTGTTACGGAAATCGCTGATATCGGTTTCATCGCGCATGAGGTCAAAATACCAGGCGCCGTCAATGGTATCGCCGTACATAACCGCACCCTTGATGCGGTTCTCTTGCACCACCAGCTTGCGATAGACACCTTGCGCCGCGTCCTGAAACACCAGCTCCTCGGTGTTTTCATCGCCGGTGAAATCGCCCGCGGAAAACAGATCGATGCCCGTGACCTTGAGTTTGGTCGAGGTCATGGAGCCTTCATAGCGGCCGATGCCGATCTTGGCCAGGTGATTCGCACAGACCTTGCCCATCTCGAACAGGGGCGCCACCAGGCCGTAGGCGATACCGCGGTGCTGGACACACTCGCCCACGGCATAGATGCGCGGATCAAAAGTCTGCAGGGTGTCATTCACCACCACGCCACGCTCACAATGAATACCGGATTTTTTCGCCAACTCGGTGTTAGGACGGATACCCACCGCCATCACTACCAAGTCCGCATAGATCTCAGTGCCATCCTTGAAGCGCACCTTCTCGACCCGGGTGTCGCCGATGATCGCCTCGGTCTGCGCCTGCATAAGAAAATGCAGACCCCGCTCTTCGAGGGAACGCTTGAGCATGGCGGCGGCCGGTTTATCCAGCTGGCGCTCCATGAGCGAATCCATAAGGTGAACTACGGTCACACTCATGCCCTGCTGCATGAGGCCGTTGGCTGCTTCCAGGCCGAGAAGTCCACCGCCGATCACGACCGCATGCTTGTGTTCTTTCGATGCCGCGAGCATCTGATCCACATCATGTATGTCGCGGAAACTGATGACCCCTTTCAGGTCATTACCGGGCACGGGGATCATGAATGGATTGGAACCGGTCGCCAGCAATAGCCGGTCATAGGATTGCTCGCTACCATCGGCCGCGATCACCTTACGATTCACCCGATCGATGTCGACGATCTCCTGCCCCTTCTTCAGGGTAATACCGTTGTCCACATACCATTGCTCGTCGTTGAGCATGATGTCATCGATCGTCTTTTCCCCGGCCAGCACCGGCGAAAGCATGATGCGGTTATAGTTGCCATAGGGCTCGGCACCGAACACCGTGATGTCATAGGCGTTGGGGGCGAGTTTGAGCAACTCCTCCAGGGTGCGAACACCGGCCATGCCGTTGCCCACCATCACCAACTTTTCCTTCATTTAAGGTCTCCGGGACGGCTCATTAGCCCGCATAAATGGCAAAACCTGTGCCAGCTGCCCCTGTTCACGGGCGTTTTTGTAATTGTCTGAAAATAAGCGTGTTTTTTGCCGGGTCACGAAATTTCCGCGGCACCGAAGACAGCTGTCGCCCCAATTCGGTGCAGCATCCTGTACTCCTGCACCGGGCATGAACAGCCTTCGGTGCGGACTGCCGGCCGGTTACATTCGTGATTTGTGGTAATCCAGCCCGGTCCTGGCGCCCCAGGGTTTACCGCTCTTGATCGAAGCAAGCCCGCTGCGTTTCTGGCGCGGTCTCGCCATCGTGCGGCTCATCGTCAAGCTGGTGTTGGTAGTCGATCCGCTGCGCGGCGAGCACGTCCCCGCGTGCGACTCGGCGAGTGTATAATCACCCAAGCTCGTGCCCTTCCCCTTAAGGCCCGGCAGGCAATGCACGAACCTCATACCATTCGCATTCAGACAGAAGACTTCGATCCCGGCGTCGAGATCGCCACGCTGCAAGGGGCGGACACGGGCGCGGTGGCGACGTTCATCGGCACCGTCCGCGACCACAATGCCGATACCAGGATCAGCGAACTTCGGCTCGAGACCTATCCGGCGATGGCGAACCAGGCGTTACGCGACATCATCGCCGAGACGCAGGAAAAATGGCACATCCTGCGCAGCACGGTGGTGCATCGTTACGGCAGCTTGAAGCCTGGCGATCGGATTGTCTTTGTCGGCATCGCCAGCGAACACCGGCGCGATGCCTTTGCCGCCTGTGAATACATCATGGATTACCTGAAGGTGGCGGCACCGTTCTGGAAACAGGAAGCTACGCCGGCGGGTGCCCGCTGGCTCGACGCCCGTGCGAGCGACGCCCAGGCGGCGGCGCGCTGGAAGGACAAATGACTGATCCGCAGACCATCGGCCGGGCGCAGATCACCGGCGCGATCCTGGCCGGCGGTCGCGGCCGGCGCATGGGCGGCGCCGACAAGGGCCTGATGCCGTTGCACGACCAGGCCATGGTGGAATACGTAATCGCAACGATTGCACCCCAGGTGGGCGATCTCATCATCAGCGCCAACCGCAATCAGGACCGGTATCGCGCCTACGGCCATCCGGTATTTGGCGACGACGATGGTGATTTTACCGGACCGTTGGCGGGTATTGCCACGGCACTGCGTCAGGCGGCGACGCCCTATGTATTTATCGCGCCCTGCGATACTCCCCTGCTCCCGTCGGACCTGGTGAGCCGCCTGTCGAGCGCCCTGTCAGCCGGCGGTTGCAAGGCCGCGACAGTGCATGATGGACAGCAACTGCAGCCCCTGTGTGCATTGCTGCACCGGAAGTTGCTTAGCGATCTCGAGGACTTTCTCGCCACCGGCGAACGCAAGGCCGAGACCTGGTTGTTGCGACAGCATCCGGCAATCGTCGATATGGCAGATCAGGCGCGGGCGTTTGGAAACATCAATCGCCCGGATGATCGGCGGTGGGTCGAGACGTGGTTGCGCAAATCCGATCGTAATACGTTGCGGTCGGCTCAGGATTCGTAGAGCAGGCAGCTCACGCTGTGGGTTTCACTCATGGCCGTCGTGTCCGGATACTTTTCTTTGCATTTATCCATTGCCTGGGGACAGCGCGGATGAAAATGACAACCGCTGGGTGGGCGTAGCGGCGAGGGAACATCGCCCTGCAGCGGCTGACCTTCCTGTGCCACATCCGGATCCGGCACCGGATTGGCGGCGATCAGGGCCTGGGTATAGGGATGGCGCGGCGCGTTGAACAGTTCCTCTACCGGCGCGACCTCGACGATACGGCCCAGGTACATCACCGCCACCCGATCCGCGATATGCCGCACGACGTTCAGATCATGGGCGATAAACAAATAGGCCAGATTGAACTGCGCCTGCAGGTCGTTCAGCAGGTTGATGATTTGCGCCTGAATGGATACATCCAGCGCCGACACCGCCTCATCGCAGACCACGAACTTGGGGTTCATCGCCAGGGCGCGAGCGATGCCGATACGCTGGCGTTGGCCGCCGGAGAACTCATGCGGGTAACGGCGCTGATAGGCCGCGGACAGGCCGACGATCTCCAATAACTCGCTGACCCGCCGCTCAAGCTCACCGTTACCGGTCACGCCGTGGACCCGTAGCGGCTCGCCGATCATATTGCCGATGCTCATACGCGGATTGAGCGAGCTGTAGGGGTCCTGAAAAATAATCTGCATGTCACGGCGCAATTCGCGCATACCGGCGCTGTCGAGTTGCGCAAGATTCCGACCTTCGAACAGGACCTCGCCGGCGGACGGCTCGATCAGGCGCAGCACACAGCGCGCCGCGGTAGTCTTGCCGCAACCGGACTCGCCCACCAGCGCCAGGGTCTCGCCGGGATAGACGTCGAAGGACACACCGTCCACCGCCTTGACCCAGTCCTGAACCCGGGCAAAAAAACCGCCACGTACCGGAAAGTGTTTCTTCAGGCCGCGGACTTCGAGCAGGGCGGGTGAACTCACGAGCGGTCAGCCTCCTCGTACAGCCAGCAGGCAGCCTGATGCGCCTCCTCCTGGTTACGCAGGGTTGGGCGCCGTGCGCAGCAATGGGGCATCACCTCCGGGCAACGGGTGCAGAATCGGCAGCCGACGGGGAAATGCTGCGGCTGGGGCACCGTCCCCTCGATGGACGTCAGGCGCCGATCACGTTGGCCGGGAGTGGGAATAGACGCGAGCAAGGCGCGTGTGTACGGATGATACGGCGATTTGAACACCGGCCGAACCGCCGCGCTCTCCACGATCTCGCCCGCATACATCACCATGACGCGGCGCGAGAAATGTGCCACCACGCCGAGGTTATGGGTGATCAGCAGGATCGCCATGCCCAGCTCATCCTGCAGCTGCTTTAAAAGATCGAGGATCTGCGCCTGGATCGTTACATCAAGCGCCGTGGTCGGCTCGTCGGCGATCAACAGATCCGGCTTGCAGGCCAACGCCATGGCGATCATCACCCGCTGCTTCATGCCGCCGGAGAGTTCATGGGGATATTGATCGATGCGCCGCGCCGGTGACGGGATGCCGACTTTATCGAGCAGATCCAGTACTTCCTCCCGCGCCGTCGCCTCATCGTGGTCGAAGTGACGCTGCAGCACCTCGCCGATTTGATCGCCGATGGTGAAAACCGGGTTGAGTGAGGTCATGGGTTCCTGAAACACCATACCGATGCGGCCGCCGCGCAGCGCCTGCAATTCACTCTCCGGCAGCCCGACCAGCTCCTGGCCGCGCAGGCGGATACTGCCGCCGGTGATCTGGCCCGGCTTTTCGATCAGCCCCATGATGGCCAGCGCCGTGACCGACTTGCCGCAACCGGACTCGCCGACCAACGCGACTGTTTCCCCCGGCTGGATGTCGAAACTCACATCGCGTACCACATTCAGATCGCCCCGTTCGGTGAAAAACGACACACTGAGATCCGCCACCGACAATACTGACTGATCGTTTGCTGTAGTTGCCGCTGGATTCGCTGGAGCACTCAAGTGCGCCGCCTCAATTTCGGGTTGAGCGCCTCACGCATACCCTCGCCCACAAGATTAAACGCCAGCACCACCACCAGGATGGCCATGCCGGGGATAAAAAACAGCCATGGCGCATCGAAGATATAACCCTTGCCATCGGACAGGATATTGCCCCAGGTGGCGAACGGCGGCTGCACACCGAAACCCAGAAAACTCAAGGCCGATTCGGTAAGAATGGCGGTGGCGACACCGATGGTGGCGGACACCAACACCGGCGCGATGGCGTTGGGTACCATGTGCACGAAGATGATGCGCCGTTCCGGTAACCCCATGGCCTGCGCCGCCACTACGAAGTCCTGCTCACGCAAGGCGAGAAACTCCGCGCGCACGAAACGGGCGGTACCCATCCAGCTGGTCAGGCCGATGACGATCATGATGTTGTAGATGCTCGGTGGCAGCAGCGCCACTACCGTGAGAATCAAAAAGAAAGTCGGAAAGCAGAGCATCACGTCGGTAAACCGCATAATCAGGGTATCTACGGTCATGAGGCGGAAGATCCGCAGGTTTCCGTAATAGCCCGCCAGGCCACCGAGCAGAATGCCAATGAAGATGGATATGCCCACCGCAACGAAGCCGATCGACAGGGATACGAACGAGCCCTGCAGCATGCGTGCGAACACGTCGCGTCCCAGCTCATCAGTGCCCAGCAGATAGATGCCACCCCGCGGCAGGTCTTCCGCCGGCAGTAGCGTTGACGCAGCCGACATGGGCGGCTTGAATTTGTCCACCAGACGCACGGTGGCGGGGTCGAACACCACGGTCCACTCGGTCAGCGCTTTCGCGGCAAATGCCGCGAACAGGAGCAACACCAGCACGATGAGACCGGCCATCGCCAGGCGATCGCGCCGGAAGATATGCCAGAACTCACGCAGGGGGGATTCCGGCGGTTGCCGCAGCGCGAGTTCGTCTTCGTCCAGGATCTGCGTCTCAGCCATCACTATTCCAGGCGAATGCGCGGGTCCACCACCGCGTAAAGAATATCGGAAATAAACGTGCCCGCCAGGGTCAATGCGGCGGCGATGAAATTGATCGTCAGGATGACCGGGAAGTCCCGCGACAGGATGGCGTCATAACCCAGGCGCCCGAGACCCGGCCAGGCAAAAATCTGTTCGAAGATTACCGAGCCGCCAATCAGGCCAGGCAGCAAAAATCCGAACATGGTTACGAATGGCAACAGCGCATTACGCAGTGCGTGCCGATACACCACGGTGTCTTCATCCAGGCCCTTGGCGCGGGCCGTGCGCACATAATCCTGGCCAATCACTTCCAGCATCTGCGACCGCACGTAGCGCGAGAGCACTGCGATTCCCGCCAGGGCCGACATCAGCGACGGCATCACCAGATGCCAGACCCGGTCCATGCCGCGGAAGGCCCAATGCGCCTCCTCCATGCCGAAGGTACGCATACCGATCACCGGCACCCCCAGCCATTCGACCACCCACAGGATGACCAGATAGGAAAGGAAAAACCCCGGGACCGAGATCAACGTATAGGCGACAAAGGTGGTACTTCGATCATAGGCGGATCCTCGCCGAATTGCGGCATGAATGCCGGTGGGAAACGACAGGGTCCAGATGATCAGGGTGGCGACGATGAACAGCGGCAACGAATTGAGGAAGCGTTCCCAGATCTTGGGCAGCACCGGCTGGCTGTCCTTGAAGGACTTGAGTTCGCCGGTCAAGAGATCCCGCATCCAATAGGCATATTGCAGGTACAGGGGATCGTCGAGATGGAAGGCCTCACGGATCTTGACGATATCCTCCGGTTTCATGCGCGGGTTGGCCGGGTCCACCTCGCTGGGCTCACCCGGTGCCAGGTGGACTACCGAATGGGCAATCACCGAGACGATCACCAGCAACACCAGGCGCTGTAACAGATTACGAAAGATAAATGGCCACATCGTGTTTGCTTTGCCGTGCGCTAAAGCTCGACGGCATGCTCCAGTTTCTTCCAACGATTAAAGTAGAAAAAGATACTGCCGGTCTTGGTCTGTTTCAGGCGTGACAATTTGCCTTCCTCATCGACCATGACAATTTTCTTATCCAGCACCCGGGTGCCGCGGGGCGCAAACAGAAAACTATAGGGTTGGTCATCGGCGATCACCGCATGTAAGCGATGGGTCAGTTCACGCTGTGTGGCCACATCATACTCACGGCGAATGCGTACGATGAGATCATCCGCGACAGGATTGTTATACCCCACGAAATTCAACTGGTTTGGGCCGGACTCACTGGAATGCCAGATCTGATAAAGATCCGGATCGACCCCCATGCTCCAACCCAGGACCACCGCGTCAAACTTGCCCGGGTTGATAAAATCCTTGAGCAGTACCGCCCACTCGAACAACTGGGTGTTGCATTTGATGCCGATCTTGCGCCAATTGTTCTGGGCAATGGTGAGCACCGCCTTGCGTACCAGATTGCCGTTGTTGGTGATGAGATTAAATTCCAGCAGTTGTCCGTCTTTCTCCAGCCAGCCGTCGGCATTTTTGCGCCAGCCCGCCTCCCCCAACAGCGCCTCAGCTGCCATCGGATCGTAGGGTAACGGCAGCACCGTTGCATCGTACCACTGGGTGTTTTTCGGATAGGGCCCGGTGATTCGCTCGCCCTCACCATAGAGAACGTACTTGATGATCTCATCCACGTTAACGGCCATGCCTAAAGCTCGTCGTACGCGCTTATCTTTCAGTATTGGATGGCGGTTGCTATAGCCGATATAGGTAAAACCCAGACCGAGACTTGAGTAGGACTGGTAGGCCGGATCGTCCGTATAACGCGCGACCTGATGTGGCAGCGTGCCGTAGGTATCGATGGCGCCGGTACGGAATTCGACTTCCTGGGTCAGCGCATCGGGAATGATGCGGTAAAAATAGTCCTTGTAAAGCGGCGGCCCCTCCCAGTAGTCGTCGTTGCGGGTCAGATGAATCATCTCGTCGCTTTGCCATTTCACGAACTTAAACGGCCCGAAGCCAATGGGCTTGCGATTGAATTCGCTGTCACGCATGCCGAAGGCCTCGCGCGCCGTCTCCGACAGGCCGCGGCGATCCATTTCCTGCCGCATGGCGTCTTCGTTGAGCAAATGCTCTGGTAGGATCCCCATGCTCCAGGCGTTGATGGCCGGCGAGAACAGCCGCTTATAAATCACCTCGACCACATGGGGGGCGATAATCCGCACCGACTTGATGGGCTCGAAATCCGACGTCCGCGGCGAGAGGTTCTTCGGATCCATGATGGCCTCGTAGGTGAACTTCACATCGCCGGCGTCGAACTCATGACCATCGTGAAAGTGCACCCCGTTACGCAGATTGAAGCGAATAATCGGATTGTGTTCGAAGACCGGTAGCAGTTCAGCGAAGCGCGGTGCGACCAGATTACGTTTGTTGGTAGGCTCTACCTCGATCCAGCTGTCATAGGGCGCACTCGAGGCGTAGTCATCGCCGATGATCACCTCCAGCCGCTTAAAGAAATCCTGATCCACCTTGCGTAATCGAAACTCGACCCGCTCGGGAACATGCAAGTCTACTGTCACACTTATTGCCGTATCGTCTTCACTCCGCAACGAGATCGATTCCGTACGCTCGTGTGCCGGCTGCAGTCGAATATCGATGAGATTGTCTTGCAGGCTGTTCAAAGTTCCATCGGTCACTGCGCGACGAATCCTCGTCTCCAGCTCGCCCGTCGTGACCGGACTACCGTCGGGAAAATACGCACGCGGATTGACTGCCAGATAGGCCGTTTCCGTGACGGTCCAGTCAGTGGCAAGGCGACCACGCAGGTTCAGGTTTTCATCCAGATCCAGCAGGCCCTCAAAGACTTTATCGACAATACCGCTGCTGGCGGTATCGGCGTTGAGGATTGGATTCAGGATCTTGGCGTCACCGATAGACGCCTCGATAAATTTTTCAAGCCGGGCTGGATTGCCCGTCGTCTGGGCCTCATAGGTGGGCACCCAGAAAACAGACTGGAAGAGCGCCAGCACCAACACGACGGGGGCGATGATCAATAACCACTTAAGCCGCAATGTCATCCCCCGTTCTGGTAAAAAGTTTTTTCACTATGTGCACGACGTGCTGTTACCGAATATGCGCGACACACAAGATACCGAATTCATTCGCATTTTACAGAATCCACGGCCATTGCGTTACCGGACGTCCTCATATTGTGCCGACCCGTTAAACAGGGTATATAGGGCCCACCATGCCCGCAGGTCACGACAGACGCCTGTGGATTTCTGCTGACGTAACGAGACCTTGGGGGAGGATATGGGATTTCTTGCCGGAAAACGCGCTTTGATCGTCGGTGTCGCGAGCGAACGCTCGATTGCCTACGGCACCGCCAAGGCCATGCATCGGGAAGGAGCCCAGCTCGCCTTTACCTACCAGAACGAGAAGCTACGGACACGGGTCGAAAAAGTCGCACAACAGACCGACTCCGAAATTGTCTTGCCCTGTGATGTAAGCAGTGACGAACAGATCGAGGCGGTATTCTCCGAGCTTGGCAAGGCCTGGGACGGCCTGGACATCATTGTGCATTCGGTGGCATTTGCGCCGCGGGAACAGCTGGACGGGCTCTATCTGGATGCAGTGACCCGCGAAGGCTTCAACACTGCGCACGAGGTCAGTTCGTATAGCTTTGCCGCCCTGGCCAAGGCCGGCCGTGCGCTGATGGCCGGTCGCGACGGCGCCTTGCTGACACTCTCATATATCGGCGCGGTCCGCTCCATGCCGGGCTACAATGTGATGGGTCTCGCCAAGGCCAGTCTGGAGGCCAATGTGCGCTATATGGCCCAGACCCTGGGCCCCGAAGGCATTCGCGTGAATGCCATTTCCGCCGGTCCGATCAAGACCCTGGCGGCAGCCGGCATCAGCGGCATGAAGAAGATGCTCGATTTCTACGACCGGACAGCACCCCTGGGGCGTGGCGTGACCATTCATGAGGTCGGCAATGCCGCCGCCTTTCTTTGCTCCGATCTGGCGTCCGGCATCACCGCCGAGATTACCTATGTCGACGGCGGCTTTAATTCAGTCGGCATCGGCGCAAAGATGGTTGAGTGACCGCTATAACTGATCCTCATGGATCACGATTTCGGCGCTGTCTCGCAACCCCTGCCGATAACTGAGGAAGTCATCGTAGCCCCGTCGCGACAGAAGGGTGTTGCGGGTTTGTTGCACCAGCGAAGTCTCGGCCTTGGCCGGATCGCCGTCGACAACCGCACTCAGGGCCGCGATAGCGAATCCATCCGCCGCAAGATCAATTCCCGTATAGACCGTCGCGCCCGCCGCCGGTCGGGCTGCGCGGAACAGTGCGTCGACAATACGCGCATCAATGCCCTGGGCGGCCTGGCGTGACACCTTCTGCGTCGCACTGACGGAAACACCGTGGCGCGCTGCCACGGTACTCAGGGCTTCTCCGCTCCGCAAGCTCGCCAGCATTTTTTCGCCCAGCTCGACGGCTTGTTTGCGCGCCGCATCGACCTTGAGTTCCTGTTCGATCTGCTCGCGCACCTCCGCCAGGGGGCGCAATTCAGACGGCTTACGCTCGAGCAATCGCAGCGCCACGTAGCTGCCTGCATCCACCTCGATAACTTCACTGTTCTCTTCGCCGCTAAGAACCTGCTCGGCAAAGGCCGCCGTCACGACGCTCGGTGTCGCGGCGATACCAGGGCCGCCGTCACGGGAAAACCAGTCGCTCTGCTTGATCTCAAGCCCCAGCTCCTCGGCGGCCGGCTGCAGGCTGTTCGGCTGCTCGTAGACCAGATTGCCGAATTTCTCCGCCTGATCGAAAAACAGCTCTTCACCACGCTCTTGCTTGAGATCCGCGGCGAGCTGCTCGCGCGCTTGTTCGAAACTCTTTTGTTTTTGCGGTACCAGTTTCGTTAGCTTAATGACATGAAAACCAAATTGGGTCTCAACGGGATCCGATACGACGCCCTCGGCAAGCGAAAAGACCGCGTCCTCGAACGGCGGCACCATTACACCGCGCGCGATCAACCCCAGATCACCGCCTTGCGCGGCAGAACCTATATCACCCGAGTGCTCTTTCGCCAGCGCCGCGAAATCAGCGCCCGCGCGCGCCTGCGCCGCCAAAGTCTTCGCCTTTTCCAGCGCAGTCTCGCGGACCGCCGCATCCGCATCCTGCGCTGCCGTAATCAGAATATGACTTGCATGACGCTGCTCAGGGAGGGTGTACTGGTCGACATTGTTTTCATAACGGGTCCGCAGCTCATCTTCGGTCGGCTCGATCTTGCGCGCCAGATCCACGATTGACAGCTGGATATATTCAACCCGCAGTTTCTCCGGCACCCGGAATCGAGCATCATTGGTTCGATAATGCTCCTCGATCGCGCTCTCGCTGAGCACGATCTCTGGCAAGAACTTCTCGGGCTTAATCTGCAGGTAAGCCATCTCGCGCTCTTGCATCTGGAGCACCAGCGCACGCTCCACTTCCCGATTCGTTACGAAGGCGGACTCGAGATAACCTCGCTGCACCTGGTCAACGGCATTCTGCTGACGCAGGCGCGCCTCGAACTCCAGCGGACTCAGTCGCGCATTGCGCAACGCCAGATCGTAGCGGGTCGCATCGAAACGGCCGTCACGCTGAAACTCGGAGCGACTTTGAATAAGATCGGTAAGCTGTTTGTCGCTTGTGCGATGACCCTGATCCGATACGTTGCGTATCAGTAACACGCGATCGATGATGGTTTCGAGCACCTGACGGCGGAAGGCCTCGCTGTTGACATAGTCGGCAGGCACTTTGCCGCCGGAGAGCTGCTGTACCAGCGCGCGCTGCTCCTCGAGAGCGGCGCGGTACTCCTGGTCGCTTATGTCTTCACCGTCGACCTCGGCAACAACGATCTTGGTCAGCCCCTGGAAATAGCTCTGCACGCCCCAGAGGGCGAAGGTGACGCAGATCAGGCCGACGATGGCCCATACGAGCCACTTCTGGGCTTTATCCCGGATTGCAGTAAACATTAAGAGCTCGAGGAAAAAAGGGCGCCCAAATCGAGCGCCCTGCAGAAATCTGGCGGAGCGGACGGGACTCGAACCCGCGACCCCCGGCGTGACAGGCCGGTATTCTAACCAGCTGAACTACCGCTCCTGGTCAGTCTTGGTGGGTGCTGAGGGGTTCGAACCCCCGACCTTCGCCTTGTAAGGGCGACGCTCTCCCAGCTGAGCTAAGCACCCCGAAGGCGCGCTAGTTTAAGGCATCCTTCAGGGCTTTGCCAGCTTTGAACTTCGCACCCTTTGAGGCGCGAATTGTAATAGTTTCCCCGGTCTGCGGGTTACGCCCCGTACGTGCCGCGCGACTGCTGACGGAAAACGTTCCGAAACCGACGACGGTCACGGAGTCGCCTTTCTTCAATGTACCGGTAATTCCGTCGAATACCGCATCAACGGCCCTGGCCGCGGCAGCCTTCGAGATGTCTGCGGAGTCTGCCACTGCATCGATTAGATCACCTTTATTCACGTTATGTATCCTCTCAATTGAAGGTATCGAAATTTTTTATGGAACGACTTGAGCGCGGAATACTCACCCAGACCACGGCCCACGGATTCTCCCCGCCAACGTTATAACAAGGCGCCGAAAGTCGTGTCAAGAATCACGTTATTCTGATTGCCGCCCAAATACACGTAGGCCCAACCAAAGAAATATATTGACAAGAAAATAGAAAGACGCAACCGTTTGTTATGACTACAGCCAACCGCCCGTGTCCGTCTATCGGCTGACAGACGGGCGGCTACTGATCAGTATTATGCGGCAGCTTAGTGGGTCGTGACAACGCTGTCTTTGGTCTTATCGACATCCTTGCCGGCCTTCTCCTTCTTCTTTGGACCCTTCTCGCCCGGCTCGACCCGCATCTGCGGAACCGTCTCCAATGCGATCTCGAGCACCTGGTCGACCCAACGAACTGGTTGAATATCAAGCTTATCCTTGATGTTCTTCGGAATCTCCGTGAGATCTTTGCGGTTCTCCTCCGGGATCAGCACGACCTTGATTCCACCGCGGTGGGCCGCCAGCAGCTTTTCTTTCAGCCCGCCGATCGGCAGGACCTCGCCGCGCAGGGTGATTTCGCCGGTCATGGCAACATCCGATTTGACCGGTATGCCGGTCAGCGCCGATACGATCGCGGTACACATACCAATACCCGCACTCGGACCGTCCTTGGGCGTTGCACCCTCGGGTACATGTACGTGAACGTCGTGGTTCTGATAGAACTCGGGATCGATACCGAACGAATCCGCGCGACTGCGTACGACACTGATGGCGGCCTGGATCGACTCCTGCATTACATCACCGAGCTTGCCCGTGTATATCTGCTTACCCTTACCCGGCAGAATCGAGCTTTCAATCGTTAACAATTCACCACCGACTTCGGTCCATGCAAGACCAGTCACCTGCCCAACCAGATTCTTTTCCTCAACGATGCCGTAACGGAAGCGCCGTACACCGAGATACTTGGCGAGTTGC
>CAMYOD010000003.1:120516-185067 GCA_947259975.1 uncultured Gammaproteobacteria bacterium
TTCGCCAGCAACAATTCCTTCGCGACTTTGCGGAACACTTTAGCGATCTCGCGCTCCAGGCCGCGGACACCGGCTTCCCGTGTGTAATAGCGTACGACGTCGTACAGGGCGTTCTTCGAAATCGAGATTTCGTCTTCCTTCAACCCGTTATTCTTGCGTTGCTTGGGCACGAGGTAACGCGTTGCGATATTGACCTTCTCGTCCTCGGTGTACCCCGAAAGCCGAATCACTTCCATACGATCCAGTAACGGTGCCGGAATATTCAGGGTATTCGCGGTCGCCAGGAACATAACCTCAGACAGGTCGTAATCGACCTCAAGATAGTGATCCGCAAACGCATGGTTCTGCTCAGGGTCGAGCACCTCGAGCAGGGCGGACGACGGGTCACCGCGAAAATCCATCGACATCTTGTCCACTTCATCGAGCATGAACAGGGGGTTACGTGCCTTTACCTTGGACATGTTCTGGACGATCTTGCCGGGCATCGAACCGATATAGGTGCGCCGATGACCACGAATCTCTGCCTCATCGCGCACGCCGCCCAGGGACATGCGAATGAACTTACGGTTCGTCGCCCGCGCGATCGACTGCCCGAGAGACGTTTTTCCCACCCCCGGCGGCCCGACAAGACACAGGATCGGCCCCTTGATCTTATTGACCCGCTGCTGGACCGCGAGATACTCGAGAATGCGTTCCTTAACTTTTTCCAGGCCGTAGTGGTCCGCCTCGAGAATGCCCTCGGCGGCGGCCAGGTCCTTGCGCACCCGGGTCCGCTTCTTCCACGGCACATTCACGAGCCAATCGATGTAGTTGCGCACCACCGTGGCTTCCGCAGACATCGGCGACATCATCTTCAGTTTGCGCAATTCGGCATCCGCTTTCTCGCGCGCCTCTTTCGGCATGCCCGCCTGCTCGATCCGGGTGGCCAGTTCTTCGGCCTCGTTGGGCGCCTCTTCGAGCTCACCGAGTTCCTTCTGGATAGCCTTCATCTGTTCGTTCAGATAATACTCGCGCTGACTCTTCTCCATCTGTTTCTTCACGCGGCCGCGAATACGCTTCTCGACTTTCATCAGATCGATCTCGGAATCCATGACACCGAGGATATGCTCAAGCCGCACGCGGGCCTCTTCCATTTCGAGGATCGCCTGCTTCTCCTCGATCTTCAGGTTCAGGTGCGCCGCGATCGTATCTGCAAGACGACTTGGGTCGTCGATACCGCTCACTGAGGTCAGAACTTCGGGCGGGATTTTGGTGTTGAGCTTGACGTAGTTGTCGAACTCGGCGAGCACCGTGCGTACCAACGCCTCGGCTTCGCGATCTTCCATCGGTTCGCCCTGGATCGACTCTGTATCCGCAGCAAAATATTCGTCGCTGTCCACATAGGAGACAACTTTCGCGCGACCCTCACCCTCGACCAGGACCTTGACCGTACCGTCTGGCAGCTTCAATAACTGCAGAATACTGGCGACGGTTCCGTATTCGAAAATACCCTCGATCGTAGGATCGTCCTCTGCCGCATTCTTTTGTGCCAGCAGCAGAATTTGCTTACCTGACTCCATCGCCTGCTCGAGCGCACGAATGGATTTCTTGCGCCCCACAAACAAGGGGATGACCATGTGCGGAAAGACCACCACATCGCGCAACGGCAGGATTGGAAGAACCGAGGTAGAGCCGGGCGCGCCTGGAGCCAGATCACCGATATCTGTCATGTTTTCACCTGAGACGACTTTTTGCAAAGCCGTGGTTGCGCTGGCGGCTGCATTGATGTGAACCAAAAACCATGCCGCCAGCAGGTACGTCCCGTGCAGGCACGTCTGTCTTTACACTATGGTGTTAACGCGTGTGGAATTCAAGCGCCGACCTGGTACATCAAGCAAGGATCACGCCAGAAAACGCGTACGGAATGCAACACGCAAAACACACACGTTTTGCGCTGAGAATGCGGCGCGTGGCCGCGAAGTCCGCCTACTGCGGCGAGGACGAGGCCGATTTGGTTTCTTCGTCCTCGTAAATGTAAAGCGGCTGGGCACCTTCGCTGATGACGCTGCCATCGACGACCACACGCTTCACATTGGTAAGACCCGGCAGATCGTACATGGTGTCCAGCAAGGCGTGCTCCAGAATCGAGCGCAGGCCACGGGCGCCGGTTTTCCGCTCCATTGCCTTGTGTGATACTGCAACCAGGGCATCGTGACGAATGTCCAATTCCACGCCTTCCAGCTTAAACAGCTTCTGGTACTGTTTCACCAGGGCGTTGCGCGGTTCAGTGAGGATCCGCACCAGGGCCTCTTCGTCGAGCTCGTCCAGAACCGCAACGATAGGTAACCGGCCGACGAATTCCGGAATAAGGCCATACTTGATCTTATCCTCGGGCTCGACGTCGCGCAGAATCTCGCCGACGTTTTGCGCCTCTGACTTGGTCCTGATCTCGGCGCTGAAGCCGATGCCGCTCTTTTGCGACCGATCCTGAATAATCTTCTCCAGGCCGGCAAACGCACCACCGCAAATGAACAGAATATTGCGCGTATCGACTTGCAGGAACTCCTGTTGCGGATGCTTGCGCCCGCCCTGCGGTGGCACCGAGGCCACGGTGCCTTCGATCAGCTTCAGCAGCGCCTGCTGCACGCCCTCGCCGGATACATCGCGCGTAATCGAGGGATTGTCGGACTTGCGCGAAATCTTATCGATCTCGTCGATATAGACGATTCCGATCTGCGCCTTCTCGATATCGTAGTCACATTTCTGCAGAAGCTTCTGAATGATGTTTTCGACATCCTCGCCGACATACCCGGCTTCCGTCAGGGTCGTCGCATCCGCAATGGTAAAGGGTACATTGAGCTGGCGCGCCAACGTCTCGGCGAGCAGGGTCTTGCCCGAACCGGTGGGACCGATCAGCAGGATGTTGCTTTTCGAGATCTCGACATCGCCGACCTTGTCTTCATTCTCGATCCGCTTGTAATGGTTATACACCGCGACCGAGAGAATCTTCTTGGCATCGTGTTGGCCGATAACGTACTCGTCGAGGATCTGCTTGATCTCGTTGGGCTTGGGAAAGCGCGTCGTACCCTCCGCCGCTTCGTTGCCTTCCTGGACCTCTTCACGGATGATGTCGTTACATAACTCGACGCATTCGTCACAGACGAACACAGACGGCCCGGCGATAAGCTTCCGCACTTCGTGCTGGCTCTTACCGCAGAATGAGCAATAAAGTAACTTTTCGCCCTTGCCATCGAGCTTGTCGTCAGACATCACTTACTCCCAAAACGAGCAAAACCCCTATATCGTCGGCTTATGGTGCCGGCCGCGCTGCGTGGCAGACCGGACCCAGCCCCAGTCTTAAAAATACTACAAATTCGCGACTTGCGCCAAAGTCAGCCCCGCGCCTCGATTACCGAGTCGATAAGGCCGTATTTCACGGCCTCCTCGCCGTCCATAAAGTTATCCCGCTCCGTATCCTGCGCGATCTTCTCCATTGACTGGCCGCTATGTTTGACCAGAATCTGGTTCAGGCGTTCGCGCACCCGCAGGATTTCCCGGGCATGGATGTCGAAATCGCTGGCCTGCCCCTGAAAGCCGCCCAGGGGCTGATGGATCATAATCCGCGAATGGGGTAGACAGTGGCGCATCCCCTTGCTGCCGCCCGCCAGAATTATGGCACCCATGCTGGCCGCCTGACCCAGGCACACCGTGCTCACATCCGGCTTGATGAATTGCATCGTGTCGTAGATCGCGAGTCCCGCGTTGACTGCCCCGCCGGGCGAATTGACGTAGAGATGGATCTCTTTGTCCGGATTCTCCGATTCCAGGAACAACAGCTGCGCCACAACCAGATTCGCCATATGGTCATCCACAGGGCCGACCAGGAACACCACCCGCTCCTTGAGCATGCGCGAATAGATGTCATAGGCCCGTTCTCCGCGTCCGGTGGTTTCGATCACCATGGGGACGAGCCCGATAGCCTGCGGATCGGTAGCGCCTTGCCCGGCACCGGCGTGATTAGAATCTCCAATATGTTTCATACGATCTCCACCCCTAGTCTTGCTCTTGATTATCGGCCGTAGGCGACGTTTGCATTAATTCCACGAAGCTCACTGGCACATCGACGGCTTCCGCCTCTTGCAGCAATTCTTCCACAATCATCTGTTCCATAACGGTGGCCTGCACCTCACCGAGACGCCGCTGATCCGCCATGTGCCAGCGGATGAATTCATCCGGATCTTCGTAGGCCGCCGCCATCCGCTCGAGGGCGGCGCGAACACGTGCCGGATCCGCACTGATTTTGCGCGCCGCCGCAATATCCGCCAGGATCAGCCCCAGGGCAACACGTCGGCGCGCCGTGGATTCATAGAGTTCACGGTTGTCCGGCAATTGCTCCGGGTCGATGCCCTGGCGTTGAAACATCTCTTTGTTGGACTGGATCAAACGCCCGATCTCTTCATCGACCAGATGTTTGGGCAACTCGATATCATTGGCCGTCAGGAGCGCCTCCATCACCGCATCCCGCGTCTTCTGGCGAACCCGGTCTTCCATTTCCGTCTCCAGGTTAGCCTTGACCTCTTCACGCAGACGCGCAACGCCGCCCTCCGCAACTCCGAAGGCCTTTGCGAATTCCTCATTTATTTCAGGTAGTTGAGACTCCATGACCTGGTTCACCTGCACTTCGAATTCGGCCGTCTTACCGGCCAGGTCCGGGTTCGCATATTCGTCCGGGAAGGTAACCGTGACCGTGCGCGTGTCACCCGCCGCGGCGCCGGTCAGCTGGGACTCGAAATCCCCGATCAACGCTTTGGATCCCAATTCGACTGCAAAATCCTTCGCCTCGCCACCGGCAAAAGGCTCGCCGTCGATGCGTCCGAGAAAATCGATCTCCAGCTTATCGCCCTCTGCGGCTGCCCGATCCACCGGCCGCCATTCGAGGCGCTGTTTGCGCATGGTTTCGAGGGTGCGATCGACATCTTCGTCTATCACTTCGCAGACGGGTCGCTCGATCCTCGCGCCTTTGATGTCCAACTTATTGACGTCCGGATAAACCTCGAACGTCGCCACATACTCGAGATCCTTGCCGCGGCTGAGGGTCTTGGGCTCGATACTCGGCCCCCCGGCCGGACGCAGCTTCTCCTGACCGACGGCCTCCTGGAAGGTCGATTGAATGAGGGCGCCGGCGACCTCCTGCATGATCTGCGGCCCGTATTGTGCCTCGACCATCTTGAGTGGCACATGGCCCGGGCGGAACCCTGGCATCTTCACGTTCTTGGACAAGCCCCTGATGCGGTCCGAAAAGGCCTTTTCGAGCCGGTCAGCGGGTACAGCAATCGTGAGGCGGCGCTCGAGGGCGCCTGTCGTTTCAAGGGAGATCTGCATCGAGTTTCGTGAACCTGGTTTGGCAATAATGGACGGAGATCGGTCGCAGCCCCGTCGCCGAAAGAACCTGCGCCCGGACCCGATCTGGTGCGAAAGGGGAGACTCGAACTCCTACGGGGGACTACCCTGGCACCTAAAACCAGCGCGTCTACCAATTCCGCCACTCTCGCCTCTCGACCAGATCCCCTGGCGCTACCCGGAGGCGGTTACCGGATCCGGTCGGGCTGCTAATGTCGGCGCCACATTACCATAGCCGCATGGCAAAAAGAATATCGCGGCCCCGACGTGTGCCAGCGCTGGCGTACCTGCTGAGGCTTTAAGAGGCTAGAAATTTAAAGTGGCTGTCGGCGATTTGCAGGATATCGCCGTCGCGCAACTGCTGGCCGTTAACGCCAATTTCCTGGTCATTAATACGCGGAAACTGATTGCCCCATAGATGGGACACGTAGTAGCCGGACCCCCGACGGGCAATGATTGCGCGTGGGACATTGTTCGTTTCTATCGGCGTGATGCCTTCGGCGGCAATGTCAATTCGATTACCCGCATCCGACCCGTCCTGCACGATCAGCGCCACCGCTTGTCGTTGCGACTCGCGCGGTGCTTTCGCAAGTTGACTTATTATTAGTATGATCTCAATCCCGCCACCTGACTCGGCGGGACGCTCAAGATACTGCAACTTATGTCGGCCAAGCACGAAAGCCTGGCCGCTAACCAGGGAGTGCTCGCGGACGCGCTTACCCTTTAGGTATATTCCGTTGGTGCTGCCCAAATCAGATATATGCGCGGGCTCGCCAGCCACGCGCGGGAAATGCAGGGACATATGGTAAGAACTGATCGCGGGATCGAATATACAGATATCATTCCGCGGATCCCGCCCGATACCGATCGTCCGGTGTGTATCCGGCGCCTGTACGATCCGCTCAATCCATACCCGTCCGCCGGCGGCCTCGGCTCCGGTTTGGGAGGAGTCCGCATCGGCTAGCCGTTCGGTGTCGCGGAACCCAGGACTGCCCGCCCGCGGACGAATAAGCATGTCAACTTCAGAAAATAAACCGCTAACTCCGGCCATCATGACCCTGTCCCTTCCAGCAAATAGAAAGATTGCACCCAGTTACCCCACTGCGCCAATCCTAGCGATACGCGCACGGCAAATCTGTGATTTGGTTCACAATCGGTACGGGAATACTGGCCGGGGGGGACGAGCGCGCCGATTCGGGCGACAAACGGCGCTGCAGGCCGGGACCGGGGGTCAGCCCCCGCGCTTAGCCCGGTAATTTAGGGACAGAACCCGATCGGTTGACGAATGCTCCCGCAGGACCCCACAAAAAAAGGCTTACACCTGCGTGTAAGCCTCGTTTTAGTGGTGGGCCGTGAAGGGCTCGAACCTTCGACCCGCTGATTAAGAGTCAGCTGCTCTGCCAACTGAGCTAACGGCCCATAAATACAGTGTCAAGTTACAAGATTCAAGATACAAGTATTCTTGCTTGCAGCTTGTCCCTTGCAACTTGTCACTTGAAATTGGGGTGAGCGATGGGGCTCGAACCCACGACCACCGGAATCACAATCCGGGGCTCTACCAACTGAGCTACGCTCACCATTAAAACAAAGTTACGAGTCGCGAGTTTCGAGCGACGAGTTTCCAGTCCTCCTGGTACCTCACCACTCGATACTCGACACTATATTGTTTGGCGCGCCCGACAGGACTCGAACCTGTAACCTACGGCTTAGCTTACCACTACAGCTTTCGCTGCCCCGTCCCGGGTTTGTGGTCTGGACTATATCTTCGCCGTCACAGGCGGGGCACGTATAGTCTCTACGGATCCCGGCAGCGGCCGCCGGCGATCAGCGTCACCGCGCTCGCTTCCAGGACGTCCTACCCCCGGTTCACGGCAAATATGCCGATCGCCGAAACCAGGCCTTCGAACGTTCCGGGGCCACCCATCGTGCGGCCGTCGGTTTCCTCGGTATTGCCATCGCCGCGACGCGTTAAGGGTCTACCGATACAGTGCCCTCCACTCCGCAAGTTCTGTTTCCTCGCGGAGGCTCCTATTTGCGACAGTGCCGCTTGCCAAAGGCCGTTGCTCTATCCGGTTGAGCTACGGGCGCAAACCTGTTGTCAGCAGTTCGACCGCGGGCGGTCGTGCCCCTGACATCAATCTTGTCTGGTCGGGGCAGAGGGATTTGAACCCCCGACTCCCTGCTCCCAAAGCAGGTGCGCTACCAGGCTGCGCCATGCCCCGCGTCACTCAGTTGCCGTGCCGGCAACCCCATCCGGGGCCTGCCACGCCAGTCTGCGATTGGCAGACAGTCGTCGCGACCGCGCCGCGGCGCCGGACTCGCAAGTATATTATAGATACGCAAACTATGGACAACGCGCGCCGGCAAGGCTCGCGACTATACGCGGGCGCAAATACAGCGTCAACGCGGGCTCAGCACGTCTTGGTCTCGACGTTCGCCCGTGCGATCATCCGCGCATGTCTACCCATGCGATGAACACCAGTTAGATGACGGCAAAGCTCCTGGACGGCAAGGCGCTGGCCGAACGCCTGCTCGCGGACGTTCGTGCCGCGATCGCGCAGCGGGTGGCAACAGGCCGCCGCGCACCGGGCCTGGCGGTGGTATTGCTGGGGGACGATCCCGCATCGCAGGTCTATGTTCGCAACAAGCTCCGTGCCTGCGAAAAGACCGGGATCCTGTCCACCTCACATACGTTGCCCGCGTCGATCTCCCAGACGGACTTGCTGCAACAAATAGACGCACTGAATGACGATCCAACCGTGGATGGTATTCTGGTACAACTACCGCTACCCGCCCATATCGATGTGGAGACCGTCATCGAACGCATTCATCCGGATAAGGATGTGGACGGCTTCCACCCTTACAATGTGGGCCGACTGGCGGTGCGCATGCCGGTCCTGCATCCCTGTACGCCACGCGGCATCATGTCCCTGCTGGCCGCGTATGAGGTGGAGCTGGAGGGTAGGGACGCGGTAGTGGTGGGCGCTTCGAACATCGTCGGGCGCCCGATGTCGCTCGAACTCCTCATGGCCCGCGCGACCGTGACCACCTGTCACAGCCGGACCCGTGACCTGCAATCGCATGTTGCCCGCGCCGACGTGCTGGTCGTGGCGGTGGGCCAACCCGGACTGATCAAGGGTGAGTGGATCAAGCCCGGTGCCGCGGTCGTCGACGCCGGCATTAACCGGCTGGCGGACGGTCGCCTGGTGGGCGACGTAGAGTTTGATTCAGCCCGCGAGCGGGCCGCCTGGATCACCCCGGTGCCCGGCGGTGTCGGCCCGATGACCGTGGCGACGCTGATGCAGAACACCCTGGATGCGGCGCAAAAACTGCACGCTGACCTGTGACCGCAGGGCCGCTTGAAATTCTCAGCGCGAACCCCATGTAACTGACATTCCGAGTAAATTCAGCGCGCGAATACGCGCCACCCGCGTGACCATGGAACAGACAAACACCGCCGAGACCCTCACATTTCAGACCGAGGTGCAGCAGCTGCTACACCTCATGATCCATTCGCTGTACAGCCATAAAGAGATCTTTCTGCGCGAACTGATCTCAAACGCATCAGATGCTTGTGATCGGTTGCGTTTCGAGTCGTTGACCAATGGCGACCTTCTGGAGGACGACGGCGAACTCGAGGTCCGAATCGATATCGATAAGGACGCGCGTCTTATTCGAATCATCGATAACGGGATCGGGATGTCGCGCGAAGAGGTGATCGAAAATCTCGGCACCATTGCCCGCTCAGGAACCAAAAGCTTCGTGCGCGCCCTGAGCGGCGATGAGGCCAAGGATGTCAACCTGATTGGACAATTCGGTGTCGGCTTCTATTCGGCGTTCATGGTTGCGGATCGCGTCACGGTACATACCCGCAAAGCCGGCGCACCCCACGATCATGGGGTGCGATGGGAATCCGAAGGTGCCGGGCAATATTCAGTGGAAGCCGAAGAACGGACCGTGCGCGGTACCGAAATCATTCTGCATCTGCGCGAGGGCGAAGACGAATTTCTTGAGAACTTTCGTCTGCGTTCAATCGTGCAACAGTATTCCGACCACATCTCCTTGCCCATCCGCGTGCAAAAAGAAGACGACGCCGACGAGTGGGAAACGATTAACAAGGGTTTGGCGCTGTGGACCCGCCCCAAGCAGGACATCACGGACGAAGAGTACAAGACGTTCTATACCGGCTTGACCTTTGACCAGGAGGCGCCGCTGCTGCATTTGCACAATCGGGTCGAGGGAAACCTTGAATACATTTCCCTTTTCTTTATTCCGTCACGGGCGCCGTTCGATCTCTGGGACCGTGATCACCCGCATGGTATCAAGCTATATGTGCGGCGCGTATTCATTATGGATGATACGAAATATCTCATGCCGCCCTATTTGCGCTTTGTACGCGGCGTCGTCGATTCGGCGGACCTGCCGCTTAATGTGTCGCGTGAATTCCTGCAGCACAATAAGGAGATCGACAAAATTCGTTCCGCCTCGGTGAAGAAAGTCCTCACGGAATTGCAGAAGTTGGCGGAGGAGGATGCGGAATCGTACAACGGCTTCTGGGACGAATTCGGGCGCGTCCTCAAGGAAGGTGTGGTCGATGACCCGACCAATCGCGAGACGATTGCACGCCTGCTGCGGTTTGCCTCCACCGCCGCAGAGAGTCCCGAGCAACGCGTCGCGCTGGACCAATATTTATCGCGTATGCCATTGAAACAAAAAGCGATTTATTACATGACGGCGGAGACCGACGCCGCCGCACGGCAATCGCCACATCTGGAGGTCTTCCGCAAGAATGATATCGAGGTCCTGCTACTGAGCGATCCGATCGATGAATGGGTGGTGACTCACCTGACCGAATTTGACGGCAAACCGCTGAAGTCCGTCACCAAGGGCGGTCTCGATATCGATGCTGATGACGTCGCAACGGCTGCGGCCAAAACTGACGCGGCCGCGGAAGAATTCAAGGACGTCCTTGGGCGCATGCGCGAGATTCTTGCGGATCGGGTCAAGGAGATTCGCTTCAGTCAGCGATTGGTTGACTCGCCGGCGTGTCTGGTCAGCGATGAGCATGACTTGGGTGCAAACCTCGAGAGAATCCTGCAATCAACGGGGCAGCAAACGTCACAGACCAAGCCCATACTCGAACTGAACCCGCAACATCCCCTGGTGCAAAATCTTTCAAACGTAGAAGATCGGCTCGCGGATTGGGCGAATGTGCTGTTCGACCAGGCGGCGCTCAGCGAAGGCGCGGCGTTGGTGGAACCGGCGAGCTACGTGCGGCGCATCAATGCGCTGCTGAGTGAGCAGCTGGGGAACAACTAGAAAGCAATCAGCCCGCAGCGGAATCCGCATCGGGGCGTCCGCGCGCATCGGTCACCCAACCCATGTCGCCGGTATGGGTGTCTACTGTGTTGCCGTTCTTGTCGACGCAAAAACGTCCGAACACGGTGGAATCCTCCACACGCCCGCCGCTACGTACGCGGGTATACTCGAACAGGATGCTTTGGTGAATCACGGCGTTGGATTCCACGTGACAGCCGCGATCGATCCAGGTCGGTCCAATGATCTCGCATCCGGCCTCGATCCTTGAATTGGCGCCAATATAGACCGGACCGCGAATATTGGCGTGATCCCAGTCCACACTGACATTGAGACCGACCCAGACACCGGGGCGCACCTGGGTGCCGGGCATTTCGATATTATGCACGCGCCCGTTCATGAGCGCCTGGGTCGCACGCCAGTAATCACTCATTTTGCCGATATCGACCCAATTGAACGGCAGATTAACGGCGTAAAAAGGTAGGCCTTCGTCAAGGATGCGGGGAAATAATTGGCTGCCAATATCGAATTCCTCGTCCTTGGGAATCAAATCGATCACCTGCGGCTCAAAGATATAGATCCCGGTGTTGACAAGATTCGAGCGCGCCTCCTCGACGCTCGGCTTCTCCTGAAACGAGCTTATTTGACCCTCGTCATCGCATACGACGACACCGTAATTGGGAACCAGTTCCCGCGGCACTTCGTGTGCCACAATGCTCGCCGCTGCGTTCTTGCGATGGTGTTCGACGACCGCATCGAGAATATTGAGATCAATCAGCGCGTCACCGCACAACACCAACGTGGTTTCATCGAAGAAACCGCCGAAGTCGTGAATCTTGCGCATGCCACCCGCCGACCCCAGGGGTGTGCTGATAATTTCACCGTTCTCGATCACGCCTTCGAAGGAGTAGCCGATTTCGACACCCCAGCGGCGACCATCGCCGAAATAGCTTTCGATTTTGTCCGGCAGATGGCTGACATTAATCATGATCTCGCGGATGCCGTACCGCGCCAGATGCTCGATGATGTACTCCATTACCGGCTTACCCAGAATGGGTATCATGGGTTTGGGCAAATCATAGGTGAGCGGACGCACACGGGTGCCTTTACCGGCACCTAAAATCATGGCCTTCATGCTGTTCGGACTCCAGTTCGGGATCGACTTTCCCGGCGATGCCCGCGGAGTATAGCAAAGGAATCCTCAGGAAAATGGGGCGTGGCTCAGTTTATCGCTCGCGTCGGCTACGGCCCGCCAAGTGTCGTTCGGCCTAGTGCGACGCAGGGAGGTACCGCGAGATTTAACGTGTTGGGTGCCCGGGCGACGCGCGGTCAGTGGGCGGATCGAGTCACTGCCGGATGCGACGCCCATTGCTGGCGGACGCATCTCGGTGAGATACTTGAGGCTGCTCATAACAAAACGGACGACCGGGAGGTCGAATATGAACCGTGAGAAAGTTATTTTTGGGTTCTTCATTATTCTGGCCCTCACCCTGAACTTCGGGTTTGTCCTCGGCGAAATCAGCGACCCGGCGCACCACCATGAGTACGAGTTGTTTGCCGCGATCGTCGTCAACCTGATTGCCACCGTATTGAAATTCGGCGACCGCTCACAGATGGGCGCGCTGCTGTTGGCGACGAGCCTCGTCGCCGATCTACAGTTGGTGGCGGCGGCCGTGGTCTGGACCATGGTCGAGCATGTTACAGGCACGGGCCTGGATGGGGCCATTGCCAGCATCGTCTCACTGGCGGCCGGCGCACTGCTCGCAAACGTGGTGTCGGTAGTCCTGCTGGTCATCGAGACCGCGCGCACACATCGCTAAGATACCGACCTTGATATCCGGCGCGTGACATGAACCGGGTCACCTCCATCGTCATTCGGCGCATCCGCATTCCGCTGATCGTATTGATCACGGCATATGCGGTTTCCATTGTCGGCATGATGCTGGCGCCCGGCATCGATGACAACGGACAGCGTTGGCATATGGGATTCTTCGATGCCTTCTATTTCGTGTCTTTCATGGCCACGACCATCGGTTTCGGTGAGATTCCCTTCCCGTTTAGCGCGGCCCAGCGGCTCTGGGCCAGTATCGCGATGTACCTCGGGGTGGTCGCATGGCTGTACGCGATCGGTACCATTTTCACCATTGTCCGGGACAAAGCCCTGGCGCGAGTGTTTGTCGAGGCGCGCTTTACGCGCGACGTGGAACGCCTTCGCGAGCGATTCTATCTATTATGCGGGTATGGTGACACCGGCATTATCCTTTTAAATGCACTCGCACAACGTGACTTGCGCGCGGTGGTGCTCGACCAGGATCCTGACGCGATCGCCAATCTCAGCGTGCAGGAATATCCCTTCCATGTACCCGGCTTGTGTGCGGATGCAGGGTTTCCCGACTACCTGAAAATGGCTGGCCTGCAGGACCCTTGCTGTGCCGGTGTCGTCGCCCTCACCAACAGCGACGCGACAAATCTCAAGATCGCGATTACCGCCAAATTGCTGAACCCGAAGGTCAAGGTAATCTGCCGCGCTGAGACGCATGACGTCATGGCCAATATGGCCTCCTTCGACACCGATCACATGATCAACCCCTTCGATATTTTTGCCGACCACCTCGCCATGGCCCTGCACGCACCCAGCGTGTACTTGCTCAACGATTGGCTCACCGGCGTCCCGGACACTCTCCTGTCCGAGCCGCTCTACCCACCGCGTGGTCTTTGGGTACTCTGCGGCTACGGGCGCTTCGGCCAGGCGATCAACAAGCGGCTTCAATTCGAAGGTATTACCACGACGATGGTGGATGCCAATGAGGAGCTGATCAAGGACGAACGTGGCTCCATTCTGGGTCGCGGCACCGAGGCCGTGACACTCCGTGAGGCCAAGATCGAGGAGGCCGCGGGCGTGGTCGCCGGCACCGACTCCGACTCCAACAACCTTTCGATCATCATGACGGCACGGGCGCTAAACCCCGAGCTTTTTGCCGTGGTACGTCAGAACAAACGGGCCAATGACGCGATTTTCGACGCCGTCGAGGCGAACCTGGTGATGCAGCCCAGCCAGATCATTGCACGCAAGATCCTGGCGCTAATCACAACGCCGCTGTTGGGGGAATTCCTGCGCCTGGCACGACAGCAAAAGGACGACTGGGCGAACCAGGCCGTCAGCCGGTTGAGCGCCGTGGTGGGCGACGTGGTGCCCGATCTATGGACCGCGGAAATCTCATCGCGCGGGGCGCACGCCGTCGCCATCGCGCTCGGCGCCGGGCAGGACGTGCGCCTGCGACATGTCGGTTGCGATCCGCAGCAACACGGTCAGGCGCTGGAATGCGTTGCCCTGCTCCTGCAGCGCGGCAGCGAGTTAATTTTGCTGCCGGACGAAGATCAGCCGCTGCAGGATGGAGATAAAATACTGTTCTGTGGCACGTCGGCGGTCGAGGACCGTATGCAATCCACGTTACACAGCGAATCTACCCTGGCCCACATGATTCACGGCGCCGAGGCCGCGGAATCGGCACGGCGCGCCTGACATGATGGACGAGCCAGCGCTTGATCGCGCACCGATCCACCCTCACATCATCGAACATTATGGTGAACGAAATAGGCAGAACAAAATGTCAGAGATTACGGTTGAAAAGAATGCATCACCCGCCAAGCTGGACGTAATGGGCGTCTACGACTGGCCCATTTGGTCGAAGGAGGCCGCGTCATTTCCGTGGAGTTATGACGAGACCGAGGTCTGTTACTTTCTCGAAGGCAGCGTGACCGTAACACCGGAAGGCGGCGAACCGGTGGAGATGGGTGAAGGCGATCTGGTGACGTTCACCAAAGGCTTGTCCTGCACCTGGGAGATCCATACGCCGGTGCAGAAGCATTACAGTTTCAAGTAGCAAGATACAAGATACAAGTCGCGGATACGAGGGATTTCGCTTGTATCTTGCATCTTGAAACTTGTATCTCGCGACTCAATTAAGCCACCTCCGCTTTCGATTCTTTTGCGGTGAAGGTGAACTCGTCACCTTCCACGTCGACCGCAATGGTTTCACCGGCGGTAAACTTGCCGGCAAGGATCTCCTGTGCGAGCGGGTTCTCGAGGCGAGTTTGAATCGCACGTTTGAGGGGCCGCGCGCCATAGACCGGGTCGAAGCCGGCCTCGGCCAGCTTGTCCAGTGCGGCATCGCTGAGCACCAGATCCATATCGCGGGCAATGAGACGCTCGCGCAGGTAGCGGATCTGTATGCGCGCAATATCGTGCAGTTGCTCACGCAGCAGCGGATGGAACACAACGATATCATCGATGCGGTTGACGAACTCGGGACGAAAATGCTGGCCCACCGTATCCATCACCGCAGTCTTCATCTTGGTGTAGTTCTCCTCGCCGCTGAATTCCTGAATCAGGTGCGAGCCCAGATTTGAAGTCATGATGATAACGGTGTTGCGGAAATCAACGGTGCGTCCATGTCCATCCGTCAGCCGCCCATCGTCGAGCACCTGCAATAGTACGTTAAAGACCTCCGGATGCGCTTTTTCCACTTCGTCGAGCAGAATGACTGAATAAGGTTTACGTCGCACCGCTTCGGTGAGATAACCGCCCTCCTCATAGCCGACGTAGCCCGGCGGCGCACCGATCAGGCGTGCCACGGAGTGCTGCTCCATAAACTCTGACATGTCGATACGCACCATGGCGTCCTCGGCATCGAACAGGAAGGCTGCCAGGGCCTTGGTGAGTTCGGTCTTGCCTACGCCGGTAGGACCAAGAAACAGAAAGGAACCATAAGGCCGGTTGGGATCCGACAGCCCGGCTCGCGACCGCCGAATCGCGTTTGCCACCACGGTGATTGCCTCGTCCTGTCCGATGACGCGCCGGTGCAGTTCCTGCTCCATGCGCAGCAACTTGTCGCGCTCGCCCTCCAACATTTTCGTGACCGGGATCCCGGTCCACTTTGACACCACTTCGGCGATCTCTTCTTCGGTCACCGCGTTACGCAGCAACTTCATGTCGTGCATCTCGGCCTGGCTGGCCATGTCGAGCTGCCGCTCGAGTTCCGGGATTCGGCCATACTGAAGTTCGGACATGCGTGTGAGATCGCCGGCACGCCGCGCCGTCTCCATGTCCATGCGCGTCCGATCGAGTTCCTCCTTGATGTGCTGGGTACCTTGTACGGCCGCCTTTTCGGCCTTCCAGATCTCTTCCAGGTCCGCGTATTCCCGCTCCAGCGTCTCGATATCACTTTCCAGGTCGCCGAGGCGTCGCTGTGACGCTTCGTCGGTCTCTTTCTTGAGCGCCTCGCGCTCGATCTTGAGTTGGATCAAGCGCCGGTCAAGGCGATCCATGGCCTCGGGTTTGGAGTCGATCTCCATGCGAATACGGCTCGCCGCTTCATCGACCAAATCGATTGCCTTGTCCGGCAACTTACGGTCGGTAATATAGCGGTGCGAAAGCGTGGCCGCGGCGACGATCGCAGGGTCGGTGATGTCGACACCGTGGTGGACCTCATATTTCTCCTTGAGTCCGCGCAGAATCGCGATGGTGTCTTCCACGCCTGGCTCATCCACCAACACTTTCTGGAAACGCCGCTCCAGGGCCGCATCCTTCTCGACATACTTGCGATATTCATCCAGCGTCGTGGCGCCGATACAATGCAACTCACCCCGGGCCAGCGCCGGCTTGAGCATATTGCCTGCGTCCATGGATCCCTCCGCCTTGCCGGCGCCGACCATGGTATGCAGCTCATCGATAAAAAGAATGATCTGGCCTTCCTGTTTCGACAGTTCATTGAGCACGGCCTTGAGGCGTTCCTCGAATTCACCGCGGAATTTCGCGCCGGCGATCAATGCCCCCATATCGAGGGACAACAGGCGTTTGCCTTTCAGGCCTTCGGGGATTTCGCCATTGATGATTCGCTGCGCCAGCCCTTCCACGATAGCGGTCTTGCCAACGCCCGGCTCGCCGATCAATACCGGATTATTTTTAGTGCGGCGCTGCAGGACCTGGATGGAGCGCCGGATTTCGTCGTCCCGACCAATGACCGGGTCGAGCTTGCCTTGTTCGGCGCGCTCGGTTAGATCGATAGTGTACTTGTCCAGCGCCTGGCGCAGTTCTTCCGCATTGGGATCGTCGATATTCTGGCCGCCCCGCACATCCTCGATGACGCGTTCGATTCCAGCCCTGGTGGCGCCGGCGGCGCGCAGAAGCTCACCCAGCGCGCCCTTATCTTCAACCGCCGCGAGGATAAAAAGCTCACTGGAGATGTAATCGTCCTTACGTTGCTGGGCAAGCTTGTCGGTGACGTTGAGCAGGCGATTCAGCTCATTCGAGATATGGACATCGCCACTCATACCTTCAACCCGTGGCAGGCCATCCAGCGCCTTGCCAAGCTGCGTCCGCAGTGTCGCAACATTGACATCCGCCTTGGCTAACAGCGGACGCACCGTGCCGCCATCCTGATCCAGCATGGCCTGCGCCACGTGCAGCGGCTCGATGAATTGATGGTCGCGCCCCACCGCCAGGCTCTGCGCGTCGGCAAGGGCCATCTGAAATTTTCCGGTCAGTTTATCCATTCGCATGATGGTGTCTCATGTCCGTGCCAGTAAGCAGTCAATTCTGATAACTGCTTATTAGATAGGGCTATTCCGCGGCAGATTCAAGCCGGCGGCGACTGGTAACCGCGAGTGCTCCGCCGTGCGTCAGGCCGGCCGGGTTTCGGCCATCAGTTCCGCGCGTGGCGGCACGTCCGGATAGAGTTCGTTCATGGCGACCGAGCGGCCGTTGTCGGTCACGATACGGGCGTGATAGCGGCGCAGCCGGCGCGGTTCCGACGCGCCGCAAGAGTGTGCGATGACGCCGACCTCGTGCACCATGTTCTGCGCATAGTGCATTACTCGCACGGCCTTGTCTTCCGGCACGAGACCGCGCTGTAGTTTCGGGTCATGGGTGGTAATCCCGGTAGGACAGGTGTTCTTGTTGCATTTCAAGGCCTGAATACAGCCCAGGGCGAACATGAACCCGCGCGCCGAATTGACAAAATCCGCGCCCATGCACAACGCCCAGGCCACCTCGGTCGGCGTGATGAGCTTGCCGGAACAGATGACTTTGACGCGCTCTCGCAGTCCGTATTCGCAGAGCTTGTCGACCAACATGGGCAGGCTCTCGCGCAAAGGGATACCCATATTATCCATGAGACTCATGGGGGCCGCGCCGGTGCCGCCGTCGGCGCTGTCCAGAGTGATGAAGTCGGGCGCGGATTCGATGCCGCGCGCGCGGACCGCGGTGAAGAATTTATCGAGCCAGCCGTAGGCACCCAACACCGCCTTGAAACCCACCGGCTTACCGGTCACATCGCGTACGCGCGCGACCATATTCAGCAAGTCATCGACACTGTCGATATCCGGATGCCGGTTCGGGCTGATCGACGCCTCCCCGACCGGGATGCCGCGAATCGCGGCAATCTCCGGTGTCACCTTGCCGCCGGGGAGAATTCCGCCCTTGCCGGGTTTCGCCCCCTGGCTCATTTTGATCTCAAACATACGCACACGCTCGTGGCCGGCGACCTCCGTGAGCTTGGCATCACTCAGGGCGCCGTGCTCATCACGCACACCGTATTTCGCCGTGCCAATCTGAAACACGAGATCGGCACCGCCTTCGAGATGAAATGGCGATAATCCACCCTCACCGGTATTCATCCAACAGCCCGCCATGCGTGCCCCATTGGATAATGCCAACACCGCGGGCCGCGACAGTGAGCCGTAACTCATGGCGGAAATATTGAACAGGGAATCGGTTACGAAGGGTGTCTTGCAGTAGGGGCCGATGGTGACCGACTGTGTGGGCGCCGCATCCAGCTCAAGGGTGGGAAACGGGCAGTTGACAAAATAGATCGTGCCCACCGGCCGCAGATCCCGGGTCGATCCGAATGCGGATGTATTGCTCACATTCTTCGCCGCCCGGTAAACCCAACTGCGCTCCGCGCGGTTGAATGGCAGCTCCTCCCGATCCATGGCGAAGAAGTATTGCCGAAAGAATTCACCGAGCCGTTCAAACAGACTGCGAAACCGGCCGACCACCGGATAGTTGCGGCGCACCGCGTGCGTCGTCTGGCTGACGTCAATGATATACATCGCCAAGACAGCCAACAGAATGGTGCCCACCACGAAAATAAACAGGTAGGTAAGGAGTTGGAGCACTAGCATCACGGGGCCTTCCATCAGCACTCTCCTTCGCCGGCTATAATCGCGCGGCGCCCTATTTTTGTGTCTGGCACGGGAATTCGATCCCGCGGTCATATGGGCCGTGCAGCCTATGTTAACGCTGCAGGCATTGCTGTTGTAGACCGACGCGTAACGGTGGAGTTCAGCGACGCCGGGCACGCACTAGCCGCGGGATCCATCCGCTGTTGGCGACAGATTGGCGGCGAGCCGCGCCAGGACCGCATCGGTGGTTTCGGGGGTGCACTGCAAAGGTGGGAAGGCGCGAATCCGCGTGCGGCTGCGCTTGAACACAGCAGCCACGGTTTCTCCCTGGGCGCTCACGCCGTCGATGCGCAGGGGCACGATAGGTGCGCCGGTCAGGGTCGCCAGAAGCACGCTGCCACGTTTCGGGCGTACCGGCTCATGATCCAGATGAATCCGCCCCTGCGGAAACAGGGCCACGACTTCACCCGCGTCGAGCGCACGCCGGGCGGCGTACAGGGCCGTGGTCGGACTTGTACTGCGCTCGACGGGAATCACCTTGATCCAGTCGAATAACCAGCGCAACCACCAGCGATCATACTCCTTGCGCGCAATCATGAAACGCAGAGGTCGATCGCAGGCCGCAACCATCAGCAACGGATCCAGTCCGGAGAGATGATTGGCCACCACGACCGCCGGTCCCGTGGCCGGCAGATCGACCGGGTCCGCCTCGAGACGATGGTACCAGCGGCAGAAAAATCGATTCAGCCCGTCGAGCCGATTGAGCCACTTACCGCCCCAGTCCGCACCCTGGTTTCGCTCACAGAAACGAAACAGGCGCCGGGCCGCATACCACGCGACTAGCAAGCAAAGCACTACTGCGGCCGCATAAAGCGTCGTCGCAGTGAATTGAATACCTGACGGCATCTATCGAACTTCGCGTGCGCCCGGGCGGCTCATCGACATTCTATGCCGATGCCTCGGTAATCTCTTTTTCGGCGAACAATTCGGGCAGCTTCTGCAGGGCAACCTTGCCGACCGGGGTGCGTGGCAACTCATCGACGAGCGCGAAACGCGTTATTTGATTATGGCTGGATACACGCGCATTGAATTCACTCAGAATCTGTCGCGCATGCTCCACCTGCCGTTCGCCCTCCACCACCATCACGACCACGGGCCGCATGTCAACTTCGAGCACACCTGCCTCCGCCACATCCGGCATTCGCTCCAGTAATGTCTCCAGCTCCTCCGGATAGACATTCTTGCCCGCCTCAGTAACGATCAAGCGCTTACTTCGACCCGTGAGCGTAATTTCGCCACGCTCGTTTAGCGTTGCGAGATCACCCGTATTAAACCACCCGTCATGCATGACCTCGTTAGTCTGCTCCGCGTCCGCATAACCCAGCATGACATTAGGCCCCGAAACCCACAGCTCGCCGCTGCCCTGCGCGTCGGGATCATGAATCTTGACCTTCACGCCCTCCAGCGGCGCGCCCACGCTGTCCAATTCACGCGCAAAATTGTCCTGAATACTGATCACCGGGGAGGTCTCGGTAAGTCCATAGCCCTGCCGAATCGGCAAGCCGAGATCACGAAAATATTTCGCTATCAATGGATCCAGCCGCGAGCCACCGCTTACCCAGGCGGTAATGTGACCGCCGAGGCGGCGCCGGATCGGCCAATTGAGCAGTCGGCGAATCGGTGTCGGCGAGAGGCGCAACAACTGTCGATACAGACGCATCCAGAATCCTCCCTTGGCGAATCGCCGCTCAAGCCCCAGCATGATGTTACGGAATAGCTTGGGTACAGCAATCACCGCGGTGATCTTCTCCTCCACCAGGGTCTGCAGGATCTCGCTGGCCGCCAGTACGCGCGGCAAAACGATGGTTGCGCCGGTGCTCAAGGGCAACAGCAATCCGCCGGTAATCTCGAACATATGCGACAGTGGCAGCAGCGACAGAAATCGGTCGCGGGGATGAATCCTGGCGCATTGAGCCGCCGCGAGCACATTGCTCAAAATATTATTATGGCTCAAGCGAACCATTTTGGGCGTACCGGTGCTGCCCGAGGTATAGCTCAGCACCGCCAACTGATCGCCGGCAATAGTGACCGGTGCATCCTCCTCATGGACCGCGCGGGTACCGTCACAGGTCATGGCGATCTCCATGGAGTTCGCAATTCGGCGTTCGATACCATGGGTGAGGATCAATTTGGGCTGCACGGCCTCGAGCATCGCTGCGAGCTCGTCGTCGCTGTAACTTACATGCACCGGTGCGAGCACCGCTCCCAGCTTCCATATCGCCAGCGCCGCAATACCCCACTCCGGGCCGTTTGGTGCCAGGATACTTACGATGTCACCGGAGGCGATGCCCCGCTCACGCAGACGCGAGGCCAGATCCAGGGCATGGGCGTAGATCTGCTCGTAGGAATACACCTGGCGGCGACCGCCCATCAGGCGGCAAATCCACGCGGACTGCTGCGGGCGGGCCCGCAACGATTCAGCGATCAAGGACCAGAGATCCTCGGCCATGGTCTGAACTAATAACGCTCGAGGTTGGATGAAAGGCTGTGTTTCAGTCTATTGGAGCGACCGGGCGCGGACAAGGGATGCTCGAGCCCGCAACGCGCTTGACCGCTCACGCCGGCTTGTCGAGAAGCTGGCGATCGTCGGCACGAGCCACGACGAACTCGTGGACCTCCTGCAACACCTGTTCACAATAGGGGTGATTGACGCGATAGTAGACTTCTTTGCCGCGTTTTTCGCTCAGCACCAAACCTGCGTCACGCAGGACCTTCAGGTGATGCGAGATCGCGGGCCGACTGAGATCGAACATGCTGGCAATCTCATTCACGCAAAGTTCTTCATCTAACTCAAAGATTAAGATGATTTTCTGTCGATAAGGATCGCCGAGGGCAGAAAAGAACCGCGCAAATTTATCCCACGCAGGTGGAAGATTTTTCGCGAATTCGGCATTCATCGGGCGGGGTTACAACCAACAATCAGGATGTGACGGCTCGGAACTCTGGCTTCGATACTCGGGGACATCTGATCAATGGACGATCCTCAACGACATTCCAGCGTAGAAGAATAACCACTGGGCGCAACATGTCAACTCGCGCCTGCACGGTGTCTCCGATGCCTGAGTCTAGACTAGGGTACGTTGCGGGCTCGCCACTATCAGGGAATAGTAGTTATTCGCAGGCGTAAAGTGTCGCACTACGCCCAGATCCGCGGCGTCGAGGAGCCGATTGAGGGTACGATCGGTGTACTTGTGGCTCAGTTCAGTCAGGATCGTTTCGCCCGCCGAGAATCCGATCTCTACGCCAAGACCGCCAATTGACACCGAGTGTTCACATTGTGACTCAAGGTGCATCTCGATGCGCGCCAACGCCTCATTGTAGAACGCATAGTGCTGAAACCGGGCCAACTCGAAAGATGCATCCAGCTCGCGATTTATCACATTTAATACGTTTGCATTGAATTCTGCGGTGTATCCGGACGCGTCGTTGTATGCTGCATGTAGCACCGCCGGATCCTTGACCCTGTCGGCACCCAATAACAGGAAATCCTGCGGCCGCATGAGCGCGCGAATCCTGGCAAGAAAGGCCACTGCTTCGGGTTCGGCGAAATTACCGATGGTACCGCCTAGATACAGATACAGGCAGGGTCCACCGTCGGGTTTGAGTACCTCCATATCCGTGGCGTAGTCACCCACCAGACCATCCACCGACAGCCAATCGTGGCGATCCAGCAGGCGATACCCAGCCTGCTGGATCACAGCACCACATACGTCGACCGGCTGGTAGCGACAATAGAAACCGCGCCGGCCGCAGGCGTCCAGCAGATGTGTGGTCTTGTGCGAAGAACCACTGCCAAATTCGATGAGTCGTTCCGGTCTCGCAAGATCAATGATTTCATCGGAATACTCACCCAACAGCGCGCCCTCGGTGCGGGTCGGATAGTATTCCGGTGTTTGACAGATCTTTTCAAACAGCCGCGATCCGTGTTCATCGTAGAAATATTTTGGCGGCAGTTGCTTGGGCGCCGATGCCAACCCAAGGCGCACGTCGGTGCGCAGATCACCGGCGGCGTTTGTCGCCGGAAGGTAACTGATATTCAGACGACTGTCGTCGATTTCGCGAGCGTCTGTTGTCGGCATGGCGTTGAGATCTGTTGGGTGATTCAGGAGCGCGGCAACCCGCTTGATCCCGGCAGGTCACCGTGGTCCATTATGATACCCGCTGCATGTGTTAATACCAAACCGCATCTATGCGATACTCCGTCTTGTTCGATTCGTAATTGCAGACGCGGTTAACAAACACATTAACATCTGGACCGGGCTACGAATTCATGTGTCGATTGGCAGGATATCTGGGGCCTGAAATCACGCTGGGTCATTTCCTCTTACACTTGCCGCACGGCCTCATGGAGCAATCCTGGGCACCGCGCGAGATGCAGGAGGCACGCTTGAATGCGGACGGCTACGGCTTCGGCTGGTACACCGACGACGGTCAGATCGGAACCTACAGCTACCCAATGCCGATTTGGACCGACGTCAACCTCGAGTCCCTGGGGATTTCGCTCAAATCCGCTGCCTGGCTCGCCAATGTGCGCAGTGCCACGCGCCTCATGGCAATCCATCATGACAACACCATGCCCTTCACCGACGGCACCCTGTTATTCATGCACAATGGCTTTGTCGACGACTTCGGCGTAACACTGCGCCCAAAACTACGCGATGAATTGAGTTCGGAGTTCGAGTCCGACGTACAAGGGACGACTGACTCGGAGTACATATTCGCGCTGTTGCGTCAGATTATCGTCCAGGATCCACGGCTTACGATCGGCGACGCTATGCGACGGCTGGCGCAAAAATTTACCGCAATGCTCGGTACGACAAAGGCGCTATTGAATCTCGTGGTCGGCAACGGCAGTCATATTTATGCGCTGCGCCATGCCATCCACGGAGATTGTCCCAGTCTCTACTACTCGACCCGGATTCCACGCTTCCCCGGCGGTCAGCTCATTGCCTCCGAACCGCTGACAGATCGGGACGATTGGGACAGTGTGCCGGAACACTCCCTGATTACCCTGGAGTCCGGTCGCGAACCTGTCATCGAACCTTTATGACAGCCGAACTGGCAAAGCAGCTCGAGGCCGTACAGCAGCGCTGTCTCGAGTTGTTGGGCCAGGTGAACTTTCGCGACGCCTGTACTCAGTACCACCCCGATCTTAGCCCGCTGGCCTGGCATGCCGGCCACGCGGCATTCGTGGAAAACTACTGGATTCGTGAAGTCGTGCTCGGCGACGACGCGTTCACGGCGCCATGGCATGACCTGTACTTCCCCGAACAAAGCCCCAAGGCCGCGCGCGGCGCGGCCCTGGCCGAACATGCGGGGCTCGCAGAATCGGTTGCCCGGCACTTTGCGGAGAATCGCCAGCTATTGCTACGACTCGACCACGAGCAACATCCACATGCCCTGCTCGCAAACGATTATCTTTGGCACTTTCTGATTCAGCATCACAGTCAGCATACGGAAACCATGCAGATGATCCTCGGGCAACGCGCCCTGGCGCAACGCTGGCCCACGTTTCGCTGCCGCGAACCGCTTCAGGCACAACCACCGCAATTGCCGGCACGACGATTCGGTGGCGAAGCCAGCATCGGTCATGCCGGTGGGCCGCAGGCTTACGACAATGAACTCGCGCAACATCGCGTCAGCCTCGAACCGTTCGTTTTCGGCAGCCAGCCGGTATCCAACGCGGAGTACCTTGGCTTCATCGAGGCCGATGGCTATCACCAAGCACAATATTGGTCCGTGGCCGGCTGCAGCTGGCGCGAGACGAATCAGGCAGTGGCCCCGCAACACTGGCGGCGTGATGCCGATGGGCACTGGTTTGCGATCGAACGCGACGGACCGCAGCCATTGGAGCCCGCTGCGCCGGTGTACGGGATCAATTACTTCGAGGCACAGGCCTTCGCCGCCTATGCCGGCTGCCGCTTGCCACATGAGCAAGAGTGGGAACACGCGGTCACGCGCGACGCAGCACTGTGGTCCTCGAGCGGGCGTGCCTGGGAATGGTGCAACAATGCCTTCTATCCATATCCGGGCTTCGAGGCGTTTCCCTATGCGAGCTATTCGACGCCGTGGTTCGACGATCACCACTTCAGCCTGCGCGGCGGCAGCATGCATACCTGCGCGGCCGTCCGGCGACCGACCTTTCGCAATTTCTATACCGCGGAAAAACGACACATCTTCGCCGGCCTGCGGCTTGCGGCCCAGGCCTGACGGCAACTGAAATCTTCGCTAATGATTCAGTTCGCCGCTCGCGCCGGCGGTGGCCCCGCCAAGCGTCGTCCGGCCTTGCGCGCCACAGGGACAGCAAAGTGCAAGGCCGCGATTCGAGCGCTACAGGGATGTAGCGCGATTAAGTGCGGCGGAGGGGCCCGGACGGCGCGCGACGCAGAGATAAACTGAACCACTACCAAATCTTCGCGACTGCATCGCGAATTCCGGTTTCGCGTTACAATAATGCCTGGCCACGACAACTCGACAATAAACCTATGCCAACGGGGGCGCCTGTGGACCGGCTTAACGAACTTCTGACCACACTCTCCGGCTACCTGTGGACGCCGGTCATGCTGATCCTGCTGCTCGGTACTGGAATTTATCTCACCGTAGGCCTGCGTTTCGTCCCGGTACGCCGTCTGTTTTATGGCTTTCGTATGCTGGCCGCCGGCCGCAAACACAAGGAGCAGAAAGGCGAAGGCGAGATCACCCCGTTCCAGGCGTTGATGACGGCTCTGTCGGCCACCATCGGCACCGGCAACATCGCCGGTGTCGCCACCGCCATCTACCTGGGCGGTCCCGGCGCCGTATTCTGGATGTGGGTCACGGCGCTGGTGGGCATGGCGAGCAAGTATGCCGAGGCCGTGCTCGCCGTGCGCTATCGCGAAAAGGATGCCCGTGGCGTCTATGTCGGCGGCCCCATGTACTACATCAGGAACGGGCTCGGCCGGCGCTGGGCCTGGCTCGGCGGCGCCTTCGCCGTGTTCGGTGCCATTGCCGCGTTCGGCATCGGCAATACCGTGCAGTCCAACTCGGTTGCGCGCGCCGTCGAGACGTCCATGGGCCTGCCGCACTGGGTCAGTGGGTTGATCATGATGACCCTGCTGTACGCGGTGATTATCGGTGGTATTCGGCGCATCGCTGCCGTGGCCGAAAAGCTGGTGCCGATCATGGGTGTAATCTACGTCACCGGTGCGCTCGTCATACTGATCGTGAATTACGAACGGGTGCCTGCCGGCATCATGCATATCATCAGCGATGCCTTTACCGGCACTGCGGCGGTAGGCGGCTTCGCCGGCGCCGGTGTAATGCTGGCGATACAATACGGTGTCGCCCGCGGCATGTTCTCCAACGAGGCCGGCCTGGGCAGCGCGCCCATCGCGCACGCCGCCGCGCGCACCACCGACCCGGTGCGTCAGGGCCTGGTCGGGATGCTCGGGACCTTCATTGATACGATTATCGTGTGCACCATGACCGCATTGGTACTGGTCACCACCGGCGCATGGCAGAACGGTAAGACGGGTGCGGCCCTGACGGCGGAAGCCTTCAGCCTGGGGCTGCCCGGTGTGGGCGATTTCGTTGTGACCTTCGGCCTGATCGTATTCGCCTTCACGACCATGATCGGTTGGGCCTACTATGCCGAGCGCTGCGTGGAGTTTCTGCTCGGGGTGCGCGCGATTGTCTGGTTCCGTCATCTATGGGTCGTGGCGGTGTTGATCGGTGCTGTCGCGAGCCTCGATCTCATCTGGAACATCGCGGATGTCACCCTGGCCTTCATGGCGATCCCGAATCTACTGGCGCTGGTGTTGTTAAGCCCGGTCGTGTTCCGTTTGACGCGGGAATATTTCGCGAAACACGCCGTAGACTAAACCGCGTGCTTGCCGACCGGGGAATTCCGCGATCATGACCAGCAATGAAATCGATGCCATGGAACTGCGGGCACAAGTCCAGGCGGCATTAGCCGAGGACGTCGGTACCGGCGATCTGACCGCCGACCTGATTTCGGTCGACGCAACAGCAAGCGCGCAGGTATTAAGCCGCGAGGATGCCGTGGTTTGTGGCACCGCATGGTTCGACGAAGTATTTCGCCAGATCGATGCGGATATCACCATCCGCTGGCAGGCGCGGGACGGTGATCGCGTCGCCGCGGAGACGGTCTTGTGTGAACTGGCGGGATCGGCGCGGGGAATCCTGACCGCTGAACGCACGGCATTGAATTTTCTCCAGACCCTCTCCGGCACGGCCACAGTGACGCGCACCTACGCCGACGCCGTGACCGGTACGGGCGCGCAAATACTCGATACACGTAAAACCATCCCGGGACTGCGCACGGCACAGAAATATGCGGTGCGCTGTGGCGGCGGACACAATCATCGCCTCGGCCTGCATGACGGCGTCCTCATCAAGGAGAATCATATCATCGCGGCGGGTTCACTCACTCAGGCGGTCACCCGGGCAGTGGCGTCCACACCCGCCGGCGTGACGCTCGAAGTGGAGGTCGAAGATCTGACCATGCTGCGCGAGGCGCTGGCGGCCGGCGCGCGACGCATACTGCTGGATAATTTTGACCAGGATACTCTGCGCGATGCGGTCAAGGAGAGCGGCGGGCGCGCAAAGCTCGAGGCCTCGGGCAATATCACACTCGTCAATATCCGCGCCATCGCCGAGACGGGTGTGGATTTCATTTCCGTGGGCGCGCTGACCAAGCACTTGCATGCCGTCGACCTCTCCATGCGCTTCACATAGGATTAAAAATACCGGGCTACTCGTCTTACAATCATGTTACGACTCACATTCGTATTGCTTGCCGCTATCTTTGTTCTCGGCGCCGGCTACTGGTTCGCCAGCACCTCCGTCAGCCTCCAAACCGCAAAGCCGCAAGTTGCCCTGCGTCAGGAGCAGGCAAATCCGGAGCTTCTCGACACTCGCTACGTGTTCGATATCAGCGTGCACACCGAGGACGAGCTGCGGACCATGCTGGAACGGGCCGATAAGATCGCCGACAGTGCGCCGGACCTGACCGGCAAATTACCCGTCGTCGCCCTGGTCCTGCACGGGCCGGAAGTGGAATTCTTTGCGAATGAGAATTACGCGAAGTTCAAGGATATCGTTGACCGCGCGGCGGTACTCGACGGGCGTGGATTCATCGAGGTCAAGATGTGCCGAACGATGATGCGGAGCAGGAACATGAATGACGATGACGTTCCACCGTTCATTGAAATCGTACCGTTTGGGCCGGATGAAATCGAACGTCTGCGTCGCAACGGTTATCAAGTCATGTAGCTGGACGCACTCAATGCAAGGTTGAGTGCACCATATAGACCAATCCAATACCCAGAAGGATCAACGTCATCTGCTCAGCGGTCGCGCGTGCCTCGAGGCGTTGGTGTAGATCCGGAAGCAAATCCGCCATCGCGATATAAATAAAGCTCGCCGCCGCGATCGCAAGCACATAGGGAGTTGCGCTTTCGGCCCACGACAGTACGAAAAACGCCGCCACGCCGCCCACCAGAGTCGTCAGGCTCGACAACAAATTCAATACCAAGACCCTGGCGCGGGCGTAACCACTATGCAGCAGAATGGCGATATCACCCAACTCCTGCGGTACCTCGTGCGCGATCACCGCAAACGTCGTCACGATGCCGAGGTGAATATCCGTGAGAAAGGCCGCGGCGATCAACACCCCGTCGACCAGGTTATGAATGCCGTCGCCGATGAGAATCATGGTTCCGGTAGCACTCTTCTGTGCGGCCTCGAGGTCTACGCCATGGGCCTCGCAGTGTGCGGAATGACAGTGCCGCCAGAGCAGCATCTTCTCGAGCAGAAAGAAGATCAACACGCCGATGAGGATCACCGCCGTGATCCGGTGCGTACCGGCCAGATCGGTACCCGCCATGGCGTGGGGTATCAGGCCCAGGAACGCGGCTCCCAGCAAGCTGCCGATAGCGAAACTGACCAGGCGCGGCAGCAGACGGGAAATCGTGGCCGACGATAACAGCAGCACGCCGGACGCGGCGAGCGCACCAACCAACGCGCCCAAGGCCGTGAAAACCAGGATCCAGATCAGCAGGGACATGGTGGTTATTTATGGGTAATGAAAGCGCGCATCATACCGAATGCCTTGGTCTAATCAATCCAAATCAGCGAGGCCATGCGACCGCATTGGCCGTTACGTCGATAGGAGAAGAACTCCTGCGGATGTGTGTAGGTACAGCGATCCTGTCCATAGATTGCCTGCACGCCACAGCGGCGCAGTCGCATGCGCGCGAGCGCAAACAGATCGGCATGCCAGCGACCGTTTTCCCCGGCGGCGGCAAATGCCGCCGCGGCGTCACTGTCTTGTATCGTGAAGGCGGCACGCACATCCTCGCCAATGACAAAGGCCCGGGGTCCGATGGCCGGTCCCAGCCAGGCCATGAGGTCGACGCCATCTTGGGCCATGGCGGCGACACCGGCCTCGATGACGCCACGGGCGAGGCCGCGCCAGCCGGCATGCAGGGCGGCGACGCGGCGCCCGTCGCGGTCGCACAACAGAATCGGCACACAATCCGCCGTCAATACGGCGCATACCGCACCCGATCCGTCACAAAAGCTGCCATCGGCTCCGACGGCTACGGCCGCCGTGCGAGCATTGACCACGCTGGCACCGTGCACCTGGCGCAACCACAGCGGTGAATGCGTCAGGTCAAGATCCACCATCAGCCGCCGGCGATTCTCGGCCACGGCCTCGGGTGTATCGCCGACGTGGTCGGCGAGGTTGAATGCGTCATAGGGGGGACGGCTGACACCGCCCACGCGCGTCGTGGACACGGCGCGCACACCCGCCGGCGCGGGCCAATCCGCGACGATGTAACTAGAATCCGGCATCACGCTTACCATCAGCTGTGGCCGCCCCGGCGGCGTCTGCCGCAAGCGCGTCGATGAGACACTGGAAATCCTCCGGCGGCGCGGTGGACCATTCCATCGCCTCACCCGACACGGGATGCACCAACCCCAGTTGTTCGGCGTGCAATGCCTGGCGCCGAAACCCGCGCAACGCGCCCACCAGAGTCTCACTCGCCTCCGCTGGCACGAAGAGCCGACCGCCATACACCGGGTCACCGACAATGGGAAAGCCCGCGTGCGCCAAGTGCACGCGAATCTGATGCGTGCGCCCGGTTTCCAGGGTCACACGCACCAAGGTATGCGCACGATAGCGCGCCGCGACACGATAGTGGGTCACTGCCGGACGGCCGCGTGCCGTGACCGCCATGCGTACCCGATCCCGCGAATGGCGGCCAACCGGTGCGTCTACTGAGCCACCGGCGATTATCACGCCGCGGACCACCGCCAGATACACGCGCCGCACACTGCGCGCGGCCAACTGTTCCGTCAACGAACGGCGCGCGACGTCGTTGCGCGCTACCACTAACAGGCCCGAAGTGTCTTTGTCGAGGCGGTGCACGATGCCGGCACGGGCCACTCGCGCGAGTGACGGATCGTGATGCAATAACGCATTCAACAGGGTACCGTCCGGGTTACCGGCACCGGGATGCACGACGATACCGGCCGGCTTGTTCAGCACAATTAGATCATCGTCCTGATAAAGGATGTTCAACGGCAACTGCTGCGGCAACCAGGGTCGTTCGATGGGCGGTGGCACGGCGATCTCGATCACTTCCCGCCCCTGCAAGCGGTGCCGCTGTTTCGGTGTTGTTGCGTCCAGGCGGACAACACCGTCCTTGATCCACTGCTGCAGTTGGGAACGGGAATACTCCGGCAACATGCTCGCCAACGCCTGATCCAGGCGCTGACCGGCAGCGCCGGGCACGACACACATACTGATCTTGTCTGCGTCTTCAGGTCCCACCATCATGTCTCGCGTGCGGTGCCTTCACCGCACCATGGAATCAGGTTATGCTTGGTAATCATAACCAACCGCCGTCCAGAAATCAGAATGCGAGTTCCCGCCCTTTTTCTCTCTCTCATGCTTGTGCTTGTAGTCGCGGGCTGTAAATGGCTGCCCAAAGACGAAGATGCCACCAAGAACTGGTCGGCGCAGCAGTTCTATGAGGTCGGCAAGCAGGCTCTGGACAAAGGCGACTTCGAAGCCGCCATCGAACATTTCGAACAGCTCGAAGCGCGTTTTCCCTACGGCCGATTTGCCCAACAGTCGCAGCTTTCCGTCGGCTATGCGTACTACAAATATGGCGAGCCGGAATCGGCAATCACCGCCGCGGATCGGTTCATCCGCTTGCATCCGACTCATCCCAACGTCGATTATGCGTATTACCTGAAAGGTCTCGCGCACTTCAACATGAAGCGACAGATTCTCGATCGTCTCGGCGGTGAGGAAATCTTGAGCGAGCGTGACCCGAAAGCGGCGCAACTCGCATTTCAGTCCTTTCGTGACCTGGTGACACGTTACCCCGAAAGCCGATACGCGCCGGATGCCACAGACCGCATGGTGTATCTGCTTAATATTCTGGGCCGGCATGACGTTAACGTCGCACGGTATTATCTCGAACGGGGCGCCTATGTTGCGGCGGTCAATCGCTGCAAATATGTGATCAAGCACTTCCAGAACGCGCCCGCGGTAGAGGATGCCCTCGGGATCATGGCCCAGGCCTACGACCTTATGGGTTTACCTCGGCTCGCTCATGATTCCCGCCGCGTACTCAAACTCAATTTTCCGAACAGCACCTATCTCACGGATACCAGCGGCTAAACACGCGCGATTGCGGCAACCAACCGGAGCGCAATAGGATGTGGGACTTTTTTGAGACAGTGCGGCGGCGGCATTCGGTGCGCAAGTACCAGACCGACATGGCGGTCGAGGCGGAAAAACTGAATGCGATTCTGGAGATGGCCTGCGCCGCCCCCTCCGCCGGCGACCTGCAGGCGTATAAAATGATCGTGTGCACCACGACCGCCGACCGCAAAGCATTGAGCGATGCCGCGCACGGCCAGACCTTTGTCGCCGAGGCGCCCGTTTGTGTAGTTTTCTGCGCGGATCCTGCGCGCTCGGCAGAAAAATACGGCGCGCGCGGCAGCACGCTCTATTCCGTGCAGGATGCGACGATTGCCGCGACCTACGCGCAGCTGGCGGTGGTGGCCGCCGGCATGGCATCGGCCTGGGTGGGTAGTTTCGACGAGGCGCAGGTGCGCACCGCACTCGACATCGAAACTGAACTGACGCCGGTGGCCCTGCTCGCGATCGGCTATCCGGCGGAATTGCCGGAACCAACGCCCCGCCGCCCACTGGCGGAAATCATTCGATCTCGCTGATTCCCTGAGTGTTGTCGAAGCCCGAGGTAATCGGGTAACGGCGGTCGCGGCCGAACGCGCGGCGGGTAATGCGCACGCCGGGGGCCGCCTGGCGCCGTTTGTATTCGTTCCGATCGACCAACTTGATCACCTGTTTGACGGCGCCGGAATCGAATCCGGCCGCGACGATGTCGATCGCGGAACGATCCTCTTCGACATACATCTCGAGGATCGGGTCCAACACGTCATACGGCGGCAAGGAATCCACGTCCGTCTGATCGGGACGCAGTTCCGCGGACGGCGGCCGCTCGAGAACCCGCGCCGGGATCACCGGGGCAACCGAGTTACGATAGGCCGCGAGACGATAGACGAGGGTCTTGGACACATCCTTGATGGCGGCGAAGCCGCCCGCCATGTCACCGTACAAGGTGGCGTAACCTACAGCCATCTCGCTCTTGTTGCCGGTAGTCAGCAGAATCTTGCGCTGTTTATTCGAGATCGCCATTAACAATACGCCCCGGCAGCGGGCCTGTATATTTTCTTCGGTGGTATCGGGCGGCAAACCGGCGAACTCATCCGCGAGACCTTCGAGAAATGCGTTGAACATGGGTTCGATGGAGATGACCCGATAGTTCACTCCCAGCGCCTCCGCTTCACTCCTGGCATCTTCGACACTCATGTCCGCGGTGTATCGGGACGGCATCATGACCGCCTCGACACGTTCTGCACCGATGGCATCAACGGCGATGGCCAGGGTAAGCGCCGAGTCGATCCCTCCGGAAAGACCCAGGACGACACCGCGGAAGTGATTCTTTTCGATATAGTCACGCACGCCAAGCACAATCGCCCGGTACGCGCTTTCCTCGATATTCATCGTCACCGGTATGGTCGCCGGCACGGGTGCCGGCGGGTCAGCGGGACTGAATTCAGCCACAAAGATGTCGCTCACAAAGGGCGGATACTGTTGCATCAACTGCCCGCGGGCGTCGATGACGAACGATGCGCCATCGAAAACGAGCTCATCCTGCCCGCCAATGAGATTGACATAGACCACCGGCACACCGTTCTCCTCTGCCCGTGCCGCGGCCGCCTCCTCGCGCGCGTGACCCTTCTCCAAATGATAGGGCGAGGCATTCAGGTTGACGATCAGGCGCGCGCCCGCGGCGCAGGCCGCGCGCGTTGGACCCGGTTCCCAGAGATCCTCGCAAATGGTAATGCCGATCGGTATGTCCTTGACGTCCACCACGCAGGGCTCACTGCCGACGTCGAAGTAGCGTGCTTCATCGAACACACCATAGTTGGGCAATAAATGTTTGCGGTAGGTCGCAAGCACAGCCCCGTCCCGCACCAACGAGGCGGCATTATAGAGACCCGTAGCCTCACGCAGGGGATAGCCGACAACGGCATCGATACCCTGCACACCGGCGATGAACCGCCGCATACCCGCCTCGACCTGGTCGATCAAACCTGGTCGCAGCAGCAGGTCTTCGGGCGGATACCCGGTCAGTGTCAGCTCGGGAAAGATAATAAGATCGCAGGCCAGGACATCACGTGCCCGCGTGATCGCCTGCAAACATTCATCGGTGTTGCCGCGGACGTCACCGACGAGAAGATTAAGCTGCGCAATCGCAATCTTGAGGGCGGCGGCCATTATTGCAGGGCGGCACGCATCTGCGCGCCCATTTCCGCCGGCGAGCGCGCAACGGCACAACCGGCGTCTTCGAGTGCGCGGAATTTTTCTTCTGCGTCACCTTCGCCACCGGTGATGATGGCACCGGCATGGCCCATGCGCTTGCCGCGCGGTGCGGTGACACCGGAGATATAACCCACCACCGGCTTGGTCACATGGTGCTTGATGAAATCCGCGGCCTCCTGCTCTGCGGTACCGCCAATCTCACCGACCAGAATGATGCCCTTCGTTGCCGGGTCTTGTTCGAACAACTCAAGACAATCGATAAAATCCATGCCATGAATTGGATCGCCGCCGATTCCCACGCACGTGCTCTGACCCAGACCGACCGCGGTGGTCTGATGCACCGCCTCGTAGGTCAAGGTGCCGGAGCGTGACACGATTCCGATGGTGCCTGGCGCATGAATGGCCGCCGGCATAATGCCGATCTTGCATTCGCCGGGCGTAATGATGCCCGGGCAATTGGGTCCGATCAGATACGCGTCATGATGCGCCAGGACCGCCTTGACCTTGAGCATTTCCAGCACCGGGATGCCTTCGGTGATACACACGATGGTGTCGATGCCGGCGTCCGCAGCCTCGAGCACGGCATCGGCGGCGAACGGGGCCGGTACGTAGATCATGGTCGCATCGGCACCGGTGGCATCCACGGCCTCCTGCACCGTGTTAAATACGGGTCGACCCAGATGTTCATCGCCACCCTTACCGGGCGTCACACCGCCCACCAGATTCGTACCGTAGGCGATGGCCTGCTCGGAGTGGAAGCTGCCCTGTTTGCCGGTGAAGCCCTGGCAGATGACCTTGGTTTGTTTGTTAACCAGAATACTCATGATGACCCGTTCCCGGAGCGACACGTGCTGCGATTTGCCATTGCGCCAGGCGCATCAGGCCGTCTGGGCCTGCGCCACCGCTGTTTGCGCCGCTTCGGTAAGACCTTCTGCAGCGATGATATGCAGGCCGCTCTCGGCCAGCAGTGCGCGTCCCCGTTCCACGTTCGTACCTTCCAGGCGCACGACCACCGGAATTGAGATACCCACTTCGCGGATGGCCGAGACGATGCCTTCGGCAATCAAATCACAACGCACGATACCGCCGAAGATGTTCACCAGGATGACTTTCACATTCGCGTCGGAAAGAATCAGCTTGAACGCCTCCGCCACCTTATCCGTGGTCGTACCCCCGCCGACGTCGAGGAAGTTCGCGGGACGCCCGCCGTGCAATTTGATCAAATCCATGGTCGCCATGGCCAGGCCGGCACCGTTGACCATGCACGCGATATCGCCGTCGAGTGCGATGTAATTGAGCCCGAACTGACGCGCCTTATGGTCCTTGGCATCCTCCTGCGAGGGATCGCGTAAATCTTCGGTCGCCTTCTGTCGATACAAGGCGTTTTCATCGATGTTGATCTTGGCATCCAGGGCGACCAGTTCACCGGTCTGTGTCACCGCCAGTGGATTGATCTCGACCAGACTCAGGTCGCGCGCCACAAACAGCCGATAAACGCCGAACATGATTTTTGTCAGGGCTGCGGCCTGTTTTGCATCCAGACCGAATGCAAACGCAACACGCCGGCATTGGTAGGCCTGCAAACCAACGACGGGATCGATCAGCAGGCGCATCATCTTTTCGGGCGAGCGCGCGGCAACCTCCTCGATATCCATGCCGCCCTCACTCGACGCGATAAACGCAACCCGTTCGTGTCGCCGATCGACCAGACAGGCCAGATAGAGTTCACGCGCCACCGGGCAAGGCTGCTCGATGAGCATACGATCCACGGGTTGGCCCTGCGGACCGGTTTGATGGGTCACCAGGCGCGACCCGATCAGCGCATCCACGGCGGCTTCCAGGGCGTCCTGGCCGTGCGCCTTTCGCACACCCCCGGCCTTGCCGCGACCGCCGGCATGAATCTGCGCCTTGACGACCCACTCGTCACCCCCCAACTCGGCGGCGACCGCGAGCGCCTCGCGTACCGAAAAGGCCGGCTTACCCGGCGGTACCGCGATCCCGTACTCGCTGAACAGGGCCTTGGCTTGATACTCGTGCAGATTCATGATTTTTAACGCTTATGTGGAGGCGGTATTTTGGAGCAAAGCCCCGGATTAAGCAAAACTCACGCCTGCGTAACGCGCTCGAAGTGATACACTTTTTCGTATGCGGACCATGATTGTCGATACGCTCTCCGAGATCTCACCGGCGGCCTGGAACCACATTGCCGGCGACGAGAATCCGTTTCTGCGTCATGAATTTCTCCACAGCCTGGAGACAAGCGGCTGTCTGTCCCGGCAGCGTGGCTGGGAGCCGAGACACGTCGCGCTTTACGACGAGAGTGAACTCGTCGGCGCTGTGCCCCTGTACCGAAAATGGAATTCCTACGGCGAGTACATATTCGACTGGGCCTGGGCAAACGCGTACTACCGTGCCGGTATCGCCTATTACCCGAAATTCGTCGCCGCAGTGCCTTTTACGCCAGTACCGGGCACACGGGTGCTTGTGGCCCCCGCCGCGGATCGGGACGCCGTCGAGGAGACCCTGATCCAAGGCACCCTCGAGTTCGTAAAATCCGCGGGCGGCTCGTCGCTGCACTGGTTGTTCACACCAAAATCGACCAGTGATCGACTCGCCCGGCACGGGTTCCTGCGTCGCGTCGGTCATCAGTTTCATTGGTTCAACAACGATTATGAGGACTTTGACGCCTATCTGGCCGCGTTCTCGGCGGCGAAGCGTAAAAAGATCAAGCGTGAACGGCGCCGCGTGCATGAGGCAGACGTCCAGGTAAAGCTGCGCCCCGGCGGCGACCTCGGCCCACAGCATTGGGACACCTTTTACGAATTCTATCTGGCGACGATTCATCGTCACGGCGCAACGCCGTATCTGACGAAACAGTTCTTTCATACGCTCGGCGAGCGTATGGGTGAAAATGTGGTCATGGCCATGGCGGAACATCGTGGCCAGTGGGTGGCGGGTGCGCTAAATCTGCGCGGCGCAAACGCGCTGTTCGGCCGCTACTGGGGTGCGCGCGAGGACTTCCACAGCCTGCACTTCGAGACCTGCTATTACAGTGCGATCGAATACTGCATCCGTCATCGACTCAAGGAATTCCAGGCCGGCGCCCAGGGTGAGCACAAACTGAGCCGCGGCCTGCTGCCCACGGAGACCTTTTCGGCGCATTGGCTGGATCACCCGGAGTTCTTCCAGGCGGTGGCCGAATTTCTGGACCAGGAACGGGTGGGTGTAGGACACTACATGCGCGCATTGGACGCGCACTCTCCATTTCGTAAGGGGATGCGCTAATGTTTCTGCTGTCGCATGACCTGGATGATATTCGTTTCCCGTCGGTGGATGCCGCCTCGCCGGAAGGGCTCGTGGCCATTGGCGGCGATCTGCGGCCGGAGCGGCTCATCGAAGCCTACCGCAACGGCATCTTTCCCTGGTACAGCGACGGGCAACCGATCCTGTGGTGGTCCCCGGAAAAACGTACGTTGCTTTTTCTCGACCAGCTCAAGGTGTCGCAGAGTCTACGCAAGACTATAAGACAGCAACGTTTTCGTGTGACCATGGATCAATGTTTCGAGCGCGTGATCCACGCTTGCGCGCAGCCGCGGGACGACCGGGAAGCGCCGGGGACCTGGATCACCGGCGATATGATCGATGCCTATGTCAGGCTGCACGAAATGGGGCTGGCACATTCGGTCGAGTGTTGGCGCGATAAAACCCTGGCCGGAGGATTGTACGGTGTCACCACCGGACGTGCTTTCTGTGGTGAGTCCATGTTTCACCGCGCCAGCGACGCATCCAAGGTGGCGCTGGTGCATCTGGTACAGCAACTGCGGGCATGGCAGTTTCATTTCATCGACTGCCAAATGCCGTCCGCCCATCTCAGCCGCCTCGGCGCCGTTGAAGTGGAGCGGGCAGAGTTTTTGCGCCGCCTGGATGCGGCACTACGCTATCCTGATAAAATGGGTGAGTGGGAATTCGACACCAACCTGCGGATTGACCAATGACCACCCGACAGCCGCGCCCCAACCTGTATTTGTCCATGCCGCACCTGTGCAGCTACCTGCCCGATCGGCTGGCCTGCACGATGTTTGTCGACCCGCAGCACCGCATCAGCAATCACCTTTTCAGCGCGCTCATGCGTCAGGGTTTTCGCCGCAGTGGCGATCTGATCTATCGACCCCATTGTCAGGAATGCCAAGCCTGCGTGCCGGTACGCATCCCCATCGCACAATTCCGCCCGAACCGCAGCCAGCGGCGCACCCGGCGCAAGAATCAGGACCTCTATTGTCGCGAGTGCGGACCGGTTTTCAGTCGCGAGCACTTCAGTCTCTATTTACGTTATCAGACCAAACGACACCCCGACGGCAGCATGAATGATCCGGACCCCAAGAAATACATGGACTTCCTCGTCAGCCGGCATACGGACACGCGGTTTTTCGAGTTCCGTAGACAGCCGGCGAAATGGGCCGGTGAGGATGCAATCGATGATGCCGCCGATCCCGGCGAACTCGTTAGCGTCGCCGTCGTCGATGTGCTGCCGGACGGTCTGTCTGCGGTGTACACCTTCTTCGACCCGGATGTCACCGACCGGGCACTGGGAGTGCACGCGATCCTTTGGCTCATCGAATACGCACGCGAACACGAGCTCGAGTGGCTCTATCTCGGCTACTGGATCGAAGAGAGCCCGAAAATGGCCTATAAGGCCAACTACCGGCCGCTGGAGGCCTACCAGAGCGGTCGCTGGGTTACCTTTACCCCGTAACTGGATCCCACCTTCCTGGTGGGGTCCCATAACTGCCGACACACAACCCGATCGGCCCTTGCGCGAGCGCTTTACCGACCCTGCCACTTGGGGCATGATACGCACGCGCTCGACCCCACCGGGGCCTGTAGTGAGCATTTCTTGCGAGGACAATCGACGTAGTGGCGAAAGAAGATCACATTGAAATGGAGGGTACCGTTGTTGAAACCCTCCCGAATACCCAGTTCCGGGTCGAACTGGAAAATGGTCACGTGGTGACCGCGCATATCTCCGGCAAGATGCGCAAACATTACATTCGCATTCTCACCGGCGACAAGGTGACCGTGCAACTGACGCCCTACGACCTGTCCAAGGGCCGCATCGTCTACCGCGCCCGCTAAGCACACCGGCCGACCGTCCACTTATGCCGGTCACACCGTCTTTCCGCATCACCTTCTGTCTGCTTGCCATAAACGGCGGTGCCCATGCCGGCGAGGCGGACGTCACCAGCGCAACTATCAGTTGCACCGATGACATTTGCCGAATCAGCGCCACATTACGTCACGCCGACGCAAACCCCCACACAAATCAGGTGAATCCGTCGCCCGAACCCGCGGCGCGATGGGGTGATCCGCGGCGGTGGAAAATATTTTGGAATAAACTGGGCGACCCGCCGTCTAAATCACGGCAGACAAGTTAAATGTGACTATGAATCCCGTTAAACGCTATTGCCAGTCGAGAGATCTGCTGAAGCGGCTCGAAGCGAGCCGTCCGCGCCTGTATCGCATGGCGTATGCCTGGTCGCGTAATCCGGCCGTCGCCGACGATCTGACGCAGGAGGCATTGGCCAAAGCGCTCAAGGGCGTGCGCAAATTGCGTGACCCCAAGGTACTGGATACCTGGTTATTCAGCATCCTGACCAACTGCTGGCGGGATTACCTGCGGCAGCGGCAGCAGACCGAAGACATCGACAATGTCACGCTGCTGCACGAGTCGACGCCGGAAACCGAACACGACGAGCAGCGGCTCGTGAACAAGGTGCGCGAGGCCATTTATCGTTTGCCGGTCGGACAGCGCGAAGTGGTCACACTGGTGGACCTGGAAGGTTTCACGTATTCAGAGGTAGCAAAAATTTTGGTGATTCCGATCGGTACCGTTATGAGTCGTCTCTGCCGTGCCCACAATGCGCTGCGCACACGACTGCTGCGCGACTTCGATCAGAAGGCACCTGCCGAGGGAGCTCGCTTCAGGAGAGTCAAATGAACAACAAAGAGAGACTTTCGGACGAATTTCTGAACGCCTTTGTCGACAATGAGTTGACGGCGGACGAGAAAGGCCAGGTTTTCACCCGCATCCATGAGGATGAGGTGTTGAATCGACGTGTTTGTGAACTTCGCAAGGTCCGCGACCTGGTGCAAACGGCATTCGCCGAGGTCCCGTCGGCGCCCGACCGCAGCGGCGCAAGCCAAGGCGCGCGTCAGCCTGTCGGACTCAAGGCAGTCGCCGGGCTGGTGTTGGGCATCGGCATCGTGCTGGGTTGGGTATTACACCAACCCAAGGCGCCCGAGCTTGCGGCCGCGATCGACGCGCCGGCCAGCGCACCCAGCCGCGCGTTACAGAAAGTCGTTCTGCACCTCAACAGCGGTGACCACGAAGTCATGACCGAAGTCCTGGATGAGGCGGAGAATCTCTTACGCTTCTATGCGCAGACGAACCAGTCGGCGCGGGTGGAGATCATTACCAACGGTGGCGGTCTCGATCTGTTGCGCGTGGGCTCGTCGCCGTTCCAGGATCGCATTCGGCGCATGTACGAACGCTACGACAATCTGGTGTTCGTCGCATGTCAGAACTCTATCGACAGACTCCGCAAGGAGCGTGGGTTTACCGCGCGACTGCTGCCGGAGGCCGTCGTGATCGACTCTGCTGTGGCGCAGCTCATGCGGCGCCAACATCAGGGGTGGGCCTATATTCAGGTCTAACTCTATATTTTAATTATTATTATTCGTTCTAGAATTCGACTGGAGGGCTATATGAAGAAGTTGATCGCAGTACTCATGATGTCAATGGTGGCCTTGGTGGCCGGTAATGCTATGGCCAGCGGCTATGGCAAGCAGAAAGTGGCTTACCACATCAACTACGATAACGAAAAGCGTATCGGCGGCGCGCTGCGCAACATCCAGAATCACATCAATGCCGTGGGCAAAGAGAATCTGGATCTGCGTGTCGTTATGCACGGTAAGGGCTACAAGGTCCTCGAGCTGGCCAACAACAATCCCAACTTCCAGCAGAAGGTCACCAACCTGAAGGATCAGGGCATCAAATTCAACATCTGCGCCAACACGATCCGCGGCAAGAAGATCAACGTCAAGAGCGATCTCTATGACGTCGACGAAGCCAGCGACATCGTGCCCAGCGGTGTGGCGGAAATCGCTAAACTGCAGCAGGAAGGCTACGCCTACGTTCGTCCGTAAGCGAGAGTCACGCGCAAATGAAAAGCCCACCTCACGGTGGGCTTTTTTTTGCCTGGCGCGCGGCGTTTTCCGCTGTGGGCGGGACGACAGACCCCGGTAAAACCGGGCGCTTACGCCGCCTACCGGCACGCCCTTGTAATCTCAGCCGCTAACTCCTATATATAGATAAGCAACCCGGCCGGACCGATATCGAAGACAGGTCCACCGCCGCCTCGTGCAGCCATTTCCAGGCTCGTCGACCATCACTTTCCAGAGGTCTCATTGCAGTGATACTACACGCCGTCTTTCAGCTCCCATGGTGGGGCTACGCACTCATCGCGCTCGCATTAACGCATATCACCATCGCCAGCGTGACGATCTTCCTGCACCGTCATCAGGCGCACCTGGCCCTCGACCTGCACCCGATCGTCAGCCACTTTTTTCGCTTCTGGCTCTGGCTGACCACGGGTATCACCACCAAGGAATGGGTGGCGGTACATCGTAAACATCACGCCAAAGTGGAAACGCCGGAGGACCCGCATAGCCCGCAACAAATGGGTATACACCGCATCCTCTGGCTCGGCGCCTTCGCCTATCGGCGCGAGGCCAACAATGCGCAGACGCTGGAAAAATACGGTTTCAAGACACCGGACGACTGGCTCGAGCGCAACCTCTACGCCCGGCATGCCTCGCTTGGCCTGATCCTGATGCTGGTGATCGATGTTTTCTGTTTCGGCGCCGTCGCCGGCCTCGCGATCTGGGCGACGCAAATGATCTGGATTCCGTTCTGGGCCGCCGGCGTCATCAACGGCATCGGTCACTACTGGGGCTACCGCAATTACGAGGTCGGCGACGCCAGCCGCAACATCGTGCCCTGGGGAGTCATTATTGGCGGTGAGGAGCTGCACAATAACCACCATGCGTTCGGAAGTTCGGCGAAGTTTTCCACCCGTCGCTGGGAATTCGATCTCGGCTGGAGCTATATCCGCGGCCTCAGCGCCCTGGGGCTGGCGCGGGTCAAGAAGGTGGCACCGGTACTGGTCATCGACGAGGCCAAGCAGCGCTGCGATCTGGATACCGTGCGCGCCGTGATCGGCAGCCGCTTTCACGTCATGGCCCGCTTCGCGCGCGAGGTCATGGGTACCGTATACAAGGAAGAACTGCGTCAGGTCGATCGACACGATCGCGACACCTGGACGCTGATGAAACGCGCGCGGCGTTTATTATCGCGGGAAACCCGGCTGCTCGACGACGTCAGCAAGAACTGGCTGCAAGAGCTGTTGCAGCGCAATCAGCGTCTGCAGACCGTCTACGCCATGAAGGAGAACCTGCAGTCGATCTGGACCCGGTCTGCGACGACGCAGGAGCATCTCGTGCGGGCACTCGAGGATTGGTGCAAACAGGCCGAGGCGTCCGGTATTCAGGCCTTGCGTGACTTCTCCAGGAAACTGCCGAGTTTTTCTCTCGCCCCTGCAACAGCTTAGAGAAAAGATAAAGAAAAAAAGGGGACATGCTATTTTTTCTTCGACGAACTGGTTCGTAGAAAAAATAGCATGTCCCCTTTTTTTCGAACTGGTTCGTAGAAAAAGTAGCATGTCCCCTTTTTTCGTATCGTTTAGGGTCGTTTGCCGATGCGCTCGTGCAGGGGGCTGGTGCGCGGAAAGTGCGCGAGCAGGAACTCCATCTGATCGGTCAGAACCCGGCGGCCGCGCAGATAGACGTATTCCGCATGGGTGGGTGTAAACGGTACCGCGAGTAGCGCCATGCCGGCCTGTTCCGGCGTCCGTCCGGCCTTGTGATTGTTGCAGCGCTTGCAGGCGGTGACCACATTATTCCACGCGTCCACGCCGCCGCAGCTTAAGGGCGTAACATGATCACGGGATAGATCGGCGCTCGAAAAGCGCGTACCGCAATACAGGCATAGGTTTGCGTCCCGCGAAAACAGTGTCGGGTTGTTGAGTGGCGGGACATAGCTATCGCGCGCCTTGATCAGGGCATGCGTGTCGCCCTCGGTTGCGATAATCGAATTCACGTCGATCACGCTACGTTCACCACTGCGGGCGTTGGTACCGCCATGAATCCGGTAGAGCACGGTGCCGCAGGCGTAGGAGACCTGCCCTAGATGGTAGAGCCGCACGGCATCCCGGTACGACACCCACTCAAGCGGCATACCCGATACGTCTGTTCTGAGGACCTGCTGATCGAGATCGTACACGACCCTGCCTCTTGCCGGACCTGTATTTCCGGCGTTCGTGATGGTTTCCAAATACCCGGACTGCGCGTAGCAAAGCAAGTTTCAGCCCGCATTTCAAGCGCCAGGTTGCCGGTACCAGGCGGCGCACACCGGATTTGACCGCCGGTGGGTGGTATTCGGCGCCGGAGTCGGCTAAATTCCCGGCCTGAAATCCTGCGACTCCGCCTGAAGCGGTGTTAATGGCGCAACAAGCACAACACGGCCTGCGGGCACGCCACCAGGGCATGATCGGTGGCTTGCCGTTCCCGGATTAGACGTACGCGGCGCGGACATGCCCGAGCGCCACGACTAACCGTAACGTTTCTGCGCCGGTCCGCTGAGCAGTCAGTTTTGAGCTAGGGAGAAGAGTATGTCCAAGAAACACCCCGTCATTGCGGTCACCGGTTCATCCGGCGCCGGCACGACCACGGTCAAGATTGCTTTCGAGCACATCTTCACGCGCCTCGGTCTCAATTCCGCCGTCGTCGAAGGCGACAGCTTTCACCGCTACGACCGGAAGGCGATGAAGGTCGCCATCCATGAGGCAGAAGAGCGTGGCGAAAATCTGAGCCACTTCGGGCCAGAGGCCAACCTGTTTGACAAGATCGCGGAGTTGTTTCAGGCCTACGGCGAGACTGGCACCGGCAAGAAGCGGTACTACCTGCACAACGAAGAGGAAGCCGAGCCCTACAAGCAGGAACCCGGCACCTTCACGCCCTGGGAAGACATCCCCAAGGGGACCGATCTACTGTTTTACGAGGGTCTGCATGGCGGTATCAAAACCGAGGCTGCCGACGCCGCCCAATGGGTCGATCTGCTCATCGGCGTGGTACCGGTGGTCAACCTGGAGTGGATCCAGAAGATTTTCCGCGACACAGCGCAACGGGGCTATCGGCCGGAAGACGTGACCGACACCATCCTGCGCCGCATGTATGATTACGTGCACTACATTACGCCGCAGTTCTCACGCACGGATATCAATTTCCAACGCGTGCCTCTGGTGGACACCTCGAATCCGTTCATCGCGCGTGATATTCCGACGCCGGATGAAAGCGCAGTGGTGATCCGTTTCACCAACCCGCAACGATTCGGTGTCGATTTCCCTAATCTCCTGCAAATGATCCACGGCTCGTACATGACACGGCGCAATAACATCGTGGTGCCGGGCGGCAAAATGGGCTTTGCCATGGAACTGGTGCTCTCCCCCATCATCGAGCAGATGATGGATCAGCGGGTCTAGCAAGGAACGCGAAAAGAAACAGCCGCAAAGGCGCAAAGAAAAATCGAACGCGGCTCGGCGCGTACCGTGACGCGCGTGCCTGGGCTCAATTATCGGATCGGGACGCGGGAACCCTGTACATGCGTCTTCGGGCATGACCGGAACGCAGAGTACGCGTTTCTGAATTGCTGGCTCGTTCTTGCTCTCCTTTGCGTGCTTTGCGTCTCTGCGGCGATATTCACTGAATAAAAAGGGCCGAAACGGAAATCCACTTCGGCCCTTTTTTATTTGCAGCGACGTCGCGCTTACTTGATCTTTGCTTCCTTGTAGATCACGTGCTTGCGTACGACCGGATCGTACTTCTTGAATTCGAGTTTTTCCGTCTACAGGCGCTTGTTCTTGGTCGTGGTATAGAAATGGCCGGTACCGGCGCTGGAAACGAGCTTGATTTTGTCACGCATGATCGAACGCCTATACCTTCTGGGCGCCGGTCTTGCCTGTGCCGCCGAAATCGGCCCCTTACCGAAGGCGTTGACGATTGACACTAATGGCAGTGTGGGTGTCGGGACCGCATCACGGGAGGCGCCGGTGCATCCAGTACGGAATACTAATGCCCCAAGCGGGCTGTTTCCCCTCAAGTGCAGCGTTCAATCATATATTTCATCGTTTCACAATGCGGAAAACGAGAACCGGGAATTCGCGTTTAAAAATAGCACGACACGCGTGTTCAATATCGGCTTGGACCTAAATCTCGGGCCTGTACTGCCGCTGACGACGGATGGCGACATCGTGGTGGCCGGTTTGCACGTACAGCACACCAGTGTCACAATACGAACTTGATATTAGAAAATACCAACTCCGCTATAGACTGATTAATGGCAGTTTACCGTGCGTGCGGCTGATTGCGAGTTCGAACTTTTTGACCCAGCCATGATAGGCACAGATTCTCGGATTGATTACTACCAGCGGTGTTGGCATCTGAAAATCGCCTGCGAGACCAAGGGGCTCATCAACGAGCTTGAGAAAGGCAACATCTACGCTAAACGACTCGACGAAGGCGTGAAAGAACTAACTCCACACGCGGGCTCGAAAAGAAACCATTATATTCTTTCAGACTACCGGGACTTGAAGAAAGAAAGCGATTAGAAGCTAAGGCGAAAATATAAGATTGTAATATACCGGGTCGGATCGTGAGGCCAGATGTCAATCCTTCTCGGTTTATTTTTCAGCGGCGAACCGGCACATGGAACCAACTATTGATCCTGTGCGGGTGAAGTTAATACAGGGATCCCGACTGAATTTAGGGGAGAACGCGACCAACAGTTATTTTTCGCAAAGGAGACTAACATGGCAACTGATAGGTTTATTAGACTACTTCCTCTCGTGGGCCTCTTGGCCGCCGGCATGGTTCATGCCGCCGATATGGCTTCCCCGCCCAATTCATTGGTAGTGGATGAGATTGGGAATATCGGTATCGGGACCGCCAATCCCACGCAAACTGGTCTGCACATCAATGCGGAAGATTTCCCGGGATTACGAATGGAAGACACAAATACCAGTAACAATTGGACACTGGTCCATAATGGCGGCGGTGCATCTCTGATCCACCAATATAATGGCGTTGGTAAGAGCCGTCTGGGTGCGACCGGTAATCTAACCATCGAAGGATTTCTTTCCGAAAATTCGGATCGCAGTGCCAAGGAGCGTATTACGCGCCTCGATGTAGGCGCTGTGCTGGATAAGGTCCTCGCCATGCCGATCACGGAATGGAGCTACAAAAAAGATGCCGCGGTCCGACACATCGGTCCCATGGCCCAGGACTTTCATGCCGCCTTCGGCGTGGGCGCCACAGACACAAAGATCGCCACTCTCGATACCAGCGGGGTGGCGCTGGCGGCAATTCAAGGTTTGAATGAAAGGCTGCAGAAAAAGAACTCTGAGATCGCACAGTTGCAACAAGAGCTAGCGGAGCTTCGCGCTATGGTGCAAACTTTAACCGCGAAAGGTCAGATGGTTTCGTTACGATAGTAACGCAGGGAGCGCAATCACCGACCTAGACCGTCGTGCTGAATCGACGGTACGAACGCACTTCACTGTGGTCCTTGTGCGGCGACTGTAATAGCGATCCCCAATTTGGCCGATGCGGGTTCCCCCGCTTCGGCCTTTTCGTTTTTCGGATGCGCCGAGACTTACTTGATCTTGGCTTCCTTGTAGATCACATGCTTGCGCACGACGGGGTCGTATTTCTTCAGTTCCAGCTTTTCGCTTTGCAGACGCTTGTTCTTGGTCGTCGTATAGAAATGGCCGGTACCGGCACTGGAGACGAGTTTGATCTTGTCACGCATAATCCGGACTCCTATACCTTCTGGCCGCGGGCACGCAGGTCTTTGAGCACCTCATCGATACCCTTCTTGTCGATAATGCGCAGACCCTTGGTGGATACACGCAAGCGCACCCAACGCTTCTCGCTTTCGACCCAGAACCGGCGGTAATGCAGGTTGGGCAAAAAGGTGCGTTTCGTCTTGTTGTGCGCGTGCGACACGTTGTTGCCGTGCATCGTACGCTTTCCGGTGACCTGACAAACTCGGGACATCTGCTCTAGCCTCGCGCGGGGCGCCAGTCGAAAGACGCGCATTTATACCAGAATCGCCCGCGCGAGAACAGCCCGGGGGCTAGATGGCAGCGGCTCAGGTTGGCTCTCGCGTCGGCTGCGGACCCGCCAAGCGTCGTCCGGCCTTGCGCGATGCAGGGAGAGCGCAGCGCAAGGCCGCGATTCGAGCGCTACAGGGAGGTAGCGCGAGATTAAGCTGGGCGGGATTGCAGGCGGCGCGCGACTTTTGGGCCAACTGAGCCACCACCGGCTAGATCAGCCCCCGCTCGCTGAAGGCCACGATTTCGCCGTCCCCGACCACCAGATGGTCCAGCACCCGCACGTCCACCAGGGCCAGGGCCTCGACCAGGCGCCGGGTCAGGGTCTCGTCCGCGCGGCTAGGTTCCGCCACCCCGGAGGGGTGGTTATGCACCAGAATCGCCGCGCCGGCGTTATGCGCAAGCGCCCGGCACACCACCTCGCGGGGGTGCACCGAGGCGCCGTCCAGGGTGCCCGCGAACAGCTCCTCGAAGGCCAGGATCCGGTGCCGGGTGTCCAGGAACAGCACGCAGAACACCTCCCGCGCCCGGTCGCGCAGCCGACTGACGAGAAAATCCCGGGTATCCATAGGGGATCGGAGGGTCGCCCCGCGCGCCACACGCTCACCCAGAAAGCGCCGCGCCAGCTCCAGCACGGCACCCATCTGTGCGTATTTCGCCGGTCCCAGCCCGGCACCGGCACAGAAGCGTTTGCGGTCCGCCTGCAACAGCCCGCGCAGGCCGCCAAACTGGATGAGTAATTCCCGCGCCAGGTCCACCGCGGTCTTGCCGCGCGCGCCGGTGCGCAGGAAGATGGCGAGGAGTTCGGCATCACTGAGGGCGGCGGCCCCGCGTTCGAGCAGCTTTTCCCGCGGCCGTTCGGCCGCCGGCCAGTGTCTGATAGACATGTGTACCTCCTTGTACGGTCGTGCAAAGGGGGGCTTTGCAAAGTACACTTTACCGGTATATGGGCACCCTGACCAATAAACGGATTCTGCTCGGCATCACCGGCGGCATTGCCGCCTACAAGTGCGCCGATCTCACGCGGCGACTGCGGGATGCCGGCGCCGAGGTGCGCGTGGTCATGACCCAGGCGGCGACCCAGTTCGTCACCCCGCTGACCATGCAGACGGTGAGCGACCATCCAGTCTACCAGCACGTCTTCGACGACGCGGTCGCCCCGGATACCACCATGGCGCACATCGAACTCGCCCGCTGGGCCGACCTCATTCTGGTAGCGCCGGCGAGCGCCAACAGCCTGGCCAAATTGGCGCAGGGGCGCGCCGACGATCTATTGACGACCCTGTGTCTCGCCACCGATGCGGTGGTGGCGGTGGCGCCCGCCATGAATCGGCAGATGTGGCAGAACCCGGCGACGCAGGATAATCTCGCCGCGCTGCGGCGCAATGGCATTGCCGTGTTCGGTCCGGCGGAAGGCATACAAGCCTGCGGTGAAACCGGGCCCGGGCGCATGCTCGAACCCGCCGAACTGATCGCGCTGGCGGCGGATCTGTTCGCCACCGGACTGTTGTCCGGGCTGCGCGTGATCGTCACCGCAGGGCCCACCTGGGAGTCAATTGACCCGGTACGCGGCATCACCAACCGCAGTTCCGGCAAGATGGGCTATGCCGTGGCGCACGCCGCTGTAGATGCGGGTGCCGAAACCATCCTGGTCTCGGGACCCACCCATCTCGACCCACCGGAGCGGGTGGATGTGGTGCGCGTGACCAGCGCGCAGCAAATGCTGGCCGCGGTTCACGATCGTATTGGCGAGGCAGACATCTTTATCGGCGTCGCCGCGGCGGCGGATTACCGGCCGGCGGAGGTGTCGGTGGACAAAATCAAAAAGGATGCCGAAACGATGACACTCAAGCTGATCCGTAATCCGGACATCCTGGCGAGTGTTGCCGCCATTCCGCAGGGTCCATTCACCGTCGGCTTCGCCGCGGAGACCACGGATCTCATCCACCATGCACGCAAGAAGCTGGAGCGCAAAGGCGTCGACATGATCGCCGCGAACAAGGTCGGCGTGCCGGAGACCGGATTTGACTCGGACGATAACGCGCTCGCGCTGATCGATGATCAAGGCATTATCGAATTGCCGCGTATGCACAAATCGAGATTGGCGCGCAGACTGATACGAGAAATTGCACGTAGCTACCATGCAAAAGATTCAACTGAAAATACTCGACGAGCGCATCGGCGCTGAATTTCCACTGCCTGAATACGCCACCGGCGGCTCCGCCGGCGTCGATCTGCGCGCCTGTGTCGACGATCACGTGCGCGTGGATCCGGGCGAGGCCCATCTGATTCCCACCGGGCTCGCAATTCATATTTGCGATCCGGCGCTGGCGGCGGTGCTGTTACCCCGCTCCGGGCTCGGGCATAAACATGGCATCGTGCTCGGCAACCTGGTCGGGCTCATCGATTCTGATTATCAGGGTCAGGTGTTTGTTTCGTGCTGGAATCGCGGCCATGAACACTTCGTCATCGAGCCCGGTGACCGGATTGCGCAAATGGTGTTTATCCCCGTTGCGCAAGTGGAATTCGAGGTCGTGACCGACTTCGAGGAAAGCTCGCGCAGCGGTGGTGGTTTCGGCCATACCGGACGTCAGTAGCTTCCGACCCCCCATCGGAAAGACCCGCGTCAACGCTGGCGCTGAGCGTCGATTCGGCTATGTTCAGGACTGAAAGCCGGCTTGAAGGCATGTCGGCGTTTAACCCTGCGGTGAGCCGTCCGTGGTCCTATCACTACGCAAACTCAACTGGATTCGTTTCGCCTGGAGTGCGGCTATCCTGGTGACGCTGGGCATCGTCGCCGTGGTGGTGCTGCAATCCGCCATCGGCGACGCAGCGGAGCGCGCCGCCACGGCCCGCTCGCAGCTGATCGCGCAGCGCGTAGCCGATCAACTCGCCGGACATCGGCGGCTACTCGCGGCTGTCAGCCAGAACCCCGTTCTGCTACAACTCGCGCGCTCGGATACGCCGGCGGATCAGACACGCTTCATCGCATCGATCAAAGGCCGCTTTCCGCACGCATTGGGGCTGAGTGTGCTGCCCGCAGCCGCGCATCGGATCGAATTCGTGCCGAGCTGGTTCGATGCCGCCTGTGAGCAGATGGTGCACCTGGCGCGGCGCAACCCGGTACCGGAGTTGCACCAACCACCGCAGGGCCCCGCGCACATCTCCCTCGTGCATCCGCTACGTGACAGGCACACCAATTCAGTCGCCGGCTATCTCCTGCTGGGCCTCGATCCGCAGTCACTGAGCGGCGCCCTGACGGCATCACAACCTGCCGAGACCCATATTCGCTTTACCCGATCGACAGACGCATCGGCCGGCGTGGTCGCCATCGAGGGGGCGAACTTCGGCGTGCGTGTCACAGGTGACGGCGGCTGGCTCGCGAGCACACCCAATGCCCTCACGCGGGTGTTGATCGGGCTTACGATCACCCTCGGTCTGCTCATTGTGGGCAACCTGCTCGTTGACCGGTTGTCGGTGAAGGTGATTCGCGGCGACATCGGATCGGTCGCACGCAAGTTCCGGGACATCAACGACGGTGAAGTCCGCGACGATTATCCGATCCGGCTACTGGAGTTTCAGCGACTGTCCAAATACGTTTCACGCTCGGGCGGCAAACTCATCAAGGAACGACGCAAACTGCAGGACATGGGTTTGACCGATCATCTCTCGCAGCTGCCCAATCGCCGCGCCTTCGAAGCGAAACTGCAACAACTCTGGATCCAATCCCGCGTCAGCGTGCCGCCGTCGCTGCTGCTCCTCGATCTGGATCATTTCAAACAAGTCAATGACAACTTCGGCCACGATGCTGGCGACATGCTGATCTCCATGTTTGCGCGCGAATTACGGGACTGCGTGCGCGACTCGGACTTCGTTGCCCGCCTGGGGGGCGACGAGTTCTGCATCGTCTTTCCGTACACGAAATTGGAGATCGCCGAGGATCTCGCCCAGCGCCTGCGCAAGAATCTGCCCAAGATTCTCGAACTGCGGCCCGGGGTCGATTATCTGGTCAGCTGGACCGGGGGCCTAAGCGCCATGGATAACCATGATCAAGACTTCGGCGACATCGTCAAACGCGCCGACCTGGCGCTGTATGCCGCCAAGGAGGCCGGTCGTAATCAGACCCAGCTGCGCCGCTTTCAGCCGGACAACCACCGTTCGATGCAAGCTTGAGCATTCTGCATTTTTAAAAGTTGGGTACGCCGCCGCGTCTCTATATAATAGGGACTCCGAGCAATTCGCGCAGTTTTAGGTGGTCAATCCGTGTCCTCGCAGCCCTCATCTTCAGAAGCCAACGCTTCCAGTAATCTCGCACCCGAAATTTTCAAGGCCTATGACATCCGCGGTATCGTCGGCAAGACCTTGACGCCCACCGTCGTGCGCCGCATCGGCCAGGCTATCGGCAGCGAGGCCCTGGCGCGCGGGCGCAACGAAGTGGTCATCGGACGTGATGGCCGACTCTCCGGTCCGGAGCTGGCGGCGGCGCTGGCAGACGGGCTCATGCAGGCCGGCTGCAATGTCATCGACATCGGCATGGTGCCGACACCGGTACTGTATTTCGCCGCCCACCACCTCGATACCGCCTCCGGCGTGATGGTCACCGGCAGCCACAATCCACCGGAGTACAACGGACTGAAAATGATGATCGCCGGCGAGACCCTGTCCGGCGAGTCCATCCAGGACCTCAAGCGGCGCCTCGAGGAGAACGATATTGTCACCGGCAACGGGACCAGCCGCCGGCTCGACATCAGCAATGAATACATCAACCGAATCGTGTCAGACGTTAAGCTGGCGCGACCGATGCGGGTGATTGTCGACTGCGGCAACGGCGTCGCCGGCGCCGTGGCCCCGGAACTACTGCGCAAGCTCGGCTGCGAAGTGGAGGAGTTGTTCTGTGAGGTCGACGGGACCTTCCCCAACCACCACCCGGATCCGAGCCAGCCGCAGAATCTCAGCGACCTGATTACCGCCCTGGAACAAAAGGGTGCCGACGTGGGGCTGGCGTTCGACGGCGACGGCGACCGGCTCGGCGTCGTCTCCCCCGACGGCAGCATCATCTACCCGGACCGCCAGCTCATTTTGTTTGCCCTGGACGTGCTGTCGCGCAACCCGGGAGCGGAGATCATCTACGACGTCAAATGCTCCCGCACCCTGCCCGCCGCCATCACCGCCGCCGGCGGCACGGCGAGTATGTGGAAGACCGGACATTCCTTCATCAAGGCCAAGCTGAAAGAAACCGGCGCGGCGCTGGCCGGCGAGATGAGCGGGCACATCTTTTTCAAGGAACGCTGGTACGGTTTCGACGACGGCATCTATGCCGCCGCGCGTTTACTGGAACTTTTATCCCGCGACAACCGCGACCCGGCGGCGGTCTTCGCCGCTTTGCCCGATACGGTGAATACACCGGAGCTGCAGCTGAAGATGCGTGAAGGCGAGCACTTCGAACTCATCAAGCAGTTAGTCGCCAATGCGAGCTTTCCCGATGCCACCGTCAGCACCATCGACGGCCTGCGCGTGGATTTCGACGACGGCTTCGGTCTCGTGCGCGCGTCCAATACCACACCGGTTCTGGTGCTGCGTTTCGAAGCCGATACCGAGGCGGCCCTGGCGCGGATTCAGGATCAGTTTCGCGATTTGATAGAGCGCACCCGCGCCGGCTTAACCCTGCCGTTCTAGCACGGTACACGTTAGGTCGGCGCCGCACTCCCGTTGCCGGGAAAGGCGATCGATTTCGACGTGGCCGATAACGAGACAAAACCCAAACTCCGCGAACGCCTCGCGCGTTTCCGGCCGCGCCTCGCGGCGGTGGACGATCTGCCGAAACTCGCGGTACTGGGTGCCCTGGTGGGTTTTCTCTCCGGCGGCGTCATTGTCGCCTTTCGTTTGGTCATCGAGACCACCCAGGCATCCTTCCTGCCCGGCGCCGCGCCCGAGAACTACGAAGGCCTCAGCCCGGAACTAAGGGTGGTGCTGGCGATCTGGGGCGGACTGGTCATCGGTGTGTTATTCCAATTCGTGTCTGCAAACACCCGCAATGTGGGTGTGGTCCACGTCATGGAGCGACTGGTCTACCACCAGGGCTATTTGCCGCTACGCAACGCGGTGATGCAGTTCCTCGGCGCCGCGGTGAGCATTATCAGCGGCCACTCGGTGGGCCGCGAGGGCCCGGGTATTCACCTGGGGGCCTCCGCCGGCAGTTTGTCGGGGCGCTGGCTGGGCCTGCCCAACAACAGCATCCGCACCCTGGTGGCCTGCGGCGTGGCGGCAGCCATCGCCGCGGGCTTCAACACTCCCATCGCCGGCGTGATCTTTGCCATGGAGGTGGTGCTCATGGAATACACCATCGCCGGCTTCGCGCCGGTGATCCTCGCCGCGGTCAGCGGCACCGCGGTGACGCGCTCGGTGTTCGGCTCCGCGCCGGCCTTTACCGTGCCCGCCCTGGAACTCGGCTCCGTGCTCGAACTACCGATCGTGCTGGGCTTAGGTATTGCCCTGGGCATTCTCTCCGCCCTGTTCATCCAGATCCTCATATGGACCGGGCGTTACACGCGCATCCTGCCGATATGGGTGAAGCTGACCTTGGCCGGCGCCATTGCCGGCATCCTCTCGATCTGGCTGCCGCAGATCATGGGCATCGGCTACGACACGGTGAACAGCGCCCTGCTCGGCGAGCTCGGTCTGTGGCTCCTGCTCGCCATCGCCGCCGCCAAATTGCTCGCCACCGCTGTCGGTATCGGCCTCGGCCTGCCGGGCGGGTTGATCGGCCCGACCCTGGTCATCGGCGCCACCGCCGGCGGCGCGGTCGGCCTGCTGGCGGATGCCTATCTGCCCGGGAACGTGGCCTCGCATGCCTTCTACGCTACGGTCGGCATGGGCGCGATGATGGCCGGCACCCTGCAGGCCCCGCTGGCCGCACTCATGGCCATGCTCGAGCTCACCGCCAACCCGAATATCATTTTGCCCGGCATGCTGGCAGTGATCGGCGCCCTGCTGGTCAGCAGCGAGGTGTTCAAGAAAAAATCCGTCTATCTCATGATGATGCAGGTGCGTGGCCTGGATTACCGCAACGACCCGGTGGCCCAGTCCCTGCGACGCATCGCCGTATCACGGGTGATGAATCGGAACTTCGTTACCGGCGACAAAGAGATCACCCGGGAACAGGCACAGGACCTGCTCGCCGGGAAACCGCAATGGATTATCGTGCGCGAGGAGAAAACGCCGCACTCGTTGTTGCCGGCGGCGGACCTGGTGCACTTTCTCGAGTCGAACGAAGACGCGGACATCGATTTGTTGGCGATTCCCGGCAAACGCCGGCAGCTGACCCAGACGTATTTGCGCGCAACGTTGCAGGAGGCGTTCGATGCCCTGAGCAAGCATAACGCCGACGCCCTGTATGTGATTCAGATGACCCGCGCCAAGGCGTCGCAGATCGCCGGCGTGCTCACCCGGGAGGACATCGAGGAAAGCTATCGTTACCGGCCGGCGGTGATCGAGGAGTGATGTCCTACTTGTGACCGACGAGGCGGGCCTCGGGTACGTGAAACTTCATACAGGTGGCGATATCGAGAATCACACCCGGGGTCGGGCGCACCGAGACCCACAGCAGGTTCAGCTGGATATTGAGGTCGGCGAAGACCACGTCCTTGAACTCCCGCAACACGGACTGAATGACGTTTGCCTTCTCGATCAGGTCGGGCTTCGCGAGTTCGCGCAGGCCGGGAAACAGCATCATGAAGTCACTGAGCGGACGTCCGCGCTCATCCTGGGTGGGTACCCGCTCATGGAGAGGCTGTGCGGCTTCGAGCGGTAGAGAACAGCACAGCGAAAAATCACCAGCCATCAAGCTCGACCCTAGCCAAGGGCGGCGGGGAATTCAAGCGCCGTGGCGGAGGTTATTGATTATCCTGGGTTTTCGATTGATACATATCAAGGCACCTTATGCCCGCACTGTGCTCTAATATAACCAGACTCCCGGTCACCCGATTGGCCGGCCCAGCGTTAGCTGGGTTAACCAGCAAACCATAAATACGGAGATTTCGTCGTGAACAAATTGACACAAGGCTTCATCGTTGCCCTGTTGGCGGTTTCTGTGACCGCCTGTGAGACCCCGCCGAGCAAGGAGGCGACGGGCGCGGTCACCGGCGCGGTGGTCGGCGGAATTCTAGGCCAGCAAGTCGGTGGCGGACGCGGCCAGGATCTGGCCACGGTCGCGGGCGTGATCCTCGGCGCCGTGGTGGGCGCCAACATCGGCCGTTCCCTGGACGCGCAGGATGAAATGCGCGCGCAGCAGGTGCTCGAGTACAACCGCACGGGCCACTCGGAACGTTGGGTCAATCCGGATACCGGCGCCGACGTAACCGTGGTGCCGACCCGCACCTACCAGACGGCACAGGGCCAGTATTGCCGTGAGTACACGACCAAGGTGATCGTGGGCGGCCAGAAGGAGGATGCCTACGGCACTGCGTGCCGGCAACCGGACGGTAGCTGGAAGATCGTGCAATAACCCGCGGCGGACCTCCTCCCCGCCGCGGCTGACGGCACACGACCGGAGTGTGTAACGCTCTGGGGGTGTGCCGTTTCTTATTGCAGAGACAAAGAAAATGAGACTTATCTACTGTCTGGCGAACGGAATCTCACCGCGCAGCTGCAATCACTTGCTCAATGACCTCGCCCAGTCTCTCCTCGAGACCAAGCCAAAGGGGCAGCCGTACCAGACGTTCACTGAGAATACGAGTGTGATCGAGTGATCCTGAGGTGCGGCCGGCCCGCCTACCCATCGGCGAGTCGTGCAGTGGCACGTAGTGGAAAACAGCACCTATGCCACGGTTCCGAAGGTACGCGATGAAATCCGATCGTTTCTCGCGACTCGGCAACAGTAGATAATACATATGTGCGTTATGGGCACACTCAGTCGGTATACGGGGACGGTGCACGAGCCCGTCTGCCTCTAACGAGACAAATGACTCATGATAGTGCTGCCAGAGCGCAAGGCGGCGCTTGGTGATGGTGGCGGCCTCTTCCATCTGTGCCCAGAGAAAAGCCGCGACGAGTTCGCTGGGAAGATATGATGATCCGATATCGACCCAAGTGTATTTGTCGACCTCACCGCGAAAAAATTGATTTCGGTTCGTACCTTTCTCACGAATCATCTCCGCGCGTTCTATAAATTGAGGCACATTGATGAGCAGTGCGCCGCCCTCACCCGAGATTACGTTCTTTGTCTCGTGAAAACTGAGCGCCGCGAGATGCCCGAAACTACCGAGAGGCCGGCCTTTGTAGGTTGAGAATATGGCCTGCGCGGCATCCTCGATGACCATGAGCCCGTGCCGATCGGCGATCGCCGTAATGGTATCCATTTCACATGCGACGCCGGCATAGTGCACCACCACGATTGCCTTGGTCTTGTCTGTGATCGCGACCTCGATCCTGCTCTCGTCAATATTCAGGGTATCCGGCCGAATATCGACAAAGACCGGAACCCCGCCGCGAAGCACAAAGGCATTCGCGGTAGAAACAAAGGTATAGGATGGCATGATGACCTCATCACCGGGCCCGATCCCCCCAAGGATCGCGGAAATCTCGAGCGCGGCGGTGCAGGAGTGAGTCAACAACGCCTTCGGACAACCGATCCAGTCCTCCAGCATGGCATTGCAGCGCCAGGTGAACTCTCCGTCACCGGCAAGATGGCCGTTGGCGTGGGCCTGGCTGATGTAGCCAAGCTCCTTGCCGGTCATATAGGGCTTATTAAACGGTATGTCCATCAAACGCCTTGATCATTTGCCTTTCCGGGCAACGATCAACAAAGAACCACCCAAAGGGAGCGAGACCCCGGCGCGAATCAATCCGCGCTCGAGATCCAAAATTTTCTTCAGCACCGTATTTATGTGGCCGCCCAAGCGTAAGTCCGCGAGCGGGTCATATTCGTCGACCGGGACACGCTGCCTCCATCGCGAAATCATCATGAGCGGCAGCAACAGGGAGACAAATGAGGTCCGCCGCAGTACCGTGAATCCTGCTGCCTGTACCTTGCGGATCAGATCCTTCGCATTGTATCGACGTGCATGGCGGGCGTGTTCATCTGCCTGGCTCCACAGAAAGGCATGTTGTGGGACGGTCAATATGATGCCGCCGTTATTGCGAATCGCCTGATACATCTGAGATAAGACGAGTTCATCTTCGTCGATGTGCTCAAGTACGTCGAATGCCCCAATTACATCGAATTCTTCCGCAAATGGCATACGACGTGCATCCATCTGGAACAGGGTACAATCTCCTGTCCGTTCTGCTGCATATCGAATGCCTTCACTATAGATCTCACACCCGCACAGCTCGACATCGGGAAAGGACTGCTCGATCCCGGATAATACAAATCCGGTACCGCAACCGACTTCCAGCATATTGTCGATCGCGGGGAAATATTTTCTAAGCGCCCAAATGATGAGCTCATTTCGGGCGCGGAACCAAAAATTATTTTCCTCGAGTGGCGCGAGTTCCTGAAAGAACGACGGATCAAAACCATCACTCGCCTCTGCAAGTTCCGGGGCGAACGCAAGGAATCCGGCGATTCTGGTGGGCGTGGCTTTGCAGAACGGACATTCCCATCCGGGTGTGTCGAAGCGTTCTCCACACCCAATGCACAATTTCATGTATGGCTCATCCAGGATACGCGCAGACAGATGGATGCATCGTCCGCAGAGTCAAAAAGACAATTTGCACACCCCAAAACCTGCACCCTCCGCATGTCGAAGGTGCGCCTGACCGACAAACCCGGATTCGAGGTTAGCGCAAAAATAGCATTGTTGTTGCGCAAGGGTCCGTAACCAAGAATATTGAAGCTTTTAGCGGCCACGCAATAAACGACATCAGTATCAGGTGCTAGTCCAGCGTAATCGACAGATTTGTTAATAGCTCTTCTGCATTCACTGCTAATCCATTTTCTTGCTGGACCTCCCGTAACAACAAGGCGCCATCTCCGGTGAGGACCGCCACGCCTTTCCCGGGTAAAATCTCTGCGACTCGACCCGGGACACGGCCAATATAGTTCACGCCCTTGCCGTAAGGGCTGGCGTCCCAGATTCGCAGGAGATTTCCGGCAAGCTGCGTATAGGCCCCGGGATAGGGCCGCGAGTAGGCGCGCACAAGATTATAGATTTCGCACGTAGGTTTTCGCCAGTCGATACGGCAGTCACCCGGCAACAACTTGCATGTGTACGTGGCACGCCCGTGATCCTGCTTGCTGCGCGGAGCCTGTCCTTGTACCAGTGAGTCGAAATTTTTCTCCAAAACCAGCAGATAGGTTTCAGTAACTCGCTCGACGATCTCGCTGATATATTCAGTGGGCCCAATGGGCACGGTTTCCTGGTCGACGATGTCGCCGGCATCAATCTCATCAACCATCTCGACCAGCGTAACACCCGTATGATCTTCACCGTTGATTATTGCCCATACAGTTGGAGAGAAGCCACGATAGCCGGGCAGCAGAGAGTCGTGAAAGACGAATGCGCCGCGGCTCGCTGTCTGGTACACGCGCGCTGGTATCAGATAACGCCAGCTGACGGCGAAAATCAGGTCGACCCCGCCATTGCCGAGCAGTTTGTTCCAGCGCGCCTCATCGATGCGTTTGGCCTCAATAAACTCGGCGCCAGTAGAGGCGGCCAATTCACGGATGTCGTCGAAGTATCCTGGCTCCCATGTCTCCTCGCGCGGGCAAACAACCGAAATGTCCCCGTCATCCGCAAGTTCGGTGAGTCGCTCGAGGAAGCGATATCCGCGCCGTGTTGCGCAGAAAAGCACTATATGCAACTGCGGGCCCTCCCGGCCTCGTCTAGCCAGCGTGCTGCCAAACTATTGATGCTCCGCGGGTTGAGTTTCTCGCCTATCAGGTGTCGTAGTGACCCCTGGGTGCTCATCTCCCTGGTAACACGAATCGCTCACCTGTCTGATGACATAGGCCGGTCTGTCCATCGTACGCAGGTGTATTCGGGCAAGATACTCGCCAAATATACCGAGGGTAAACAGCTGTGCACCGGAGAAAATCGCGATAATCGAGGCAAGAAAAGGAAACCCCGGGATACTCGAACCTGCAACTAGGTAACGAACCAGCACCCAGGCCAGCACGCAAAGTCCGAAAACTGTAAACGCAAACCCAACGACGCTGGCGATCTTGAGCGGCAATGTGCTAAAGCCCGTCATCAGATTCAATGCGTGACGTATAAGCTTGCGCAGCGTGTAGTTCGATTCTCCTGCAAGACGTCGGTCATGGCGAACCTTCGTCACTGCGAAATTCGAGGTTACCCATGACAACAGTACATCGATCGATACGTTTGGACTGCGATAGTCTGCAAATCCATCGCGCAGATACGTCCGAAACGCTCGAAACGCACTGATGTGGCGTGCATTTTCAACACCAATCGCACCCTGCAGCGTCACTTTGGTGAGTTGTGACGCGATGTCGCGTAACACTCCATGCTGCTCCTCCAGGGGCGTACCGTAGACCACATCATAACCTTCGGTGAGCTTGTTCAGCAGCGTGTTGAGCTCGGATGGAGGATGCTGAAGATCATCGTCCATAGTGACAATGATGTTATAACGCGCGGCGCGGATACCGCAGAGAAGCGCGTTATGTTGGCCAAAGTTTCGGCTGAGCTTTAATCCCCGGATACGCGCCTCATTAGCCGCAAGATCTTCTATTACACGCCACGATCCGTCGTGGCTACAATCCTCGACAAACACGATCTCGAATTCGGATCCAAGTGACGTCAGCTCCTGAATCAATTGTTCACACAGCTCCGAAATGCTCGCTTCGGCATTGAACACCGGAATGACTACTGACACACCCTCGACAAAGGTGCCGCTTTCTCCTGATACGTGTTCCTGGTGACTCATTTGGCTAGGCGACCCCCCAAGCTTCGGACGCCGGCACATCTAACACGAACATTCCATGATGATATGTGTATAAGGTATCCGCAGAAGGTCGTGATGAATATATGTCTCAACGACCGGGAACCCATTTCTCACGATCTTTTCATATTCCGTTTTCGTACGAACATGCTCACCACGATCTTTCGAAAGTAGATAACGCGCTACTGACGATTGTCCGTCCACGTAGCATCCGTCCAATGTTAAGAATCTTCCGTTTTCGGTGAGGGCGCTACGTGCGAGTTCACATAACGATGCGGCATCCGTATCGTTCAGGTGGTGCATCAGCCCGATTGCGATCACAATATCAAACGCCGGAAACTCTCCCAAGGTTGCCCTGGTGACAGACTGACAGAAAAAAGTGCCTCGTGCTCCGTGCTTATGCGTTGCGGCGGCGATATAGTCGTGGTTTGTATCAAAGCCCACGTAATCAACGTTGGATAGTTGCGTCAGTATGGCGCCTGTCCCACAGCCGATATCGAGAATGCGGGCACCGGAGAAAGGCCGCATGTACAGGTCAACGAACCTATTGTTGAGCTGAATCCCCCCAATAAGGTAGCGAAAAAGATTATACGCGCCCGGTATCCCGAGAACGCTTCGCAGTGTTACTTCCACGTGTCCGTAGTCTTTTATTGGCAGGCGAGTTATGAGATTTTCGCTGATAGTTCTTTAGCAGGCAAGGCGTCATTTGACTGAAGGAGAGACCTGCGTTTGGTCTCCCTGGTGGAACTCTCCCCTATCTGTTTGAATGCTGACGAATCGATGGGGCCGACCGGCGGCGTTATCGTCAATTTGACGCGATCCAAGAGGCTGGTATCCTTTCGGGAATCGATTTTGGGCGGCTGGTAGCTAGTTTGATGAAGAAGGCGCTGATAACCGGAATCGCGGGACAAGACGGAAGCTATCTCGCCGAACTCTTGCTGGGCAAGGGCTACCAGGTCTTTGGCATCCTGCGGAAGGAGGCGCTCGAAGACCCGGTCAATCGCATGTGGCGCCTGCGTCACATCCATGATCAATTGACGCTGCTGCCGGTTTCCCTGGAAAGTGATGCCAGCCTGTATCGCTGCGTCGAGGAGCTGCAGCCGGACGAATGCTATCACCTCGCCGCCCGCAGTTTTGTCTCCTATTCGTTTAACGACGGACACGAGACCATTGATGCGAATATAGCCAACACCCACTATCTGCTTTCGGCGTTGAATCAGGCCGCGCCCGACTGCCGGTTCTATTTTCCGGGCTCGAGCGAAATGTTCGGGCACAGCTCACGCGCGCCGCAGAACGAAGCAACACCGTTCCGCCCACGTTCGCCATACGGCATATCCAAAGTTGCGGGTTTTGATCTGACGCGGAACTATCGCGAATCCCATAACATGTTTGCCGCCTGCGGCATCCTTTATAACCATGAATCACCGCGCCGTGGTCACGAGTATGTGACGCGCAAGATCTCATCCAATGTGGCGCGCATCAAACAGGGCCTGGAGACCAGGATCCGCCTGGGCAACATCGATGCGCAGCGGGATTGGGGGCATGCGCGGGATTATGTGCACTCAATGTGGTTGATGCTGCAGCAGGACGAACCGGATGACTATGTCATCGCCACCGGTGAACTGCATACCGTCAGGGAGCTGCTGGATATCGCCTTTGCCTGTGTCGGGCTCGATTACCAGTCCTATTTCGAATTCGACGAGAAATTCTTCCGGCCCACCGAGGCGGTCCCGCTCGCAGGCGATGCCTCGAAGATCGCCAAAAAGCTCGGCTGGCACCCGACGACGTCTTTCGAAGCACTGGTCGAGGAGATGGTCGCGCACGACCTGGGCAAGCCGTTCGCGGCGCCCCATGGCCGCCCCCGCCACAAGGCGAGTTCTGTCGCCTAGGCCGATTCTGCCGCTTGCCGTGGCCGTATCCAGGCGGCGCCGCGACGACATACGCACAATTTCCGCCCGTTAGATCTCCAGTTGGCAGCTGCTATAATTCCCGGTTCCGGAGTGGTTAACCGCATCAATGGAGCAGATTTCTCGATGTCGCCAATGAACAGAACCCTATATCAATCCGCGCAGCAGATCGTGATCGTCATGCTGGCTGTCATACTTTATACAGACACAGTCCATGCGCAGCCTGCAGGAATAACCGCCGAGGAATTCGCCGCCTCGAAGGCCCGTGCCAAGGAGCTGTACGAAAAGCGCCAGCGACTCGACCAGCTGTTATGGGCGCCGGAACTGACGGCGCAGCAGTACGAGTCCCGTATCGTCAAGCTGTGGGATGATCTGCTGGGAGCGAAGGACAAATTCGAGGTCCTGGGCAATTTTCCCTTCCAGACGTTGGTACTCGGCAAGCTCGCTGAGCGTGAGCCGCTGGAACTGAACATCGCCCGCTACGGCTTCACCGCCGGCGGCCAGCAGCTCACACCCGGGCAATGGCGCACCTTCCTCGCGGATGCAAAAAAACAAGGCTACCGAATCGATCAGACCGAATGGCATCACGGCCGCTTCACGCCGCCCAAAGACGATCAACCTGCCGCATCGGACATCAACGTGGTCCTGCATGTAGCGCGCGCCGAACCCGCCCATCGTGTCATCCTGCGCGGCACCATCAGGGTGACCTGGAATAAAGAACTCGATGCCGACAAGCAGCCGGTGCCCGATCACATCGCCGTGACCAGACTGGAGATCCTCGAACGTGAACAGCCGGCGGCGTTTCAGGAAGTCTTTCGGGTCAACGGCACCGTCAAGGAACCGCTGATCAGCCCGGTCCTCGTGTACGACCTGAACGGCGACGGTCTCTCGGAAGTCGTGGTCGGCGGGCAGAATATGGTGATCTGGAACCGAGGTAACGGCAAATTCGAACCGGCGCCGTTCATCGATGCCAAGCACTCGCTGTACGACGCGGCCGTGTTGGCAGACTTCACCGGCGACGGCCATGTCGATTTCGTCGGCGTGGACCAGGACGGTTATCCGCTTTTGTTTGAGGGCGACGCGCAAGGCCGTTTCGAGAAACCGGCGATCAAGATTGCCGACACCCACTTCCCGCTACCCAAGACCTTCACCGCCGGCGACATCGATGGGGACGGCGACCTGGATCTGTTTATCGCCAATTACAAATACGCCTATCGTCAGGGCCAGATGCCCTCCCCCTACTACGATGCCAACGACGGCTACCCGGCCTATCTGCTGCGCAACGACGGCAAGGGCAAATTCACCGACATTACCGAGGCGTCGGGGCTGGCGAGCAAGCGGGCACGCCGCACCTACAGCAGTTCTTTGGTGGACCTCGACGACGACCAGGACCTGGATCTGATCGTGGTCAGCGATTATGCCGGTTTCGACACCTACCTGAACGACGGCAGCGGCAAATTTACGGATATCAGCGATCGCTTCGGCAGCGACCGGCATTTCTTCGGCATGGGGCATACCTTTGCCGATTACGATCGCGACGGTACGTTGGACTTTTACGTTATCGGCATGAGTTCGACCACCGCGCGCCGGCTCGAGCGACTCGGCATCGGCCGCGACGACAAGCCGATCCATACCGCCATGCGCAAGGCCATGGGCTACGGCAACCGCATGTTCCTCGGCGGCGACAGTGAATTCAAACGGGCCCCGTTTAATGACCAGGTGGCACGCACCGGCTGGTCCTGGGGTGCAAGTTCCTTCGATTTCGACAACGACGGCGACAAGGATATCTTCGTCGCCAACGGCCACTACAGTGGCCGCAGCAGTCAGGACTACTGCTCCACGTTCTGGCGGCATGATATCTATGACGAAGGCAAGGAGGACCTGGCCCGCAACATGCTGTTCCAGGACGCGACCACCGAACTGCGCAAGGCCGATATTTCCTGGAACGGCTACGAGCACAAGGTATTGATGATGAATCGTGACGGGCGCGGTTTCACCAACATCGCCTATCTCATGGGGGCGGCCTTCGAATACGACGGGCGCGGCGTGGTGGCCGACGATCTGGATGCGGACGGCCGCATGGATCTCATGGTGGTGGAGTTCAAGACCCAGGGGCTCGATCAGAACCAGTATGCGCTGCACATTTATCGCAACGTGCTGACCCAGGCCGGGCATTGGGTGGGCGTGCGTCTGCGCGATCATCCCGGCATCTCGCCGATCGGCGCCACCGTGACGGTGAAAAGCCCCGACGGCACACAGATGACCAGGATCGTCACCGGCGATTCCTTTTCGACCCAGCACTCGGCCACGGTGCATTTCGGCCTCGGCGCGTCGGACAAGGTGGATGCGGTGGAGGTGCGCTGGGCGAACGGGGCCGTCAGCCGGCTGGACAAGCCCGCCGGGGATCGCTACCACAGCGTGGCGCCGCCGACAGCGGCATTGCACGGCCTAAGGGACAATGACGCAAAACCGGACTCTTTGGTTAAACTGAAATAAATCGGCAATGAAACTGCTGCAACATACGGGACAATCAGCATGAGCAGATCGATTTTCGTTATTTTATTTTCCGCCCTCGGCCTCATGCTCACCG
>CAMYOD010000004.1:0-1219 GCA_947259975.1 uncultured Gammaproteobacteria bacterium
CAGCCGGGTTGTCGACGTGGTGTACACGCCGACCGCTGTCGCGGCTGACGCGGGCATCTTGAGCATCAACATCAGAGATCCGCTCGGCACCGTGTTCGATGCGCCGGTGAACCTGTCGGGCAGTGGGTTTTAGTTAGCTCTGGGCGGCGGCCGCGTGACGGCCGTCGCGCCATTGTTCAGGCGATGGCGAGGAAAGGAGTGCGAGAGGGGGACATTCAGAGTTCGTAAGTTATTGATTTTCTGCTTGCCAGAGGTCAGACACACTTTGCTACGGCAAACCTGAAAATCAATAACTTACGAACTCTGAATGTCCCTTTATTCGGCCGGCAGGCTCTGTAGGGTGAACACCTTGCGGCCCTGATGCGGCCCCACCGCAATGCGATAGGTGATGCAGTGACCCGATAGGTGGTCCAGCGGCTCCGCTTCTAAAGCCTCCCCGGCCAGATAGCTGTTCTCGGCATCACATTCCAGCAGCCCCTGGCGTTCCAGGCAACGCCCGACACGGTAAGCGAGAGTGTGCGTCAATTGGGTGAGCTCAGCGCTCGTCGGCGCCTTCGTCCACTTAAACCGGGCGCTCAATCCATCGGCACCATCGACGTAGACACCGTCGAGAAAGAGCATGTGGAAGTGACTGTTTGCATTGAGCGCGCTGCCGAAGCGCTGGACCCACGTCACCGCACCGGTGTGGCCCACCTTGCGGGTACATCCAGCCTTCTTGATCAAGTGCGTGGCAATGCAGCGGTAAACGATGCCGAGCACTTTGCCCATGATCGCCGGGCGACTGGCAAACAAGAATCGCAACGGGTACGGAAAGCTCAGCACCCATTGGCGCACAGGCTGTTCGGGAAAGACCTCGTCGACCAGCAGCGCCGCACACTCCACCATGCGCCGCGCGCCGCAACTGGGGCAAAAGCCACGCCGTTTGCAGCTGCTGCACTACTAATAATCGGGTCGTAATTAGCGGGCAAGCGAAAACTTACGATGTTGCCCACGTCTTTATGCAGCTAATCCGAACAGCTGATCGATCAGCCGAGCCCGGGCGACAACGTCGCCCTTCGCAATCCGTCCCGCTTGTCTCTTCCGAAAAACATTCATATAAAAGGCTTCACCTGCCATCGTCTTCCAAAGCATCCGGCTCTTCGCCGCTCCACACGTCGATCGCGCACGCCAGCTCGGCATCCAAAGCGAGTTGCGTGTGCTCTATCTGCACCACGGTCAC
>CAMYOD010000004.1:1226-5278 GCA_947259975.1 uncultured Gammaproteobacteria bacterium
ACCGGCGATTGCTGTACCACGCGCACCCGTCGCCCTGCTGCCAGCCCGTAGGCCTGCAGATGTTCGCGCCGGGCGGGAGGGATCGCGCCGCCGATACCTACGATGCATACGCGCGTCCCGCGCCGAGCTTCAGCCAGCGTCAATCTGTCCTCCTTTGCGCACGATCATGGCGTGCAGCGAGTCCCACCACCGTGCCAGTCGGGAACGGGCCGGGTCGACGGTCTGGTAACCGCAGTCGGGGCAGCAGAGCACCTGACAACCTTGACGCAGCGGGCAGGCACCACAGGCGCCGTGCGCTGCCGGATCAAAACAATGCCCGCACATCGGGCACACGAAAATAGTCTCTGTCATCACGTCCCCCAGCCCAGTGCGAACAGCGTCCGATGCAGCAGCCCGCCGACCAGGAACGCCAGCGGAAAGATCAGCACTACCATCGCCGAAGCCCTGCGCAATCCTTGTTCTTTGACGATCATGAAGACGCTGGCGACGCAGGGGATGAACAGGGTCAGCGTCACCATGCCCACTGTCGCCTGCAACGGCGTGAGCAGACCCTGGGATCCGATGGCGAACAGCCCGGTGGCACCGAAGTCCCGCCGCAGAAAACCCATTACGAACGCGGCGGTACTCTCCGGCGGTAGGCCCAGCCACCCCACTACCAGCGGCTCCCCGGCCCGAATCAACGCGGGCAGCACGCCGGTCTTGTCCAGCACGAACATGATCGCCGTCCCCAACAGGAACAGCGGGATCACCTCTTTCAGATACCACTCCAGGCGGGCCAAGGTCTTGCTGATAACGTTGGCAAACAGCGGCACGCGCAGCGGAGACAGCTCTATCAACAGCGGCGAACGCTCGCCCGGCATCAGCCGCGCCGCGAGCCAGCCGACCGTCAGCAGTACCGCTACCACTACCCCGGCCCAGATCATGACGGCGGTGAGTGAAATCGCGCCCAGCATCGCCATCACCAAACCCAGCTGAGCCGAACAAGGGACGCCCAGTGCCAGCAACAAGGTCAGCAGCAACCGGTCGCGCCGGGTCTCCAGAATGCGCGTCGTGAGGGTCGCCATGGTTACGCAACCCAGGCCCAGCACCATCGGCAGTGCGGCTTTCCCGTTCAGCCCAATCGTGCCGAACAGCCGGTTGCTCAGCACCGCCAGACGCGAGAAATAGCCTGAATCCTCCAGGATCCCGAAAGCCAGAAAGAACGTGGTGACGATGGGTAGGATCAAGGCCAAAGCGTAGGTCATGCCCATGGTCCACAGGCCATACTCCCCGACCAGAAAATCCGCGAGCACTGGCACCGCCAACAAGCGCTTTACCCATCCCGTCAGCCATGGGTTGACGATTTCGCCGAACAGGTCCCCCTCCACTAATTCGACCAGGGTGCCGGCACCGAACTCGCCGACAAACCAATAGAGGCCATACAAGACAGCCGCCAGGATGGGCAGGCCCCAAACCGGATGCGCGGCCCAACGCCCCAGGCGGTCAGCGAGCGGATGACTGCGGCCGCCGGATTCATGCAGCACGGATTGGACCAGCTGCTCGACATAATCCAGTCGGGTGCGCTGAATCACGGTCGAGAGCGGCTCGGAGAACAAACGCTGGAGCACATCCCGGCGAGCGTTCAACGCCTTCAGTATCGAGTCATCGAGACGTTCCTCAAACCACGCCCGCGCCTGCGGGTCCCCACTCAGCCAAAGCAAGGCGAGCGCGCGCGGTGAGATCGGCGCACGGGACAAGGATGGGCAGACCTCGGTGAGCAGTGCCTCGATCCGGGCCGGGTAGGTCAGACGGAACCGGGGCGTGGATGCTGACTGCACCGCCGCTGCCAGATCGTCGAGTCCTCGCCCTTTGGTCGCGACCGTCTGGACCACGGTCATGCCGAGATGTTCCTCGAGCCGGCGACGATCCACGCTCAACCCACGGTCCCGCGCCTCGTCCATCATGTTCAAGGCCAGCACCAGCGGCACGCCGGTTTCCGCCAGCTGAACGGTGAGCAAAAAGGTGCGGCGCAAATTCTTGGCGTCTCCCACCTGCACCAAGGCGCGCAGCGGTTCCCGAAACAACATGCGCGCCGTCGCCCGTTCGTCGGCGCTACCGGGCGAGAGGGTTACGATGCCCGGGGTGTCAACCACCGTTGCGCCGGGCAGAAAGTGTGCGGCGCCGCGGGCGACCTCCAGGGTGGTCCCGGCGTAGTTGGCGACCGTCACATAGCGCCCGGTGAGGCGGTGAAACAGCACCGACTTGCCGACGTTGTGATGGCCGATTAGGGCAATGCTGCCGGCGCTCGCCGAAAGCACTGTATGAAAACTCATGTGATAGGACATCGCTAAGAGCTCTACCTCGGGGGCGGCCTTAAGTCATTTTATAAATGAAAATCATTCTCATTTACTTTATGACTATAGCCGCCCTAGCGACCTTGATCTGTGTCAAATTATTCGCAGGTACTAAGGACGACTCGCGGCGCAAACAGCATATCTAGCCAGCTCCAGGATGGCGCCAGACCATGTGAGTCCTGCCGATCCTTAGGATTAAATTTCCGGGGCGCTTTGATTTCTCCCATAGATCAGCCAATCATCTCGATTATTCGCACGTCTGTTAGGTATGTTTGTGGCGGTTATATGTCAGAACGTCACAAGCAGTTGTTGGGCAAAGAGAGACGCTTTCGTTTATTCGAAGGACCCGCCTCGAACCAGATGATCAGGGGTTCCAGTCCCTCCGGGCGCGCCAGTAGTCAAAGACTTGCCTGCAGACCCATCACCGCAACTTCGGTCGAGTCACCAGTAAGTCACCACGGAGTCCGACCTCAACGTGTAACGCGGGCTCAAGGCCCGTTGGGGACGCCGCCGCATTGCACTGGCAGTTAAGCTTTTCCTGTGATCGGAATTGTTTCCAAGCCATTTTGGAAATGAATTGAAACAGGGCCAGCGACGTAGGTGGCTGTTAGTTTCACCACTTCGATGCCGATCGTAATTTCAAAAGCGCAAACAACCGGACTGCGAACGTAGTTGGTCGCGTCGGGTGGACGCATGCGCGGCGTTTATCGGTGCGCCGCAACGGCTCGCTTGCGAATGGTCGCCCGGGGTCGAGAATGGCACGGGTAGCGTTCCGACATCCACAGCCGCTCGCGACCCATCTCGCCTGCGCTGCGGCGAGCGTGACCCGCGACCGGGCGGTGTGCGCACCCCGATGCTCGAAGATCAGAGCGAAACGGCGGCTCGGTGATGGCCGCGATGACACACACTTCCCCGCCGCAGCGTGGACAGTATCTCGAGTACATCCCGCTCACGGGGGGACGGGTTTGACTTCAGTGGCATCGTCGCCGGGCTACGCGGTGGGCAGATCCGGGCACATCGCCATGCTTTGTGTCCCGATGCCTTGAACCCGACGGGTGACCGATCGCTTCATTTAATAAAGGCGTTCGAATCAAGAAAACGGGGGCGGGCTGATGATCGCCGCCGTCTTAAACGCGAACAGGCGATCAATCGCCAGAGATTCTATTCGCCCGTTGACAGTAGTCGGCTAATGGGCGACCCCTTGTGCCGATTCATAGTGTTACCGGGAAATCTCAGCCTCGCTGTGACACGGAACGTGACCAGATCGTGAACTCATCGCCTTCTAATGAGCGCCACCGCAGCACGGAGGTTCTGGGGAGCTGGTATCCCATCGCCGCCAGATAACTTTGATGTCTCGCCGGCTCCCGCGCCGTGTGGCGGCCTCGCCACCCGTCGAAATGGCAACGCTACGGCTATTGCTCCTCCCCGCGCGTTGCTACACGACCCGGATAGCTCGCCCAGATAAGCTATTTACGGGACGGGACACTAAGCCGTCGCCTGAAGGTCGGCGTGACGGCGGCCGTCACGCGGCCGCCGCCCAGAGCTACAACCCGCTGCCGGCCAGACTCACCGGCACGTCGAACACGGCGCCCAGCGGATCCTCGATGTTGATGCTCAAGGTGCCCGCGTCAGCCGCGACAGCGGTCGGCGTGTACACCACGTCGACAACCCGGCTGGTCCCCGCCCACACGTTGAACGACGTGGGCGAAGCCGAGAAGT
>CAMYOD010000005.1 GCA_947259975.1 uncultured Gammaproteobacteria bacterium
GATGAGTATCTGGAGCATTATTTTTCAGAGCATTAAGCGCACTCTGGTCGGACTGCTCATGCGCCGTTCCTACCGCCGGTGTAAGCGAGCTTTTCGTGAGTTCTCCGGCTGCGGGTTTGGCTTTAGCTGATGTCAGACGAATTGGTTTGCTGGAATTGCGGTACCTCCCTCGCGGAAGTCGAGCGGCCGTTGCTGCGGCTCGCCGTCTGCCCCGCCTGCGATGTCGAGCTGCATGTTTGTCGCCTGTGTCGGTTCTATGACCCGCGTGTGAGCGACCGATGCACGGAAGAGGCGGCGGAAGTGGCTATGAATAAGGAGCGCGCGAATTTCTGTGATTACTTCACGCCGCAGACGGGCGCCTACACGGCACCTGACGAATCCAAGGCGCATGCCGCCAAGGACCAGCTTGCCGCCCTGTTCGGCGATTCTGCAGGCGCGGACGCAGCCGGCGCGAGTGATGCGCGCGATGAACTGGAGGCCTTGTTCGGCAACAAGACGTCGGATAAATAAAATGCCGAGCGGGGTTAGCGCCGCTGCGCGCCATTGGCCGCGAACCGGGGTCACACCTGATGCCGGGCGTGGCGTCCACCTATAGCCTGACAGCGGTCATGGGTAAGGCGGCCACGGCCTATGTCACCCCCGCGCCCTTCGGACCGTTCTATTTCATAGTACTCGGCTTGATGCTGATTCTGATGTAGCGGTCGTTTATGCGGATCGAATGAGTATTTTTCTTGGTCTTGAACAGGAGTAGGATAAACCCATGATGCGCAGAAATTTGCCAAGCGTTTTGCTGCTCGCCGCGGTTTTGTTCGTTGGCGGCCTCGCGCCGGCTACGGCCGGGGGTTACGGCGGTTACGGCCACCGTGGCCATGCACATCATGGCGGGCATTATGGCGGTTACTACGGCGGCAGCTACCATCACTACGATGACGACGACGATGCCGCGGTAGCACTCGGCGTCGGGATTCTTTTCGGTGCCTTGCTCGGCCACGCGTTCAGCCAGCCGTCTGAGCGTCATGATTATGACGCGCCGGCCCATTATCATCGCCCACCCGCGCGCGTCCCTTATGCCATGGAGCCCCGGGTGGTCGTGTCTCGCGAGACGGCATCGCTGATCGCGCCGTATCCTGAGGGCAGCTGCCTGCAGGCGCGCGAGTATCAGACCCAGGTGCAGATTCAGGGACGTGCTGTGGGCGCGTACGGCATCGCCTGTCTACAAGCGGATGGCTCCTGGCGCCGCGGCCCCGCCCGTATTGCGCCGGAGTAGGATCCGCCAGTCATTCTGACGCGCGCGCGTCGCTCTCAAGTTCCCGCCGTATTACCCGATATCCAGAGTGTAATCTGGAGATTTTCCTAATAATGAACTTTGCTATCGAGTGAGCCAATCGCATGAGTATCGTAATGACCATTGATCCGGAGGTGCCGCTATGGGATCCCGCACTGGCGGCGCTCCTGGCGGAGGAGTGCAAGCGGACGCAGCAGACGCTACGGACGCCCGATCTGGGCCGGATCGCACGTGAGAACGGGATTCGATTCGACGATCTCGCCACCACCATTCTGGAAATGTGGGTGCAGGGTGCATGGCACTATCGGGATGAGCAGGGTGTCGAGCAGCACATGAGTCCGGCGACGCACGAGGCGTTGTCCCGCAAGGAGCGTTTGAGCGAGACGGATTTTGCGACGTTCACCGGGGGCTGGAGCCCGAAGGACTGACCCGCTACGGCCCGCGCATCTCCCGGTCTTTGCGCGAGATCAATGCCTTGCCCTAAGGAACAGGGTATTTTGAATAGGCAAGCTGGTGGTAGGTGTGGACCGAGGAGGGCGTTATGAGCGAACGTATCAATGCGGTTCAAGTAGGCGCGCCGGATCCCGAAGCGCAGAACTCACCGATCTTTGACGATGCCCGTTGGCAGTTTGAGTCGCCTGATCTCGAGTTGGAATCAGGGGTGTGCTACTTCAATAATGCCAGTTTCGAGATTGGCACCTATGTGTGTAGTGGCAATGAGCTACTTCGCTGCGAAGAGCGTGGCGTCTGGCGGCGCGAGGGCAGCTGCGAGATCACCTGAGATTGCGTGTTCGCGATCGCCGGTGAGGCCCGCACAGGCTGATCGCATGCGCGGGCTCTCCAAGAAACGATAAAAATGGTTTATGGTGGCGGCCATGACCGCTGCCCACGTCAGGCCATATCTACGCATCGCATCCTCGCTGATCCGGCGCGATACGTTCTCGCAACTTGTTTGATCTCCTCAAGAAATGGCGCCGCGAGCGAATCTTGCGGCGGGCCGCCATCGCCCAGCCGCTGTGGGATCGTGTCACCGCGGACCTGTTTATCCTCAAAGGACTCACAGATGCGGAGCGACAACGTTTGCGCCGTTTGACCACACGTTTTCTCTACCATAAGAAATTCGATCCGGTACAGGATCTTGAGCTCGGCCCGGAACGCCGGCTGTTTATCGCCGTACAGGCCTGTCTGCCGATTCTGAATCTCGGGCTGCGCTGGTATCGCGGCTGGACGACCATGATTGTCTATCCCGGTGATTTCGTGCCGCGGCGCGAGGAAGTAGATGAAGCGGGCGTCGTGCATTTACACGCCGATCCGTTAAGCGGGGAAGCCTGGCGGCGTGGTCCGGTCGTGCTGTCCTGGAGCGGTGTTGCGGTGTCGGGGCGGCGCGACGGCTATAACGTCATCATCCATGAACTCGCGCACAAGCTGGATATGCGCAACGGCGATGCGAACGGGCATCCGCCGTTACCCAGACATATACCTACCCGTGAGTGGCGTAGTGCATTTGTCGCCGCGTTTGATGATATGAATCAGCGGCTTGATGCGGGGGAGGAGCCGGCCATCGATCCATACGCAGCCAACAGCCCTGCGGAATGCTTTGCGGTGTTTTCGGAGTACTTCTTTGAACAGCCGCAACTGCTGTTCGCGGAATACCCCCGGGTGTACGGTCAACTTGCCGCATTCTACCGCCAGGCGCCGTTGCAACGGCTTGCCTGAACATTCACGATGACCATTACCGCTCAGGATCTTTACAACTACACCAAGTGCGCGCATCGGGTGTATCTGGATGCCAACGGTGACCCCGCGGAGCGCTCCGAGGTCAGCGAGTTCGTGAAAATGCTCTGGGAAATGGGCCTGCAAACGGAATTGGAGCACCTGGCGACCCTGGGCGACACTCCGCTCGCGGACCTCAAGCCCCTGTCCATCGACCGCGCGGTGGTGGCGACCGAGCGGCTCATGCACGAAGCCGCGCCCCTCATCTATCAAGGCGCGATCCGCAGCGGTGACCGGTTGGGGCGGCCCGATCTGCTGGTGTGCCGGGATGATGCGGCATCGAGGTTCGGTGATTTCTATTACGAGGCGGTCGACATCAAGGCCGGTCGCGGCTGGGATATACGCAACGGTAAGCGCACCCGCTTCAAGAAGCATTATGCATTTCAGGTGTTGTTCTACCGCGAGATTCTTGCCGAGTTACAGGACTATGCACCCGCCTCCGGCCGCATCATCAACATGAACAATGAGATCGAGGAGTTCGCGGTGGCGGACTTCACAGACGCGTTTGGCGCGGCCCTGCACGAAGTCGAACAACTGGCGGCCGGCGCGAAGACTTCGGAACCCGTGCTGGCCAGTCCCTGTCAACAGTGCGAATGGTTCCGCAAGTGTCGACGCTGGGTGGCAGCAACGCAGGATCCTTCCGGCCTGTTCTTCGTCGGTAAAGTAAAATTTGATCTCAAGCGTGTCGGCCTCAATACCATAAGTGATGTGGCGGACATGAACGTCGCGGATTTTCTCGATGAACCGCGCAAGATCCCGCGCACCGGTGAGGCGAGTTTGCGGCGTATGAAGCGGCGGGCGCAGGTCATGTTGGCGGGCAAGCCGGAGATTCGTGCCGGTTACGCGTTCCCGGACGTGGCGCAGGAGATTTATTTCGACATCGAGGATGATCCCACTCAGGATCTGACCTACCTTTTCGGTATGGTCACGCGGCAGCGCAATGGCAGTACCCAGTTCGATTACTGCGTGGCGAAGACGCCGAACGAGGAAGAGGCGACCGTGCGTGAATTCTGGGACTACCTCGCGCGCCACCCGGACGCCGTTTTTTATGTCTACTCACCCAAGGAGCGGTCCACGCTGCGGCGGCTCATGCAGCGCTACGATCTGGATGAGGCGATATTTGAACGCTATGTGGAACAGGAGTTCGATCTCTACGCCGACTTGATCGTGAAGTACTCCGATTGGCCGACCTATTCTTATGGGATCAAGCAGATCGCGAAACAGGTCGGCTTCAGTTGGCGCGACACCGATCCCAGTGGCGCAAATTCCATAGCCTGGTATAACGAATACACGAAGGATCCTGCGCGCAGCGAGGTGTTGCAGCGTATCGTGGAGTACAATGAGGACGACTGTCTCGCCATGATTGCGATCAAGGATTATTTCGCGGCCCGAAGTAGCGTCTAACCGGGTGCGTTGCCCCGCGAACTGCCAAGGACATCGGCAATGTGAGATAATCACACCCCAGGAAACAGCTAATTCTATTGTTATCCCCATGAAGGGTATTTTTATTGATCCGGATTCATCCGTGGTGGGAGAGCATTTCGCCATCGTGTATGCGCCGCGGCGCACACGGGGTCGCTTCCCCGTCGACTGTGTGCATGTCGTGGAGTCTGCCGACGCCGCGCGCGAGGGTGCGGATGACGCACAGAAGCGATTCGCGGCCAGGGTGTTGGGTCCGTCCCGCTCCTCGGAGGGTGTACAACTCTACTATCTGGTCGACTGGCTGGATTAGTGCACCGGGTGGGGCGTGATCGATCATGAGTGTAACGGCAAGCAAAGTCATCATTCCCGACAAGCCGGTTGTGGTGCTGGTGCTGATCGGTGCGTTCGCCCTCAGTCTGCTGCTGCAACATGAATTTGCCACGCGCCAGGCACTGTTGTTCCTGATTGGCATCGGCCTCGGCATCACGCTGTTACATGCGGCGTTTGGATTTTCCAGCGACTGGCGCCGCTTTATTCGCAAGCGCCGTGGCGAGGGTGTGCGTGCCCATGTGCTGTTGTTCGCCGTGACCAGCGTATTGTTCTTCCCAATCCTGGGGAAAGCGTTTCCCGAGCTTACGGCGAGTGGCGCGTTCGGTCCCGTCAGTGTTTCGGTGCTGGTCGGTGCCTTTATTTTTGGAATGGGTATGCAGCTCGGTGGCGGCTGCGGCTCCGGCACCCTGTATACGGTCGGCGGCGGTCACGTGCGCATGCTCATCACGCTTACGTTCTTTATCGTCGGCACCGTGATCGGTACGGCGCACTTACATTGGTGGCTGACGCTGCCAAACCTGGGCAAGGTCTCCCTCATCGCCACCATGGGCTGGTTGCCGGCGTTGATCGTGCAGCTGACGGTGCTGGCGGTACTTTATCTGTTGCTGCGCGGTCTCGAACGGCGCCGTCACGGGGACGTCCGTTCGCTCGCCGGGCGACCGGCCGCCGGCGAGGCCGTATTCGATCGCTTCATCTCCGGCCCCTGGCCATTGTGGTGGGCGGTAATCGGGCTGGCACTACTCAATCTGGCTACGCTCCTGGTGGCCGGTCACCCCTGGTCGATTACGTTCGCCTTCGGTTTGTGGGGCACGAAGATCTTCACCGCCCTGGGCGGCGACGTTAGCGGCTGGACCTATTGGAGCACCGGCTACCCCGCCAGGGCCCTGAATAGCAGCGTGCTCGCCGACACCACCACACTGATGGATTTCGGCATTATCCTCGGCGCCACCCTGGCGGCGGCGCTGGCGGGCAAGTTCGCTCCGGTCGCCAATCTCGGCTGGAACAAAGTGATCACGGCTGTTATCGGCGGCTTGTTGCTGGGCTACGGGGCCCGCCTGGCCTTCGGTTGCAATATCGGCGGCATGCTCGCCGGGATTGTGTCGGGTAGCCTGCACGGTTGGCTGTGGATGGTCGCCGGATTCGCCGGTGCGGTGCTCGGTGTGCGGCTGCGAATGGTCTTCGGACTCGATCGCGCGGTAACGAGGCACAGCTGATGCGACGCAATCACTGGATTATGGGTTCGGCGGTGACCTTGGCGGCGATTGCCGCGGCCATCGATCACACACGCCATCGCCTGCCGGAACCAACCGTGTTCCGGCCCTCCGAGCTGCGCGCGGATGTGGGCGAGGCGGGTGCCTTCGATGAGAATCCCTGCACCCTGGATTCGTCCCCGTGTACACTGGATGAGGAAAGCCCTTGCACCCTCGATGAGTCACCCTGCACACTCTGAACATTCCCGCGACGCGGTGCAGTCCGCTGCGTTTGCAGAGCCGGCACAGACGTTGCTCGCGTGCATCAACGCGTATGCGGCGCGGCAAAGTAATCCGGTGCTGGCACTGGCGGACACCGCCAACGGCTTTGTGAGCGGTCGGAAATATCCTGCCGACCCCCTGCGGTTCGGAGGGTTACCGCTGCGGGCCTTCTATCACTGCCACGCGGCGCCCGGGGCGCCGGCGGCGGAACATGGCCATTTCCATGTTTTCGTTCAAGGCGACGCGTCGGCCGGAAAGTGGTCGCATCTGGCGGCCCTGTCGATGGATCGAACGGGACAGCCCATGAGTTGGTTCGCGGTCAACCGCTGGGTTACCGACGGGACCTGGTTGCCGGTGCCGGTCGCGGCACAATGGCTGCAGCAACATGATCAGGGCGGCGAGTTCGATTTGCTCGAGACCTGGTTGTTTGCGATGTTAGCGGTTTATGCCGACGAAATTGTCGACCTGTTGCGGCGGCGTGATCGTACTTTGACCGAAATCAAGGCGACACGGAGTGATGATGATATCCTGCGAGACCGGGATGTTTATGAATTTGCCCGTTCTCCGATTAACCTCCTGGACAAGTTGAGCGGTGTAATTACTTTGTCCGATTCGTAGTCGGCGTCGGGCCGACATCCGACGCCCTGTGGAGATGTTGATAATGAAATCGATGCAAATCCTATTTAGCGTGCTGCTGTTTTCGTGCGTGAATTCCGTTTACGCAATTCAGGTGCCCGCACCGCTGGTGGATACGGAGTGGCTCGCGAAGCATCGTGATGAAGTCCGGATTCTCGATGTGCGCAGCGAGGGCAAAAGTTTTACCGCGCAGCCCAAGATTACAATGGACAAAAAGAGCGGCAAAAAGCGCGTGCGTAAGGTCGGTGGACATATCCCGGGCGCCGTTCTCGTCAATAACAAGAACGTGAGGGCGACACGCGTAATCGACGGTCGCGAAGTGCAGAAGATGTTGCCCGACAAAGATGCGTTCGCGGGACTCATGCGCAAGTCCGGGGTCAACAGTGACAGTGCGGTAGTCATCGTGAGTAAGGGTCGGAACAGCGGCGATGTCACAAGCGCAGCACGCCTTTACTGGCAGCTGAAATACTACGGTCATGACAATGTGGCGATTCTGGACGGCGGGTTCGCACAGTGGCTTATCGACGATCGTAAGATTTCCCTCGCCGCGAGCAAACCCGCCGGCGAAGGAGACTGGAAGGCCGCCGCAAAGCGCCGAGAAATACTTGCCACCAGCGACGACGTTGCCGCCGCGCTTGAGGGCAAATCCACGCAGTTGGTAGATACCCGTTCCCTGGGCCAGTATCTGGGCACCTGGAAGAAATCCTACGTCTATGCCAAGGGACATATCCCGGGTGCAAAAATCTTCCCCAACGAGCTAATGACCCGCACGGGTGCGCCGGCGAAATTTAACTCGCTCGAAGAGTTGCGCGAGGCCTTCGCGGCGCTGGGAATCGATCCGGCGGCGGAGACTGTCACCTACTGCAACAGCGGCAACCTGGCCTCGGTCGGCTGGTTTATTCAGCATGAATTGATGGGCAACGGGAAGGCGCGTTTGTACGACGGCTCCATGCACCAGTGGACCCTGGAAAAGCGACCGGTGACGGCACTGCAAATGGAGTAGGCGCACGGATCTACTGAAGGTCGGGCAGGAAGATGCGCGAGGCGGCCGTATTCATACACGGCATTTGGCTGAGCGGCATGGAGATGGCGCTATTGCGGCGCCGCATACGAGCGCGCGGGTATCGCTGTCATCAGTTTCGCTACCACAGCATCCTGCAAACGCCGGCGGAGAATGCACGCCGCCTGGACGGGTTTCTAGCGCAAATCGACGCAGATGTCATTCACCTCGTGGCGCATAGCCTGGGTGGCATCGTCGTACTCCACCTTTTCGATTTGAATCCATTTCAGAAGCCGGGCCGGGTCGTCATGCTGGCGTCACCGGTCGCCGGCAGCGCCCTGGCACGCAGGTTGTCGCGTGGCGGGTGGTTGCGCGGGCTACTGGGCCGCTCGACCGAACGCGGTGTGTTGGGCGATGCGCCACGCTGGAAAGGCCGGCGCGAACTCGGCATGGTGGCCGGCACACGGGGCTTCGGTATGGGTAAACTGCTGTTCGGTGGTGTCGCGCACCCGAATGACGGTACCGTGGCGGTGGCCGAGACCGCGCGTGAGGAATCCCTGCTGCGGCTGCATGTGCCCTACAGTCATTTCGGCATGCTGTTTGCCGCACCCGTGGCCCGCGCGGTCGCCAACTTTTTGACCAGCGGGGACTTTTCGGCGCGCGATGAGGAAGCCGACGCGACGGACTAGTGTGGTCAGCGGGCTCGGCGCGATCCTGGATCCCATGTAGAATAGGTGCTGATGTATTGGCAAGCCCTTCGCGAGGAAGATTCCCATCATGACCGCCACTGAGCATGAATCCGATTTATTCGACGATGCCGCAGAACGTGTAATAGAACTCGGCAATCGTTTGCTCGACGCCAATGAATCCGACGACGCCTGGGACATTGCCTCCGGCTTGCTCGCCGGGGCCGTGCAGTTCTGGTTGTATTCCCGCCAGCCGTGTGGTGATCCCACCTGCGAGTCCTGTGAAGACATCAACACGGCCGAGCAGCGCATGCGCCAATTGCTTGATGAGGTCGAGAAGTTTTCTAAAGAGAGCGATTATTATCATTCACCGGGAGATGTAAATGTCGGCACCGCGTGATGTTTGCGCGACGGCGGTACATGTTCCGAAGCACTTTAGTATGAGGTTTTTAAATGAGTTTTGAGATTGATGTGGCGGGGACTGTGAGCGGCGGTTTAGCGACCGTGATCGACGCAGAGCTGAATAATACGAGTGCGCCTGACCCGGTGACGCTGGGCGCAGTGCGTGATTCGATGCGCGGCGGCCTCGTCGCGGAACTTATCCAGAGCGATGTCTTGCCGAGTGACGAGGATGATACGATCTTTGCGGAAATCGAGACGCTCATCGAAACCTACGGCGATGAGCGCCCGGCGCAGGATTTTGTCCGCTACCGGGTGAGCGAAGACCTGGCGGTAGTTTTTCAAAGTGCACTCGATAGCCACGCGGGTGATCAGCCGCCGACTTTGGGCTCAATGCGCGAAGCGATCAACGCCGGTTTGGTAGCCAACCTGGTTGGGATCGGTGATATCGATCCGGACGAAGACGAGACCTTGCTTGCGGAGCTGCAACGTCTGATCGTACTGAATGGTGAGGACGCGCCCGCCGAGGAATTCCTTCCCTAGATGACTTCAGCGCCGGCGTGAATCAGTCGCGTTCGACCTTGGATGCCACCTGGGCCGGATCATCACCTTCCCGATAATAGGGAATGCGTTTCACAATGTCGGTGTAGGCGCAATCACGCGCTTCCTCGCTGGCATACCAGCGGAAGGACTCCCAGTCTTCCCCCAGGAGGTGCGGCAAGCGCAATGGATTGTTGCCTAATAACCTGATTCGAATGCCGTATTGCTTCATACGTCGGTATGCCTCGTGGCGGAAACGCCGGGGCATTTTACCTATTGTGGCCGTGAATGCACCCCCTGAGGGTATCTTGGAACCAACCGGCCGTTTTGGGGCTCAAAATGGAGAGCGGCGACTCGACCGTCAAATCGAACTGCGAGGAGGTGTCATGCGACCCCGTATCGGGAGGTATTGGCTGATTGCTGGCCTGGTGGCCATGATGGTGACCGGCGATGTTTGTGCGGACGATCCGGACGCCGCGATTCCCAGTTATCAGGATGCGCGCGCGAACTTCGAGACCGAACGGAAAGGTGCGCCGAGCGCACCGCAAATAAGTGCTGCCGACCGATCCGTGATGCAGCGGGCGGGGGCGGATCTGGCCCGGCAGATGCCGAATCCGGGGCTCCGCGTCGGCGAAACCGCACCCGAATTCAGTCTGCCCAATGCCTTCGGTGAGACGGTGACGCTGTCCAATCAACTGCGCCAGGGCCCCGTCGTATTGACATTCTATCGCGGCGCCTGGTGCCCCTATTGCAACCTGCAGATGAAAACCCTGCACCAGAGCGTCGCACAATTCGAGCGTTACGGCGCGCAAGTCATCGCGATCACGCCGCAGAAACCCGATAAATCCGCCGCGCAGGTGAAAAAAGATGCCTATCCTTTCGAGATTCTCAGTGATCTCGACAGCGCGGTGATGCAGGCCTATCGGTTGTACTTCGAGTTACCGCCGGATCTCATCGATGTCTACAAGCGGAATTTCAAGCTCGATCTGACCGAGTTCAATGGTCCGGGCCGCAATGTGTTGCCGGTGCCCGGGACCTTTGTGCTGGATCGCCAGGGTATCGTGCGGGCTGCCTTCGCCACTACCGATTACAAGGAGCGCATGGAGCCGGCGGCGATCATTGCGGCATTGGCGGAGCTTCGAGACGAACGCGCCCGGTAGATATTGGTGACGGCCCGCGGCGCGGTTATCATAGCCGCATATTGAACTGAATCATGGGGAAGTTTGTCATGCCCACTTACGACTACCGCTGCGATGCCAATGATCGCGTTATTGAAGTACGCCATGGGATGAAGGAGAGCCTGGCCACCTGGGGAGAGCTGTGTGAATGCGCCGGCGTTGCACCCGGTGATACGCCCTTGGCCAGCCCGGTACAGCGGCTTGCCACGGGTGGCCAGGTGGTCAAGCGTGCTTCGCTCGGCGAGGCGGATGCACCGGCATGCGCGCGGCCCGGTTGCGGCGGCGGTGTTTGCGGAATGTCCTAGAAGGCCTGACTCACCGCCTCGCCCAGAACCACGCCATAGCAGAGACTGCCACCCAGATAAGTGGCGATCAGGTTGCCGATGCGTGGGTCGGGCTGACCCGTTCGCTCGTGTGCGGCGGCGTACAGCAGGCCCAAACCTACCGAACCACTAATACTGATCGCCAGGCCCGCGCCGACCAATGTCGCGACCATGGGTGCGAGTTCCGGTTCTGACACCAGGATGATACTGGCGCCCAGTAGGGCCGCCACATGGCAGGCGGCTACCCAGGCTGACTGTCTGTCGAGCAATGTGTTCATCGGTGATTCCGTTGTCCCCTGTGACCAAAAGCCTCAATCGCAGGCGCATACCGGGGATATCGGCGTGCGGCAAGGGGACTTGAGGGATCCGCTTGGGCACGGGATTGGGACGGGTGTCGGGGCGGCGGTGATGCGCGGCGGTATCAGCCGATGTGACGCGAACGCGCTATTAGGTCAGAATCGTTCGCTCGTGTTCATTCAAACCGAAGCCAGTCATCATGACCGAATATCTTGTCATTTCCGCTCTGGGGGCGGATCGCCCGGGAATCGTGAACGAATTCTCCGAAGCCGTGCTAGCGGCGGGCTGTAATATTGCGGAGAGTCGTATGGCCGTGCTGGGCGGTGAATTTGCGCTCATGCTGATGGTGGTGGGCGAGTCGCAGGCCATCGCCAACCTGAACCAGCGACGCACCGATCTTGAAGAACGTCTGGGACTGACCATTCTCACAAAATTGACCACGCTGCGGCCCGCCGGCGCCCAGGCGGCGCCCTATATTGTCAAAGTGGTGGCCATGGATCATCCGGGAATTGTCCATGAGGTGGCGGATTTTTTCTCCCAGCATAAGATCAACATCGAGGAAATGAGTACCGAAACGTACCCCGCGGCACACACCGGCACCCCGATGTTCTCGCTGAACATGATTGTCAGCATAGCCAGCGACATAAAGGTCGGTCAGTTACGCGAGGCATTCGTCGACTTCTGTGACAACCTCAACCTGGACGCATCCCTCGAGCCTGCCTCGCACTAGTCGCCGTACCGGTGGCCCGGCCAGTGGCATCGCGTAAACGCCAGACATTCGCGGCAGACCTCGCGTGCCCGTGGCGAGCCATCGGCGTCCGTCCCAACGCCTGCGAGGAACAACTCCCGCCTTTATAGGCACTTAGACTCAACTCCTAAGAAACCTGATTAACTCAATAAAATCCGCTACTTACAATTCCTGCAGAATCGGCTAAGGTTCAGGAACAGGGCGACGCATGCGCTCCCGCAGTATGGATGTAAGAGGCAGGTCAGTGCCTGAATGATTAGGGCCCCGAGAGAGGGTTAATGAGGGGGGTGCGGTTCTACACCGCAGCCATTTCTTGCCCACCTTTGGCCGGCTATCCCGGCAGGACGCTTAGATTGTGTATGCACGTTATGGGTCGAGTCGACGATTCGACTAAAGGGTCCCGTTGTGCGGCCGTTAAGTTAGGTGGTGAAGATGATGTATCGATTTGCAAACCAAATACTAGGTGCGGCCCTGCTCGGCATGGCTTGTCTGACGATGTCGCAGACGGCGGTGGCGGATGAGGTCATGGTGCCGGCACTGAATCCTGCCGCGTCAAAGGCACCGGCGGAATCCGACAGTAGCTGTCACAATCGCTATTCCATCGGTTATGGCCTCATGGCCAATGCCTTCCTCGCCTATCTGATTAATCGCCACAACAACGGCGCGACCCCTGCCGAACCGCAGAGCACCGCGGCCGGATTAGAGAAACGCCCGATCGCGGCACGCGACTGATATTCGTTAGCACGCTGGTGGTGCCGGAGTTGTTCCGCCCGGCACAGTCAATAACTCCCCCCACTTCCCGTTAAGCCATATTCCGTTCGGCCTGCACGCCCGGCGGGTACGTGCGCGCATACCGTGCGGCTCCCGACAGCCTATCTACCCATTGTCGACGTACGTCCTCAGGGCGAACTTTGAAGCGCATCATCCGCCTTAGTCATGGAAGCATGTCTCTATATAATGTTATCTGACGGATATCGCGGGTCGCCATCTAGCGGCGGCGCATAGGGAATCGGGCACAATGCTTAAGACAGTCATCTCGACGGCGGGTAAACGGCTCGCCCGCTATCTCAACAAGCCGATACGCGGCTACGAACCCTTTGCGATCAGCGATCCGGCCAAACTGGCGGCGGTGATGCGGCCCGGCGACGTGCTTCTGGTGGAAGGTAATCATCGCGTCAGTGTCGCCATCAAATACCTGACCCAATCCACCTGGTCCCATGCCGCGATCTATGTGGGCGACGTGCTGGGCCAAGGTACCGGGCATGACGCGCCGGTCTTGGTCGAAGCGGATGTGGAGAAGGGCGTGATCGCCGCGCCGCTGAGCAAATATGCGGCGCTCAATACCCGCGTGTGCCGGCCGGTGGGCCTGACGCCCGATGACGCCAAGGCGGTGGCTGATTATGTGGTGGGCCGGCTGGGGCACGCCTACGACCTGAAGAATATTATCGACCTGGCGCGCTACCTGTTACCTACGCCCCCGGTACCCGTGTTCTGGCGACGCCGCATGTTGGCCTTCGGTAGCGGCGACCCAACCCGAGCGATTTGTTCGACCCTGATTGCGCAGGCGTTTCAGTCCGTTCGTTACCCGATCTTGCCGCGCGTCGTGACCCGGCAGGCGGACGCGAACGCGAAGCAAGGCTACACGGAGAAGGAAATTCTCCATATCCGACACTACAGCTTGTTCACACCTCGGGACTTCGATATCTCGCCGTATTTTGAAGTGATAAAGCCAACGATCGAGGCGCATTTCGACTACAAGACGCTGGAGTGGGGGGACACAGGCATAGACAACTAGCACACGTGCCGGCCTACGCGTTTAAACGTTAGAACATGATGTTTGACTGGCGTACCACCCTGTGATGTCATGCTCGGCCCACACGAGCAGAACACGAGGCAGTGGCGCCCATGTTTCTTGCCGGATCGAATCATCGCTTTCTTGTTGACGCGACCCCGCGTTGTCGCACACCGCGTACACAAAACTCCTGCACAATGCCATTCCTGTTCGGACGAACGCGTGCCGATAGGCAAGCTGCGGACGGTCCCTGCACCGCGGCATCGGCCGTGGGTCACGCCTGCAGGCCACATGCTGCGCAGTGTTCGATCGAATAGCGGGCAGCCCAATACACAGGCTAGTGCGCGCGTATTTATTTAGTAACGCAGAATGAAATCGGAAGGTTCACGGATCAAATAATACTCAAGGAGTCGTCTTGATCGACAGATCGAGGTGTTTACCGGATCCAAGGGCGGCGTCCGCCGCGCGCGGGCCGGCGAGGCCCACCGAGGGGGAGGTGGTTAACAAAAACTGGCACACTGTAAGCCCGGGCATGGCCCGGGCTTTTTTTGGCGCCTGGTTCCGTCTTCATGGAGATGATTCGCAGCGTCACAGCGCTTGGCCGCTGACCTGATTGGATGCAGACTAGTGGTCTTTGATAAACGCGTTTGGGGTATTTCTATGTTTGCCGCTGACAAGAAGTCTGAGATGCCATCACCTGAACAAGCCCTACCGGGGCGGGATATCAGAATGCCGGTGCCGGCGGCGCATTATGTCAACGGGCATCCGCTCGTTGCACCGTTTCCGGAAGGCATGGCCACGGCCATGTTCGGTCTGGGCTGTTTCTGGGGCGCGGAGCGCATGTTCTGGCCGATCGAGGGGGTCTACAGCACGGCGGTGGGCTACGCTGCCGGGCACACCCCCAACCCCACCTATGAGGAAGTCTGCACCGGTATGACCGGGCATAACGAAGTGGTGTTTGTAGTCTTCGATCCTGAGCGCGTGACCTATGTGGAGTTACTCCGGGTGTTCTGGGAGGCGCACGATCCCACCCAGGGCATGCGCCAGGGTAACGATCGCGGTACCCAGTACCGTTCCGGCATTTATGTCTACGATGAAGAACAACGCGCGGCGGCGGAAGCCGCCCGCGACGCCTATCGAGCGGCCCTCAACGCGGCCGGTCACGGCAGCATCACCACCGAGATCCTGGATGCGCCGGAGTTTTACTATGCCGAGGAGTACCACCAGCAGTATCTGGCGAAGAACCCCAATGGTTATTGCGGCCTCGGCGGCACCGGGGTGGCGTGTCCCGGTATGGACTAAACGTCGGTCGCGACCGGCCGGTGGCAACGACTTGTAACGGGAGCGCCGGATTGACAATGTGCAAATTCACGCGCGTGCGGTGTTACAGCTAGACTTACCTGAGACGGAATCACAAGAGGTCCGAAGATGACCGCGGCGACACGCGAGCAAGAAAAGGGCATCGGTGCCGGCGCTGAGCTGGGAAAGGTCAGCCTGTTTGCCGGCCTGCCGGATGCGGCGCGTGCAGAGATCGAGAAGCGCGTCGTCACGCGGACCTATCCGCGCAACGCCATTGTAATCAATGAGGGTGACTTCAGCGACGGTCTTTATGTGCTTCTTTCAGGCCGGGTCAAGGTGTTTTCCACCGGTGATGACGGCAAGGAAGTGATTCTCAGATATCAGGAACCGGGCGAGTATTTCGGCGAACTGGCCCTGATCGACGAAGCGCCGCGCTCCGTCTCGGTGATGACCGTGGAACCGAGCAAGTTATCGCTCATTTCGCGCGACGCGTTTCGCGACTGTCTGGCAAAGAATCCCGATCTCGCATTTCAACTCATTGGCGAGCTCACCCATCGTATACGCTCATTGACCGACGACGTGAAGAGTCTGGCGCTGCTGGATGTGTATGGGCGTGTGGCGCGCGTACTCCTCAATCGCGCCAGCGAGACGGACGGCAAGCTGATTGCGGAACGGCTGACGCATCAGGAGCTGGCAAACATGGTCGGCGCGTCCCGGGAAATGGTGACGCGCATCCTCAAGGATCTGACGACTGGTGGTTATATCACCATGTCCGACAAGGCCATCGTCATCAATGAGAAGCTGCCACCCGGCTGGTAGTGCTTAGCCGCACCTGCTAGGTGCTGGTCTTAGCGACGCTATTAGCCAGCAAAGGAAGCTCACGATAGGCCGCGACGATAAAGTAGTGCAGCATCCGTAGGGTGCTCGCACGCGCCCGCAGCGCCGGATCCTCGACCATTCTCAGTTCAACGCACCGTCTACGCTCCGGTGTCAACTCCCCATCGACGTAGGCGTGCAACTCTTCATCAGTGATTTCAATTGGTTCCGCCATGTTGTCTCCCCGCTAATAGTGGCTGTACAACGTGTCTGTTCGGTTTCGTAGTATCACCGTACGCGGGGCGGCGGGTCGTGCGCTGCGCAATATTCACCCGGGTCTTGTGAAATATTTACATGGTTGCGGCGCCAGGCGCGCTGTGAACTATACGTATATGGAAGTGTGAAAAATTCCCCGTCGTTGGGCCGACGGCCCGGCGCGGGCATCAGGAACCGACAGCGGCGCTATCGACCAGAAGCTCACGCAGATGCGTCTGCGCCTGTTCAACGGCCTGGCGGCCTGCGGACCCGTCAGTCGTCAATGGCGTGCCGGCGACGGCCGCAGTGGCCTCGTGCTCGAACAGCATGCGCAGCTCCCTATGCACCGAGTCCCGTAACGCGATGAATTGATCGTAGCTCGGCATGACCTCATCCTCGATACGGGTGGCAAGTGCCACGATACCGCTGTCCAAGGGCACCATGAGTTCATTTAGCGGCGTCGCCAGGACGTGTTCGAGCGCAGCCACGGTATAGTGTTGCAGATCGTTGTTGAGTATCGTGAGTGCGCGAATGCGCTGCATGTTCTCGATGAATCCGGTGACGCGGCCGTAGTTACGGGCGTGCATCATCGCTGCATAGGCATCGGCACCATTCTCATTGCGGAATGCGTAATAGTGGTCGTAGTGCTCGAGTTGTGACATGGGCATCGGCCCGTTACGCACTGCATCGAGACAATGATAGGCTTCGTGATCGATGGTGAAGCGGATCTGATCGAGGAAGTCGAGATAGTGTCTGGGCGCGACGCGACTGAGAAGCCTGGCATCGAGATCGAGCATGGACTCCGTGGCGACGCGATCATTGCGCGCAAAATCGTCGGCTTCGAGCGTGATAGTGCAGATCAGTGATTTTGTGGAGCCATTGTGGCCGGCGCGTTTGAAAAGTGATGCCGACGGTTCGCGGTGGTCGAGCATCCAGCGCACACGGGCCAGACTGAGATCCAGCAAGTCCTTTCGCACGGCCGGGGGGTGAGCATAATCCATATTCGTGGCGTCAGGCCCCAGCGCCTGGGTAAAGGCATCATAGTCACCCGCCCAGGCACAGGCGGGGTTCAGGTGAATGAACAGGATATCGGCATAGGCGCGGTTGTAGTAGTCAAACCGATCGCGGGTCGTGTGTTCGATGGCCTGATTCGTGGCGCTACAGTTGGGCTCAAACGCGGCGTGAACGAACTGGGGCACCCAGAACAACAGGAGCAACAGACTCTGCAACAGATAGCGGCGTAGCGATGTCATGGTGACCTCCCGTAGCCGTGACGGTGATGAATCTTTATGGTTAGCTTACGTCGCCGCCGAAAAAGGCTCAGTGAATTCCACCCCGGCGTTGTTGTGCAATATTTCCCTTTACAGGCCGATATGAAGACAAAGTTGTGATGTACCGCACAGAATGGGGTGTGACCGACACGTTTTGCAGGACGCCGGGATTAAATTGGACGTGACGCTAACGGTTATCGGCGAAGGCGAGATCGGATGGAAGAAGAACGCATACTAACCACATCTGACCGCGCGGCGATCAGCTATCGGTTATGGCGACCGGGGCCACCGCGGCGCCTGCTGGTGCTGGTGCACGGCATGGGCAGCAACATGACCCGCTGGTCGGAGCTGTTGCATCACACGACGCTGAAAGACGATTGGGACATCCTGCGCCTCGACTTGCGCGGCCACGGCCGTTCCATGTACCGCGGCCGGCTGGGTATGGAGGTCTGGTGCCGGGATATCGCAGAGATCATGGAACGGGAAGGCTACGGCAAAGCCGTCGTCGCGGGGCACAGCCTGGGCGCGCTGATCGCGCTATGGTTCGCGCATCTGTATCCGGCACGCACGGACGGCCTCATCCTCGTCGAACCGTCGTTTCCCCAGGCCATGCGCGGTTCCGCCCATGTGCTGCGGCGTTATCGTTGGCTGGTGGCGTTGGCGACGTTGATCATTCGCGGTCTGAGTGCCCTGCGGTTGCGCCGGCGTGGGTTCGAATACCGCAGTCTGTGGGAATGGGACAAGCGGGCGCGCAAGGACCTGCTCAATCAGGGTGCGCGGGAGGAGATGGTCAAGCTCTACACCTCACCGTGGGTGGATCTCAAATACAATCCCCTCGACAACTACGCGCAGGACATGCTGCAGGTGTTGCGCCCGCGCCCGCGGCTGGCCACCATCACCTGCCCGGTACTGACGTTGTTGTCCGCCGATACCGAGTACACGGATCGCGACGAGACCGACAAGATTCTCGCCCGTTTGCCGAACAACGAGACCGAGGTGTTGCATGCCACTCATTGGATTATGACCGAGACCCCGGAAGAGGCGCGGGCGGCCATCGAGGCGTGGTGCGAAAAGATGTTTGAAAAGAAGTAGAGAAAAGATCAAAAGAGAAGAATAATTATTATCTGCCCTGAAGCTGTGCAGAGTCTCTTTAATCGATTTTTCTCATTACTCGTTGTTCTTTTCTCGGTTACTCATTTTCATCCAACGACAACAGGCTTGCATTTCCACCCACGGCCGCCGTATTTACAGTGACACTACGCTCCGTGGCAAAGCGATGCAGGTAGTGGGGCCCGCCCGCCTTGGGACCGGTGCCGGACAGGCCTTCGCCGCCAAAGGGCTGCACACCCACCATGGCACCGATCATGTTGCGGTTCACATAGGTGTTACCGACCCGGACCCGTTGCTGGATATAGCGTACGGTTGCATCGACCCGGCTGTGGACGCCCAGGGTCAGGCCGTAACCGGTGGCATTGATCGCGCCAATCACGTCATCGAGTTTGTCGGCCTCATAGCGGATCACATGCAGGATGGGCCCGAACACTTCCCGTTCAAGCAGATCGAGGCGTTCGATCTCGAACACCTGCGGGGCAAAGAAACTGCCGTGGGCCGTTTCGGCTGGCAGCGGCAGCCGGTGCACCAGCTTGCCCTCGCTTTCCATACGCTCCACGTGTCGCTGCAGGACACCGCTTGCGGCGTCATCGATGACCGGTCCGATGTCGGTAGCCAACAGTGCCGGGTCGCCAATGGCCAGTTCCTCCATGGCCCCTTTGAGCAATTCGATCACCCGCTCTGCAATGTCGTCCTGCACGAACAGAACGCGCAGCGCCGAGCAGCGCTGGCCGGCGCTGTTGCAAGCGGAGCGAATGACATCGATGACCACTTGCTCGGGCAGAGCGGAACTGTCCACGATCATGGCGTTCTGGCCGCCGGTCTCGGCGATCAAGGGCAGGATGGGGCCGTCGCGTTGGGCGAGGGTCCGATTGATCAGGCCGGCGGTTTCGGTGGATCCGGTGAAGGCGACGCCGGCGAGACGGGGATCACTCAGCACCACTTCACCAATTGAACTGCCGCTGCCCGGCAGGCAATGCAGGGCGGCGGTCGGAATGCCCGCCTCGTGCAGCAGGCGCGTGGTCAGGGTGGCGACCAACGGCGTCGCACCGGCGGGTTTCGCGAGCACTGTGTTGCCCGCCGCCAGCGCCGCGATCACCTGGCCGGCGAACAGGGCGAGGGGAAAGTTCCACGGGCTGATACAGAAGAACACCCCGCGGCCGTGCAGCGCCAAAGAGTTGCGCTCGCCCGCCGGGCCCGGCAGTTCCTGGGCGCCGTCGAAGTCGCGGCATGCCAGCGCGGCATAATAACGGCAGTAATCCACTGCCTCGCGCACCTCGTCCAGCGCGTCCGGAACACAGCGGCCGCCCTCGCGCACGCACAGGGCCGTCAGTTCCGCGCGGTGTTGCTCGAACAGGTCCGCCGCGCGCTCCAGGCAATCGGCCCGCTCGATCACCGGGGTATGACTCCAATCCGCGAGGTTCTTATGGGCGAGCCCGATGGCGGCCCGTACCGCATCCGCATCCGCGGCGGCCACGCTGCCAATCTCGCGCCGGCGGTCTGCAGGATCGGTGACCAGGCGTTCCGCGCCGGGCAGCAGTTCGCCGTCGACCAGGGGCGCGGCTCGCCAGGATTGCGACAGAGCCTGCTCCATGGTCTGCGCCAGCGGCAGCAACTCGGCGACGTCATGCAGATTCACGCCGTGGGAGTTTTTGCGTTCATTACCCAACAGCGCGGCCGGTACCGGAATCCGGCTGTGCGCTTGAATTTTCGTCGCGCGGACCACGTCCACCGGATCGGCGATGATGGCCTCGATGGGTGCCTGCTCGTCGACGATGCGATTGACGAACGAGGTGTTGGCGCCGTTTTCCAGCAGCCGGCGCACCAGATAGGGCAGCAGGTCCTCGTGGCTGCCCACCGGTGCATAGACACGGCAGGGGATGCCGAAGTCCCGTTGCTCGATGAGTTCGTCGAACAGCACATCGCCCATGCCATAGAGCCGTTGGAACTCGAAGTCGCGATTATCGCCGGCGCACTCGATGATGGCCGCCAGAGTGTGGGCGTTGTGGCTGGCGAACTGGGGATAGAACAGCTCCGGGGTGGTAAAGATGCGCCGCATGCAAGCGAGGTAGGAGACATCCGTGTGCGGCTTGCGGGTAAACACCGGATAACCGTCCAGTCCCTGTTGCTGGGCCGCTTTTACTTCGCTGTCCCAGTATGCGCCCTTGACCAGTCGCACGGGAATGCGCCGTTGCTGCGCCCGCGCCAGAATGGTCAGCCAATCGATGACATACAGGGCGCGCTTCTGGTAGCTCTGCACGGCGATGCCGAAGCCGTCGTAGTCCCGCGCCGCGGCGGAACGAAACACCGCCGCGAAAATGTCCAGCGTAATGTCCAGTCGGTCCGCCTCTTCCGTGTCCAGGGTCACGCTGATACCCGCATCCCGGCAACGTGCCACCAGGGTCTCGATGCGGGGCACGAGCTCGCCCATGACCCGATCGCGCTGCGCGAACTCGAACCGCGGATGCAGGGCGGAAAGTTTGACCGACAGGCCCGGCGCGTCGAACAGGTCGCGCGCGGGATCCACTTCCCGGGCGAGGAGGTCGATGGCATCCAGATACGCATGAAAGTAACGTTCCGCGTCGGCGGCGGTATGGGCGGACTCGCCCAGCAGATCGAAGGAATGGCGATAACCCTTTTGCGCATCCGCACGCCCCTCGACGATGGCCTCGGCGATGCTGCGGCCGAGCACGAACTGATGACTGAGGATGCGCATGGCCTGGTTCATCGCCACCCGCAGCACCGGCTCGCCGGTGCGGGCGACCAGATTTTGCAGAAACGATCCCATGTCATTGACCGCCTCCGGCGCCAGCTCGATAAACTGGCCGGTGAGCATCAGGCCCCAGGTGGAGGCATTCACGAACAGGGAGTCGCTGCGGCCCAGGTGTGATTCCCACTCGCCCTTGGCGAGCTTGTCGCGAATCAGCCGGTCGGCGGTGTCCGCGTCCGGGATGCGCAACAGGGCCTCGGCGAGACACATGAGCATGACCCCTTCCTGGGACGATAGATCATACTCATGCATGAAGGCATCGATGCCCCCCATGGCGGTGCGCGTGGCACGCACCGTGGTAACCAGCTCCCGGGCGAGGGAGTCGATGCGCTGTTTTTCCTCCGCCGTACACGTGGCGATGGGCAGCAGGGTACGCACCGTATCCGCCTCATCGGCCAGATAGGCGGCGCGGATGGCGGCGCGGGTGGAGTCGAGCTCGGGTGGTTGAGTAAAGAGCATGAACACAAGTTTCAAGTTTCAAGATACAAGATACAAGCAAATCCTCTTGGCCTTGAGAAAAATTGAAGTAACAGACCGGTTTCTTTTAAAGGTCTTCTCTTTTCTCTTGTCTCTTTTCTCTTTGTTCTATAACAGCAACGTTGCCCCACCCAACGCCAAAGTCACCATTACAACCGGCAGCACCCGCAAACCCATCCCACGCCCCGCAATCGCGGCGACCAGGACGCCCTTGGCCAGGGTATTGACCATGGCGGCCAGCACAATGCCGCGGACCGCCACTTCGTGGGTGAGATCGACCCGCGCCATGCGCGCGAGGGAAAGCGTAATGGCGTCCACGTCGGTCAGCCCCGAGATCGCTGCCAGGGCGTAGATGCCGGCGTCGCCGAACCAGACCCGAAACGCCTCGGCCAGCAACACAATGGCTGCGAGTAGCACGCCGAACTGCAGCGCCGGTTTCAGCTCGAAGGGGTTGTGCAGGGGCGGGGTATCCGGCGTGACATCCTGTTTGCCGCGCAGCCAGAACCACACCGCGCTGCCGAAGACCGTCGCAGTCATCACGCCCATGGGCAGGTACAGTTGCGGTAGCAGTTGCCGATTGACCACCGCCACCTCCAACAGGATGCGGGGAAACATGATCGCAGCCGCGGCGAGTACACCGGCGGACAAGATACCGGGCAGAATCTTGCTGCGTCCCATGCGCGCGAAGCTCAGGGTGAGGGCGGTGGAGGAGACCAGACCACCGAGCAGACCGGTGAGCAGCAGCCCGCGCCGCGCGCCCGCGACCCGGATCGCCACGTAACCGGCGAAGCCGATGCCGGCGATCAGGACCACCAGCCACCACAGCTCATAAGGATTGAGCGCCTGCCAGGGACCGAAACCGCGATTGGGCAACACCGGCAACAGGACCACGGAGATCAGCAGCAACTTGAGTGCGCCGTACAATTCACGTTGTTCGATGCGCAGCAGCCAGCCGTGCAATATCGGTTTGAGACTCAGCAAGGTGGCGGTGACCACGGCACCGGCCGCCGCGACATGTTCGTAGCCGCGCAGCGCGAGGGCGCCGAGGGCAAAGGTCACCAGCGCGGCCACTACGGTGGTAACGCCATAATCGCTTTCACCTTTGGTGAAACGGGCATAGGCCATGATCAAAAGGCCCGCGAGCGCCGCGAAGGCGACGGCCAGAATCAATTGGCCCAGTTCTTCGCCGAGCAGGGCCCAGAGACCGCCGAGCAGGCCGATCAGGCCGAAGGTGCGGATGCCGGCGATACGGCCGCCTTCCGGAAGGGTGCGTTGGGACCAGCCGCGCTCGACGCCGATGAGCAGTCCCACCGCCAGCGCCAGTGCCAAATGAACAAAAACTTCCACGCAACGACGTTAGCACGAAGCCGGTGTCGCTTCATCCAGACAGATCAACGACAGTTCTTGTTGGGGCTTGCAAGGCGCGCGGGCTGACTGCAAACTGGTCGTCAATGTACGGCAATGATTTGCAACTACGTTTCGCCAAAGGAGAACAGCCATGACCCGCATTAGCCTCGGTCTTTTGCTCGCCATATTCACCGTCGCCCCGGCCCTGGCCGAGATCAAGGGCGAGATGATCGAATACAAATCCGGTGACACCGTACTCAAGGGTTATCTCGCCTACGATGACGCCATCGAGGGATCGCGACCCGGCGTGCTCGTGGTGCACGAGTGGTGGGGTCGCAACGATTACGCGCGCAAGCGCGCCGATATGTTGGCCGAACTTGGATACACCGCACTGGCGCTGGACATGTACGGGGACGGTAAGACCGCGGACCATCCGGAGGATGCCGGCAAGTTCTCCGGTTGGGTAAAGCAAAATTGGGAAGTTGGCAAGGAACGTTTCAATGCGGCCTACGATGTGTTGAAAGATCATGAGACCACGGCGCCCAAGAAGATTGCCGCCATCGGCTATTGTTTCGGTGGCGGTGTCGTGCTGGAAATGGCCCGCGCCGGCACCGATCTCGACGGCGTGGTCAGCTTTCACGGCAGCCTCGGCGCCGCGACGCCGGCCGAAAAGGACAAGGTCAAAGCCAAGGTGCTGGTGTTCAATGGTGCCGATGATCCCTTCGTGAAACCGGAGGCCATTGCCGCGTTCAAGAAAGAGATGCTCGACGCCGGTGTGGACTACGAGTTTGTCTCGCTGGCCGGCGCCAAGCACGCCTTTACCAACCCGGCGGCGACGGAGAACGGCAAGAAGTTCGGCCTGCCGCTGGCCTACAATGCCGAGGCGGATAAACAATCCTGGGAAGGTATGCAGCAATTCCTCAAGGACGTGTTTGCCGACTGACCCGCTCCGCCCATGCGCCGCTTGACGCGCAAGATCAAGGTGACCGCGGGCATCACAGTCAGTTCCGTGTGGCTGGTGCCGGACGGTTACCGGCCTGAAAAATCCACCGCCATTGTGATTGCGCACGGTGCGGGTAACGATATGGCCAGCGCCTTCATCAGCCATATGCAGCGGGCATTGGCCCGGCGCGGGTTGCTTGCGGTGAAGTTCAACTTTCCCTACACCGAGCAGGGCCGCCGCGCACCGGACCGCGCGCCGCTGCTGGAGGCGACCTGGCGCGCGGTGGTCACCGCCGTGCGTGAAGACCCCAGGCTGGCGCCGGGGCGGCTGTTTCTCTCCGGCAAGAGTATGGGCGGACGCATCGCTTCACACATCGCCGCCGCGGGTGAGGCCTGCGACGGCCTGGTATTTTTCGGCTATCCCCTGCACCCACCGAATAAACCCGACAAATTGCGCGTCGAACATTGGCCGCAGATCAAGTGTCCGTCGTTATTCATCCAGGGTATGCGCGATACGTTGTGTAACATCGCATTATTGAAACCGGCACTCAAACGCCTGCGTGCCCGGAAGACTGTGCATCTAATCGATGAGGGCGATCACTCATTCAAGGTGCCGAAGCGCACCGGGCGCGTGGAGGAAGAGATCCGGGCCGAGATCGTCGATGTTACCGCGCGTTGGATCGAACAGGTGAGCGCCTGATCATGCGTATCGTCCGCTGCGGGGTGATCTCGCGGACAGTGAGGGCGCACACTTGAGCTACATCCGCAAAGCCATCGCAAACCGTCACTGGGGCCGTGTCGCAGCGGTGATTATCGCCGGCGTCACCATCGCAGCGGTTTATCTCTACGGCATCTCGCGCTTTTTCGAAGTGGGTTCGTTCCAGTTCATTGCTGCCATCTTGCTCATCCCGTTCCTGCTTGACTGGGTACTGGCGTGGGAAAATGAGCGCGCGATCGAATCCGGACATATCACGCTTTGGAATGAGCTCGTGGGGACCGAAGTGGTGGTAAGCGAAAATTTTGTGGAAGCCGCCAAAGGGTATCGTGGCGCGGTCACTCTGGGCCATGAGCGCTGGCAGGCCGTCAGCGATGTGCCACTGGACGAGGGCATGGTGGTTGAAGTCTGCGGCCGCACTGGGCTCGTGCTGACGGTCAAGGCGTCTATGTCATAATTCATCGTCACGCTCCATCTATGGACGTGTTTTGCCCCTACCAAGATCGACAACAAAGGAGATGAAATGAAAGTCGCGTATATCTTTTCCACCCAAGGCCACACCGTATCCTACAAGCTAGGCAAAATGATTCTGCCCCAGCTCGAAGATGACGCGCACGGCGTCGAGGTGGTGGGCATGTTTTTCTTCGAGGACAACAATTATGTCCTGGTGCAGGGCGATCCGATCGGCGAGCGTCTGGCGAGGGTGGCGCAGGACAAAGGCATCCTGCTCATGGGGTGTGATAAATGCTGTTATGAGCGGGACATTGCCGAGAAACTCGTAGCCGGCGCGACGATTGGTTGTTTCCCCAACCTCTACGGCGCGCTCGCGGGCAACATGCCTGATCAGGTCATCACTTTGTAAGGTTGGATAGTCGGACGTGATCTGGGTTGCGGACTGCGCTGGCTGGCCTCCCGCCAAGCGTCGTCCGGTCTTGCGCGACGAAGCGCAAGGCCGCGATTCGAGCGCTACAGGGAGGTAGCGCGAGATTAAGCGGGGCGGGAGGCCAGGCGAGGTGCGACCCATGGATAAACTGAGCCGCGACCGATATTACACCGCGTTTCGATGGTGAAAACTTTTTCGTTAAGATCGGGTCATACAATAGCACTTACACCAATAACATTTACCCACCAGGAGGATGAATTATGAAAGCAACAGCAAAGAAAACATCCGGGATTGCACTTGCACTGGCCGCAGCGGCGATGTTCGCCGGCTGTGACCGGGGTGGTGCACCGGAAACCGCGGCCACCGCGGAGTCCATGGAGAAGAAAGAAGTCGCCGTGGGTAAATGTTTCGGGATCAATTCCTGCAAAGGTAGCGGCGCCTGCGCCACGGCCAGCAGCGCCTGCGCCGGCCAGAACGCCTGCAAGGGCCAGGGCTGGCTGGCCCTGGGCAAGGACGAATGTGAAGGCAAGGGCGGTCGCTTCGAGACCTAAGTTCGGGACGTGCTGCGGAAAGCATAGACCTGTCCACTGATTCGCCCGGAGACTCGGTCTTCCGGGCGGATCAGTGGACGGCGTCGGTTCC
>CAMYOD010000006.1 GCA_947259975.1 uncultured Gammaproteobacteria bacterium
ACTCATACTTAGGATACAAGGCACCCCTGGAGTATGAGAGGATGAATGCCGTTGGTTGATTACAGTGTCCGGAGAAGTGGGGGAAGTGCACTCTGACCCGGATTTTCTGGCCCCTTTTTTTGGAGAAGAACCATGGAAACAGCGGATGAGGTTCTAAAACAGTTTCTTAAAGACGTCGATCTGGGCGTGGGCTATAAGGAGGTCGATAGTCTTACCAGTGGCTCCGACACCTGGGCCAGCCGAACGTTCTTCGGTCCCGAACGGCGCACCGCGACCTTCCGGGTGATACGTGCGGAGAGCGCGACGAAGGCGCTCGAGCATGCGAGGTTTGAATTCGATAAGCGATTCAAGTGGCGCAAGCAGCGCCGCCTGCCCATCGAAAAGTTGGAATTCGGCGACCTTTCCTACCTGTATCAGGACCGCTATACCGAATGGGAAGGTGCGGCGATCAAGGGACATTGGACCTGTTACGTGGGCCGCGGCTACAAGCAATTGTGGCATGGTGCAACGGCAAAGGAGGCCGTAACTAAAGATCTGCAGGCATTGTATGCAATCTTGCCCGGTGGTGAAGGCGAAGTTACACCGCCGCCGATTAACGTCGTCGACGTTAAATCGGATCCGAAGTGCACGGAAGAATTGCGCCGGCTTCTATCCACGCCGTTGGCCAAACTTTCCGTCGCGGAATTAGTGCGCGTGACGGAGGTGAGCGGGGCGGCGGCGCAGGGCGAGTTTCAGGAGCAGACCCATTCGCCGACACCGGTCGCGTTTCTCCAGCAACACCGCGCGGCCATCATCGAGGCGGCCAGGGTGACGCAATTGAGCCCCGAGGTTGTCGCCGCCGCGATCCTGAGTGAGGTGCGCGGACTCGACTCGCGGGTATTCACGACCCCGTTCGTGGAACAGCTCACCAAAAAGATTCAGGAAAAGATTCTCGAAAAGTCCGTCGAGAACGTGGCCTGGGTCGAACAGGTCGGCCTGGAACGCTACATCGCCCTGATGGCGGTTGCGCAACTCAGTGTCCCCTTTGTGCTCGACGGGGCGCGCTATGTGGAAGGCTGGGCCCACACCTTCGGCATTACCACCGACGAAGATTTGCGCGACTGGGCGCTTTCGTTCTATTCCGACGATGTATCAATCGGTCTCGGTCAGCGTCAGGTGAAGTCGTTAATCGACATGGGTGTCCACAACCACTTTCCGGAGCTAACCGGTCTTGATGACGAGGCGCTGCGCAAGCGGTTACGGCAGATGCTGCTTGATTCCCGGGATAACATACGCCTGATCGCGCGGTTCCTTCGCGAAATGGCGAAGCGCGCCGCCGGCTATCGCGGTACTCGTCAGAACGAATTGGCAAACTGGACGGCGCGTAATGCCTGTGGAAAATTCGATCTCGCCGTATTCAATCGACCGGTCGCAGAATGGACGCCGGCGCATATCCGTTTCCTGGGCTGGAAGTACAACACCGGTCACGTCGACAATCTCGATGACATCTCAGGCACACCGAGCTGGGGCGATATGTTTCTTAATTCCTACAAGGATATTGTGACGGCACAGCTGTTCGGCAAGAATAAATAAGGGGCCGGAGTGATTAAAAATAAATCACTCCGACCCCTTAAAAACGCCACTCAATCTCGCCATACCACGCCCGACCCGCCGCCAGTGGCACGGTGTTGATGTTGCGCCGACCGAATTCGGGTATGTAGGTCGATTCATCGAGCAGGTTGGTGCCGTAAATATTCAGCATCACGGATGACGTTCGGTCCATGTGCAGGAGCTCGGTCAGCTTAAAACTGAACTTGGCGGTCAACCAGTCAAATGCATCGGCGTCGGGGTTGACCTTCGCCCGGCCTGGATTCAGTCGCACGTTATCGTAGGCCTCGCTGACATGCGTATTGAAGATGCTGGCGCTGACGCCCACCGGGTGATCATAGGACACGCCCAGCTTCCACATGCGATTAGGCATGAGTGTCGCGTCTTCCACGCCCGTGTGGTCTTCGTTTTCCTGATAACTGTAGGATCCCAGACCAAACACACGCCCGGTGATGGGGATCTTGGCCTCGAGTTCAGCCCCTTTGAAATCCCGTTCGGCGAAATTTACGATTTGACTGCCGCCGCCTGGCAGGTTGACCCGCCCAATCAGGTTGGTTTGACAACTCTGAAACAGGGTTAAGCTGGCCTCAAGCGCGGGCGACCGATACAGTGCCTGCAGCTCCGTGGTCCTGACGGTTTCGGCTTGCAGGTCCGGGTTACCCAGCAGCACGGCACCTCCCCGTATGAAACGCTCCAGCGGATAGGGCGCCCGATAGGCCTCGCCATGTAACAGCTTGAGCGTCCAGGCCTCGTTCATATCGAAAATGGCGGCGAATCGGCCCACCGTCTCGGCATCCAATGCCTCGACCTTGTTCCATTGCAGACCGCCAACCAGCTTAAGCGCCACCGCGGGGCGATAACTGGCCTGCATATAGGCCCGGTACCACCATTGGTCGTAGTCATCGACGAATACCGGCAGACCGGGCTCCGCCAGGAAGCCCGTGTGGTAATCGGCAACCCCGCCCAAGACCAGATCAAATTTGTCGGTCGGCACGTACACCGCCGACGTTTCGAACATGAGATTCTCGGACAGCGTGGTTATGGTGCCGAAGGGCGGGAAAGGGACTTCGTGGTCGAGGCGATTATAGGTGGTGTCAAATTTTACCGACCATGTGTCATTCAGCGGCGCCGCGTAGCCCAGGTTGACGAAGTACTTGCGTTGATCCCGCTCATTGACCGGGAACACAGGCGTCACACCCATCTGCGTCTGATTCGTCTCGGCAATGAACGCGCTTATGTTCCAGGATCCCTGGCTGAGTTGCGCGAAACCGCCAATCGTATCGTGGGCATAGTCTGCGCGGGCATGGACGCCGGCCTCGTCGGTGGCCTCGAAGGGCCAGCCGTCATCCTCGAAATAGCGCAGCGCCGCCACGTACTCCCGGCCCGCGCTCGCACCGGAACTGAACACGTCGACCCCCTGCGCACTGAATGAACCCGCCTGCGCGGCGACGGTCGTGGCGCGTTCATGCGGCGCAGATTTGGTGATGATATTGATCACACCGTTGAAGGCGTTGGATCCATACAGCACCGAGCCCGGGCCGCGCACGACCTCGATCTGCGCGACAGCGCGCAGCGGAAACCCTACCAGCAAGGTCGTATCCGTCCCGCCGAAGGTGCTGTCCCGAAACGGGCGGCCGTTGATCAGCAGCAGAGTGCGTGTATTGAAATGCTGAAAATTATCACCGCGAATGGAAATAAAATTCTGCGGGTAGCCATAACTTCCGCGCACGTACAGGCCGGCTACGCGGTTGAGAACATCGACAAGATTGTTGGCACCGAAACGCGCGATTTCCTCCGCCGTGACGATCGTCACCACCGCCGGGGCGTCGGCCACGCGCTCGTCGAATTTAGAGGGGGTGGATATTCTTATCTGCATCAGCTCTTCCAGGGAGAGCTCGAGGTATTGCTCGATGGGAGCCGCGGACCCGGGGGGCTGAGGCTGCGCGTTCGTGTTCGCCAGGCCACCCATGCTCATGACGAGCACGACAATTGCGCAATGTAGGTAGCGTGTATGCATCGGTTCTTGGTTGCCGCAAAGATCCATTTGCAAGGTCACTCCGGTGACAGAATTTGTAACTCGGGCCGCCCCAATCACATCGCCGCTGCAGCATTGCGCTCAGCCCTGACGAAGCAGCCGGGATCGTGTCATAGTCGTTGCTTGAGGTGCCCCCAACAATAAGAATAGTCTATAAAGTCGGGCTCGAGCAGAATCGTGCGAATTCTTGTTTCTTGCGCCCGGACACCGGTGCGCGGAATAGTTATACGATAACGATACAATTCCGCACTCAGATTGTGGCGAGTGCCCCAATAATCAGCGCTGCCATCACAATGATCGTGAGGGGCTTGCGCAATCGGGGATACCATGGCGGCGCCAGATTCTTGTGCGCGGCGAGGCTGTCGAGTACGCAAAGGATGCCGAAGCTGGCGATGAGTACGGAAAATCCCCAAACACCCGGCAGCAGTAACGCAACCCAGGCCAGCAGCGGCGGAATGACACTCATGCCCAGCTGCCAGGCCCCGGCGCCTTGCGGATGTTGCATGCCGAGACCCCAATGCACGGCACCCATGAACGACAGGATCACGGCGCCATAGGTGAGCAGGGCAAAACGGAAACCGTCGTGCCATGCCGCCGATGCCCACCACAGGCCGATGGCAAGGAACAGGAACGGAAGCAGACCGGCGTAACCGAGCCACGCAGCGAGTCGGGGTATCGGTGCTGTCGTCATTATATGTCTCCTGAATGCCAGCCGCGGCGAGAAGGAGGCCGGCCGCACAGACATTATCGCTAATAATGACAAAGAATGGTGCTCCGGTCCGATAACGCGCTTGATATCGATCAATGCAGGCCGGCGCCACCCATGGTAAACAGAAACCTGGTTATTGGTAGTGTAACCAGCAGCCTTTCGGTTGCAGGTGGTGAACATGAAATTACGTATTGGGGCCTTGCTGACCATAGTGTTCGCGATCGTCGTGTTGCCGGCGTACGCGAATTCGAACCCGGAGTGGGCCACCTCGATCACCCAATCACCCATCGCGGTGAAGGCGGGCCAGACGGTGACGTTTACCGCGCCCATGCGGGTGCGCTACGGCCCGACGCGCAACCTGCAGGTGGTGGGCGGCGTGGGCGCGACCCGGATACTCGACCGGACCTTTCCGGTATTGATAAAGGATGCGCAGCACACCCTGTCGTTCAAATGGAAAGCGGTGCCGGGCACCCATACCGCGTATTTCGAAATCGACCCTGATCAGCAGGCCGCCGACAGTAACCGCGCCTACAATCGCATTGAGTTGCCTGTTACCGTGGCGCCGCCGGCGCGGGCACTGGCGCCCGCGGCACCCCCCGCGGCGCGCACCATGATGCAGCGTCCGGGCCCGGGCACGGCGTTGCCGGATATCGCCTTGGTCTCCACCCGCATCGTCAACGCGACCCGCGGCGACGCCCCCGGCACTGACTTCTATACCGGCGACCGCATCCAGATCGAGCTCAAGCTGGAAAACGACGGGCAGATCAAGACCGGGTCGTTCTACGTCGAACTGAAAATCAGCCGCGCGGAACAAATTTCGAGCGGTCAAATGGGGCCGAGCCGGCACCGGGTGCTGCGCAAGTCCGTCGCCGATCTTGCGCCGGACGACGAAACCACCCTTCTGTTCGACGTGGGCGCGGAGCATGTGGCCCACGCCTGGTACAAGTTCGAGGTGAAAGCGGACTACAACAATCGCGTCACCGAGTTCAACGAGGACAACAACGAAGAATTCGTCGGTAACCTGGGCATCAAGGAGCGTGTCGAGCAGCCCGATCTCAAGATTACTCTTACCTCGCCGGATCCCGAGCGACACATTGGGCGCAAGGTGCTGCTGCGTGGTGCGGTGGTCAATCAGGGTGATGCCGGCACCGGGCGAGGGATCCAGGTAACCCTGAAGTGCGATGGCAAGGGTCCGAAAAGCGTCTTGCTGTCCAAGCTGGACGTCGGCGCGCGGGCCACCTACGAGTTCACGCATCGCTGGTCTACACGGGGCACCCGTAGATGTACCGCGGAAGCCTGGGTCGTGCCCCATTCCACTGACAAGAATGATGCGGACAACACGGCGTCGCTGACCGTGCGTATCAAATAAGAGACCAGCCAGGCGGATCAGTAGCTGTGCGAGAGTCGTTGCACCTCGTGATGGAGTTGCGCCCGGAGGCCGCACAGGAAAAAGATCTCGGCCACCAGAAAAATGGGTGCGACGAAGACCTGAAACAGGTTGTCCACCAGGGCCGGGCGGCGCCCCTCCAGCCAGTGTCCGAGCAGTTGAAATACCCAGCCGCTACCAAAGGCCGCACCGGCGATAAGCCAACCCTGAGTGCTGGCCGCGGATCCGGCGAGCACCCCGGCGAGGTACAGCAGTAACACCAACACCACAGCCACCGCCAGGGCCAGCGCCGCATCGAGCAACAGGTAATAGACCAGCAGGATGACGAGCGCGAGTGCCGCCAGGGTAATCTCAAATCCCGCCAGCTCCAGCCGCAGCCAGGTGAGCGGCATCATGAGAGCCAGGACAATGAGCGGGACGCCAATAAAATGCGTGGCTTTGTTACGCGTATCGCGATGGTAAGCCGCGTACACCGCCATTTGTTGGGCCAGTGATTTCATGGTCACCCCCGGTTTTGCCGGAATCATGGCAAACTGTCGTTCGCTCAATATTGCACGGTGGCCACGAGCGATCAAATTGATGACCAAATGGCTTTTTTGTCTGTTACTGGCAACGACTGTAGTGCATGCCAACGAGACCCTGGTCACGCTGGATACCCGGTCGAATGTGACACAGCAGTTTCTTTTGTTAGGGTCAGAAAACCCCGTGGCCGGCATCATTCTCTTTGCCGGTGGGCACGGTAACCTGAAGCTTGGCGATGTATCCGATGCACCGACGATTGGTTGGGGCAGAACAACTTCCTGGTGCGCTCAAGAGCACTGTTTGCCGCAGCGGGTTTCGTGGTAGCTGTAATGGATGCGCCATCGGACCGCAAGTCAGAGGGTGGCATGCTCTGGGGTTTCAGAACCAGCAAAAAGCATGTCGCGGATATCGATCATGTGATCGCGTATCTCAAGGAAAAGACCGAACTTCCAGTGTGGCTCGTCGGTACCAGCCGGGGTACCGAGTCGGCCGCGTTTGCGGCGATTCATTCGCAGCAGGCTCCCGCCGGCGTCGTCCTGACTTCCAGCATGGGCGAGGAAAACGGCAAGGGCACCGCCGTGACCGAGATGGGACTCAAGAAGATTGTGATCCCGACTTTGATCGTTGCCCATGAAGACGACCAGTGTTGGGTCACGCCGCCGTCCGCGGCCGAGCTAATCCGCAAGCGCTTGGTGAACGCCGAAAGGGTTGCGCTGCAGTACTTCAGCGGCGGCGATGCGCCGCAATCGCGGGCCTGTGGCGCGCGGTCACCCCATGGATATTTCGGGATCGAGGAGGAGGTGGTCGATTTTATTGCCGCGTTTATCAAACGTGATCTGTAGCCGCGTCGTCACGGAAGGGCGCAGTGCCAAAAAGGTGATTACTTGAATTATGAAAAAACTTTCTCACCTGGTTTCGCATGATCCATGTTAATCCGTTACATGCTGGCCTGGGCTGCGCTTGCCGTCATCGCAATCGCTAACGGTATTTTGCGTGAGGTCACTTATGGCAGGACCCTGCCGGAATCGACCGCGCATCAGCTCTCGACATTGACTGCAATCATCTTTAGTGGATTTTTCGTCTGGTGGTTGTCCCGCTTGGGGCCGCTGGAATCGGGACCGCAGGCGTGGTTGGTTGGTTTTATCTGGCTGGTGTTGACCGTTACGTTTGAGTTTGGCTTTGGCCATTTTGTCGCCGGCCATTCCTGGACGCATCTGTTCGCCGATTACAATCTCCTGGCGGGTCGGGTCTGGCTGCTGTTTCTGGTCTGGGTGACAGTCATGCCTTATATCTTCTACAAACTCAGGTAACCAGCAAGATTATTTTCGTGTCGAGACTATCACCTTGAATCAATCCAGCGATACGGCGCAAGCGCGCACCCAGGGTGCTCATCACATCGGCCTGACGGTTTCGGACCTGGAGGCCTCGGCGGCGTTTTTTACCAAGCTGCTCGGCTGGCGGGAGGTGCGGCGGGATGCAGGTTACCCGGCGGTGTTTGTCAGCGACGGCGTCATCATGCTGACACTGTGGCAAACGCAAGATGCAGCGAAGGCACGGCCCTTCGATCGCAAGCGCAATGTGGGACTGCATCATCTGGCGCTGTTGGTCGATGATCCGGCGCGCCTGGACGAAATCCATGAACTATTAAACGATGCGCCCAATGTCGAGATTGAATTTGCGCCGGAATCCCTACGCGGCGGTCCGACCCGGCACATGATGTGTCTGGAGCCGAGTGGAATTCGGGTGGAGTTTATTTGCCCGCTCGCTTAGACGGGCAATCTAATCGTCACGCACGTAAGTGGTCACGACCCGGCGTACTTCCTCGGTGGTGGTGACGCCGGACGCGACTTTGAGCACACCGGCAGTGCGCAGACTGCGCATGCCTTCTTTGATGGCCTGGGCGCGCAACGTCGACAGATCCGTATCCTCGGTGATGAACTCCTGCAGCGTCGAGGTGATCGTGAAGGTTTCGTAGATGCCGACACGCCCCCGGAACCCGGTCTGGCGGCACTCTTCACAGCCGGCGGGATGGAAATATTTCACCGCCGCCGGATCCACCTTGGGTGGCTCCAGGTCGCCCCATTCTACCTCCTCCGCAGTGATGGGCTTCTTGCACGCGGGGCACAGGGTGCGCACCAGGCGCTGTGCCACCACGCCGAGCAGCGTGTCCTTTAATAGATAGGGCGGCACGCCGATTTCGAGCAAGCGGGTGATCGCCGACGGCGCATCGTTGGTATGCAGGGTCGACAGAATTAAGTGTCCGGTCAGCGAGGCCTGGATCGCCATCTCGGCGGTCTCCAGGTCACGGACCTCACCGACCATGATGATGTCCGGATCCTGGCGCAGCAGATTGCGCACGCCGGCGGCGAAGTCCACACCGATGTTGTGCTGTACCTGCATCTGATTGAAGTCCGGCTCGACCATTTCGATGGGGTCTTCGATGGTGCAGACATTGACCTCGGGTTTGGCCAGGCGGCGCAGTGCCGAATACAGGGTCGTGGTCTTGCCGGAGCCGGTGGGCCCCGTGACCAGGATCATGCCGTTGGGCTGTGACAGCATCCATTCCCAACGTTGCATATCGTGCTGCGGGAACCCCAGTTCGCCGAAGCTGCGTTTGAGAACTTCGGGATCGAACACGCGCATGACCAGTTTTTCGCCGAAGGCGGTGGGCATGGTCGACAGCCGCAACTCGATCTCCTGGCCGTTGGGTGTCTTGGTCTTGATGCGGCCATCCTGCGGCCGGCGTTTTTCGATCAGGTCCATACGCCCCAGCGACTTGAGCCGGCTGGTGACGGCGGCCAGCACCACCGGTGGCATTTCCTGGACGATATGCAGCACGCCGTCGATACGCAGGCGTATCCGGCCGCTGTCGCGGCGCGGTTCCAGGTGCAGATCGCTGGCCCGTTGTTCGAAGGCATACTGCAGCAACCAGTCCACGATGTTGACGATGTGACGGTCGTTGGCATCCAGCTGATCGGCACGACCAAGTTCGACCAGCTGTTCCAGGTTGAGGACGCTCGATAACCGGCTGAGTTGACCCTCATTGGTGGCTTCGCGAATGGCGCGCCCGACCTTATAGAACTCACGCAGATAACGCCGGATATCCCTGGGGTTGGCAATCACCCGCTCGATGCGCCGGCGCAGCAGGCGTGTCAGTTCGTCTTCCCACTCCTGTTGGTAAGGTTGCGCCGTGGCGATCATGATGCTTTCGTCCGTGATCGCCATGGGCAGAATCTGAAATCGCGTCGCATAGGGATAGGAAACGACGCCGGCCACGGTGTTGACGTCGATCTTGAGCGGATCGATGCGTGCATAGGGCAGCCCGACTTTAGCGGCCAACCAACGGCATAAGCGCTCGAGGTCGAGCTTGGCATGGGGTGGCGAAGCGGTGCGCCACTTCTGGCGCGCGACGATTTCCAGCGGGTGCTGGCCCCGTTCCATGGAGATCGGCAGACGCTGCAGGTAGCGCGCCTGCTCTTCGGTGATCAGACCATTGCCGATCAACGCCTTGAGCACGGCGGGCAGCCCGAGTTCGGGCCCGTCGCTGCGGCGCAAATTGAGTTCAGCGGAAGCAGTTGCCATTACATCTCCGTGGTCGGCCCCGTCATAGCGGTCTACCGGCCGCGGTCGTTGTAGCGACTATTATAGACGTCCGGGCGACCGAGGTCTCCCGGCGGGAAGAAGTGCAGGGCGCCCCGATACGCCCTGTTTTCAGGCCCGTGCGGTCGTGAACAGGCTCTTCAGTGCGACGACCAGGACCGCCGCGCCGATGAACGCGATCACGTTAGAGACTATTGGCGCGCCGTATTGCTCGACATAGGGAATGGCGTCGAGCGCGGATGCGGAAAGCACCAATGCGATCGCCGCAATCAGGAAGGTGTGACTCTCCTCACCCCCAACATTGAGGAAACCAACCACCAAACCGAGAATGGCCAGAATCATCGGGACATAGGCATGGCTGACGCCAAGCCCGGCAATGACCGCGATGACAAGACCGACAATGAATACCCACTTTCCGACTTGATCCATAGTAGCTCCTCCAGGTGTTGTGTAGTTTATTTGTAACCTATCTACTTGATGTTTTATTTACTGGATGCTTACTGCTAGGGAGCGATCGTCGGGGCGCCCCGCCGCACTATAGCAGCATTATTCGGACGTGCGCACCCATATCTACCAAGCGCCGTAACTGTCCGATTCCATGTGGCGATTCGGGTTAGAATCCATGGACTTGGCATTACCGTTGCACAAATACTCATGCAGCTTCCCCCTTTGCACCGCGGCTATATCAAGCGCCGTTACAAACGCTTCCTCGCGGACGTCGCGCTGACGAGCGGCGAGTTGGTGACCGCCCACTGTCCCAATACTGGTGCCATGACCTCGTGCTGGGCACCGGACGCAGCGGTGGAGTTGAGTTACCACGATAATCCAAAACGCAAACTCGCCTGGACCCTGGAGCGGGTCGATATGGGCGCCGGTTGGGTCGGCGTGCATACCGGCCGCACCAACGATGTAATTACCGAAGGAATCGAGGCAGGTCAGATTCCCCTATTGAACGATTTCGCTGAACTCAAACGCGAGGTAGCCTACACGCCACCCGGCCATCAACGCTCGCGGCTGGATGCGCTGTTGCGAAACGACGCGGGTGCGGATGTATATGTGGAGATCAAGAATACGACCTTGTTTGATGGCGACGTAGTGCGCTTTCCGGATGCCGTCACAGCGCGTGGCCGCAAACATCTCGATGTATTGGCCGCGGCGGTGCAGGCCGGGTATCGCGGCGTGATCCTGTTTGCGGTGAACCGGCCGGAGGGTCGCCATTTCGAGCCTGCCTGGGACATCGACCCACAATACGCGCAACGACTATGCGAGGTGGTGGATCAGGGTGTCGAGCCCGTTGCCGTGCGTATTGAGCACACCGATAATGGTATGCAGGTCGGTGGTTTAGTCGAGATAGAATTGAACGCGCCATGAAACTTTATCTTGTGCAACACGGCGAAGCGCTGAGCAAGGACGTGGATCCGGAGCGCCCCTTGAGCGACACCGGTCGCATCGATGTGGCCGCGGTGGCCGGCCACCTGACCCAACAAGGCGTGCGGGTCGCGCACGTGCTGCACAGCGGCAAGGCTCGTGCAAAACAAACGGCGGAGATACTCGCGCGCTCGCTGGCACCCGAAGCTGCACCGGAGTTCATGTCGGGATTGAGTCCCAAGGATCCGGTCGCGCCGGTGGCGGAGATCGTCAACGCCTGGAGCGAGGACAGTCTCATTGCCGGGCATCTGCCGTTCATGGCCAAGCTCGTGGCCCGGCTCATTACCGGCGATGAGACACGGGTGTTGACCGATTACCGGCCCGGCAGTGTGGTGTGTCTCGAAAAACCCGCAAACGGCGACTGGATCATCGCCTGGATGTTGCGGCCCGATTTACTTACACGCCGCTAGTTTTGCGATCGTGCCAGCCAGCCGCGCACGATCTCGCCCACCACCAGGCATTCCAGGCCGAAGGGCAAATAGCCCGCGTAACCCAATGCCGGCATCTCGAAAAGATGAAACCGCTGCACCAGGGGTACCGCATATTCCCATTTCGCCAGGCTGCCGAAATTCCACAGCTCCCAAAAGAAGCCGCATACGAGCGCGGCCATGGCGACCCGCCAGATCTCACGCCAGTCGCCCCGTGCCGGCGCGGCCAGGATCGACGGTTGTGCGAACAGTGTCTGCATCGCGACGATAATTACCAGCGGCGCGACCCACAGGAGCGGGAACAGGACGTCGGGCCAGACGCCAATGCACGTGAGTCCGGCGACGGCCGCGAGCAGCCCGACCCGGGCCCAGCCCCGGGGCAGGCGCAGGACCCAGGTATCCGCGAGTCCCGCGTTCAGGCGCGGGAAGGTGGCGAGGAAATCCCGCGTGCCGAGCACCGCTGGCAGCACGGTGGCGAACGGCAAGGTTGCGTACACGAAATATTCGAACGCATTCAGTTCGGCGATGCCGACGTAGTACCAGTTCTGCACGAACCGGTTGAGGTATTCGAAGAACCACCAGAACGCCGCGCTGACCAGTAACAGGGCGAGCAGATATCGCGGTTGATCGCGCAGCATGCAACGGCCGCTACGCCGGTAGGTCAGACCGTTGATCACGAGGATGTAGCCAAACCAGATCGGGCTGAAGGTGTAGGGCTGCCAGGTTGCGAACCACTCGAACCGGTTCCAGGCAATCAGCCAGGCGATGGCGGTGAGCAGCACGCCGGCCCAACCCCAGATCGGCATGGGTCGTCGCGGCAACCGGGCGGGCGCGACCCGATGCTGGTGACGCAGGACCCTTAATAGAAACGGCGCGCAGGCGGCGGTCACGAGGATAGTGATGGCCGCGAATGCACTCCAGGAATACGCCGCATGTTCCACGTAGCGGGTGAGTGGCGGAAACTCCAGATAAGGGCCCAGATCCTCGCCCTGGATCCACACCCCGACCAATGGCGCGACAATGAGCAGGCCAAGACAGATCAGAATCGGCAGGGGGCGCATAGACGAGGATACGCGCGGCGCGCTCAGCGCAGCTCGCTCAATAAACGGTCGATCATACCCTCCGCCTGGCTCTTGTAACCGCCACCGAACAGGTTGAGGTGATTGATGATGTGGTAGAGATTGTAGAGGGTCTTGCGCACCGCATAGCCGGGGTCCAGCGGGTAGGCCTCATCATAGGCGCGGTAGAAAGCCGCGCCGAAGCCGCCAAACAGCTCGGTCATGGCCAGATCCGCCTCGCGATCGCCGTAGTAGACCGCGGGATCGAATATCACCGGGTTGCCCGCGTCATCGGCGGCGTAATTGCCGGACCAGAGATCGCCGTGTAGCAGCGAGGCCGCCGGTGTGTAGTCGGTGAAAAAGTCACCCACCCGCCCCAGCAATTGCTCGCCGCGGCTCTGCAGCCGGCCGCCGTAGCCTTTCTGTGCCGCCAGTCGCAGCTGAAAACCGAGGCGCTGTTGCTGCCAGAATGCAGCCCAGTCCTCGGTCGGCGTGTTGATCTGTGGCGTCGAACCGATGGTGTTGTCGCGGGACCAGCCATAGCGGTCGCCGGTATACCGGTGCAGCTTGGCGAATTGCCCGCCGAACACGTCGAGGCCGCCGCGCCCGCCGAGGGGAATGTATTCCATGACAATGAAGGACTGGCGCCCATCGGCACCGGTGCAGATCGGTTGTGGCACCCGTACCGCGTCGGCCCGGGCCAGCTCCGCCAGACCGGCGGCCTCGGCGTCGAACATGTCCACCAGTGCGGCGTCATTGAGTTTGACGAAATAACGGCGGCCGCCGCCCTCCAGTACGGTGGCGGCATTGATACAGCCGCCACCGACGCTGCGCTCGGCGTCGATATTGAAGGTCTCGCCGGTCGCCGCGGAGATCTGTTGTGCAACGGTATGCCAGACGGTCATGGGATGTGCTTCTGCGGTCGAGGTGTCGCCGGCGCGTGGTCTTGCAATACTACTTCTACTTTCCTGTTACCACCATGATTCCGATAGCTGTGGTGATTTCCGGTATGGTTGCACGGTTTCGCAGCGGGCTAATCCGTGTCAAAGGGGCGTATTCCGCCGGCGCGCGCCCGCGTCGATTTTGCGTTCGTGTTGCGGCTCGATTCACGCGTGAGGTAACCACGGCGGACCCGTGAAACCGTTTCACAATTAAGCCGGTTTTAAGTTTGCGCGCTAAGACATTGAAATTTCTCACCGCGGAAGCGAGGCAAAAATTTCAGTTGCAATGGCGAAAAATTACTGTTAGCCGCCGCAGTTATGCACAGTTTTGGCGCAGGCGGATCGGTCCCGGGGTTGCCGCCGCCTAGCGCCGCCGAAACAATTGTGTCATGCAATAACCTATTGAAATTAAACATAAAGTTTTGGTGATTAATAATTGTGCATTTTAATGAATGTTTTGTGACGAAAACCCTTTGGCCCCCGCGGGCGGTTTTTGTCCACAGTCTTATCCACAGCTTTTGTTAGTAAGTCGCGAAGCATTTTGCGGTCAAATACTTAGCAACTTCGGCGAGGATTTCGACGCACGGTTTAGGCCGTTTTCAGCGCGAGGCCTGTGGTACATTCGCCCCATGTCGCGCCGCCCCGCCATCGTTCAAGTCGCCATTCCGACGCCACTGCGCACCCATTTCGATTACCTCAACCCCCAGGACACGAGCCCGCCGCAACCCGGCGTGCGGGTACGTGTGCCCTTTGGCAGGCGCCAGGTCGTGGGGATCGCCCTGGGGGTGGTGACGGACTCGGCGATCGCAGCGAGCCGCCTGAAGCGGGTCAGCGAGGTCCTGGACCGGGAACCGGTGATCCCCGCGGCCATGTTGCACTTATTAACGTGGGCCGCCGACTATTACCACCACCCCATCGGTGATGTGCTGCACAGTGCCTTGCCGGTCCTGTTGCGCCGCGGTCAGGCGCCGGACCCGGGTGGGGTGACCTTCTGGCGTCGCAGTGCGGCGGGGGTGGCGATCGCCCCGGAGGCCCTGGCGCGGGCACCGGTGCAGCAGAAAATCCTCGCCGCCCTGGGGCAGGCGCCGGCGGGACTCGACGCCGACGGGTTGCTGGCCATCGCCGACGGTTGGCGCCGCGCCGTCAACGCTCTCGAAGCCCGCGGCTGGGTCGAGCGGGAGCAGCGCGACTGTCTCGCGACGCCGGTGGTGACCCCGCAGGCCGGTCCCGAACTCAACCCGGCGCAACAGGTGGCCTGTAACGAGGTGATCGCCGGGCTTGGCGAATTCTGCTGCTACCTGCTGCACGGTGTCACCGGCAGCGGCAAGACCGAAGTCTATCTGCGGGCCACCGATGCGGTCCTGCAGCAAGGCGGCCAGATCCTTATTCTGGTGCCGGAAATCGGTCTCACGCCGCAGCTGGTAAGGCGCGTGCAGGCCCGCTTCGCGGTGCCCCTGGCGGTGCTGCATTCCGGTTTGAGCGACCGCGAGCGTCTGTGTGCCTGGTATATGGCGGCCACCGGCAAGGCCAAAATTGTGCTCGGCACCCGCTCCGCGGTGTTCACGCCGCTGGTCCGGCCCGGACTGTTCATCGTCGACGAGGAGCACGACGGGTCGTACAAACAGCAGGACGGCTTTCGTTATCATGCCCGCGACGTGGCCATCGTGCGTGCACGTAACGACGGTGTGCCCATCCTCTTGGGGTCGGCGACACCGTCGCTGGAAAGTTTCTATAACGCGCAGCAGGGGCGCTATGCGCGCCTCGACTTGCCGGCGCGCACGGGCACGGCCGGCATGCCCGGGATTCACCTGCTCGACATGCGTAAGCTGCCGGTGGAGGCGGCCATCTCGAGACCCTTGCGCGAGGCGATCCAGACGCGTCTGGCGCGGGGCGAGCAGAGCCTGTTGTTTTTGAATCGGCGCGGCTTCGCGCCGGTCATGATGTGTTATGACTGTGGTTGGATCGCCCCCTGTCCACGTTGCGATACGCGTCTGACCCTGCATAAGGCGACGCACCGCTTGCGCTGTCACCATTGCGGTACCGAACAGGCCCGGCCGGCGCGCTGCCCGGACTGCGGCGCCGATACCCTGCACGGTATCGGCGAGGGCACGGAACGGGTCGAAGAGATTCTGCGCAAGTGGTTTCCGGACGCCCGCAGTGTGCGCATCGATCGTGACACCACCCGGCAGAAGGGGGCGCTGGCGGATCTGTTACAGCAGGCGCGGGCCGGCGAGGCCGATATCCTCATCGGCACACAAATGTTGTCCAAGGGCCACCATTTTCCCAATGTGACCCTGGTGGGGGTCCTGAATGCCGATCAGGGGCTCTACAGTCTGGATTTCCGTTCCGCCGAGTATCTGTTTCAGCAGGTGAGTCAGGTGGCCGGGCGCGCCGGGCGCGGCGACAAGGCCGGACAGGTCCTGATTCAGACCTACCATCCCGACAGTCCCTATTTTGCCGCCCTGGCGCAGCACGACTATGCACAATTCGCCGAGTTCGCCTGTGCCGAACGGCGCGAATCCGGGCTGCCGCCGTTCGGCTATCTGGCGTTGTTGCGGGCGGAGGCGACGGCCCGTGGTCAGGCGCTGGCATTTCTCGATACGGCGCGCCGGCTCGCCGAGATCGAGTCTGCGGCAGGGGTGGAATTGCTGGGTCCGGCGCCGGCGCCGATGGAACGGCGCGCCGGGCGCTATCGGGCGCAATTGCTGCTGCGCGCCGGCGAGCGCGCGGTGTTGCACCGGTTCATCGGCCCGTGGTTGACCCGCATCGGTGAAATCCGCGCGGCGCGCGCGGTACGTTGGTCCATCGATATCGACCCGACGGATTTGCAGTAGACAGTGACGCTTCTCCCGCCCTGCCGCGCGCTGTAGAATCACTCGCCTTTTGGGACGCGGAAAAACAGCAGGCCATTGAAAGACGACTTACGGAATCTCCTTGCCGCCGCAGTTGCAGACCTGGCGGCCCAGGGCCTGACGATCAAAGTGGACCCGGAGGCCATCGGCATCGAGCGCGCACGCGCGCGCCAGCACGGTGACTTCGCCAGCAATATCGCGATGGTGCTGGCCAAAGGCGTTGGCGAGCAGCCGCGCACGTTGGCGGAAAAGATTGTCGCCGCCTTGCCGGCTTCGGACCAGTTACAGCACGTGACGGTGGCGGGCCCCGGGTTCATCAACTTCAAGCTGGCGCCAGGCGCGTTCCAGGCCATGATCCCGACCGTCCTCGCGCAGGGTGCCAAATTCGGTAACAGCGCTATCGGCGCCGGTAGCCGCGTTATTCTCGAATATGTGTCCGCCAACCCGACCGGCCCCCTGCACGTCGGCCATGGCCGCGGCGCCGCCTATGGTGACGCCATCGCCCGCATCCTCACTGCGAGTGGTTTCGATGTGCATCGCGAGTACTATGTAAATGATGCCGGCCGGCAGATGGACATTCTCGCCATGAGTGTCTGGCTGCGCTATCTGGAACTCTGCGGTGAGGAGTTCGATTTTCCATCGAACGCCTATCAAGGTGATTACATCTACGATATTGCCGCCACGGCGCATCGCGAGAATGACGCGCGACTGGCACGTTCCGCGGAAGAGGTCTTCGTGGGCCTGCCGAGCGACGTGGCGGAAAACCACCTCGCCGATCCGGAGGCGCATCTTGATGGTTTGATCGCACGCGCCCGCAAGCTACTGGGTGACGCGGATTACAGAAAAGTACACGGCTATGCCCTCGAGGCCCTGGTCGCTGACATACGTAACGATCTCCGCGAGTTCGGTGTCGAGTACGACGCATGGTTCTCGGAGCAATCCCTCACCGGTAGCGGCGAAGTGGCGAAGGCGGTGGAGTTGTTGGGTGAACACGGCCATCTCTACACCAAAGACGATGCCACCTGGTTCCGCTCCACCGACTTCGGCGACGAGAAAGATCGGGTATTGGTGCGCGCCAACGGCAGCCCGACCTACTTCGCCTCGGATATCGCCTACCACCTGGACAAACTCGAGCGCGGTTTCGACCGCCTCGTCGATATCTGGGGCGCCGATCATCACGGTTACGTGCCGCGGGTGCGTGCGTCGCTACAGGCGATGGGCAAGGATCCCGCGGCGCTGGAGGTCCTGTTGGTCCAGTTTGCCATTCTCTATCGCGGCAAGGAGAAGGTGTCGATGTCCACCCGCGGCGGCGACTTCGTGACTTTGCGTGAACTACGGGAAGAAGTGGGTAACGATGCAGCGCGCTTCTTCTATGTGATACGCAAATGCGAGCAACATATGGATTTCGATCTCGAGCTGGCGAAGTCGCAGACCGCGGATAACCCGGTGTACTACATACAGTATGCGCACGCGCGGGTCTGCAGTGTGTTTCGACAACTACAGGAGCGCGGTATGAGTACCCGTGAGGTCCCCGACGTCGACGAGTTGGGGCTGCTGACCGAAGATCATGAAATCGAATTGTTGAATACCTTGTCGCGTTTTCCCGAAGTAGTGGAAATGGCAGCGCGCAATCATGAGCCGCACCAGGTCGCCTACTATCTACAGGAGCTGGCCAACGACTTCCATACGTATTACAACGCTCACCAGTTCCTGGTCAGTGAAGACGCGATTCGGCACGCGCGCATGGGATTGATTGCCGCGGTGCGCCAGGTCATTGCCAACGGCCTCGGTCTGCTCGGTGTCAGTGCCCCGGAGACGATGTAGGACGAAGATGGTCAAGAAGCGCAAGAAACGCGTTGCCGGACAGGCCCGGCGCACCCGCGCCCGTGGCAGTGGCACCAAGCCCGAGGCATCAAATTGGGCGATGTTCCTTGCCGGACTCGGGATCGGGCTCGTGGTCGCGTTGTTTGTTTATATCAATACGAATCCGGATCTGCGTTTCGGCAGCGGATTCAGAAATGTAATAGAAAAACGCGCCGCGAGTGCTGTGCAAACGCAACCGGCCGGCGAGGTAGGCGGATCGAACGCACCAAAAGCGGAAAAGCCGAAATTTGATTTTTATACGGTGTTGCCCGGTATCGAAAAGCTGATCACCGACGATCTACCCGGCGGAAATGCCGGGCGGAAAGCCCCGGTGCGTAGGGACGATCGATTCGTCTTGCAGGCGGCCTCCTACGCCAGTTTCAATGAGGCCGATCGGCTCAAGGCGAAGCTTGCCTTGTCCGGTCTCGAGGCGCACATCGAGAAGATCACCATCGAGAATCGGGGTGATTACTACCGCGTGCGGCTCGGCCCCTATGACAATCTCCGCAGGCTGGACGAGACCAATCGGCAACTGGCGGCATTGGGGATTCGCGCTCTGCGGCTGCGCGTCAGCCAGACCCCCCGCGGCTAGTCCAGCAAGTACGTATAGCCGTCCAGGCCCCGTTCCAGCTCATCCAGGCAGGCATCGCGTTGTGCCTGGTTTAGATCGGTCTGTGCCAGCTTGTCGGCGTAGGCGCGGCGCAGCTCGTCCGCATGGATATGCACGTAACGCAGCACCGCCGCCACGGTGTCGCCGTGTTGCTTGTGTACCAGTTGGTGTCCACCGTCCACGGTCAATTGCACGTCGACCGAGTTCGTGTCGCCAAAGAGGTTATGCATGTCGCCGAGAATCTCCTGGTAGGCTCCGAGCAGAAAGATTCCCAGCAGATAGGGCTCGCCGGATCGCGGCGCATGCAGCGGTAACGTGGATTCCACGCCGGCGCTGTCCACATAGCGATCGATGCGCCCATCCGAATCACAGGTGAGATCGCGAATGACACCACGCCGCGTTGGCGCTTCGTCGAGTCGGTGCAACGGCACCACCGGGAATACCTGATCGATGCCCCAGACATCCGGTGTCGACTGGAATATGGAAAAGTTGCAGAAATACCGGTCCGCCAGGACCTCGTTCAGCTCGTCGACAATCTGTTCCGCGCCCCGCCGCCGCGGCTGCAATACCGCCTGGACAGCGCGCAGTATGGCGACATAAATCTGTTCGGCCCGTGCCCGCTGCTGCAGGTTCAACTCGCCGCGCACATACATTTGGCGCGCCTGGGCCACGTCCTGGGTCGCCGCATGAAATGTCTCGACTCCGGAACGCTGTTCGCCCGCATCACTCAGGGCATGCCAGAGTTTGTGTATCACTTCGGGTTCATTCTCTGTAACCGGTGGCGGCTGAGCCTGACCGCCAATGCGCTCGCAGTCGATCACGTTTGTGATCAAGACGGCGTGATGGGCAGTCATGGCGCGCCCGGATTCCGTGATGATGTCCGGATGCGGCAGCCCGTGCGCCGCGCAGATATCGGACAGGCCTTGCACCACGACGGCGGCATATTCCGACAGGCTGTAATTGATCGAACAGAAGCTGCGTGACCGCGTGCCTTCGTAGTCGATGCCCAGCCCGCCACCCACGTCCACACAGTCAATCGCAGCGCCGAGTTGCCGCAGCGCCGCGTAATGACGTGCCGCCTCGCCCACACCGCGCTCGATGTCTGCGAGATTGGCGATCTGTGAGCCGAGATGAAAATGCAGCATCTGCAGGCTGTCGAGCATGGCGGATTCCCGCAGCCGATCGATCACGCGCAGGACCTCGGTCGCGGACAGTCCGAACTTGGCTTTCTCACCGCCGGTGTTCTGCCAATTACCCTTGCCGATGGTGGCCAGTCGCATGCGTAACCCCAGGCGCGGTCGAATTTCCATCTGTTGCGCCGCCTCGATAACGCGTTCCAACTCGGAAAGTTTCTCAACCACGATGTAAACACGGTGTCCGAGTTGCTGACCGATTAACGCGCGGCGAATGTATTCCCGGTCCTTGTAACCGTTACATACGATGGTGCCGGTTTCGGGCAGGAGTGCGAGTATGGCCGTGAGTTCCGGTTTGCTGCCCGCCTCCAGGCCGACACGCGCGCCGCCGTGGTTAGCGATGGCTTCGACGACACTACGCTGTTGGTTGACCTTGATCGGATAAACGGCCGTGTGATGGCCGGCGAATCCACTGGCCGCAGTCGCGTCGGCGAAGGCCGCGCACAGAACATCGACGCGGTCATGCAGGACATCGACGAATCGTGCCAGAACCGGCAGCGGCAGGCCGCTGGCCTGAATCTCGCCAGCCAATGCATACAGATCGATCCCGGCGTGATCCGGATTACGATCCGGGCGCACTATCATATGACCGGCGTCGCTCACGTCGAAGTAGCCATCGCCCCAATGGCGCAGACTGTACGTCGTGCGGGCGCGTTCGATCGACCAGGGTTCGCTGGAGGTTTCAGTGCTTGGCATGGCGTGGATCTTTCTTGGTATCTTCGCACGCGCCTCGGCGTCGGTGTATATTTCCCGTCCCTTGCAGAAACTTATCGCAGTATTACGGGCGGCCTATTATGACATCGGACGAGAAGTGGTTCACCGAAAAATGCGACGACAGCGGCTCGTCATTCTCCCTCAAAGTCACACAGAAACTGCATGAGGAACAGTCCGCCTATCAGCACATCGAGGTCTACGCCACCGAGCATTTCGGCCACCTGCTGGTGCTGGACGGTTACATTATGCTGACCGCGCTGGACAACTTCATCTATCACGAAATGATGACCCATCCGGTGCTGTTTACGCATCCAGATCCGCGCCGGGTGCTTATCATCGGTGGCGGTGATTGCGGTTGTCTGCATGAGGTACTGAAGCACCCGGGTGTGACACAAGCCGACCAGGTGGATATCGATGAGCGGGTGACCCGGGTCGCGGAGGAATATTTTCCCGAGCTGTGTGTGTCCAATGACGATGCGCGTGCCGCGCTGCATTTTGTTGACGGCATCAAATGGGTCGAGGATGCCGCGCCGGGTTACTACGACGTAATAATCATCGACTCAACCGACCCGATCGGTCAGGCGGCGCGGTTGTTTTCGCAGGAGTTCTACGCGTCCTGCCGGCGGGCGCTGGGCGAAAACGGACTGCTCGTGGCGCAAAGTGAATCTCCCTTACTGCATCGTGAACTAATCGAGGCCATGCAGGACCGCATGGTGAGTGCCGGATTCGCGGAGGTGACGACCTGCTATTTTCCCCAGCCGACCTATCCCTCGGGCTGGTGGACCGCGACCATGGCGTGTAATGACCGTGCGTTACCCGGATTTCGCGCGCAAGACGCGGTGGATCGGGGCTTCACCACCCGTTACTACAATGAACAGATCCATCGCGCCGCGTTCGCGATACCGGAGTTCATGAACGTCTCGCTCGATCTACCCGTCGATTAGGCCGCAGCCACGCGGTCGTCGCACACCAGGGCTGCGATTAACCGCGTGTCTTTTTGCGTGGGCGGCGGCGCTTCCTGCCGGTGCGCAAGCGATCGAGTCGCAGGCGATGGCGCTCGTCGAACAGGCGGCGCGCGCCCAGCGACACTGCGGCGACGGTGCCAAACCCGGTGCCGGCGGTGATCAGGAACATCACCAGGATCTGATATTTCACCGCCTCTAAGGGCGGTGCGCCGGCGAGAATCTGACCGGTCATCATGCCCGGCAGGCTTACGATACCGGCGGCGGCCATCGCGTTGACCATGGGAATCATGCCGACGCGCATACTGTCACGGCGAATGTCGGCAATTGCCCAGCGCCATTCCTCGCCCATGCACAGACGCGCCTCGATGGCGTTGCGTTTCTGCCAGGCCGCATCCTTCAGACGGTCGAGACCCAAAGAGATGCCATTCATGGTATTACCCAGCAGCATGCCGAGCAGCGGGATTGCATATTGTGGCGCGTACCAGGGTTCGGGTTTCACTATCACGGTAAGCGCCAACACGGTCACCGCGAACGACGACACAAACATGGACAGGGTGCCCAGACCATAGCCCCATACGCCGGTGAATCGGCGTTTCTGCCGTACCATCACTTCGCGGCCGGCCGCGAGCAACATGATGAGGGCCAGGCCCGTGACCCAGGCGAGGTGTACGTTACTGAACAGGGCCTTGAGTACCAGACCGATTAACAGCAGCTGCACCGTGGTTCGCGCGCCGGCAATCAATAGGCTGTTGCCGATACCCAGCGACAGTACATAAGACAGCCCGGCCAGCAGCAGCACGAGAATCGCCGCCAGACCCAGGTCGACATGATTCAGCGCGATGAGACTCATGCGCTCACGTCCTTCGCGGTCTTGCGGCTGCGGCGTAGCACTTCACGCAACCGACCTTTGTGGAACCGCAGATGGCGATCGGCGACACGACGAATCTGGCGTGTGTCATGACTGATCCAGATCACAGGCGCATCGTGGGTCTTGCTGTAATCCTTGATGAGCCGTTCGACGCGTTCGCGATTGGTCGAATCAAGACTGGCCGTGGGTTCGTCCAGAAGCAATGCCGCCGGGGTGGCGTTTAGCGTGCGCAAAATCGCGAATCGCTGGCGCTCGCCGGTGGATAGCCGGGAAATCGGCGCGGACAGGATGCGGCTGTCGAAGCCGAGGCGTTGCAGATGCTTGACGCGTCGGCCGTGGAAGTGGGGACTCAGGCGCTCGTCCCACCAGGCGCTTTCGGCGGGCACGTAGGCCACGCGGGCGCGCCATTCGGGGGCGCTGATTTGGCTGCGGGCGGTCCCGTCGAGGTACACCTCACCGGAATTCGGGTCCAAATCGGCGATGGCGCGCAGCAACAGAGTCTTGCCGGTGCCGGATGCTCCCGAGACACCGATGCATTCGCCCCCCGCTACGGTGAAGTTCACCGGGTCTGCGGTCACAACACGCTCGCCGTTCTCGTTTACCGCGTCGTTGCGAATGTCGACGAGTCGCAAGGCCGTCACAGGCAATTCCCTGGTAGTTGATTGGGGATCCGCGAGATTATAAAGACGCCGTCGCGCCAGGCACTAGGCCCGATCCCGGATCATCGTTATTATCGTGGCAGGCCTATCGTTAACCCACACCGAGGGACCATTATCATGGCAGAACCCCAAATCGCGCAAAAATCACCTTTTTCGCTGGAACTTGAGCCGGGTACCTATTGGTGGTGCCGGTGCGGGCGTTCGCAAACCCAGCCCTTCTGCGACGGTTCACACAAGGACACGGAATTCACCCCCGTCAAGGTCGAGATCAACGAGCCGACCAAGGTGGCGCTGTGTGGTTGCAAGCACACAGCGAATCAGCCGTTTTGTGACGGTAGCCACAATAAGCTGTAAGCGGTCCGCGCAACGCGCTCCTGGTGCGCTGGGCGCGCCACAACGCGCAGGCTCCGCTGCCGCGAGTTCATTTGATGCATCATCCTATAGTCGCACTTACACCCGGTGAGCCGGCGGGCGTCGGCCCCGATCTCGCGGTGATGCTGGCGCGTGAGCCGTGGCCGGCGACGCTGGTGGCGATCGCCGATCCGGAGATGTTGCGCCAGCGCGCGCGTTTGCTCGCGATCGATATCCGTATAGACACCTGGGATGGGCAGCCGCATGTGCCGGGGCGGCTGGCCGTATTGCCGGTGCCCGCGTCGCACCCCACAACGCCGGGACAACTCGACCCGGCCAACAGCGCCTATGTGCTCGCCACCCTGGAACGTGCCGTGGCCGGTTGCCTTACTGGCGAGTTCGACGCGCTGGTGACCGGGCCGGTGCATAAGGCGGTAATCAACGATGCCGGCGTTGCCTTCACCGGGCACACCGAGTTTCTTGCCGCGCGTGCCGGTATCGAGCAGCCGGTGATGATGCTTGCGGCCAGAGATCTACGGGTCGCGCTCGTAACCACGCACCTGCCGCTCAAGGACGTGAGCCGACACATCACCGCGCAGCGTCTGAGTGACGTGATCCGTGTACTGCATCACGATTTGCAGACCAGGTTTGGTTTATCGCGACCGCGGATGTTGGTGTGCGGTCTCAATCCCCATGCCGGCGAGGGCGGCCATCTGGGCCGCGAAGAGATCGAAGTTATCGCCCCGGTGCTCGAATCGTTGCGCGAAGACGACCTGGAGCTGATTGGTCCACTGCCCGCCGACACCGCATTCACGCCGAAACAGCTTGCCGGTGTGGATGCCGTACTCGCCATGTATCACGACCAGGGCCTGCCGGTGCTCAAGCACTACGGCTTCGGCAGTGCGGTGAATATCACCCTGGGCCTGCCCTTTATACGCACATCGGTGGATCACGGTACCGCGCTGGATCTGGCCGGTCACGGCGAGGTCGACGCGGGCAGTATGCATGCGGCACTGCAAACCGCGCTGGATATGATTGCCGCCTCGCAGGTTGCCTGATTGACACGTCTCAGCATGGACTCCCATACGCCGCGCAAACGTTTCGGGCAACATTTTCTGCATGAGCGACGGACCATCGAGCGTATCGTCGCAGCATTTGATCCGCGCCCCGGGGAACACGTCGTCGAAATCGGACCTGGACAGGGGGCGCTGACGCAGGAACTGTTGCGGCGCGCGCAAAGGCTCGATGCTATTGAATTGGATCGCGACCTGGCGGCACCGCTGGAAGAATCCTGTCGCGGGCTCGGCGAACTGGTGGTGCATGGCGCCGATGCCTTGAAGTTCGACTTCTGTGAACTCGTGCAGGGCACCGCGCGCCTGCGTGTGATCGGCAACCTGCCGTACAACATTTCCACGCCCTTGTTGTTTCATCTGCTCGATCAGGCGCATTGCATTCAGGACATGTGTTTCATGTTGCAGAAGGAGGTGGTGGACCGGTTGGCCGCCACTCCCGGCAACAAGGCCTATGGCCGCTTGAGTGTGATGGTGCAATGGCGCTGTGATGTGGTGCCCCTGTTTACAGTGGCGCCGGGTGCGTTTCGGCCGCCACCGAAAGTGGATTCGGCCGTGGTTCGGCTCATGCCGAAGCAGTCGCCATTGCGATTGTTGGATGAGAAGCTTTTCGCCGAGGTCGTGCGCGCGGCCTTTGCGCAGCGGCGCAAGTCCCTGCGCAACAGCTTGAAACGTCTCGCCCGTGCAGAGGAGTTTGTGGCTGCAGCGGTCGATCCCGGGCTGCGTGCCGAAGCATTAAGCCTGGAACAGTTTGTGCGCCTGAGTAATACTATCGCCACGCGCGTGGACCGCGCGGCCGATGCCCCGGACTAGCTGCCTGATGAAAAAATATCAGCACATACTTCTTGCAGTCGATCTCTCGCCGGAATCCGCCGACATCGGCGCGCGGGCCGTGGAACTTGCGCAGTTCTACGATGCACGTCTCAGTTTGCTACACGTATTCGAGTACATGCCGGTGGATGCGCCGAACGATCTGATCCTGCCGCCACAGACGGGCGTCGAAGAAAACGTGGCCGAGGACGCGCGCGGCAAGCTGCAGTCCCTGGCGACGCAGCTCGGCGTGCCGGATGCCAACTGTCGGGTCGAGATCGGCACGACGAAACATGAAATTCTGCGCATCGCAGAACAAGAAAATGTGGATCTGATTGTCATCGGCAGTCACGGTCGCTCCGGTTGGGCCCGCTTGCTCGGCTCCAGTGCCAACGCCGTATTGCAGGCCGCACCCTGCGACGTAGTCGCGATCCGTGTGGCGAGTTAACGCTTAGGTCGCAGACGCGCGGCTTGCGGCCGCGGCCAGGTCCGCGGCGGTGTCTTCGATCCACGTCTCCGCCGCCTGCATGACCTGCTTGGCGCTCTTACCGTCGCTGTGCAGGGTGGGTCCGATGACGACTCGAATACGGCCGGGGCGTTTGAGAAAGCCGCGTCGTGGCCAGTAGTGCCCGGCGTTGTGGGCCACCGGCACCACCGGGTAACCGGTCTTCGTCGCCAGTAACGCGCCGCCGGGATTGTACTTTCCGCGCACGCCCGGCGGCATGCGGGTACCCTCCGGAAACACCACCACCCAGCGCCCGGCGTCGAGGCGTTGCTTGCCGATGCGCACCACCGCGTCGAGGGCCTTGCGGTGCGATGCACGATCGATCGCGATGGGTTGCGTGGCCGCCAGTCCCCAGCCAAAGAACGGCACCCATAAGAGTTCCCGCTTCAGCACCCAGACCTGGGGTGGAAAGATGTTCTGGAACGCCATGGTTTCCCACGCCGACTGGTGTTTGGCGAGAATCACCGCCGGACCGGCGGGCAGGTTCTCAATACCTTCGACCTCATAGTCGAGCCGGCAGGTAATACGCAACCACCACAGCACGAACCGGGCCCACTGCTTTATGATGCGATAACGTGTAATCGGGGGCAGTGGAAAAAGCAGCACCGCGAGCAACGAGAAGGGCAACAGGCTCACCACCATGCCGATAGTGAAAACCAACGATCGGAGCGCGATCATCCCCGGCTCTTGCGCTGCCTGCCGCCACGCTTGCTGAATAGCTGCACCACGTGTTTCGCGAGGCGGCCATCCAGTAGCTCTTCGGCGAATTCGGCCAGGTCTTTGAAGACGGGTACCGAGGCAAAGTCGATGCTGAGTTCTTTGTCACTCAGCTTCTTGAGCGTACGTTCACCCTTGCCGCTGCGGACCAGCACCGGCAATGCATCGACGGCCTGCGCCGATTGAATGTCGCGCAGTGAATCGCCGACGATTGGGACGCCCGCGAGATTCACATTGAGACGCTCGGCGATGTCATTCAACATACCGGGGCGGGGTTTGCGGCATGCACAATCGTCATCCGGGCCATGGGGGCAGAAAAAGATCGCATCGATCTGACCGCCTTTCTGGTGCACCCGCTCGAGCATCTGCATATGGATCTTGTTCAACATATCCGTGTCGAACAAGCCGCGTGCAATGCCGGATTGGTTCGTAGCAACGACGACTTTGTAATCGGCGCGACACAAGCGAGCGATGGCTTCCAGGCTTCCGGGCAAGGGGATCCACTCATCCGGCGATTTAATAAACTCGTCGGAGTCGTGATTGATGACGCCGTCCCGATCCAGAATTACCAGCTTCATGTCTCGACCTCGCGGCACATACCGAAATAGCGCGCGGCGTTTCGCATCAATCGAGGAACTCGGAAACGCGTATACGGCCGTTGATCATACGGCTTTTGCGCACCATGATCTTGTCCATCTTGCCCCAGAACGCCGCGCGTAGATCAAATTCCGCGGCGATCGCCGTGCCCAGCAGCAGGATCATGAGGTCGGCACATTCCTCGGCGAGATCTTGCGTGCTCTTGCCCTTCGTGACACAGGACGAGATCTCGCCCAGCTCCTCGGTCATGAGGGCGATCCGGTAACTCAGCTCTTCACCGCCAGTGGACTTGAAATCATGTTTATCGTGAAAGGCCTGTACTGCCGCCAGCATGCCGGCATAGGAATCGATGTTCGTGTCGCCGCGTTCTGTCATGAGATTAGCCTTGCAATCGAGAGATGTCAGCCACGCGCAGGAAGAGCTGGCTGAGACGGTTCAATAGATCCAGTCGCGCGTTGCGCAGGTCGACGTCATCGACCATCACCATCACGTCGTCGAAAAAGGTGTCGACGGGAGTGCGCAAACGGGCGAGTTTCTTCAGCGCCGGTGTGTAATCGCGGGCATCGAACAAGGGTGAGACCACGGTCTCCATGTCCGCGAGCGCATCCGCCAGTTGCCGCTCAGCCTTTTCCTGCAGTCGGTTCGCGGCGTCCGGCGGTAACTTGCCGACACCCCCTGCCTGGCGCAGGATGTTGCGAATACGTTTGTTCGCCGCCGCGAGACTTTCCGCCTGCGGCATTTGCCGAAACGCGCTCACCGCCCGTATGCGCCGATCCAGATCATGGGGCTCGGCGGGTTGGCAGGCGATGACCGACTCGAAGACGTCTGGCGCGACGCCGTCATCCTGATAATACGCACGCAAGCGCTCCATCATGAAGGCGTACACATCATCGATTACGCCGCCGGGTTCAAATGTCAATTGGTACTGATCGACCGCTTCTTTCAACAACGCACGCAGATCGAGGGATAGTTCACCCTCGATCATGATGCGCAGCACGCCCAGGGCGGCGCGGCGTAACCCGAAGGGGTCCTTGTCGCCGCTGGGCACTTCACCGATGCCGAAGATGCCGACCAGGGTATCCAGGCGATCGGCAATGGCCAGGGCGCGACCCGTGTCGGTCCTGGGCAATTCGTCACCGGCAAAGCGCGGCAGATACTGTTCCGCCATGGCCGCCACCACGTCCGCGTGTTCACCGTCATGCTTGGCGTAGTAACGTCCCATGACGCCCTGCAAACTGGGAAACTCACCCACCATGCCGGACATGAGGTCCGCCTTGGCAAGATGCGCGGCACGTGCGGCGCGTGCTACGTCGCTGTCCAGGCCGGTCGCCACAATTTTGGTCAAACCGGTGACCCGTGCGACCTTATCCGCGAGGCTGCCGAGCTTGACATGGAAGACCACATCTTTGAGTCCAGTGACGCGATCTTCAAGTTTGAGTTTGCGATCGGATTCCCAGAAAAACCGGGCGTCGGCGAAACGTGCCCGCAAGACACGCTCATTTCCTTCACGTACCTTGCGTGCGTTTTTACTCTTGATATTGGAAACCGTCACAAAGAACGGCAACAGGCGACCACGACGGTTGGTGACTGGAAAATATTTCTGATTGTCCTGCATCGTGGTTCGCAGGACCTCGGGGGGTACCTTCAGAAAGGCCTTGTCGAACTCGCCACGTACCGCGACCGGCCATTCGACGAGACCGGTCACCTCATCCAGCAGGTCGTCATCGAGTATCGCCTGGCCCGTGACCTGGTTCGCGAGGCGCTCGACCTGTTTGGCGATTTGGGCACGCCGCGCCGAGAAGTCGGCGATCACCTGGCCGCGTTTTTCCAGGGCGTCGGCATAAGTGCCGGCGGTGCGCAGCGTGATAGGTCGCGGGCTGTGGAATCGATGACCGCGCGTCGTAGTGCCGGCGACTACCGACAGAATGCGCGTTTTGATCACTTTGGCACCGTGCATGAGTACGATCCAATGCACCGGGCGGACGAACTCCGCGTCCAGGTCGGACCAGCGCATGCGTTTCGGAATCGGCAGTTGCTTGAGCGCCGCGTCGACCAGATCCGGAATCAATTTGTTGGCCGCCTGGCCCTTTTCGCGGGAGCGAAACACCAGCCAGGCGCCCTTGTCGGTCTCCAGTCTGGCAAGACGATCCGGCGTCACGCCGCAGGAGCGCGCAAATCCGAGTGCCGCCTGGGTCGGTGCTCCGAAATCGTCGAAGGCGGCCTTGAGGGCCGGGCCGCGCCGCTCGATTTCCTGGTCAGGCTGGCGCGCGCGGACGCCGGGTACGCTCACCGCCAGCCGCCGCGGGGTGGCATAGACCGCGTATTCGGCACTGGCCTCGGTAGTCAGTTTGGCGCGCGCGAGACCGGTGTACAGCGCCTCGCCGAGGGTGGTGCTAAGGCGGCGCAGCGCCTTGGGTGGCAGTTCCTCGGTGCCGAGCTCGAACAGTAGTGTGTCGGCGGTCACCGTCGTGGTTCGTTTCTTGCCGGCCATCAGCTGCGTTTCCCCACGGCGCGCTTGCGGCGTGCCTTCTGACGCGGAAACCCGAGCGCCTCACGGCTGTCGTAATAGGCCTGGGCGACGCGACGTGCCAGATCGCGGACGCGGCCGATGTAACGGGCGCGCTCGGTCACGCTGATCGCATTACGCGCATCAAGCAGATTGAAACAGTGCGAGGCCTTGAGTACGAAATCAAAGGCCGGCAGCGGCAGCCCGGCCTCCATCAAACGCTTGCTTTCCCGCTCGAAGAGGCTGAATTGCTCGAACAGCGCTTTGGCGTCTGCGTGTTCGAAGTTATAGGTCGACATTTCGACTTCGTTTTGATGAAAGATGTCGCCGTAACTGAACCCGTCGGTCCACTTGAGATCGAAGACGTTATCGACGCCCTGCAGGTACATGGCGATACGCTCGAGGCCGTAGGTGATCTCGCCGGTCACCGGGCGGCAGTCCAGTCCGCCGATCTGCTGGAAGTAGGTGAACTGGGTCACCTCCATGCCATTGAGCCACACCTCCCAGCCGAGCCCCCAGGCCCCCAATGTCGGCGACTCCCAATCGTCCTCCACAAAGCGAATGTCGTGCATTAGTGGATCGATGCCCAGTTCACGCAGGGAACCCAGATACAGTTCCTGGATGTCGACCGGTGACGGCTTGAGGACGACCTGGTACTGATAATAATGCTGCAGGCGATTCGGATTCTCGCCATAGCGCCCGTCGGCGGGCCGCCGCGAGGGTTGCACGTACGCCGCACGCATGGGCTCCGGTCCAATCGCACCGAGGAAGGTCGCCGGATGAAAGGTACCGGCGCCGACCTCCATGTCATAGGGCTGCATGAGGATGCAGCCCTCCTTGGCCCAATACTGCTGGAGGGACAGAATAAGTTCTTGAAAGGTCAAAGTGCTATTACGGACGGCCGGTTGCTTGAGGGCCGGGATTATATCTTGCGTTCCCGCTCAAGTGCACGGTGCTGTTTCAGGCGCCGCTCGATGCCGGCGGCATGTTCGAGAAAGAAAGGCCGGCGGCTCGCTGGATTATTGCGCCGTGGGCTGGGCAGGGTGGCGGCCAATTCGACGGCTTGATGAGCGGAAAGTCGCGACACCGAGGTGCCCCAATAATGTCGCGCGGCGGCTTCTACGCCATAGACACCGCGGCCGAACTCGGCCACATTGAGATAGATTTCGAGAATCCGGTGTTTCTCGAGACGCTGTTCGAGCATAACGGTAAGTAAGAGTTCGTGCCATTTGCGCAGCACGGTGCGCGAGGGCCCGAGAAACAGATTTTTCGCGGTCTGTTGCGAGATCGTGCTCGCACCACGGGCGAATTTCCCACGATCGACGTTGTATCGCCACGCGCGTTTTATCGCCTCCATGTCAAAGCCGCGATGTTTGAAGAAGCGTCCGTCTTCGGCGATTAGAACCGCATCGATAAGGTCTTCCGGAACCCGGCTCAGTGATACCGGCTGCCATTTTAGAGGCGGCCCACCGTCGATCCGATAATCGGTTTCATAGCGGGCGATAAATCGAGATTTGGGTATCGGGCCATGCGCCAGTTCATCCCAGTCGGGAACTAGATGCAATAAATAAAAACCGTCGACGATAATTACGAAGACGAATAGCGCAAAGACAGCCGAAAAAATACGCCGTGTTCGCCGCAACATAATCAGAAAATATACGCGCCGGCATGGCGGTATTGTGTTTGCGTCGAGTTGGTACGCTGTGGAAAGAAAAGCATATTGTGAACAAGAATTGCGTGACGCTGTGGTGAGCCGGTGTTGGATATGGGCGCCGTGGACAAGGCCTGTCCATTAGTATATGGTGCGTCCTGCGTGGGTTAAAGCGATACGCCTAATTCACCGAGGAGGAGCTGCCTCATAGAGGGGGCCAGATATATCAAAACTACAAAAACGAAAAGGGCCCATGATGGGCCCTTTTCCTTTTTGTATGGTTTATTTTTAGTCGTCGGGACTCTTTCGGCGTATCCTGTTCCGCGTAGTAAACACCACGCCGTTTGCAGTGGTGTGCGGTAAAGTCGAGGTGACTAGATCCGTTGTCCGCAAGCCCGATCGTATGAACGAACAACCCAAAGCTGTTGCCCTCATTTCCGGTGGTCTCGACTCGATGCTCGCGGCCAGGACCATGCTTGACCAGGGCGTGCACGTGGAAGGTATCAACTTTTTCACCGGCTTTTGCGTCGAGGGTCACACCCACGCGATTCGCAAGCGCGACAAAGCGAGACCGAAGCGCAATAACGCGTTGTGGGTCGCGGAGCAGCTCGGCATCAAGCTACACATCGTCGATGTCATCGAGCAATACAAGGATGTCGTGCTCAATCCAAAACACGGTTATGGCGCCAATCTGAACCCCTGTCTCGACTGCAAGGGGTTTATGGTACACAAGGCCGAGGAATGGCGTGCGCAGCACGGTTTCGACTTCATCGTCACCGGCGAGGTCATCGGGCAGCGTCCCATGTCACAGCGGCGCGATACCATGCCGGTGGTGGCCCAAGAGTCCGGGGCAGGTGATCGTTTATTGCGCCCGCTATGCGCACAGCTGCTTCCCGAAACCTTGCCCGAGCGTGAAGGTTGGGTGGATCGGACGCGCCTGCACAATTTCAGCGGCCGCTCCCGCAAACCGCAGATCCAGCTCGCAGGGCAATTCGGCATCGACGACTATGCGCAGCCCGCCGGCGGCTGCTGCTTCCTTACGGACCAGGCCTACGCGGAAAAATTGCACGATCTGTGGGCCGCGCGCGGTGAGCGTGACTACGAATTGGACGACATCATGCTGCTGAAAGTGGGACGGCACCTGCGCCCGCGCCCGCATTTCAAGATCATCATGGGCCGTGAGGAGGGCGAGAATCGGTTCCTGGAAGGCTATCGCAAACAGTTTATGAGCATGGTACCCATCAGTCACCCCGGTCCACTGGTACTCATCGATGGTGAGTTGAGCGACGACGATATCGAGTTGGCGGCGCGACTTGCGGCCCGTTACAGTCAGGGCCGCGACGCGGAACGGGTTACGTTTGAACTTACCCGCCAGGGGCGCAGTCGCGAACTCGACGTGACACCCTATCCGGCAAACGATATTCCGCGGGAATGGATTCTGTGAGCCATCATTCGCTGGATGCCCGCAATCTGTTGTGCCCGATGCCGGTGATCCGGACCCAGGAAGCGGTCGCCGACCTGGTGCCCGGTGAGATCCTGACCGTGCGCTGCACGGATCCGGGCGCATTGAGCGATGTGCCTGCCTGGTGCCGGATCAACGGGCACGAAATCGTAACGACGGAACGTAATGATGACGAAATCAATATCACCATAAAGGTAGGCGCGTAATGGGCGACGGCCCGGCAACCAGCGAACATCCTCTCGGCAGCGGCCACGGACATATGGGTGGTCACGACGTTTTCGATAGCAGCAGTCCGGAGCGCTATCGCGCCAGCCGGCGCGTGACCGCGGTCAGTCTCGGGATCAACAGTCTGCTATCCCTCGGGCAAATTCTCGGCGGTGTCTTTGGCCATTCGCAGGCATTAATTGCCGATGGTGTACACACGCTGTCCGATATCATCACCGATTCGATGGTGTTGTTCGCGCTCAAACATGGTGCGAAAGAAGCGGACGAGGAACATCCCTATGGCCACGGACGCATCGAGACCGCGGTCACCGTCGTGTTGGGGGCGATGCTTATCGCGGTGGCCATCGGCATCGCCATCAACGCCGGGTTGCGGCTCGCCAATCCGGAATCCATACCGATTCCGGCGATGGCGACCCTGATCGTGGCCATCATCACGATCGTTTCCAAGGAAGGGCTGTTCCGCTACACCATGCATACGGCCAGGCGCTATCAGTCGAACTTGCTGCGCGCCAACGCCTGGCATCATCGCAGCGATGCAATTTCATCGGTCATCGTGTTTCTCGGTATCGGTGGCAGTCTGCTCGGTTGGCGGTATCTGGACGGTCTGGCGGCGGTGGGCGTGGCCATGATGGTGGCGAAAATCGGCTGGGAGCTGGCCTGGTCGTCGGTCAAGGAGTTGATCGATACCGCCCTCGACGCGGACATCGTGGCCGAGATCAAGGCGAGCATACTGGCGATGGATGATGTGAAGTCATTGCACATGTTGCGCACCCGCCGCGCCGGCGGCCAAGCCCTGGCCGATGTGCATATCATTGTCGACAGCGATATCAGCGTCTCGGAGGGTCACCACATTAGCGAAAACGTGCGCGCGCGGTTGATCGAAAAATTCGACGCCATCACCGATGTCACCGTGCACATCGATCCGGAGGACGACGAACTGTTTCCGCCCAACGCCGGATTGCCGCTGCGCACCGAAGTGGATGCGCGCCTGGAGCGATATTTCGCCGCGATCCCGGAGGCAAGCCAGATCCAGGCGGTCACCCTGCATTACCTGAATGGCAGGATCCAGCTCCAGATACTGCTGCCCTTGAGCGTGGCCGCGGACCCGGCGGCGGCGACGGCTCTTGAGCAGCGTTTTGCCCAGGCCGTGACCCAGGATCCCGATATCGGCACCGTGTCGCTGCGCTTCCACTAGCACGCGTGAGTGGTTCCGGTTGTCCACGCGTCCCGCGCCGCGAGAGGCCAATGGCATCACCAGCTGGCGCACTATTTTCATGCAATTTTAAACCGCATGCGCTAAAATCGTGCATTCCGCGTCCAGCGCCGATCCAATGTACCAGTTAAATCAATAGGTTAATGTATCGATCCGTTTGGCACGCTTCGTGCAAAACAGTTCGCTCATTATTTTTCCATGCACTCTTTTTGATCAAAACCTAGGCAACGAGGGGGAGTACCCAAAATGTCTGCAGACGTATTGAAGCTGATTAAGGACAAGGATGTGAAGTTCGTGGACTTCCGCTTTACGGATACCCGGGGCAAGGAACAGCACGTGTCCGTCCCGGCGCATACCGTGGAAGCGGATTTGTTCGAGGAAGGAAAGATGTTTGACGGTTCGTCGATCGCCGGTTGGAAGGGCATTAACGAATCGGACATGATTATGATGCCGGATGCCGACTCCGCGGTGATGGATCCGTTCATGGAGGAGCCGACCCTGATCCTGCGCTGCGACATCATCGAGCCGGCCACCATGCAGGGCTACGAGCGCGATCCGCGTTCCGTCGCCAAGCGCGCCGAGGCCTACATGAAATCCACTGGCATCGCGGATACTGCTTTCTTCGGTCCCGAGCCCGAATTCTTCGTCCTTGATGACGCGCGCTGGGGCGCCGATATGTCCGGTGCCTTCTATAAGGTGGATTCCGAGGAAGCGGAGTGGAACTCGGAGAAGGTGTACGAAGACGGTAACGTCGGCCACCGCCCGGGCCCCAAGGGCGGCTACTTTCCCGTCCCCCCGGTAGATTCCCTGCAGGACCTGCGTTCCGCCATGTGTTTGGCGATGGAAGAGATGGGTGTGGAGACCGAGGTGCACCATCACGAAGTGGCCACCGCCGGTCAGTGTGAAATCGGTACCTTGTTCAACACGCTGGTAAAGCGCGCCGATCACAACCAGATTCTCAAGTATGTGGTGCATAACGTCGCGCATGCTTACGGTAAAACCGCGACCTTCATGCCCAAACCGTTGGTGGGTGACAACGGCAACGGTATGCACGTGCACCAATCCATGTCGAAGGGCGGTGAGAATGTATTCGCCGGTAACGAGTACGGTGGCTTGAGCGAGACCGCATTGTTTTATATCGGCGGCGTCATCAAGCATGCCCGTGCCCTGAACGCTTTCTGTAACGGCAGCACCAACAGCTACAAACGTCTGGTGCCCGGTTTCGAGGCGCCGACCCTGTTGGCCTATTCCGCCCGTAACCGTTCCGCGTCGATTCGTATTCCCTACGTCTCGAATCCGAAGGGACGTCGCGTCGAAGTGCGGTTCCCGGATGCCGCCGGTAATCCGTACTTGACCTTTGCGGCATTGCTGATGGCGGGTCTGGACGGAATTCAGAACAAGATCCATCCGGGCGAGGCCATGGACAAGGATCTCTATGATCTGCCGCCGGAGGAAGAGGCGAAGATCAAGACCGTGTGCTACTCGCTGGATCAGGCGTTGGATTCACTCGATGCGGACCGTGAGTTCCTCACGGCCGGCGGTGTGTTTACCGACGATACCATCGATGCCTACATCGATCTCAAGATGGAAGAGGTCACGCGCCTGCGCATGACTACCCATCCAGTCGAGTTCGATATGTACTACAGCATCTAAATCATGTTGTAGCGCCGGAACAGGAACGCCCCCGGTCACGGGGGCGTTTTTGCTTCCGACCACCACAGCAGTAACGACTAATCAGCGTCGTTCGCACGATCAGTCGAATTGGTTGGAGAAGTGACGATTCGCGCACATACAGCTTCGCTGGTTCAGCGACAGCCGACGAGAGGAATGCTCGCAGACAACCCAAACAGTATCCTGGATGGTCTCAATACCGCGGTATTGACGTTCGATGATTCCTTGCATCTGACGTCGATTAATCCGGCCGGTGAGATGTTGTTTGAGATCAGCGCCAAGCGGGCGACGGGCCTCACCGTTGAAGCTTTGTTACCAAACAGTCCCGATGTGTTCGCGGGCCTGCAGGACGCGGTGCGTAACCTGCATCCGTTCACGCTGCGCGGATTGATCCTGCGGCTGCCACAGGGAAAGCGGATTACCGTGGATGCCATGGTCACGCCCATTAGTGACCGCGCCGGACTCACCGAATTGATTGTGGAACTGACTCAGGTCGATCGTCTGTTGCGCCTGGCACAGGAGGACAGCATTCTCAATCGGCATGCCGCGGGCAAGGAAGTGCTGCGCGGCCTCGCGCATGAGATCAAGAATCCTCTGGGCGGGCTTCGTGGTGCCGCCCAATTACTCGAACGCGAGCTGCCGGATCGTTCTCTGAACGAATACACGCACATCATTATTCACGAGGCGGACCGCCTGCAGAGTCTGGTGGATCGCATGATGGGTTCGGCCCAGCCGTTCAAGGACGAAATGGTCAATATTCATCGCGTGCTCGCGCGCGTCTGCACGTTAATCGAGGCGGAATTTCCGCATGGCCTGAGTGTTGTAACTGATTATGATCCCAGCGCACCGCGTTTTCGTGGTGATGCGGATCAGATGATACAGGCGGTCTTGAATCTGGTACGCAATGCCGCCGAGGCCATGCACGGACGTGGCGAGATTCACTTACGCACACGAATGGAGCGGCAATTTACCGTCGGTCACGCGCGCCATCGTCTGGTGCTGCGCGCCGATATCGAGGACGACGGTCCGGGCGTTCCCAGGGAACTCATCGACCGGGTGTTTATGCCCATGGTTACCGGACGTGCGGAAGGTACCGGTCTCGGGCTGTCCATCGCTCAGGAAATCGTTAATCGGCACCACGGTGTCATCACCTGTGACAGTCGTCCCGGCAAGACTGTCTTTTCGATCTTTTTGCCTTTGGAGAATGGAAATGATGGCAGCTGAGGCAAAGGTCTGGGTCGTCGACGACGACAATTCGATTCGTTGGGTACTCGAGCGCGCGCTGGGTAAGGCGGGCATGAATGTACGCAGTTTTGAGAATGCCCTCGACATCCCGGATCTGCTCCACCGGCAACAACCAGATGTAATCATCACCGATATACGCATGCCGGGTTTGAGCGGACTGGATCTGCTCGATGCGATCAAGCACGAGGTGCCCGATCTGCCCGTCATTGTCACCACTGCACACACGGATCTCGACAGCGCCGTGGCCTCCTACCGTGGCGGTGCCTTCGAATATCTGCCCAAGCCCTTCGATGTGGACGATGCGGTCAATCTTACGCAGCGCGCTATCGAACATCGGCGCCAGCAAAGTGAAGTGACGCCGCCAATTGCGGAGCCGGTCACCGAGATCATCGGTGAGGCGCCTTCGATGCAGGAGGTGTTCCGCGCCATCGGCCGTCTGTCCACCTCGAACATGAATGTGCTCATCAACGGCGAGTCCGGCACCGGTAAGGAGCTGGTCGCCCGTGCCCTGCATAATCACGGACCGCGTGCAGACAAGCCATTTGTCGCCATCAATATCGCGGCGATCCCCGGTGAGCTATTGGAATCCGAATTGTTCGGTCATGAGCGCGGCGCCTTCACCGGTGCGCACACGCAGCGCAAGGGGCGCTTCGAACAGGCCAATGGCGGCACCCTGTTTCTCGACGAAATCGGTGACATGTCGGCGGAACTGCAGAGCCGGCTGCTGCGCGTACTGTCGGACGGCAAGTTTTACCGCGTCGGCGGCCACGATCAGATCGAAACCGATGTGCGCATCATCGCCGCCACTAATCAGGATCTCGAGCGGCGCGTAGGCGATGGCCTGTTTCGTGAGGACCTGTTTCACCGCCTGAACGTGATTCGTATCCATCTGCCGTCACTACGGCAGCGTCGCGAGGATATTCCCACCCTGGTGCATCACTTCCTCGGCCGTTCGGCGCTGGAACTCGGTGTGGAGGTGAAGCAGATCGCGCCGGAGGCGGAGGAGTACCTGGCGTCACTCGACTGGCCCGGCAACGTGCGCCAGCTGGAGAATACCTGCCGCTGGCTGACGGTGATGGCGCCGAGTCAGACTATTCAGCTTGCGGATCTACCGCCGGAGTTGCGCGAAGACAAGTCCGGCGGCCGCAGCGATGCGGACTGGGAGGCGGCGCTGCGCTCCCTGGTGCGGCAAAAACTATCCCGCGGCGACGCCGATCTGTTGAGCGATATCGGCCTGCAGTTCGAGCGCATCCTGCTGGAGGAATCCCTCAAGCACACCGGTGGGCACAAGCAGGAAGCAGCGAAACGTATCGGCTGGGGCCGTAACACGCTGACGCGCAAGCTGAAGGAATTGAATATCGACGCGTAACTGTTTAGCGCGTTATTACAGTGTTAATGGCGCCAATCAGGCCAGGTCCTCGCGCAGACTGCAAGAAACGCGGATTGCAATCCTCGCACTCTTCTTCGTCCGGGTCGGGCTGGAACGTGGTCGTGGTGGTGCTGTTGCTGGAGGTTTCGCTCGTCGTGCTGGTATCGACGACGGTGTCAGTCTCACTGGACTGTTGAAACCGGCTCTTGTCCTCCCTGTTGCCCGACTCCTCGAGTTGCACATGCACGTCGCGCATCACCATGTCGGTATACATGCGATCCACGAACGGGCGCGCCTCTCGTTGTTTGAAGAGCTGCCCTAGTCCACTGAAGGGATTGCTGCCCTCGAACGGTACCTGCAGGCGGGCGCCGACGAAAAAGTCGGTATCGTTCAGTTTGTCGTTCTCGAATACCTCGGCATCGAAGGTGAGGTAAGGGCCGGCGCGCACTTCCAGCCGCCCCTTGGCGCCTTCGATGTCCTCGCCGTAACGGGATTCGAAGTCGTAATGCCCGACGAAGACACGCACCTCCGGCGCGGTCTCCGCCAGCGGCAGTTTGACGCCGATCTCCGCATCGTAACCCCGCAGCGCGGCCTCGAAACGTTCGAAGTACCGGTCCGTGGTCGTGGTGGTCGTTGCGGTGGTGGTCTTCGTGGTCGTGGTCTTGATCGTCGTCGTCGTGGTGGTCGTGTTCGTCAGTGTGCCGCCCCGAGTAGGCACCGTCGACACGTCGGTCGTCGTGGATACGTCGGTCTTTGTGGATTTGTCGACGTCGGTCATGACCGCCGTATCGATATCCCGGGTCATGGACTCGGCGATCTTTCGGTCGTCGGTGAGCGGGTCGTAGAAATTAACCCGCGCATCCACCCAGCGGCTCAGAAATTCGAGACCCGCACCCAGCTGACTGAAGCGATTGCCATTCGGTGAATTGCGCGAATCCACGTAGGCGTTGGCGCCCAGGATCACATCCCGGTCATGCAGCTTATGTCGTACGCCGGCGCCGAGGTTGAACTCGTTCTCGTCGCCGTCCGTGATCGAAAAGCGCGGATTTACGAAACTGAAGGTACCGCCCTGGTCGTACGCGGGCTGAATGAAATCGCCGAAGACCTCGATAATGCCGTCGCCGGCGCGGATACCGGTGGTGACGTGGGCGGCGCGCGGTTCCTCGGCGAGCGCTGGAATGCCGGTAACGCACGCAATTAGCGCGATTATCAGGGTGGCGAAGCGGCCGGCAAGACGACGGCCTTGGGGTTCTGAACAGGTATGTTTTCTTATTCTTTTCAAAGCCGGGCCCTTGTACTGGTCCTTCGTTATCCGGCCTCGGTCAAGGCCAGGGCGCATCAAGCCTATCCGAGTTTAGGTTAGCGAAGAAAACGACACAACAGTCGATGACGTCTGCCGGAGGAGAGCCCGATTTTCCGGCGTCACATGAACCCTCTTTTCCTAGTTACTCGCCACTCGATCCGCGCGACTTTCTTTGAGTGTCGGCGGCTCACCCATCAACGGCCGCATGGCCTGCAATAGATTGGCGAACAGATGTTTATGCTCCGCTTCTTCCCGCGCCAGCAGCTCCTTCGTGTGCTGGCGCTGGGTGGGCATGCGAAAACAGGCCGGGCAATTGTCCATAATGACGGGCAGGCCGGACTTGGCGACAAACTCCGCGGTCTGGCGCTCGCGCACATAGACCAGCGGCCGAATCACGCGCAGGTCGCCGGCGTCGATCACATAGTGCGCCTTCATGGTGTGCAGCTTGCCGCCATGAAACGCGCTCATGAGAAAAGATTCCGCCAGGTCATCCAGATGTTGCGCCAACACCAGGACGTTGTAGGCATTTTCGCGGGCGGTACTATAGAGAATTCCGCGACGCATGCGGGAACAAAAGGCGCAAAACGAATCCCGCTGCATGTGTTCTTCCGCCAGTTTGGCGATGGGCTGACTGCGGTAGTAGTAAGGAATTCCCAGATCCGCAACATAGGCCTTGAGCGGCGAGGGATCGAAGCCTTCAATCTGGGGGTCGACCGTCGCTGCCGCGAGTTGGAAATTCACTGGCGCGTAGCTCTGCAGGTGGCGCAATATCTGCAACAGGGACAGGGAATCCTTGCCTCCGGACAGCCCCAGCAGCAGCCGGTCGCCATCCCGGATCATGGCGAAATCGGCGATCGCGCGGCCCGTCTGGCGCAGCAGACTCTTCGGTGGTTTGACTATCTCGCCCATGGCCTCATTATGCCAAAGCCGCGGAAAAATGGGGCTGCAGCCGGAGTTCATCTGGTCTGGCGCCGGCTGAACCCGACGCAATCGGGTGATGCGGCCTATACGTCAATTCCGCACAGCGGCCACGGCTTCTGGCTGTGCCCGATAGCTGCTAAAATCGCCGCCTTTCGCGGACTTACCACCAACGGAGCCATTAAGATGTCGCGGAGTTATCTATTTACGTCCGAATCCGTGTCCGAGGGCCACCCGGACAAGGTCGCCGACCAGATTTCGGATGCGGTGCTCGACAATATCCTCGAGCAGGACAACACGGCGCGGGTCGCCTGCGAAACACTGATCAAGACCGGTGCGGTAATCGTTGCCGGTGAGATCACGACGGAATCCTGGGTCGACCTGGATGAACTGGTGCGCGGCGTGGTCTGCGACATCGGCTATACCAGCTCAGACGTTGGCTTCGATGGCAGCACCTGTGCGGTCATGTCGCTGATTGGCAAACAGTCCGGCGACATCGCGCAGGGCGTGGATCGCACCGCGCCGGAAGAACAGGGTGCCGGTGACCAGGGCCTGATGTATGGCTATGCCACCAACGAGACCGATGTGCTGATGCCGGCCGCCATTACCTTCGCCCATCGCCTGGTGATGCGCCAGGCCGAAATGCGCAAAAGTCACGTATTGCCCTGGTTACGTCCCGATGCCAAGAGCCAGGTTACCTTCCGTTATGCCGACGGCAAGATCGTGGGCATCGATGCGGTGGTGCTGTCGACTCAGCACGATCCCGATGTGGATTACTCGCATCTGCGCGAGGCGGTAATGGAAAACATTATCATGCCGGTGCTGCCGGATGAGTGGCTGCATAAGGACACCAAGTACCACATCAATCCCACCGGCAGCTTCATCATCGGTGGTCCGGTGGGTGACTGCGGGCTGACCGGTCGCAAGATCATCGTCGATACTTACGGCGGTGCGGCACGGCACGGTGGCGGCGCATTTTCCGGCAAGGATCCGTCCAAGGTGGACCGCTCCGCGGCCTATGCCGGTCGTTATGTGGCCAAGAACGTCGTTGCAGCGGGACTTGCCGACCGTTGCGAGATTCAGATTTCCTACGCCATCGGTGTAGCCGAGCCGACCTCTATCTCGGTGGAGACCTTCGGTACCGGCAAGGTGGCGGACGAGAAAATCGAGGACCTGATCCGTGCGCACTTCGATCTGCGTCCCTACGGTATCCTGCAGATGCTCGACCTGGTGCGCCCGATCTATCGCAAGACCGCCGCCTACGGCCATTTCGGTCGCGAGGAGCCGGAGTTCACCTGGGAGAAAATCGACAAGGCGGAAGCCTTGCGCGATGCCGCCGGCCTCGGCGCGTTGGAGGCCGCCGGCGGATAACCATTAATAGTCGCCGACGTCGGCGACGGCGCGCTGTCCCGAGGAGCGTTGCAACAGGATTCGTCCTGCCAGGCTCGGGAACCGCGCTTTTAAATCAACGGCGCTCATGAGTCAGGAGTAATGACACATGACCAGAGATGCAGCCGTGAATATCGATTCACCCGATTTCAAGGTCGCCGATATCGGCCTTGCGGATTGGGGCCGTAAGGAAATCGCCATCGCCGAGGTGGAGATGCCCGGCCTCATGGCGATCCGTGAAGAGTACGCCGCACAACAACCGCTCAAGGGCGCGCGTATCTCCGGCAGCCTGCACATGACCATTCAGACCGCGGTGCTCATCGAGACCCTGGTCGCGCTGGGTGCCGAGGTGCGCTGGGCGTCCTGCAATATCTACTCCACCCAGGACCATGCCGCCGCCGCGATTGCCGCCGCCGGCGTGCCGGTGTTCGCGTGGAAGGGTGAGACCCTCGAAGAGTACTGGTGGTGCACCGAACAGGCGATGACCTGGCCGGATAGCGCGGGTCCGAACATGATCCTCGACGATGGCGGTGACGCCACCATGTTGGTGCACAAGGGGGCCGAGTTCGAGGCCGCAGGTGAGGTGCCCGAGCCCAAGGCGGACGATTACGAAGAATGGAAGGTTTTCCTCGCCACCGTCCAGCGCAGCATCGCCAAGGATCCACAGAAGTGGACCAATATCGGCAAGGGTATCCGCGGCGTCACCGAAGAGACCACCACCGGTGTGCACCGGCTCTACCATATGGCGAAGGAAGGCGAACTCATGTTCCCCGCCATGAACGTGAATGATTCCGTGACCAAGTCCAAGTTCGACAACCTGTACGGTTGCCGCGAGTCGTTGCTGGACGGCATCAAGCGCGCCACTGACGTCATGGTGGCGGGCAAGATCTGTGTGGTGTTGGGGTACGGTGACGTGGGTAAGGGTTGCGCGCAGGCCTTTCGTGGCATGGGCGCCACGGTGTGGGTCACCGAGATCGATCCCATCTGTGCCCTGCAGGCATCGATGGAAGGCTACCGTGTGATAACCATGGACGAGGCCGCGTCCCAGGGTGACATCTTTGTCACCGCCACCGGCAACGTGGATGTCATTACCCATGATCACATGGCGGCGATGAAAAACGAGGCCATCGTCTGCAACATCGGCCATTTCGATTCCGAGATCGCCATCGCCGCGGTCGAGAAGTACGAATGGGAAGAGATCAAGCCGCAGGTGGATCACGTGATCTTTCCGGACGGCAAAAAGATCATCGTGCTGGCGAAGGGACGCCTGGTGAACCTGGGTTGTGCTACCGGTCACCCGAGCTTCGTGATGTCGGCCTCGTTCACCAATCAGGTGATGGCGCAGATCGAGTTGTTCAATAATCCCGACAACTATGACAAGAATGTCTTCGTGTTACCGAAGAAGCTGGATGAGAAGGTCGCGCGCCTGCATCTCAAGAAGATCGGTGTGCACCTGACCGAACTCACTCCGGAACAGGCCGACTATATCGATGTCGATGTCGATGGGCCTTACAAGCCGGAATATTATAGATATTAAGATAGATACAAGGATCAAGTTGCAAGATACAAGCAAGCGGGAGCTCGGCAGTAACGACCGGCTCCCGCTTTTTTGTTGTCTAGAGCACTCCCGGTCGAAAAGATCGCGACAGTTGGACGGATCCCATCGTTTCTAATGTCGGTGTATTTAGTTCTTTAAACTTGCATCTTATGACTTGTATCTTGTAACTTGCATCTTATTATTTCGTATCTCAAATTCTTAATAGATGATGGATAGTCAAAGCAAATACGACAAAGTCTTCAGCTGCGAGTTCTTTCCGCCCAAATCAGAAGACGCCGCGGACAAGCTACGTAAGGCTCGTCAGCAACTGGCGGAATTGGGGCCGAAATACTTCTCCGTGACTTTCGGTGCTGGCGGCAGCACCCAGGACCGTACCTTCGGCACGGTCAAGGAAATTCAGGAGGAAGGGCGCGTCGAGGCGGCGCCGCATATCTCCTGCATCGCCTCCAGCAAGGATGACATCCGCGCATTACTCGACGGCTACCGGGAGCTGGGGGTCAAGCATCTGGTGGCACTGCGTGGCGATATGCCCTCCGGCATGGGCGATACACCGGGCGAGTTGAGTTACGCCAACGAGCTGGTGAGTTTCATTCGTGATGAGACCGGCGACCATTTCGACATCGAGGTCGCCGCGTATCCGGAGTTTCATCCCCAGGCGACAAGCGCGCAGGACGATCTGCTGAACTTCAAGCGCAAGGTGGACGCCGGTGCCAGTGCCGCGTTGACCCAGTACTTCTACAATCCCGATGCGTATTTCGCGTTCGTGGAGGCCGTGGAAAAGCTTGGCGTCGATTTACCGATCGTGCCCGGGATCATGCCCATTACCAATTATGTGCAATTGGCCCGTTTCTCGGACGCGTGTGGTGCCGAGATTCCGCGCTGGATACGCAAACGGCTGGCGGACTTCGGCGAAGACAAGGCGTCGCTGCAGGCATTCGGTCTGGATGTCACCACCCAGCTGTGCGAACGCCTGTTGGCCGGCGGCGCCCCCGGTCTGCACTTCTACACCATGAATCGGTCCGGACCGACGACGGAAATCTGGCGCCGACTCAACCTTTGAGTCTCAGAGTACCGTGGCATGCGCGCGCGACGGCAAGTGCGCCGTTGTGTATCGGTATATTCCGATATGTTTATGTGAACACGGCCGCACAATTGACCTAGGTCTAGGAGGTATATTGCGAAGTGAATATACTGACTGCCAAAAATTCCTATACAATACGCAACCTACGCACGCGCGCGGCGTCCGCCACGTCGGAATGACAGGGCTTTGTGGTAGCGCGCAAAAACAACAAAAACGCGATGTATGACTATCACCAAAACCGGAGGCCGCAATGGCTATCTGTCCGCGCACCTGTCTGTTGGAGGAGTTGCCTGAGTCGGTGATGTTGACCGACGTGAAAGGGAATATTCAATACGTCAACGACACGTTTGAGAAAATCACCGGCTACCATAGCGCGGAAGCGCTCGGTCGTACGCCGAGCATTCTGCGTTCCAGCCGTCAGCCGCCGGAGTTTTATCGTCACTTCTGGAACGAGATCCTGGCAGGTAATGTTTTTCGTGAAGTCTTCATTAATCGACACAAGGATGGATCGTTATTCTACGAAGACAAATCAATTACCCCGGTCAAGGACGCCAGCGGCGAGATTACTCATTTTCTCGCCGTCGGGCGGGACATCACCCATCGGATCGAGGAGCGGGATCGGCTCCAGCAACTCGCCTACCACGATGACCTCACCGGGCTGCCGAATCGCCCGTTACTGATGGATCGGCTTAATAGCGCCATCGACCGTGCACAGCGTAACGCGACGGTGCTCGCCGTGGCACTGCTCGATCTTGACCGTTTTAAATCAGTAAACGACAGCCTGGGACACGCGGCGGGCGATGAGTTGCTGAAGCAGACGGCGCACCGGCTGCGCTCATGCTTGCGCCAGACCGATACGGTATCGCGCCTTGCCGGCGATGAATTTGTAGTTCTTCTGGAGGGATTGCATCACCGCGCGGAGGCGGCGACTGCACTCGATAAAGTCAGCAATACGTTGGTGGCACCGTTTCGATTAAATGATCATGAAGTGTATCAAACTTGCAGTGTAGGTGTTACCACGGGTCCCTACGAAGATGACGACACCGAGCGTCTACTCATCAAAGCGGATATGGCGATGTACGCGGCGAAACGAAAAGGACGCGACAATTTGCAGTACTACTCAACGGCGCTGATGGAGCAATTTGGCGATGATTACACACGCCGCCGACTTTAACGACTGGATGATCGGGTAATTAACGAAGTGGAGAAAATAGGTCAGGGCCGTTGGTCCTGACCTATCGTTGTCTAAGCGCCAAACCTAATCTGATATGGCCGCAAGATAACGGTTTTTTAATTTCACATAGTGGGCTGCGGCGTAGGCGATATATTCCTGTTCCTCGTCCGTGAGCGTCCGTGCTTTGCGGGCCGGTGATCCCAGCCACAGATAGCCGCCGCTCAGTTCGCTGCCCTGGGTGACCAGAGCGCCGGCACCCACCATTGCACCGCTGTGTACGATGGCGTCGTCCATGATGATCGCACCCATGCCGATCAGGCAGCGATCCTCGATCGTGCAGCCGTGTAGCACGACCCGATGACCCACGGTGACCTCGGTACCCACCAAGGTGGCGTAGCCCCCCGGATTGTAGCGACTGTCGTGGGTGACATGAACGATGGTGCCGTCTTGAATATTGCTGCGCGCGCCGATTTGGATGGACTGGATGTCGCCGCGCAGCACCGCCGTCGGCCAGATGGAACTGTTCGCGCCGATAGAGACCTGGCCGATGACGAGGGCGCTCGCGTCGACGTAGACGCCGCTGGCCAGGGAGGGCGTATACGATTCGAAGGGGCGAATGGCCATAACATCCGAATTGTGCGTAATCCGCAAACCTATGCCAACGGTGACGTAAAGAGTTCAGGACCGATCAAGCGAAAGAAGCTCCTCCCACCCCTCTTCGTACGTTCACTTGGTGCAGTGTGGAGGCGCCGTTAACAGTGTGGCCGCGCGGCTCGGAAGCCTCTTTTCCGGTGTAACCAACCCGGGGTTGGCTGGTCTACAAGCCGATCATTTCAGCATGCCCGCCCTGTTCCGTAACCGTTTTCAGAATCGTCGCCGAATTCATGCGTTCCGGATTATATTCCACCACTGCAAGATGCGGCTTGTCTTCCGGCATATGCACACTGACCACACCATCCAGCGCCCGAACTGCATTCTCGATATCGCCGCGCGCTACCGCGCTGAGATCAGCATCAAAGTGTACTGTTACATCAACCAGCTGGATGTCCGTCATAATACTCACCTCCCGGCCCTCTCATGCGCGAAGAGCCCTCGGTAACTTCCCGACCTTGGCGCCTATACCACCAAAAGTAAGCATATTTTGTCAGATCGATATCCGGAAATCTTTGACCGCAGTCAATGTCTTCCAATTCTGTGCCCGGCACGGACCCAGCCAATTTGTGCGAGCGCAGCGGCCAGGCTGCGCCGTAGCCGCGTGTCTCTTGTTGCCGACAGTCCTGCCAGGACCTTTGCGTCTTTACGCCGGTGCCGGTAAGGTTCACCCCCTTTTGGCCATTTATGGGCCGACTAAGAGCCTGATAAACTAGGGAAATGACCGACATCGAGTTGAAAAATGCCCGCCAGGCCCGGATCGCCCGCTTCAAAGCCCTCCTGGGCGAGCGCATCCTGATCCTGGACGGTGCCATGGGCACCATGATCCAGGGATACAAGCTGGACGAGGCGGGCTATCGCGGTGCGCGTTTTAAGGATCATCCGGGTGATCTCAAGGGTAATAACGATCTGTTATCACTGACGCAGCCGGATATTATTCGTGACATCCATGCGGCCTACCTTGCAGCCGGCGCGGATATCGTCGAGACCAACACATTCAATGCCACGGCGATCTCGCTGGCGGACTACCAGCAGGAAGATCTGGTTTACGAACTCAACTTTGAGTCGGCCAGGTTGGCACGGGAGGCGGCGGACGCGTCCGCAACCGACGACAAGCCGCGATTCGTTGCCGGTGTGCTGGGCCCCACCAATCGCACCGCGTCCCTGAGCCCGGACGTCAACAACCCGGGGTTCCGCAATGTCGGCTTCGACGATCTGCGTGAAACGTACCTGGAGGCGATCCGCGGTTTAGTGGACGGCGGCGCTGACATCCTGTTGGTGGAAACCATTTTCGACACCCTGAATGCCAAGGCCGCCCTGTTTTCCATCGACGAGTTTTTCGAACAGGCCGGCGAGCAATTGCCAATCGTCATCTCCGGCACCATCACTGATGCCTCCGGCCGTACCCTTTCGGGACAGACGGCGGAAGCTTTTTATAATTCGCTGCGCCACGCCAAGCCGGTTTCCATTGGCTTCAATTGTGCTCTGGGTGCGGAACAGCTGCGTCAATATGTCGAGGAGCTTTCGGGCATCGCCGACTGTGGCGTCAACGCGCACCCCAATGCGGGCCTGCCGAACGAGTTTGGCGAATACGACGAGTCGCCGGAGGTGATGGCACGGGAGATCGGCGAATGGGCCCAGGCCGGATACCTTAATATTATAGGCGGCTGTTGCGGCACCACGCCCGCGCACATTCAAGCCATTCATGATGCGGTAAGCCAACATCCGCCACGGTCGATTCCGCCGCGTGATTACACGACTCGGTTGTCCGGCCTCGAGCCACTGAACATTCGCACCGACTCCTTATTCGTCAACGTGGGTGAGCGCACCAATGTCACCGGCTCGGCCCGCTTCAAGAAATTGATTCTGGATGACGACTACGACACCGCGTTGGACGTGGCACGCCATCAGGTGGAGGCCGGCGCGCAGATTATCGATGTCAACATGGATGAGGCCATGCTCGACGGCGTCGCGGCCATGCAGGCCTTTCTGAACCTGGTCGCCTCGGAACCGGATATCTCCAAGGTGCCGGTCATGATTGATTCCAGTAAGTGGCCGATCATCGAGGCCGGCCTCAAATGCATCCAGGGTAAGGGTGTCGTCAATTCAATCAGCATGAAAGAAGGCGAGGCGGAATTTCTGCGCCAGGCCAAGCTCGTGCGGCGCTATGGTGCGGCGGTCATTGTCATGGCCTTCGATGAGGCCGGGCAGGCGGACAGCAAGGAGCGCAAGGTAGCAATCTGTGCCCGGGCCTACAAACTGCTCACCGAGCAGGCCGGATTTCCGCCCGAGGACATCATTTTCGACCCGAACATCTTTGCGGTGGCCACCGGCATCGAGGAACACAATGCCTATGGTGTGGATTTCATCGAGGCGGTGCGGGAGATCAATAAGACCCTGCCCCATGCCCTGGTCTCCGGCGGGGTCAGCAACGTTTCGTTCAGCTTCCGCGGCAACAACCCGGTGCGCGAGGCGATCCATGCGGTGTTTCTGTATCACGCGATCCAGGCTGGTATGGATATGGGTATCGTCAATGCCGGTCAACTGGCGGTGTACGAAGAAATCCCCGCCGAGCTGCGCGAGCGGGTGGAAGATGTGGTGCTCAATCGCCGCGAAGATGCCACCGAGCGTTTGCTGGAGATCGCCGATCAGTTTAAGGGCGAAGGCAAGGCCGCAGTCCGCGAGGAGGACCTGGCCTGGCGCGAGTGGGGTGTGGCCAAACGCCTGGAGCATGCGCTGGTGAAAGGGATCGACGCCTATGTCATCGAAGATACCGAGGAGGCGCGTCAGCACTTCGATCGTCCTATCCAGGTGATCGAAGGTCCGCTTATGGACGGCATGAACGTGGTCGGTGACCTGTTCGGTGATGGCAAGATGTTTCTACCACAGGTGGTGAAATCCGCGCGGGTAATGAAAAAGGCCGTTGCTCATCTGGTGCCCTTCATCGAGCAGGAAAAAGCGGCGGGTGCGCGCGCCAAGGGCAGGATCCTCATGGCCACGGTCAAGGGCGATGTGCATGACATCGGCAAGAACATCGTCGGCGTCGTGCTGCAGTGTAACAACTTCGAGGTCATCGATCTCGGCGTCATGGTACCGGCGCAAAAGATCCTCGACACCGCGAAAGAAGAGCAGGTGGATATCATCGGCCTGTCGGGTCTGATCACGCCGTCATTGGATGAGATGGCGCATCTGGCCAGCGAAATGCAGCGCCAGAACTTCAGCGTGCCGCTCTTGATCGGCGGCGCGACCACCTCGCGGGTGCACACCGCGGTCAAGATCGAGCCCAATTACGAAGGCACGACGGTGTATGTGAAAGACGCCTCGCGCGCGGTGGGCGTGGCGCAAAATCTGCTCAGCGACGAGCTGCAAGCGGATTATGTCGCAAGCATTCGTGACGAATACGAGCAGGTGCGCACACAACACGCCGGCAAACGTCGCAAGATCGCGTGGCTCAGTCTCGCGCAGGCGCGTGCCAACAAGGTGCCCATCGATTGGTCGGCCTATACGCCGCCGGTGCCGAAGCGACTCGGTATCGAGGTGTTCGACAACTACCCGCTTGATGAAATCGCCGCGTATATCGACTGGACCCCATTCTTCCACGCCTGGGAGCTCAAGGGCAGTTACCCGAAAATCTTCGATGATGCCGACAAGGGTAATGAAGCCAAAAAACTGTTCGCTGATGCGCAGGCCATGCTCAAGCAGATCATTACGGAAAAGTGGTTAACGGCACGCGCGGTGATCGGCCTGTTTCCCGCCAGCCAGGTCAACGACGATGACATTGAGGTCTACGCGACTGAAGACCGCGACGAAGTGCTGACAACGTTGCATCATCTGCGCCAACAGGATCAACGGCCGCCGGGTAAACCGAATCGTTGCCTGGCGGATTTCGTTGCGCCCAAGGACACGAACATCAAGGACTATATGGGTGGGTTCGCGGTCACCGCCGGTATCGGTATCGAGGAACACGTACAACGTTTTGAGGCGGCGCACGACGATTATCATGCGATCCTGCTCAAGGCCCTGGCCGATCGATTGGCGGAGGCCTTCGCCGAGCTGATGCATGGTCGGGTGCGCAAGGAGTTCTGGGGTTATGTGGCCGACGAGACGTTGAGTAACGAACAAGTGATCAAGGAGGAATACCAGGGCATTCGTCCGGCCCCCGGCTATCCCGCATGTCCGGAGCACACCGAGAAGGATCTGCTATGGCAGCTGCTGGATGCGGAAAACAACACCGGTATCTGGCTTACCGAGTCCAGGGCCATGGCGCCGGCGGCGTCGGTCAGTGGCTGGTACTTTGCGCACCCCGTGGCAGGTTATTTCGCCGTCGGCAAGATCAACCGCGACCAGGTCGAAGACTATGCCCGGCGTAAAGGTCTCTTGGTCGAGGAAGTCGAACGCTGGCTTGCGCCAAACCTGGGTTACGAGCCCGGCACCGCGGCGAAGACCGCCGCAGGCTGAGTGATCCTGGTCCGGCAAGGCCGATCAATGTGATCGGCCTTGCCGGACAGCGACCTGATGCGACGCGCGTGTTGCTGGAATTCAGATGCCGGCGTATCCCCCGTGGCGGCCGACGGTTCGCCAATGTCCTGTAAATCGCTATATGCCCCCATGAAGCTCGATGCGTAACAGGCTACCCAGGAGAATCCGCGCGCCGACCGCTAACCCGCGCGCCCCGCGGCGCTATCACGCGCAAATGCAGGAACTGACCCGCGCCGGTCAGGTCAGCGCCGCATGGGCCGCCGCCAGCCGTGCCACCGGCACCCGCGGCGGCGAGCAGGAGACATAGTCCAGCCCGATCTCGTTGCAGAAGCGAATCGACGCGGGATGCCCGCCCTGTTCACCGCAGATACCCACCTTGAGTCCGGGACGCGCACGGCGACCCCATTCGACGGCGATCTTCATCAACTGGCCGACACCCTTCACATCCAGAACCTCAAACGGGTTGTCCTGCAGGATGTCGTTTTCGTTGTACATGGGCAGGAACTTGTTCTCCGCATCCTCGCGCGAGAAGGAAAAGGTGGCCTGACTCAAGTCATTGGTGCCGAAGGAGAAGAACTCCGCATGCTCGGCCAGGTTCTCGGCGCGCATGCAGGCCCGCACCACCTCGATCATGGTGCCGAATTTGAGATCGACGCTCACGCCAATGTCTTTTTCCACTTCCTGCTTGATTCGGTCGATATGCGATTTGACGCGGATGAGTTCCTGCGCCGTGCAGACCTGGGGCACCATGATTTCGGGATGCACTTCAAGCCCGGCCGCGATGCACTCGGCGGCGGCCTCGAGGACCGCGCGGATCTGCATGGCGTAGATTTCCGGGTAGGTAATCCCCAGACGAACGCCGCGATGGCCGAGCATGGGATTGACCTCGAACAGTTCGCGCACCTTGTGCAGCATGAGGTCCTTGCGGGCAATGGCGTCATCGATCATGGCGACATCAAGCCTGTCCTGCGGCAGGCCCGCGGCCGCATCCGTGCCGGGCTGCAAACCACTGAGCAGATCCCGGAGGCCTTCCGCCGAGGCGCGCAGCTGATGCAGATTGGTCAGCTGCTGCTCGAGCTGCCGCTCGCTGGGCAGAAATTCGTGTATTGGCGGGTCCAGCAGCCGAATCGTCACCGGCCGCGGCGACATCGCTTCGAACAGGGCCTTGAAGTCAGCGCGCTGCATGGGCAGCAGTCGATCCAGCGCCTTCTGGCGTTCGTCGGCGGTATTCGCCAGGATCATGTCGACCACTGCCGGCAGCCGTTCCTGCGCATTGAACATACGCTCGGTGCGGCACAGACCGATACCCATGGCGCCGTAATCCACCGCCCGCGCCGCGTCCTCGGGTGTGTCCACATTGGTCATCACCTTTAGCGGCGCCGCTTCGTCGGCCCAGCTCAACAGCGTACGCAGTTCGTCGGAGAACTCAGGCTCGACCGTGGCGATCGCGCCGAGGTAGACATTTCCGTTGCCGCCGTCGATGGTGACGACATCGCCTTCGTGCAACACCATCTCACCGATCCTGGCGACCCGGTTTTGGGTATTCACATGAATGCCTTCGGCGCCAGCGACACAGGGCTTGCCCATGCCACGGGCCACCACCGCCGCGTGCGAAGTCTTGCCGCCGCGGCTGGTGAGGATGCCCTGGGAGGCGAAGAAGCCATGGATATCCTCGGGTTTGGTTTCCTCGCGCACCAGGATGACGTTCTCTCCGGCGCGGCCCATCAATTCAGCGCGATCGGCATCGAATACGACCTTGCCGGACGCCGCGCCGGGGGAGGCGGGTAGACCCTGTACCGCCGCCTGCTTGTTCGCACTCGGATCGAGCCGCGGATGCAACAACTGCTCGAGCAGCTCGGGATCGACTCGTAACAGGGCCTGCTCGCGGGTGATCAGTCCCTCGGCCACCATTTCCACCGAGGTGCGCACCATGGCGGCGGCATTCATTTTGCCGTTACGCGTCTGTAGACAATACAGCGTGCCCTTCTCGATGGTGTACTCGTAGTCCTGCACTTCGCGATAGTGTGACTCGAGTTTGTCGCGCAACTCCACCAGCTGCGGATACAGCGCGGACATTTCCTGTTCCATCTCCTGCACCGGTTTGGGCGTACGGATTCCGGCCACCACGTCTTCGCCCTGGGCGTTGACCAGGTATTCGCCGAACATATGGTTTTCGCCGGTGCCGGGATTACGGGTGAAGCCCACGCCCGTGGCGCAATCGTTGCCCATGTTACCGAACACCATGGTCACCACATTGACCGCGGTACCATTTGCCATATCCGGCGTAATATGAAACTCGCGCCGATAGTCCACCGCACGCTTGCCCTTCCAGGAGTCGAACACCGCCTTGATCGCAATCTCAAGTTGCGCATAGACATCTTCCGGAAATGGCGCGCCGGTATGTTCGCGTACTACGTCGAGAAAGACCTCGCTGATTTCCTTCAGGTGTGCCGCCGTCAGGCCCACGTCCGCCTTGACGCCTTCGCGTTGTTTGATTGCCTCGAAGGGCTCATCGAAACGCTCATCGGGCACACCGAGAGCCACCTTGCCGAATAATTGAATGAAGCGGCGGTAGGCGTCGTAGCCGAAACGTTCGTCGCCGGTTTGGCGGATCAGGCCGTTAAGCGTGTCGCCATTCAGCCCCAAGTTCAAAATGGTGTCCATCATGCCCGGCATGGACATGGCCGAGCCGGAGCGCACCGATACCAGCAGCGGATGGTCCGGGTCACCGAAACCCTTTCCGGTCGCGACCTCCAACGCCTGCATCTGCGCGCGTACGTCGTCCATGAGTCCGGCGGGCAGGTTTCGCTTGGTATCGTCCAGATAAGTGAGACAGGCCGCCGTGCTGATGACGAAACCGGGCGGTACATTGAGACCGATCTGCGTCATCTCACATAGATTCGCCCCCTTGCCGCCAAGCAGCTTCTTGTCATGACCATCGCCCTCGGTAAATGAAAAGACGAATTTCTCTGCGGCGCCGGCAGACGGGGTGGCTGAACTCTGTGTCGACATGGATCTAACCTCGGTGGGATTTAACACCTGAAACTGTGCGGGCCCGTGGCTGGGCGCAGTGGTGCACTACAGACAGGGTCGAGTCCGTATTTTCTCAGAAAACGGGGTCGGAAACTATCTCCACGAGATTACCGCCGGCGTCAGCCAAGGCCGGGCAGAAATGCCTTCGTCGACGACGGTAATTGTTGACTCTACCGATGGGCTATTATGCGGAGATGAGCGACACGACCCCCGAGCCAATTTTGTGGTATTTCGCGGACCCGATGTGTTCATGGTGCTGGGGGTTTTCGCCGGTCATCAGTCGCATCAAAACCGAATTCGTCGGCGATCTCAATATTGCACTGAATCTGGGCGGATTGCGGCCTGGCACCACCGAACCGATCAGTGGGTCACAAAGAGACGACATCCTCCACCACTGGCGTGACGTGCAGCGGATGACCGGGCAGCTCTTCAGGTTCGACGGCGCCATGCCGCCGGGTTTCATCTACGATACCGAGCCACCGAGCCGCGCCGTGCTGGCATTCGCAGAACTGGACGCGGACGAAACCCTGGCCTATTTCACGGCGATCCAGTCGGCCTTTTACACCGAGGGGCGCGATGTCACCCAGACTGATGTGCTGGCGGAACTGGCGGTGGCATTTCCGGTTGACCGGGACAGGTTTATCGAACTGTTTACGTCCCAAGAATTACGCGAACGAACCGGGCGGCACTTTCTGCGCGCCCGACGCGCCGGGATCCGTGGTTTCCCAAGCATGGTCTGGCAGGTTGGCGATATAATCGAGTTGTTGGCCGGCGGCTACATATCTTATGAAGAATTGTCTGCCGCCATAACCGAGCGACTGTCACAAACGTAATATTCGGCGGCCATGTATCATTGAATAGGATGCGCTTGTCCGGACTCCCGTTTTGTACCACCATTTCGGTACGATTAGTTAATGACCCAACATTATAGGAAGATCACGGTTTCTCTCATCGCGCTTCTGCTCGTGGGGCGCGGGGCTTGAATGGAGTGATCTCCGTGGCGCAGGGCACCGAAGTCGCCGTGGAGCCGGTGGGCATCGGGCTGACCTTCACCCCCGGACAGATCCTGGACCCGGCAAATGATCTGATAGAACGTTTCTCGTGGATTGTGTTGGCGAGTGGCAGTTCATTGGGAATACAACGGGTGCTGCTCGATGTCACCGCATCCCTCGGATTTACCCTGCTCGTCAGTGCGTTTGTAGTAGGCGCGCTGTTTTTAATGTGGCGACCCGGATTCTTGTCGGCTGGTACCAGGCGCGCACTCTATCGGTTGACGTTGGTACTGATCATCGTGCGCTTCGCCATTCCCGCCATCGCTATATGCAGCGAGGGCCTGTACGACATGTTTCTTGAGTCCCAATTTATCGAGTCCAAGCAGCAATTGGAGCGCACCGCGCAGAACATCGGCGAAATAAACCGCGAGACGCAAGCACCGATCGCAGACGGGGAAGACCGAACGTTCTTCGAAAGTGCGCGGCGTGCGTATGAATCCGCAACCAATGCGGTGAGTATCGAAAAGCGCATGGAGTCATTGAAGCAGGCGGTGGCGAACGTGAGTGAAAATGCAATCAATCTAATCGTAGTATTTGTTTTGCAGACAATCCTTTTTCCGCTACTGTTCCTTTGGCTTATCATCCAGTTGGTCAAGCAAACCTTGCACGCCTCGTTCAGGTTCGGTGCGGATTGATATGTAACTGACCAGGAGGGGCTGTGAAGAAACTAAAAAATGAAGCCGAGTTGACGAAGGCGGCAATCCTGGCCGGCATGAAATACGGTGAGGATCGCGGCGCGGTGGAATGGGAGCCGACAGACTCGGCGAGCGAGAAAATTCTATATATCTATCGATTACTGGTACACGACAAGGTCATTCAGCCGTTGCCGGAAGATCAGGTCTCACAGAAATCTATGCGTCACAAACTCGCGCTGTGGTATTCGAAACAACTGCCGAAGGATCATCCGTTATTGAGATAGCATATTCGCAGTCGACGCTTGGCTATGGGCATTAGGCTTTATGGCGAGTCGTCCCTGGAGACAGACATGACAGAAAAACCAGGATCGATATGATGGCACGTTGGCGAAATAATCCGGAGTCTTACGGCCGCCTTGCGCGCGGGTTGCATTGGGGCGTCGCACTGCTATTTATCGCCGCTTATTGCGCGGTCTATTATCGGCATTGGTTTACGGTCAAGGACACGCCGGAAAATTGGATCGCCCTGCAGTTACATCTATCGATAGGCGTGACCATTGCGGTTTTCGTCATATTGCGCGTTATCTGGGTCATGCAGGAATCTCACCCGCTGCCGCCACCGGGCAAGCCTTGGGAACATGTCGCGGCGCGCGCCATGCACATACTGTTATACGTGATCATGATCTATATGCCGCTAACCGGCTATCTCGGCACCAAGGCGGATACCGAATTTTTCTTTCTTTTCGATATACCCAAGTTTCCCGACACGGCGCTTTTTCAGTGGCTGGTGACGGATAAGTTCGGGCTCAGCTTCGAGGAGTGGGAGGCGCCCCTCGACTTCATCCACAAGAAATCCGGCGCCTACCTCGTATGGGTTTTGGTGTTACTGCACGCCGGTGCTGCGATATACCATCACGTGGTGCGCCGAGATAATACTCTGCGACGCATGTGGTCCGGCCAATAACGGCGACCTGCAACAGGTCGCATCGCGGATGTGCGATCTATCGTGCCCGTGATGCGCATCGCTTTACGTAGCGTGGACATGACGCCGGATCGCGTATGGCGTTGACGTTGATCTGTATCAATGACGGTTCGCACATCTCAGTCTAATCTGATGCCATGCAGGTAATTCGACGGCAAGGAGGTGGCTCATGAAGGTCGTTCAATTTATGCGGCCCGTGATGATCATCTCGGTACTCATCACACTGTCAGGCACCGCGGGCTGTGTCTATGAACCTTATCGTGGCGGCCCGCCGGTCTATCGCTCGGCCTATCGGCATTATCCGTATCACTATTACTACTATCCGAGCACACGGGTCTATTTTCATCTCCACTCGGGAGACTACTACTACCACCGCGACAAACGCTGGCACCGCGCGCATGTATTGCCGCCACATGTGTTTCTGGATCGGCGCGACCGGGTGCGGGTCTGGATCGACGCCAGTCGGCCACATGACCGGCAGCGTGATCACGTAAAGCGTTACAAACCCTCGCCCCGATATCACGCCGATCGGCACCGGGATCGTGACGAGCGTGCGCACAATCGTCGTGAACATAAGAAATATCGCAACCGATGACGCTTGCGAGCGGGTCGGGATGACTTACACTGGCTCGGTCTGACTGTTTACGACCACCGCGATATGCCTGCCCAACTGTTCATGCTAAACGGTGTGCCGGATGACGAGGCCGATGAAGTGCGGGCCTTACTGTCGGCACACGGGATTGATTACTATGAGACCAAGGGTGGTCGCTGGGGGATCTCAGTGGCCGCGATCTGGTTGCGGGATGAGGCCCAAATGGAAGCGGCGCGTGGACTGCTAAACGAGTATCAGACTGAGCGTAGTGCGCGGTTGCGCGGTGAATACGAACAACGCAAGCGCGAGGGCAGGGCCGAAACCATGTTGGATCGCATACGGCGCGAACCGCTGCTATTCATGGTTTATCTCGGTGTCGTGCTGGTGATCCTGTACCTATCCATCAAGCCGTTCATCGATTTCGGTCGTTGACGACCAGGATCGATGTCGATGCGGAGCGCAAGGATCCGCAGCGCTATTTCACCAGATGCAGGTTTGCAGACTTTCCCGGGATATCCTCAATTTTAATCAGGGGTGTTTCGGTGGGCAGCTTGGTGGACTCGCATTGCACACGCCAGACGACGGCAAGCATGCGGCGAATTCCGTTGACAATGGTGTCGGCATTTTCCTGCACCTTTACCGCATACAGACTCGCCTCGCCCACCAGCCCCCAGAAACGATCCAGGTCCGGTTCCGGATTCCCAAGTTCGGTCTCGAGTTTTCCGAGCCGCGTCAGCATGCGGGTGCGTTGTTGCTGCTCGATCTTGGGATGCCCGGTGACGAACTGACGCAACATATGAATGTCGCGGCGGATGTTACGTTTGTCATCGTCATTGAATTTATAGCGAACTTTGCCTTTTTCCAGCAGCAGAGAGTATTCCGTGCGCATGGAATCAAGCTGCCCCTCGACGGCCTTTTTTTGCAGGAACTGTTTTAGTTCGTGCATATACTTGAGAATCGCGCGCGAATTCTGCTCCGGCGAGCGGGTAAGTTCAGGCAACGGCTGGGAATAATCATGCGGGTGGGTCGCGGTATACGCGTTGAGTAAGGCAAAGGCCCGCAGATAGACTTCGTGGTCCTCGATGAGCGTGACCGCACCCGACTCCGCGAGCTGTTCTTTATAAAATGCAACCGCATCCGCGCATATAGTGGTGCAGGCGGCGACCGGATCGGTCGGCAATGAATGCAGGTAATCTTCGTCAAACGAGTGCGACATGGCGAATCTCTCGCGCTGGAATGGTCGGGCATCGGTCGGCGCAGTCGCACCCATAATCCCCCACCTTTCCGTCACGATACCACAAAAGTTCTTGCTGGAGACCTATTTCCTACCATCCAATCATGGCATTTCTCTCGGTGCGGGTGCATTGCCAGCGGTGCTCTCGTTGAATCGGATCTATTCCGCTAACATGGATTCGGTGAGCGCTTGTTCAACTGTCCATGGAGGTAAATCTAATGGCCAAAGATCCCGTCTTTCGCTATTCCGGTAAGGATGTTGATGTGTGCTGGGATGAGCGCCTGTGTATTCATATCGGCGAATGCGGGCGCGCCGCAGGTGATTTGTTCGTCGGCGGTCGGCAGCCGTGGTGTCAACCGGATTTGGTAGCCACCGGCGATGTGGTCGACGTGGTGCAACGCTGCCCGACCGGTGCGCTGACCTTCGAGACCAAAGATGGCCGCGTGACGGAGGTCCCGGCTCCGTACAATCAGGTTGTCGTGACTTATAACGGGCCGCTCTTGATACAGGGTGATCTGGATATCGAGGGTGTACCCGATGACATGCCGGGTGTGCGCTATCGCGCCGCGCTATGCCGCTGTGGGCATTCCGGGAATAAACCCTTCTGCGACAACAGTCATGAGCAGGCGAATTTTCGTGACTACGGCGCGGTCGGCGAAACGGGCGACGGCAATACCGAGGAGGGCGGCGCGCTCGCGATCAAAGCCTTGCCGGACGGTCCCTTGTTGCTTGCCGGTAACCTTGCCATTACGGCGAGTAGTGGCCGCGATGCATGGCGAGGCAAGAACGCCGCGCTATGCCGTTGTGGTGCGTCCAACAACAAGCCGTTTTGCGACGGCAGTCATAAGCGCGCGGGCTTCAAGACGGACTAAAAGTCATGCATTTGCCAACATACAGCATTTAAGTAAAAAGGAAGGTCGGCCATGACTTTTCCTCCCTGTTCATTTGTATCTTTACATGCGTGTTCGAGGTTAGATTGATGGAAAATCGGTTGGCAGAATTGGAAAGTCGTATCGCATTTCAGGACAAAACACTTAATGAGCTCAATGACGTCATCATACGCCAGCAACGACAGATCGATCAGATGAGTAAAGGGTTGGCGGAGCTGCAGGCGCAGGTAAAATCCCTGGCGCCGGCCATGGTGGCACCGTCGACGGAGGAGACGCCACCACCACACTATTAGGCCGGTCTTACCCTCGACCCATTCCGTGACCTGCCGCCAGGAAATGCCCCCCTATCTGGCGTATTTTATATCTGTGGCAATCCTGTCACAGCGTTACGCGTACCGGAATTTGCTTCCGGGAAAAGTGGTGCGAACGCCTATTACATTCGAATCGATGGGGAGTCAGCAATGAAACGCAACGGAAAATGGGTCTATGGTGCCATTATACCGTTCGCCGCGGCGGCTTTTCTGCTCGGGACCGGCGTGCAGGCAGCACACCTTGACCCCGGTTCCAGTGTATGACGAAGCGGCTTATACGGCGTTCGTTGAGGGCGCCATGACGAAATTGGACAAATACTATCTGCAGAGCATCGACAGGAACTTGTCGCAAGGCGAGATCGAAAAGGCGAAACGCGAGTATCTCAAGGTCGCGCGCGACTTGTTGCGGAGGATGAATGCGAAGTTTGATGCTCTTAATCTCAAGGAAGGTGCAACCTTGTCCCATACCGAGACGCTGTTGAGCATTCATGTCATGACCATGATGGCCGACATGCTGGCGTCCGAGCACCAGGCCCACGAGGATCGGTGGGAGTACGCGCACTAAGGGACTGAGTCCTTCCATTCTTTGCGAACAAGCGGCTCGGTAGCGAACGATTCACAGCGTATGACCGACCCCTTGTTGTCAGGAAACCGCCCGCGTCCTCCGGTGTGATACGGGGCCTCAACGGCTGCGTCGAACGCCGTAACCCAGCTCTTTTTTGGCATTTAGCGCACCCTGGCATGAGGTGCCGCTTGTCCGGCACCCCGTTGTCATCCCGTTCAATGGCGATGCCAACAGCATTGCATGCAGAGCAGTCGCAGTGCTACCGTCAATCACGCCGACGTATTCTAATAATGAAGGTCTTTTCCGAAGGAGGACGTCATGTTTGTGAAGATTATCCTGGCGACGGTCGCCGTATTCGTGGCCTGGTTCGTGATGGACTGGGTCATTCATGGGATGTTGTTAATGCCCACCTATGAAGAAACGGCGGATCTGTGGCGTCCCGAGGCGGAGATGAAACACGTGGTGATGTCGATGGTCAATGCCATTACCGCGTTGTGTCTTGCGACGATCTACGCGCTTTACATCAGGGATAAAGGCGTAAGGACCGGGTTGATTTACGGATTGTTGCTGGGTGTCGCCTTTGGTGTAGGTATGGGTTTCGGCAGCTACAGTTACCAACCGATTCCGTATTTCCTCGCCCAGGCCTGGTTCTGGGCCGGGGTGGTAGAAGTCGGTGTGGCGGGTCTTCTGCTGGGTCTTATCATAAAGGATTAAAGACCCGGTGTGCGCGGGCTTGCGAGACTTGACCAGGCCCTGATCGGAAATATTGATCTGACAACATGTTCCATTGCTCAGCGAGCCGTTCATATGGCGGATGTGACGAGCCTTAGTTGAATGCACATGATATTTGTCACACCCGACATTGAGCTCAACGAGGACGAGCTACATTTTCAGTTCGTGCTTGCCTCGGGTCCCGGTGGGCAGAACGTGAACAAGGTCGCCACTGCGGTACAGTTACGTTTCGATATCAATCGCTCCACCGCACTGTCCGGAGACGTGCGCACACGGTTGCGACATTTGGCCGGTACGCGACTGACCCGGGATGGCGTGCTGGTGATCACTGCACGGCGTTTTCGCACCCAGGCTCGCAATCGTGCGGATGCGATCGAACGCCTGGTGCTGCTGATTCGCAAGGCGGCGATCCGGCCCAGGCCGCGCCGCACGACCAAGCCCTCGGCCGCCGTGAAGCGACGTCGCCGCGAGGACAAGCGGCGGCGGGGCGAGCGCAAGCGGGAGCGGGCGCCGGTGAAGCTACCGCCGGCATGATATCCCGAGGTGACCGGAAATCCGGCGTTCGCTGCAGGGGAGTGCTGTAACAAGGGCGCTGACCCTATTTACCGCAGCGTGGTTTAAGATAGGGTCTCCGAGGCCATCGACCAACGTGGAGCGCAGGCAATGAAACCAATCACCGTAGAGTTCACGGCCAAATCCGGCGATGTGGAATTCACCGAAGAGAGTGTCACGCTCCAGAATCTGCAAGAGCTGTTCGATTTCGTCGCCCCCGGTGGCGGCTGTGAGGCGATTCCCTCTGAGGTAGAAGAAATCAAGATGGTGTTTTTGCGTCCGGAACATGCAAACGTCAGCAATCCGGTGGCGGACCTGCCCATCGTCCTGGAGTTGGGCATGGTGGTACTCATCGGCCCGCTCGCCGAGGTCGTGCAGGCGTCCGAGCAAATACTCGATAAGGCCGGCCGCGGTGAGCTGTCACAGTCGTTCCTAACAGTCATCGGCGCCGGTGCCTGAAGCCGAGGCTCACCTGGGAGCGGGTGCGACTAACAGTCTCACCACGGCGAGACCGTCTGCGAGCGCACTTGATCGTAGCCGGTGACATTCCCTTGTATGGGCTTCGCGCAACTGAATCGGTGCTGGCCCCAGCATTAGTCCGCGGGTGACGCGTCAATCTCCGAGGAATCCACCTCAAAGGGCCAGCCCTTGATGCCACCGCGCATGGACATAGCCTTGATGTTGCGCTCCCGCAGGAGAAAGGCCGCGGCCTTGCTGCGTCGACCGCTGCGGCAATAAACGACATAGGTCGCCTCCGGATCGAGTTTGTGCACATCCCAACGCAGCCGATCCAGCGGAACCAGGGGCGCGCCGGGGATGCGGGATTCCTCGTATTCCATGTCATAGCGGCAATCGAGCCACAAGGCATTACCGTCTTGTACCAGCTCGAGGGCCGCGGCGGGATCGACCTCCTCGACCATGCCAGGACGCAATAACTTATCGAAGTCTGCCTTATCCAATGCCAGTAAGCGGCCCGGTGTGGTCATGGTCACCGTCGCGTTTCGATAGGCGCCCTGCAGCAGGGCCTCCTCACCGAAGGCATCGCCCGGACCCAGGGTGGCCACGCGGCTGGTTTCATCGGTAAAGGGATCGGTACGCATGACCTCGGCCTCGCCGCTGTCGATCACGTAATAACATTCGCCCTTCTCGCCCTCGGTAATCACGGTGTCGCCGGCCTGAACATCCTTCGGGTACATACGCTTAAATGCGGTCTTGACGTTCTCCAAAGGGACCTCGTGGAACACGCTGACCTGCTTTACCAGATTCATGCGATGCCGAAGTTCTTCATCGTTTTCCAGATCGTCGGCGAATTGCTGACTCCAACCGAGTAGTTCATCGATGCTGTCTGCGTTAAGCATCACATATCGCACGTCCGTAACGGCGCGGACGCGGATGCGATTGGCCGCACCGAGGAACGCGAAACCACCTTCGGTCGCGGCTGGTTCGAGCAACCAGGTGTGGCTCTTGTCATGGCCATCGGCGACGGACCAGGTACGTTGCGCCTCGAGTTTTCCCTCGATGAGAATGAGATGATCACTCATCTCATGCTCCTCCTTTATGATCAGGTCACCGGCGCTGGCAATGCTGACACCTTTCTCTTCCAGCAGCGACTCAAGCTGCTCCACTGAGAGTGGACCAAGCAGACGTGTCGCCCGCAGACGTTGCGCAAGGGCTTTCATGGGTTCTTCCTCCTCAATTAATCGCATATTTTGATCTTCGACTTCACCATTCGCGTTATCAGGTCGTTGCGTGGGGTATAGCAATGCCTTCATGGGATGGTCGCGATCCTTGTGAATCACATAATCCTCGCCGAGGATCTGCAGGCACCCCGATCGCTCCAACACATCGAGTACGCTACTGCGAGTCGTATAAAGGTATAAATCGTCACCCCGGTCGCGGCGGCGTTTCGCTTCGGCAGCAATGAGTATGGCGCCGGGCACATCCAGATAGGTCAGGTGGTCGGTACGCAACAGCAGAATGTTGTTTTCGTCGGCGGACTCATCGAGTCGCGCGAGGGCGGATTCCACGTGGCGCACTGAGCCAAAAAATAAGTTGCCATCAATGGTGACGACGGTGACGGGGCGACCATCACGGGCAAAATGGGTATTGAGCACGATATTGGGAGTCGAGGCGTACCAAAGATAGTTGATTAACGACAGCAGCAGCCCAGTGAATACACCGGCGTTGAGACCGAAGCTAAGTGCAGCGAGAAAGGTGAGAGAAAAGATCACTGCTTCGTGGCGTGTGAGAAAAGCGCGTCGGACATCCTTGATATCAATCAGGCCGTAGCCCACGAGCATAAGTGCGCCCGCAACGGTTGCCATGGGCATAAAGGCGATAAGCGGCGCGCCCACAAGCACTATCACGGCGAGGAAGACCGATGCATAAAGGGCCGCCATGGGTGTGCGTGCGCCCGCCTCGTAATGGGCGCCGCTGCGATTGAAGGAACCCGATCCGGCGAAGCACGATAGAAAGGGTGCCACGATATTGGACAGGCCCTGACCCAAAATCTCCTGATTCGTGTCGATATGCTGGCCCGATTTTTCAGCCAGAGAGCGCGCGATCACCACCGTTTGCATGAGGCCCAGAAAGGCGATGGAGAACGCGCTGGTGATCAGCCCTTTGAGCACATACATGGATTCCATTTCGAACGTCGGCATGGACAACGGGAGCAGAGAAATGGACAGCTGGCCGAGTAATTCCAGTTCGGTGTGCGCCGAGCCGAAAAGCAGATTGAGTGCGCTAGCGAACAGCGAACCCACGATTACAGCGATAATCAATGCATAGCGCCGCCAATACCTTCTGGCAAGAAGGCCTGTCGCCACCGTCACTACGCCGACAGCGACAGCAAAACCGTTGGCGCGCGGAACATCGTGAAAAATTTGGTACAGGCGGATAAAAAACGGCTCGTCGAGGTTGGACAAGAGACCCAGGAATGAACCCGCCGCGGAGACAATGATTATCAATGCGACCGCAAATATGATCGCGGAAATCACCGTATGCGAGATAAAGTCGAGCACGGTCCCGAGCTTAACGACCCCGATAAATAGTTGAATCAGGCCCGCCATGAGCGTGAGCGCCAGGACATAGCCGATGTAGTCCTGGCTGCCGATGCTCGCGAAGGGCGCGATCGTAAATGCGATCAGCACACACACGGCTGTGTTGGGACCCGAAAGGGTGTGCCAGGAAGAGCCCCAAATAGCCGCGATGATCACCGGAAAGATGCTGGTGTAGATACCGTATTCCGGCGGCATACCAGCGAGTGTCGCGAGTGCGAATGCCTGCGGCAGGATCAGGACCGCGCCAACCAGGCCGGCGACAAGATCCGGGCGGACGGTGGCGGATGTAATGGCACCGCGCCAGCGCAGGAAAGGAAATAACCGATCCACGAGACTCCCGGTCGCGCCCGCTTCAGCCATTATTCGAACAAGCCTTTGATTATGCCCTTGCGTGGATCCCATGGGCGGATCTGCAGGTTGACATAGGCCGCCACGTCCAGAGCTTCCTGGTCCGTCAGTGTCCAGCCCTGGCCAAGCGGCATATTGGCCTTGAGAAAACCGGCGAGAATTCGGTCTTGGGCCATCCCCGCGGCCTTGTTGTACGAATCCATGCCCCACACGGGTGGAAACACATAGCTACCGTCATCCTTCTTTTGCCCGCCGCCGCCGGCGCCATGGCAGGACGCGCACTTGGCCTTATAAATGTCGGCACCGCGCGTTGGATTCGGATCGTAACCGGTGTTGACGATCTGCGGATAGCCACGTCCCGGCATCTCCACCCCGATGGGAACGCCGCGGGCGAGAAAATGCGCATAGGACACCAGAGCCCGCATCTCCGGCGCGTCCAGAGTTGGGGCGATGCCGTCGAGACTGAAACGGAAACACTGCTGGATCCGTTCCTCGAGTGTGTTGCTGCGATCATTCTTGGCCCGGTACGCGGGATACATACCATAGGCGGCCCATAGGGGCGCCGAGTTCGGTTGGCGGCCCGCGTCCATATGACAATTGGAGCAGCTCAGGCCATTGCCGGCGTAACGGTGGGCATGTTTCGGCGTAGCGGTGAAAATTTGATGGCCAAGGCGCACTTCATCACCGTATTTATCGTTGGGAATCGAATCGAGAGCGGGCGCCACATGATACTCACTGTCACCTTTGAGGTAGTCCACCACGGTTTGCGAATGAGATCTTGCGTCGCCGGTGGATATCTTGCTTTGGTCTTCGGCTGCGAATGTCAGCGAAACAAAAACAACATACATACACAGGGCGAACAGACCGGAATATCGTAGGGATTGATGACGCGAAGTTGGACGATGAATTCTAGGGTCGCACATAGAACCAGCCGAGCCGCTGTTTGTTCATGATTTCCGTGGTGGCGCCGGGAACGGTTTCGACGTCAAAATGCAGATCGCTGGCCTGAACATTCATGGCCTTCATCGTCGTCGCGCAGGCCTTGAATTTCACGCCCTTTTCGGCGACCTCCTCGATCTTCCATGCGGAGGTCGAATCCTGAAGCACCATTTTCAACCCGGGGCCGAAAGCGACAATTTCCAAATCGATCGTGTCCCCGTAGTTTTCCAATACACCGCTCGCGATACTGAGCGCCATGCGCCATGTCGTAGGATCGTCTTCGCTAACCTGGATGAGCAGTCCTTCCTTCGCGGGTTTACCTGCAGACTCGTCGGGGGTGCAGGCACTTACAAGGCACACCAATATGATCAGGCAAACAGACGCGTCCCAACGCCTGGTAGACGTCGACGAATCGCCGTATGGAATTATTTTTTCGAGCCACGACACGAGACGATCCTCCCCATTGACGGCGCCTTTCGGCGGTCGTCGCAGAATAATTATTAGTGTTTGCCACCCCGATGCCAAAAATCGGCACAGAAATACAGCCGGTGCGCCATCGGGGGGAGGGGTGGCGTGAACAGAAGTATCGGCAGGAACTACTGTACGTCAAGCAAAAAATGAAGACAAGCCAAGGCCCACGTCCAAGAGGTCGCGGACTCTGAGCGACCACCATCGAAATCAGTCATCGCGCGGATGGTCACAACCCGTCAACCCCCAAAAGGCCTCGACCTTTTGGTTTGACCGGAAGACGCAATTCTGTCTGTAGGCTAACGACCCAGGTAGGCCAGATCGGAGCTTTCCGTTACACCGAGCGACCAGGCACCGCGCGTCCTGGCATGTCGTACGGCTGCCGCCGCGTCGTCTGGCGCGTAGTTGCGCGGAATCACCAGCACCTGATCCGGATGTATCAAGTCGGCGTCTTCGACGCGATCGCTGTTTGCCTTGTAAATGAGCGGCCAATGATAGGGATCCGCATACACGTCTCTACGCGACGCGATACCCCACAGATGATCATCTTCAACCACCGTGTAACGCGTCATCACATCACTCGGTATAACCGCTTCACTACCGGCCAGGGCGATCTCGCCTGCCGTCTGCGCTGTTGTTGGACCACCTACTTGCGCCTGGGCGGGCTTCGTTGTCGCACAGCCGTTGATCGAGACCAACGCCACGCCGGCGCATGTCAGACATAGAAGCTGGAACACGTTTCTCATGACCCACACCTCCTTTTGATGGTTCGCTCCGGGAAACCCTCATCCGGAGTCCTGTCGCCTCCTTCCGCACCGGGACCTTCTGCCGGACTATGCGGTCTTGACGGGTCGTCCCGGATGCACACCCCTGCAAGCACTAACATATCAGGAATCAGGGAATAGTCATTGACCTCGATCAAGCAGCGGCATGGCGCGACCTGCACGCGGGGGGAACAGTACAGCGCCGCGTTGCCATCAGGTGTCGAGTAAGGTGCGCAGATTATCCAGATGGGCACGGGCGCGTTGCTTCTTTTCTTCCGGCGCCAGCCCATGATCGAGCCCTTCCCACTGTAGATCGTCGGCCGGCAACTCATCGAGAAAACGGCTCGGTACGCAGTCGATTGTTTCACCGAAACGTTTACGCTTCTTCGCAAAGGAAAGAGCCAAAGTCTTTTGTGCGCGCGTAATGCCAACATAGAACAGGCGTCGTTCTTCTTCGATGGTTTCATCTTCGATACTGGTACGATGGGGTAGCAGGTTCTCTTCGGCACCGACGAGGAAAACATGGGGAAATTCCAGGCCCTTGGCTGCGTGCAATGTCATCAATGCCACTTGCTCGCTGCCGGCCTCGTTATCCTCGCGCTCGAGAATACCGGCAACGATCAGGTCCGCCACCACGTCAGTCAGGTGTTTATCGTTGTCCCGGCTTGCTGCCCGCCGAACCCATGCGAGCAGTTCGTCGACATTCTCCCAGCGGCGATCGAAGCTGGCCTCGTCCCTGGAGGTCTCCTGCAGCCAGGCGCGATAATCCGTTTCCTTCAGCAACTCCTTGATCACGGCGTGTACGCTGGCGTTCGCGGCCTGTTCGGAGAGACTACCGATCATATGGGCGAAGCCGCGCAGTGCCGCCGCACCCCGATCCTTGATATGCATACTGCACTGGGGATCCTGCGCGGCGGCAAGCAAGCCACCGCCGCGCGTGCCGGCAAAGGCACTCAGTTTTTCCAGCGTCGCCGGCCCGATGCCGCGTCGTGGTGTATTGACGATGCGTAGAAATGCGTTGTCATCAGCCGGATTGGCCAGCAGACGCAGGTAAGCCATCATGTCCTTGACCTCACTGCGCTCGAAAAACGATATTTCACCGCTCAGGTAATATGGAATCTGGTGCTCGCGCAGTGTTTTCTCGAACAGGCGTGACTGATGATTGCCACGATACAGGATGGCAAACTCGCCGTACGGCGTTCGCTTGCTGAAACGGTGATGTAAAATCGCGGATACGACCCGTTGCGCTTCGTTTTCCTCATCACCCGCCCGAATAATGCGGACGGGATCGCCGTAACCCAGCTCACTCCAGAGTCGTTTTTCAAATATGTGATGGTTCCTGGCGATAACCGCATTTGCGGCTTTGAGGATGCGACCGCTGGAGCGGTAGTTCTGTTCGAGCTTGACGACCTCAAGACCGGGAAAGTCCTGCGCAAGTTGTTGCAGGTTCTCCGGTCTCGCGCCGCGCCAGGCATAAATGGATTGATCGTCGTCGCCCACCACGGTCAAGCCACCGCGCTCACCGACCAGCAGTTTAACCATTTCATACTGCATGCCATTGGTGTCCTGGTATTCGTCCACCAGCAGATAACGAATACGCTCACGCCAGGCCGTGCGCACCTGAGCGGACGCTTGCAGGTGCCGGACCGGTACGTAGACCAGATCGTCGAGATCGAGTGAGTTACAGGCCTTGAGTTGGCGGTTATACGGCTCATAGACCCGGGCGGCGGCGCGGGCGATCGGATCGTCGTCGGCCAGGGCAGGTGCCTGCGCCGGTGAAATCAGGGCATTTTTCCACGCCGAGATGCGGTGTTGTACCTGTGCGGCAAGGCCGGGGTCTGTAGACAGTTCCATGCGCATCAGTTCGCGCACCATGTTCGCGGCATCCTCGCTGTCGACAATGGAGAATCCCCGGCGATAACCGAGTTGCTCATGTTCTGCGCGAATGATATTGAGCCCGAGTGTATGGAAGGTCGATACGTTGATGCGCTTTGCGTTGGCTTCATCGAGAAGCCGGCTCACGCGCCGGCGCATCTCCCGGGCCGCCTTATTGGTGAAGGTGACGGCTGTAATGTGGGCAGGATCCATGCCGCCATCGGCGACGAGCGCGGCAATCTTCTGGGTAATGACACGGGTCTTGCCGCTGCCGGCGCCGGCAAGGACCAATAAGGGCCGATCGGTCACGCGCACGGCGCGCCGCTGTTGGGCATTAAGCGTGGTCAAAGTACTAGTGGTTATCAGAAGTCATACATCGAAACGGTTCGTATTCTAACCGCCCACGTCGATGAACTCACGCTGGCGATCTAGACGACTGATTTTTATAGACGCCACGAGCGTTACGATGTGCCGCATACATCTGTTCGTATGCGGCCGCGGGTCAGCACTCAATCTCTATCCGCTCCGTTGTCGGTAGCTTTTTGTTATCAATGTAGATCTTTACCTTCCACGTACCGGCGAACTCTTCCATTCCCGCCGCCGGATCCATGCTCAACATGCGTTCGACGGCACCGCCGCGCGGCCGGTGGATACGCAACCAGGCCCATACCATCTGCTTGCCAACGTGGCGCTGAAAGTCGTACTCGGTTTGCTCACGTTGTTTGCCCGCACGATCGAACCAACGCACCAGCAGCGTATGCCGTCCGCGGGGCAGTTGTTCGAGTTCAATGACAGCATAGATCTTGTCGAAGCAGGAGAACTTCCTTGTCGGTTTGTCCAACGGCACGCCGTCGACCGTTTCGGCGGTGAAATAGACTCGCGGTGCAGTAGTGCCGGCCGACGATCCCGACACGGCAAGCCCTGACAACATAACACCTACTATTAATGCGAGATTTGTTGATGACCTGAATTTCATTGCGCGCCTACGCCGGCGGTGTCGGTAAAGATGCATCTTAGCCAATAAACTCCGCCTGGGTCCCGTTTATTACATAATGGCTTTATCTGTAAACAACTGTTAACTGTGATCGATATTACATCCCGTCTTCGGCCGCGACTGTAATCTAGGCGTAACTGGAGACGGAACGATGAATCAACGACCTGAGCAACCGGCTGAATCGACGGATGATGCAATGAACGATCGCGTAGACAATATCGATCAGAGTTTTTGCGAACTGCTGATTCGTCTCGATACCATGAATGGCGCCATGGATAGCGAAATCGAGGCGCTGGAAGCGGAACTCGACGCGGCCTAGCCCGCCTGGGCGGTGGCACAGGCGCGGCATGGACACACCAACTTAAGCACGCCTATCGTTCGGCGACGGTAAAATAGAACGTCGCCCCCTCGTCAACGCCACCCGCGGCCCAGATTCGGCCCCCATGCCGCTCGATGACCCGTTGCGCCGTGGCAAGCCCGATTCCCGTGCCTTCGAATTCATCCACGCGATGCAGACGATGGAACGGACGAAATAGCTTATCTGCATGTTCCATGTCGAAACCTGCCCCGTTGTCGCGAACGAAATAGACAGCCTCACCGTTCTCCCGCAATGCGCCGATGGTCACCTCGGGTGTCGTTTCCCGGGCGGAGAACTTTTGCGCGTTGCCCAGTAAATTTTCCATCAAAATGGCCATGAGCGCGCGATCGGCCTGCACCTCGAGTCCGGGCTCGATCGACCAGGCGGTCTGTTGCCCGTTGCGTTGTGCGGCCTGCAACCGATCTGCCACCTCGCGACTGAGACGGCTCAGATCGACGGGCTCCGGCTTAAGTTTGGCGCGCGCGACGCGTGAAAGCTCGAGGATATCGTCAAGTAATTCCGCCATATGTCGGGCAGCTGCGATGACCTTGTGCAGATAACCTCTTTCCTCCACATTCAGCTTTGCGCCGGCGTCTTCGTCCAGGATCTGAGTGAAGCCGGTAATCGCGCGCAAGGGTGTGCGCAGATCATGGGCGATTGAATAGCTGTATGCCTCCAGTGCCTTGTTGCTCTCGCGCAGCTCGCGGGTGCGTTCCATGATCGTATGTTCGAGTTCATCTTTATACGCACGTAACTCGTGCTCGCGCCGGTCGATAAGGTGCAGGTAGGCAAATAGCAGCAGTGCGCCTGCGACCGCGCCAAGAAAAACCAGCCAGATCTCGAGACTTGGCGCCTTCTCGAAATAGCCGGCTGCTGGATCAAAGCCCAGAGTCCAGCGCCGATTGTTAACGTCGAACGATTCCGTGAGCGCGAAATCCGCGGCGCCGGGTCTCACGTTGCGTCCCGTCTGCGACGTGTCTGCATTTTGAGTACGGGAACGATGACGATGGAGAAAGCGTTCGTCCCTGGGTGCGGACTCGTCGTACAGGGTGATATGTAATCCCGCCGGTGCAAGGTAGGCCAGAGACCCGTTGACCAGGGCCGGGATATCGAACACGACGCCGATCAGTCCCAGCATACTGTTACTCATTGCCGCTAACGTATCTTCTCCCGCGCCTTTTGCGTAGACCGGGAAGAACATGATGAACCCCCATTCGTCCCGGGTACTTTGCACCAATTTGATGCGGCTGGTCGTGCTCGGCAGATTATATTTTTGCGCAAACGTCAACGCGCGCAGTCGGCTCGCTTCACTGGCGACGTCGTAACCGAGTGCCTTTTCGTTCCCGGTAAATGGCTCGATGAAATAGACCGGGAAGTATTCCTGCCGTGGCGCGGCCGGAATCAGCACCCCTTCGGTGTTGCGCTCAGTGAATCTGTATTCGGGAAAGCGTTCTGCGGCGCGGCGTTCGAGTCGTGACCGCTCCTCGTGCGTTACACGCGGATTCCAGGAGAGTGCCTTGATATAGGGGTGTTGTTCAAGATACGTCTGTACGAACGAGGAGAATTCTTCACGCGTCACCTCGTCTGAGGATTTGTAGAAATTAACCAGGGACTGGCCGACCAGCAGACTGGTCTCGATGCTGCGCTGGATCGCCAGGGAACGATCCTGGGCGGCGCGTTTCATCGCCTCTTCGGCCACCGCCGCTTGCCGCTGGTATAAGCCATACGTCAACGCGGTCGCGAGCAGCAGACCAAGAATCAATATTGCACTGTTAATGAAGCGGCGACGGGACATGCGATCCTGGCATGAGCGATTCGGTAGCGTGGTCGCAGCATGCGACGCACTCACTCATTCATTCAAGTCTACTGAACACGTTGCGTCAAGCTTTTCCAGTATCTGGACGATGGGAATTGCCTGCCCGCGGGTCGCTGCCGATCCGTTGATCATCAACCGCACTTCTTGTGCTTGCGGTCCTTTGATTCGATTTATCATTGCCACGGGGGTCACTCATGCACATCTTGTTCAGATTGGATGTGGGATGGGATCCAAGTCAGCGCGTGTGCAACCTACGGTTTCGTCGCGGAAGCAGATGTGATCGCCGAATCGGCTCTCGCTGGCCATCGGCCGCAAGTCGCCACACTTTGGTCCCGATCGCCAGGCTGCGAACAATTCGCACTGCCTCGTCTCTTGGTTTCCAACCGGGCGCAGACCGCAGCACCTGGCCCATGCACCGGGTTGTAAGCTTGATCAGGATCAAGGTTGTGGCCGGGGTGGTCAGCTAACATCATCGTCGTTATCGTAATCCGTTTGTCGTGATGTAGTGACCATTTTCCACGGGAGAGATATCGAATGACGAGAGTGCTCGCAATCCTGGCATTGATTACCTCCGCCATCGCATTGGCGGTGTCGGTCGCACCCTATCTGCGTACCGACGTTGCGGCTACGGATATGGCGGCGGTGGAAGAGATCGTCGCCTTGACCGAGACTGCGCCACCGGCCGCCGGGATCGATGTGGATGCGATCGCGGTCCCGGAGGTCGCACACAAGATCGTCTATCATGCCGACTACTCCGATCCACGCCGTTTCAGCTCCATGCTCACCAGTATCAATAACATGGTGACGACCTATCAGAACGAGCTCGATGATTACGATGTACGTATCGTCTTCAATGCGCACGGCATTCGTTTTGTCACCGACGACAAGCTCGATAAAACGCCATTTGCGGAAGACAAGGTCTTGGCGGAACGGCGTGTGGATATCTCGAATCGCCTGCGATCCTTACAGGAAGTGCAAGGGGTCAAGTTGGAATTATGTGAACTCACTCGTGCAGCGATCGGCCTGGATCCCGCCCGGCTTTATCCAGGTGTCGAACGGGTGCCCTCCGGCGTGGTGCGGGTGGCGGAGCTGCAGGCGGACGGATTTGCCTATATGAAGGTCGAGTGACGTCCGCGACCGTTTCGTAATACAGAAATAGAAAGACGCCGCTCCACGCAAAGCTTGTGGAGCGGCGCTGTTTTCACCTGCTGACCCGATCACGGACCAGCTGTGATTTAGCACGTATCACTCGTCCTTTTTCTTACCGCTGTCGGAGTCCGAGTCGGAGTCCGAGTCGGAGTCAGAATCGGAGTCAGAATCGGAGTCAGAATCGCCCTTGCACTCCTTGCCTGAATCGGAGTCGGAGTCCTTATCGCCCTCTTTGCCAGAGTCCGAATTGGAATCTGAATCGGAGTCTGAATCCCCGTCCTTGCAGCCGTCAGGCTCGGGCGGACACAGGTAACCGCCGTTGCGGCTCTGGCCTTCCACGATATAGAAATCGCCGAACACCATTCCCGGTCCGATCGGCTGCGAGCAACTGGTATGGATCTGGACATTGAAGACACCGTCCACATACACCTTGATCTCGGTGCCGAGGGTACCCTTCTTCCAGGTACCGACGAAGCTGAAGGTATCATCTACGCTTGGATCCACGATACCGCGAAATACCTCGTTACCGTCCTTCTTCTGCACGACCACAACTTCTGCAGCGGCCGTACCAAGATAGCGCAACGTCAGCGCCGTGACCTTGCCGTCACACTTGCCACACAGGAGATCCATCACGATGTCGTCGAAGGCTACATGCGGGTCCGCACCGTGCGGTGCCAGCAGATAGACGACACCCAGACCGTCCGGATACTCGACTGACAGATGGATATGGCCCGGCTTTTCTTCAGTGAGGTCAGGCCCATGCGGCGCCGCGCAGGCGTCACCTTCGACAAACAGATTACCCGACCAGGTCGTGGGATCAGGATTGGTCCCCCACAGCGTCGGGTTGGGTACGGTGTCCGTGTAATAGCTGAGCACATCTGATGCGACCAACAATTCCCCGTCCCCGGGGTCACCGTAGTCATATACATCGTGGTGTTCGGCCGTGGGATCCGCCGCGGCGAACAGCCCGACTTCGTGATACGGCTTCGGGGCGGTATCGTTATCGCCATGATGGTCCGGCCCGAAGTTGAAGTCACCGTAGTCGGTCATCAGGATCTCGAACCGCGTGACCTTACGGCCGCCGAAGGTGAATTTCAGCTCCTGCGGTGTGTCGGTATTGCGGCTTTCGACGTCCGCGAAGCCCTTCGCAGTCGGTTCATCGACAGGTTCGAAGCTTGACACCTGTACGGTGCTTCCATTAGCGTCATCCAGACAGTTATTGGGAATCCATGGCTGAATCGTATTCGGCGCAGCATAGGCGAATGGATTTGCCGGTCCTGCGCCATCTACGCCATAACCGGTCTCCACGACTACCGGCGTATCGGTGCCATGAATCGTCTCGATGTTCAAGTTGGGATGAACTGTCCCGAGCCCGGTGACGTTGGCGCCCCGGGGAAGATCCTCGAAGTCAACGAATACCGTTTCACCGGCTGATGTGCCAGCGAGGAACAATGTCGCGACAGCCACCGCAACACTAAATTTGCGTGCTGTTTTCATCGCTACCCCCTTTATGGCCGGATGCATCATGCGCACGGGCCACTCACGTTACCCGCGGGGCTATTGACGCAGACCTTCGGCTTTTGGCTTTTTCGGACCCCAATAAAAAAGCCGAATTGCCCGTTGGTGTACCAGGCAACCCGGCTGTCTACGTGAGACCCGTGATTTTCCGTCGCCGCCTCGCGGCGGTTTTGGCCTTGACTGGCCTAAAGCCCCAGGGGCGATGTCCCCACGAGTCGCGGCATGGCGTCGTTGTCGTTGCTCACCTAAAAGCTTTGCCACCGGTTTGCGCCGGTGGGGTGACCAGGATTTCTGGCGTGGTGCCTGCGGCTCGCGAGGCAGAGAATGATCCTTCATTCTCACTGCGCACGATACCATAAATCCTTACGAATTACAAGGTAATTGTGACACAAATATCCGGGTTGTTGGGCGCCGGCGGCGGCACGAGGGCGGTACGGTAGATGCCCCCGTCTAGCGAGCGCCGGGCGGCATTTCCTTTATGAAGACGTCGTGTTTGCTGTACGGGATCTCGATGGCCTGGGCGGCGAATTGCTTATAAATCGAGCAGTTGAGGGTATCCAGCACCCGGCCGCGCAGTTCCGGATTGTCGATCCAGCACAGCAGCTCGAAATCCAGGCTCGAGGCGCCGAACAGACGAAAGCGCACCCGCGGCTCGGGTAAATCGCATACGCCCGGTTCATCCGCGGCGATCTGCATCAGTATCGTGCGCACCTGGTCGATATCGCTGCCGTAGGCGACACCCACTTTCACACGCAGGCGGAATTTTTCGTGCGGCCCGCCGGACTGGTTAATGATCCGGGTATTGCCCATGATGGCATTGGGGATCGTGACTTCCACATCGTCCCGCGTCAGCAGACGGGTGGAGCGGATACCAATATGGGTTACCTTGCCGCGTTCGCCGCTTTCCAGCACTACGTAGTTGCCGATCTTGTAGGGCGCGTCAGCGAGGATGAATACGCCGGAAAACAAATTCGCCAACGTATCCTTGGCGGCAAAACCGATCGCGATGCCGATGATGCCTGCCGAGGCCAGCCAGGCGGTCATATCGATGTTCCAGATCTGGAACACTGCGTACACCGCCGCGCCGAGTACAATCACAATGGTGACATTGTTGAACAACGGCAGGGTCTGGGGGCGAAATACCGAATCGGGTCGCCCACGTCGGGACAGCGCCAGCAGCATCGTGCGTACGATGCGGACGACGAACACCGACCATGCCAAGGTGAGTGCGCTCAGCAGTATGGCGCGCCCAATACGGTGCGCCGCATCCGGCAGATCCAACAACCGCAGGGCGACCAGCGCGCCGACCAGGATTACCGTCCATATGAGCGGACCCTGGGAGAGTGCGGTGACTTCATCGTCCAGACGGCTGTCCGTACGCCGCACAAGGCGACCAATGCCATGTCCCAGGAATATGGCAATCAGTTTGGCAAAAATGAGCGCCAGGCCAAAGGCTATCGCCGCCTGCAACACAGGACGGTCGCCGAAGTAGCCAAGCAGCGGCTGCAGGAAATCAATGATCGCGTTTGTATCCATTGCCTTCTCTTGTGGTTATCTAAAGTGGCTCTTATTGCTGGCAATATCGACCGGGCATGCGCGGGAGCCTGGTGAAGACGGTCTTACAAGTTTGTTACGTGTTCGATCATGCGTTGGCGTGTCGCGGCATCCGGTAAGCGACCGCGACCGGCGCCCATGTTCTCGATCATATGGTCGACCCGCGAGGTAGCCGGGATAGCGCAGGTCACCGCGGGATGGGAAACGATAAACTTGAGGAAGAACTGAGCCCAGTTCGTACAATCGAACTCGGCAGCCCAGTCGGGCAACGGGTGCCCCCGCACTTTGCGAAACAATGCACCGCGTCGGAAGGGGCGATTCACGATCACGGCCAGATCCTGTTCCGCCGCCAGCGGCAGCAAGCGTTGCTCCGCCTCGCGATCGAGAATATTGTAGGTGAGCTGCACAAAATCCAGCGGCTGCTCGCGCATCACATCCTCGAGTTCGTCGTGTCGCCGGCCGTGGGACGTGGTGACGCCGATATAGCGTACGCGATCCGCGTCCTTCCAGTCCGCGAGGGTATCGATATGGCTCTCCCAATCGAGGAGATTGTGGATTTGCATCAGGTCGAATCGCTGCACGCCCCAGAGCCGTTGCGACCGTTCCATTTGGCGAATGCCCGCCTGTCGGCCGAGTGTCCAGACCTTGGTGGCGGAAAACATAGCGCCCTTGTTGTCGATCCGACTCAGGCAGTGGCCGATCACTTCTTCGGACGTGTCGTACATAGGCGACGAATCGATCATACCGCCACCGTGATTAAAGAACGCCTGCAGCACTTCCACACGAATGGCGCGAGCGTCCGCATCGTCGCCCACATCGAAGGTCTGCCACGAACCCATGCCGATCGGCGGCAGCGACTCGCCGCTCGCGGGGATGGTCTTGCGAATCGTCGCCCGCGGCGCGGCCCATACGTTACCGCGGCCCAACCGTGTGGCGGCGATTAACCCACCCAGACCTTGCAGAAACCGTCGGCGATTTATCATGGTGATGATCGGAAGACGAAGCTAGGTCTTCTTCTTAAGCTTTTCCTTGAGATCCGCGAATGGATTATGGGTCGCGGCTTTCGGTTTGTTCTGCGCGGTGACGCCGAAATTAGCATCCACACCACTAATCAGGTGCGAATATTTTTGATGCTCCCAATCGTGGCAGTACAGACAAAGATTCTCCCAGTTGCTCCCGTCGGGAGGATTATGGTCGTGATCGTGATCTTTGTGATGCACTGTGAGCTCATGCAGATTCTCGCGTGCGAACTCGCGGCCGCAGCGCGCGCATACCCACGGGTGCATACGCAGTGATTGCTCACGATAGCCACGCATGCGTACGTGAGCATCTTTGCGCGCCTTGGCGACAACCTGATCAAGTTTGCCAGTATCGATTTTTCCGGTCGGTGGTTTGCGTGGACCCGGTCCGCGTGGTGCCATGATGTCTGTTAGCGTCCGCTGTTTCGTGCTGGAAATAAGGTCAATAACACGTGGTGTCAGGGCATTTGCTGTATTGTCGGATCGTCGTCTACTAAGCCACCGGACTTCCCATACTGGATGCGCTTCGTAAGCCTGACCAGTGTTACATCGTAAGTGATGGTCTGTCCTGCCAACGGGTGGTTGGTATCGACGATGACATGATCATCTGCAATCGAGGTTATTCGACCCGGCACCACGCTGTCATCGTCCTGACGTAGCTGCATGGTTCCCCCGACCCGTAATGTCTCCTTGTTACGAATCGATGCGAGCGGCATCCGCAGAATCTTGGAGCGATCATGAACGCCATGGGCCTGTTCGGCGGTGAGCGTGAAGCGCCGCTCTTCGCCGGGCGACATTCCATACAATGACCGCTCGAATGCACCGATCACCTTGCCGGTACCGATGCTGAAGCGCCGCGGCAACCCGGCGCGGGTCGTGTCGACGATACGGCCGTCGGGCAGACGCGCGCTCAATTGAATGGCGACGGTGTCACCGGCCGCCACGGTGGGCGGCCAGATCTTCGCGAGGCTGTTCTGCATCGCCGGTAGCCGCGTCATACCCAGGCCGAGGATACAGCCCAGCAGGAGGCCCGCGATGCCCCAGACGAAGCCGCGGCGCCGCGCGCGGGGCTTCGCTCGTGCGGCGGATTCTGCCGGCGACGGCTGCATCGGCGTGGCTGCTCTGAGCTTCAGCGGCGTGACAAGGATGTCGGAAAGATCGATGGACTGCCCACATTCAGCGCATTCCGCGGTCGTGACATCCGCCGAAATTTCCTTTGGCTCGACGCTGTAGCGTCTAGCGCAGTTGGGACAGGTTATTTCCACGGCCTCTTCACCTCTGAATTACAAATTGTTGATTATCCGATATGCACAAGCGTAACAAAATCAGACGGCCGGTATAAAGTGGTGTAGTTAATCATTATCTTATGCCCAGGAATGCTGAATATCATCTCTTTACCAGGCAAGGGGCCGCGCCTTGATATGGCGGAATGCCGCATTAACTGCCCGGCTGTACGGCGCCTATGGAAAAAGTTTCGGTACTGCTGATGTTTCTGTACAGATGGCGCAAGGTAATTATCAGCCCGATCCAGACAACACAGATCACGATGGTGAGCCATCCGAGCTGCGCTAATGTCACCGACCAGGGCAGCCATTGGGTAAAGATCAAAATGAGCACCGATCCCGCAACCTTGAAAATCCGATAGCCCAACATATCGATCCAGGCCTTGGCCTGATAGATCAATACCGAATCGATGGGCACGTATAGAAGCTCTTTCGAGGCCCGGTTGATGGAATACGACAGCCCGCGATCGCAGATCTTCATTATCATCGCCGGCCCCAGTGCCGGTAGGGCCATGAACGCGATCGCGCTGAGGCCCAGCGCCACCGGCTGCACCAACAGCCCGGCGATAACCCCCAACCCGCGGTGCACGAGTGGAGTCAGGATAAGGTTTACCGATATCGAAACCAGCCCCAGAATACTGAAAAACACCGACAGAAATGCAGTGCGGGCTTCCTGTTCGCTGTACACCCTTTCCACCGTCTTGAGAAACTGAAATTCGACGATAGGTTGCGCGAGCTGGGCGAGCAACAACAATGTCGCAATGAGTAGCAGATAGCGATTCGACGCCAGTGCGCGCCAGCTGGGTGCCTGGTGTGCTGTCCGAATTTCGGCTGCGTGATCGCTTTCCTCGTACAGTCCGAGACGCCGCATCGTCATCGTGAGCGCATAGATAATCGTGATGATCGCCGCTGCCACGAGAAGTAGATCGGGAGTTTTGAGCGGCGTGTAGTAGATGAGGGCGGCGGCAATGGCACCACCGGCAACACCACCGATCAAGCCGCCGGTACCGACAATCCCGTACCAACGCTTCCCGTCGCGCGTGTTGTAGAGGCTGTTGGTGAGGCTCCAAAACTGCTCGACCAACACTACGCCGATGATGTCCACGAAGACATAAAAGGCCATGGCCACGGCGCTGCCAGGCTGCAACAGGGCCAGCCGGAACCCCAGCAGACAGGCCACGAAGACCAGGCATGATGTCAGTACCACGCGGTCACGCGGATAGCGGGCGACCCAGCGGTGGTAGAACAACATCGCGATCCCCAGCACCAGCGCCGTCAAAATCCACACATACGGCAGTCGGTCGGCGCCCAGATGCTCGATAAACAGGGATCGGCTGGCCGGTTTTAGCTGATAGTAGGCGGTGATAATCAGGAAGAAATCCGCGAACAAGAAGGCCGCGCGAAGGGCTAAACTTCGCTTAGGACGCCCGTTTTCAGGCGCTAAACCCGTGTCAATGGTAGGGCTATTTCCCATTATGGCGAATATGCATTAACATGCCCGGCGTCGTTCATCGGCCGGAGGGCCGAGAAGTATTACTACAGAGTGATTTATGCAGAAGTTGTTTGTTAGTTGGTCACTGACCCTACTTTTTACAACTCTAGTAATTAGCCCCAACGTCTTCGCCGATCCTGTATTTCCCGCGCTGCGGGACAGCCAGGATGCGGTCCTGCAGGACGGTTTGGAGCGCTCGCTGGGCGAGCTGGGCCTGCAGTCGGCGTCCCGGCGCGGCACATTGTCTGTGGCGCTGGTCGACATCTCTGATTCCAGGCGTCCGCGCATGGCGGCGGTCAACGGTGATCGCATGGTGTACGCCGCCAGTCTGCCGAAGATCGCGATTCTGCTCGGCGCCTATGCGCGTCACGCCGACGGTCAGCTGACCCTGGATGCTAACACGCGTGCGACCCTGACTCGTATGATTCGCAGATCATCCAACACGGCGGCGACCGAGATGTTCAATCGCGTCGGTCCTGCCTACCTGGCCGAGGTGTTGCAGTCGCCGGAATACCAATTGTATGACCCAAGCCACAACGGTGGGCTATGGGTCGGCAAACCCTATGGCAAGGGCCAGGCCTGGAAGCGCGATCCGCTGCACAATCTGTCCCACGGCGCGACCGCGCTGCAGACGGCACGTTTCCTTTATCTGCTCGCGACCGATCGCCTGGTGTCCGCGGACGCGAGTCGTGAAATGAAAGACATGCTTTCCAGACCTGCAATCAAGCACAAGTTTGTCAAAGGTCTGGCCCACCACCGACCGGGATCGCAAATTTTTCGTAAATCCGGTACCTGGCGCAACTGGCATGCGGACGCCGCCATCGTCGAGCGGGACGGGCGCCGCTATATCGCCGTTGCCCTGGCCGAGGATCCCAAGGGTGGCGCCTGGTTAAGTCGCCTCATTGTGGCACTGGATGATCTGGTTGTTGCGACGTCGCCGGCGCAGGTGGCACTTGCGGATGGCGCGATTCAATAAAGCGATGTAAACGCGTCGCCAGCGTCTGGTGCGCGACCGCCGAGTTTTCCCGCAATACGTTAGACATCACTGTCACTATATAGAACAGGCGACCTTCGCCTGCCGGCGATTCGACGGTGGCTACGGAATTCATCCAGTTGACGACGTTCCCCTTATATTTTCCGCAATTGAAGTCCGCCTCCGGCTTACATTTGTAGTATGAGCCGGATTTGAAGTACACCGCGGCGTGCGCGAGTGCCGGCGCGGACGCATAACGTATCCGCCGTTGCGTCATATAGAGGAGTCGCTTGATTTCCCGGCTCGAGAACGCGTCCACCAGCCTGCCTTGTTCCAGCAGCAACATGTAACGCAATAGTTGTTCCGGTGTGGCGTAGCTATTGACTCCCGGAACGCGGCGCTTGCCGGTATTTGTAAAGAAGCTGCCTTGACGGATTTGCGCGAGATCCAGGCCGTTGCGTGTCACCGGGTCCTGCATCACACGTGCCAGCAGTGTGGCCAGTTGTGCCTTGGGTGTCGTTGCGAAGAACGCCTGGGCGTCTGGCTCGGACACCGGGTAGTCGCGGCCGAAGTGACCCAGCAGTAACGCATGCCGCATCACCATGCTGGCGGCTGCATTGGAGCTGGCGGATAGCATCCAGTCCAGGTAGGTCCATAGGCTCGCCGTATCCCCCTTTTGCAGGGGACGCCAGCGCAGACGCCGGGCCGCGGCATCCCAAAACGGTACCTTGTGATGGTCGTACCAGATGAAGTCATCGGCGACCACAATGGACTCTCGCAGCACCTTTTCCCGCGCCGGGATATCGTCCGGATAGGTATCGGCCAAGGCCTGAAACAGTGCGAGCGCGACCAGGATCTTGCCGACACTGCCCGGGCTGTAGCGCGCCTTGGCATTGTGCTGGCCGTAGCGCGGATTTTCCGGGTCGCTCAGATCGAGCACCGCGACACCGTAGTTTGCCGCGTCTCCGCCCAGGAGCTGGCGGATCTTCCGGCTCAATTCCGCATCTGTTTGGGGCAGGGTTACGGTCCGGCCGGTGAGTCGTGGCGTTACCGCATCGAGGGGCAAGGTGGCACCGGTTGGTTGCCGTGGCCCGCGTATTTCGCCGGCGTGCGCGAGGCGATAGCCCTCGAGCCGCGCGATACCGGTGTAGCTGTCGCCGTCGAGGGGGTAGGCCCAGGTGTTGCATGCCGGGGTCGTCCACAGCACCAGTAATGCAAGCGAGCAGAAAATTCCGCTCGATCTCATGATGTGGTGGCCGGTTCGGTCATATCCACCTCGCGCTCACCGGCGCGTTCGCGCGCCGCGTCCATTTGCATGAGATAACGGGTTCGCCGCGCATGTTTTGCCTGCACAAACGGGCGCACCTGAAACAGGGCCAGCTTACCATCCTGGAAGCCGAATTCGATATCCAGGGGTACTGGATTACCGTCTCCATCTCGCGCCATTTCGAGACGCTGATCAATATCGACCGCAAGCCTGCGCAAGACGTCTATTTCATCCGCGCTCAGCACGTAGTCCCGACCGCTGGCCGCTGTTCGTCTGATACCTCCCTCGGAATGCAATCCACGCTTCTCGGGGGAGGTGGCCTGCGCCAGCAGTACCACCTGGCCGTTTGTGCGATGTATGCGTAGCTCCTCGGCGGATTGTCCGGTGACCGCACCACCGATGCCCTCGTTCACCGCAATCGAAAGCCACTGATCACCACCGGTGTCGACGTCAACCGTGACCAGTACGCCGGATTTTTCTACCGCTACGCTGCGCATCAATAGCACGTATGGGTAGACATAGTCCGGCTGCGCCATACGCGCCTGACGCCAGGCATAGGCTCGTTTGGTGAAGGGTGACGCCCACACGCTGGAAATCGCGCGCAGTACATTCTCGAAACCGACCACATGCGGGACCGTGAGGTTGAGCCCGGCACCCGTGAAGTTTGGTAAGTCTTCCACATTCGTATCACTGCGTACGAAGACACCGTAACTGCGATCCGGCCCCAGGACTCGCTCCAGCGCCCTGCGCAAATGCGCTCGGAACTCCGCGCTCGGTTCGGCGGTCAGGATCCACTGCCGCAAGCGTCGGAGAAAGCGGTCGACACGCTGTTCCTGTTGTGCCGGTATATCCGCCAGTTCGTCGATCCACTCATATTCAGATCGTATCCAGTCAAACATCCGCGGGCCGCCCGGTTCAAACGGGCGCTCCAGGAGCGCGTGGAATACGCCGAAGGGGATCACGATGCCGTCACTGACAGCATCGGGAAAGTGGTGTTTCAGTTCGCCGAGGTTGGCGGCCTTCGGACCGACCCACTGGCCGGAGTTTTCCGCGCGCAGCTCGTCAAGCGAAAGCGGCGTCACCCGCGAGGTGTCCAGTCGCTTGAGATCCGGTTCCAGATTGAGACCAGGTGTCGGCCGGACGGTGCCGAAAACCTGATCCCATTCCGGGCCGTCCGCAGCAAGCTGCACGATGCCGCCCGGACTGACAGCGAGGACCACTGCCTGGTTCATATGCCGCTCGATATCCGCACGCCAGCGCGTATCGACCACCGCGTTGGGAATGGACAAGTTGCGTGCCAGTAACTGAACATGAGAGAGGGTATTGCCCGCACCCTGGGTGAGAATGCCCGCCACCGGCGGGAGGTTGGCGCGAGTTTCGCTGAGCAAATATATTCCCTTTGGGTCCGATATCGGTTCACGCCCGGATCGCAGCACGCCGCGTGCCAGACCGGGATTGAGTGCGTGCAGCCCCGCGTGTATCGGCTCGCTGAAAAGTCTATGGGACACGCCCAGTAGGCCATTCGCATCACGCACCAGGCTCTCTGTGACGGCGGCGTAAAATAGCAGCGGTGAGCCACGCAGACGGTCCTGCAGATAGCCCGACACCAGGGGTTCCAATTTCGCGAGGTGATCGACGGTAGCGCCGAAATGAAACTTCAATGTCTGATCCGCCCAGCGGGACGCACGGGCCAGGTAACTTGTCTGCTCACGATAGGCGGCCAGCGGCACCGAGCCGTCGTGCAGTGAGGCCAGGGCCTGACTCAATGCCACCTGTTGGCGCGCAGACAGGAAGCCGATGCCGTAAAGTGCGTCGACCGCCGACGCCAGCCAGGTAACCCGATCGTGTCGTGTGGCCCGTTCGAGTTCGCTTTGCAACGTGCTGGCGGAGACGAATGCCGCCTGTTCCAGCAACAGGCCTGCATCCATGGCCTGCAAGCGCGTCGTTGCGCGTGCGATATTCGAGAACCGCTGCCGGATGGTCTTGAGCGCATCGCCACTGGCGGCCAACCGCGCGGCTGGCTGCGCCGAGGTCTGTAATACCTTCGCCGTCCGCCGCAGGTTCGCCGCAAGATCGGTGTCACTGACTTTGCGCGCGAGCTGCAAAATACTTTCCGCGATGTCTGTTTGATAAACCTTCTCAATCGTACGCGCCAGCCGTTCCAGGTCCTCGAGCTGTTTCGCGGGTTCGCGATCTTCGGCGAACCGACGCACGGTTTCGGCGTCGCCGGCCTCGGGTTGGATATGGATCTTGTTGCGTATCTGCTCGAAGGCGGCATCCTGTTCCGCGATTCGTGTGGCGAGATCGCGCATGCGCGCAACCGTCGCGGTTTCCTGTTGGTGGGGCAGGAGGCGCACGGCCTCTCTGACCAGCGCGAAGCGATCGCGATGCCAGCTTGGATCGGTCAATAATTCGGTCAGGATATTGCGCGCGGCGGCAGATTCGTCTTCCATCTGTAACGCGCCGCGGTAAAAGCGTGCACGCCGAAAAATCCAGCCATCGTCGATTTGTATCAGGTACTGTTCCAGCAGGATTTGCTTGAGTTTGTCGGGCCCGCGCGCCGGCAGTTGAAAATCCGCCACATCCAGTTCGGCCAGCACATTGGCAATCGTGAAACCGGCGGCACGAATCTGCCGCGTGCGCTCACTCCATTCCCCATGTTGGATGCCGCCGCCGTGGGGTACGCAGGCACCGGCCTTTGGTGGCAGGCTGACACCGTCGGCGCAATACCAGCGGACGCGCCAGAACGGACCTTTTTCATCCTGTTTCATCGATACAATCCACTCGCGAAAGCGGTTTGAATCGACGTCCGGTGATTCTGCGGCCTGGACGGCGCAAAGCGGGACAGCGGCGATAATCAGAGCAAGCCAGGCGACTCGAAGTGCACGCATGAATCTATCTTTTAATTGCCCAGGACGGATGGAGTGACGATGGAATTCCGGTCAAACGGTGCCAATTCCAGGATCTTTCAACAGACTAATGAGGGGGCAAGCAAGGTGTCAACCTTAGGCGCCTGCCCGGCGCCGCCCCCGGGCCGTGGCGGTCCGGATCGCCGCCGCGCGGTATACCGCACGGCGACCATCTTTTGCTGTACAATGCGCCCCCTTCCAACGAGATCCCGCGAAGTCAGTCCGTGATTGAGAACCTGCGTAATATCGCCATCATCGCCCACGTCGACCATGGCAAGACCACCCTGGTGGACAAGCTGCTGCAACAGTCCGGCACCCTCGAGGTGCGCGGCGACGTGCAGGAGCGGGTCATGGATTCAAACGATCTCGAAAAGGAGCGCGGTATCACCATTCTCGCGAAGAACACCGCGATCGAATGGAACGACTACCGTATCAACATCGTCGACACGCCGGGTCACGCCGATTTCGGTGGTGAGGTGGAACGGGTGTTGTCGATGGTGGATTCCGTGTTGCTGCTGGTGGACGCGGTTGACGGACCCATGCCACAGACGCGTTTTGTCACGCACAAGGCCTTGCAGCGCGGCCTGCATCCGATCGTGGTGATCAACAAGATCGATCGGCCCGGCGCGCGCCCCGGTTGGGTTTTGGATCAGACCTTCGACCTGTTCGATCGCCTCGGCGCCACCGACGAGCAACTTGATTTCCCTGTGGTGTACGCCTCGGCGCTCAACGGCTATGCGAGTCTGGAGGCGGATGTGCAGTCCGGTGATATGCAACCCTTGTTTGATGCGATTGTCGAACATGTGCATGCCCCGCAGGTTGATCCCAATGGCCCGCTGCAGATGCAAGTCAGTTCATTGGATTACAGCAGCTACGTCGGCGTCATCGGTATCGGCCGTATCACGCGTGGACAGCTGGCGACCAACACGCCGGTGGTGGTGGTCGATCACGACGGCAATCGCAGCAATGGACGTGTGCTGCAGGTATTCGGTTTCCTCGGTCTCGAGCGCACGGAGGTGCCGCAAGCCCAGGCCGGCGACATTATTGCATTTACCGGTATCGAGGGTTTGAACATCTCCGATACCTTGTGCGACCCGGCGTGTGTCGAGGCTTTGTCGCCGCTTACAGTGGACGAGCCCACCGTAAGCATGACCTTCCAGGTGAACAATTCACCGTTTTCCGGCAAGGACGGCAAGTTCGTGACTTCGCGGCAGATTCGCGAGCGCCTGCATAAGGAACTAATTCACAACGTTGCTCTACGGGTGGAAGACACCGAGGATCCGGATAAATTCAAGGTATCCGGGCGTGGCGAGCTGCATCTGTCGATCCTCATCGAGAATATGCGGCGCGAAGGCTACGAGTTGGGTGTCTCGCGCCCGGAAGTCATCATCCATGAAGTGGACGGCAACAAGGAAGAGCCTTACGAACAACTGACCGTGGACGTGGAAGAAACTCACCAGGGCGCGGTAATGGAGAAACTCGGCGAGCGTGGCGGCGAGCTCAAGGATATGGCGCCGGACGGCAAGGGTCGGGTACGTCTGGACTATATTATTCCGGCCCGCGGCCTGATCGGCTTCCGCACCGAGTTTCTCACCGCCACCCAGGGCACAGGCCTTATTTATAGTATCTTCGATCACTATGGGCCGCTGAAACCGGGGGAGATCGGTCAGCGCATCAACGGGGTGTTGATCTCCATGAGCCCGGGCAAGGCCCTGGCGTATGCCTTATTCAATTTGCAGGAACGTGGCCGCTTGTTTATTGGTCATGGCGAGGAGGTCTACGAGGGCATGATCATCGGTATGCATTCCCGCGACAACGATCTGGTCGTCAATCCGCTCAAGGCCAAGCAGCTCACCAATATCCGCGCCGCCGGTTCCGACGAGAATATTCTGCTCACGCCCCCGATTCAGATGTCGCTGGAGCAGGCATTGGAATTCATCGACGACGACGAGCTCGTGGAAGTGACACCCAACCACATCCGTCTGCGCAAGAAACTCCTCAAGGAGCATGAGCGCAAGAAGGCGTCACGCATGGTTGGCTAGTTAGCAGAAAAGGCAGAAAAGGGGACATTCTACTTTTTACTAAAAAAGTAGAATGTCCCCTTTTCTGTTAGTCGCCGGCGCAAGCCACGGGCGCGGCGACCGCCTGCAACACTGCACCATGTCCGGTCTCCTGCAGAAATGCGGCGACACCGAGGTCGTGACGCTTCCAACCGGCCTGCTGTGTAATCGTGACGCGGGTCGTAGACCCCTCCCTGGCGGTAAGCCGCAGGGGTCCGCGCAGATCACGCACGACAAAATCATGCTCCAGGGCGCGCCCCCGGTTCTCGCCGGCGGAGACCTCGGATCCGAGATTGTTCTCATATACCGCCAGCCAGAGTTCGGCGGTCTCAAGTACGTCTTCCTGTTGCGGGATGACGCCGATTTCCACATCGATACGATCAACCGACGGTGCGCGCACCGCAAGTGACAGGGATGCCGGTGCCGATGTAGTGGCGGCCCGTTCTATCCCCCGCTGGATGCGCTGACGCAGCGGGCCGCCGCGGGTATCTTTGCCGTTGACGACAAACTGTGGGGTGTACACGGTCCGCAGGCGCTGGTGGCGGGCCAGGGCGCGTTGGCGTTGGCTGTAGCGCCGATCGCCGAAGCGGTCTTGCCAGCCGATGTAGTCCCAATAATCCACGTGAAAGGCGAGCGGTACGATCTGTTTGGTGCCGCGTAGCGAGCTCATAAATCGATCCGCCGGTGGGCAGCTGCTGCAGCCTTCCGAGGTATAGAGTTCGATGAGCGGGACAGTCTTGCTACCGCTGGTCGCGGAACAGCCAGCGTCGGCCAGCGCCCGGTCCTGAACCGCCAGGGTAATCAGAGTGACTGCTACGACACCAAGCGACACTCCCAAGAAGCGGCGTTGGTTCACGTGCAAGAGATCCTGTTCAGTCGCATTTATAACCTGACCAGACAATCCCGACGAAGTTCAATGAAGCGCTATTTTTTTTGCGCGATCTCCCGTCGCACGGCCTCTTCCGGCGTGTGTTCTGTGTGTGCCATGCCCTTGCCTTTACGAATACCAAGCATGACCAGGAGTTTGCGGCGCACCGTGCGAAAAGGCACGGCGATCGCCCGATGCAGGTAGATCCACCAGGGTCGCCGTTTGGCGGCGGCGAGTTCCTCGGCGCTGAATAGATCCGGCCGGCACTTGACGACGTGTTTGAGCCGGTGATACTCGTCGGCGCGCTGAAATACGTGCAGCAGCTTGCGCATCGGCCAACTGTTGCCGGGCCAGCGATCGGGCAGGTGAAAACTGATCTGGAAGTCGATCAAATGAGGTTCGCCGTCATCGCCGACGATGACGTTTTCCCGTTTGTGTAGATCGACGTAGGCGAAATTTCTTTCGTGCAGCTTTGACAGCAATGCCGCGAGCTGATCGAAGAATTGATCGCTGACCTGTTCCTGCCGCGTGAGCGGGTGTCCGGCGACGTAACCGCGCGCCATGGCGGTGTGCAAAATCTTCCCGTCCACGCTGATTTCACCGGCCGGCGCCGGAATATTGGTCACATCCCGCATGGCATCGAGCAGGCGGGTTTCGCGCCGCGCGAGCCAACGTCCCAACCAGGTCATCGGTATGCCGAATATGGGCTCGGTGCGGCCGAACTTGCATACAACCTTCTCGGTCGGTGATTTGTACAAGGCCGTGGCGGCCCAGGAATCATGTTTGAAGGTCTCGATTTGTTCGCACGGTTGTCCGCTGACGCTGATTAACTGCGGCGGGTCGGCGCTGCCCAGGGCGCGAAACAATTTTGTCCGTGCGCGTTTCGCGACCTGTCTCGATTGTTGATTTGTCATGGCGAATCAGAGCCTGTGGGCGTTTCCCGCGCGCTTGTGCGCGGCGGAGCGGTGCGGCCAATACGATGCGGCTCGCAGGCGCGCCAATATAGCGCAGCGCTCAGGTGTGGCCAAGGTGAATTTCCATCATCGCCATGGTTGATCAATAATACGCTGCAAGCACGCGCGTTGTTAAGTCGCACGAGCGCATCCATAAAAAGATACCAACGTATGTCCCAAACACCGTGACCCGTTACCGAACCGCGCCGCTCGCATCGCCGCACATGCCACCGGGTGTGCCCTATATCATTGGCAACGAGGGCGCGGAACGCTTCAGCTTCTATGGCATGCGGGCGATTCTGGTGGTTTTCATGACGCAACACCTCCTGACCGCCGATGGCAGTGCTTCGCTGATGGGCGAGGACGAGGCCAAGGCCTGGTTTCATTTGTTTGTCTCGGTGGTGTACTTCACGCCGATATTGGGTGCGCTGATTTCAGACGGGCTGCTGGGTAAGTACCGGACCATCATCACACTGTCCGTCGTCTACTGCCTGGGGCATCTGGCGTTGGCGGTGGATCACACACGCCTCGGACTTGCGATCGGATTGGGATTGATCGCCCTGGGGTCGGGCGGTATCAAGCCCTGTGTATCCGCGCATGTGGGCGATCAATTCGGTGCCAGCAACCAGCATCTGCTCGCGCGGGTGTTCAGTTGGTTCTATTTCTCGATCAATCTCGGTGCATTTGTATCAATACTCGCCACGCCCTGGCTTCTGGCACGCCATGGCGCGTCCGTCGCGTTCGCCGTGCCGGGTGTGCTCATGTTCCTTGCGACCGTCGTCTTCTGGGCGGGCCGGCGCAAATTCGTGCACATTCCACCGGGCGGCATGGGTTTTGTGCGCGAAGCGATCAGCCGCCGCGGACTCGGTGCGCTCGGCCGGCTGGTACTTATCTATGTGTTTGTCGCCATGTTCTGGGCGCTGTTCGATCAGACCGCTTCCGCCTGGGTGCTGCAGGCGCAGAAGATGGATCGCGCTATTTTCGGATTCGAGGTATTGCCCGCGCAGATTCAGGCCGCGAATCCGTTGCTGGTGATGCTGCTCATTCCGTTGTTTTCGTACGTGGTCTATCCGGCGATTGATCGAATCTGGCGTCTCACGGAACTCCGCAAGATGGCTGTTGGGATGTTTATCACGGCGGCGGCCTTCGCTATCCCTACCTGGTTGCAGTTTCGCATCGACGCCGGCGAGGTCCCACACATTGCCTGGCAGCTTTTGGCCTATGTGGTGCTCACGTCCGCGGAGGTCATGATTTCGATCACCTGTCTCGAGTTCTCGTATACCCAGGCGCCCAGGGCGATGAAGTCTTTTGTAATGGCATTTTTTATGTTGTCGATATCCATTGGCAATTTATTTACCAGCGCGGTGAACTTTTTTATCCAGAATCCGGACGGTAGCAGCAAGCTGGCCGGCGCAGACTATTATGTGTTTTTCACACTGTTGATGCTGATCACTGCCCTGTTGTTCACAGTGGTCACGCGCTATTACAGGGGCGAGACGTATATTCAGGAAGAACTGCCCGAGGCGTTGTCGGGTCGGGATTGACGACGCATGCCGGGTATCGCGGCCCACGGACCCGGCTGGGAACAGTTTGCGTGCCCGCAGCGACCAAGGCCGCCCGGTTCCCATACGGAATTATGGAAATGTTGCGGAATTTCTGTGCGGCAGACTTGTTTTTCCGTAATGCCGGCCCGAAAATCAGTGGTGCCCGCACTGAGCCATGACAACAAGAACGCGACATGGGCATTACGGCGTCGCCCGATATAGAGGCGCCATCACTCAGCTGATCTCAATGCGACCGAAATCGTTTTCGATTATCACATGGGTAGTGCTTGGCCTGGTGGCGGTCGGCGTGTTGCCGTTTGCTATCACTGCCTATCAGATCGTCTCGAGCCGGGATAGCATTATCGAGCAGGCCCAGCAAACCCATTTGATCGCGGTGCGGTCAACCGCGGACCGAATCGGCAGCTACCTGAGCGTGCTGCGCGGTGTGGCGGAATCCGCCGCCCGTAATCCGAACCTTTATCGGGATCCCAAATCGGCGGATGCGCGCGAAATATTGACGGGCATTCTTTTAGCGAAGCCCGAAATCATTGCTGCCGGCGTGTATTCCACGCAGGCTGAACAGGTGGAATTGGTGCAGCTGGCCAAGCGCAAGGGATTCGACGACACGATCGCGACGGCGATCGGTGAAGTCAGCGGGCAAAAGGTATCGGCGTTTGTTACCCAAGACGGATCCTGGGTCAGATTGCAGTTGCCGATCCCCAATCTCAAGCTCATCGTGCAGCTTGTGGCCGATCTCAAGCCGATTAACGAGGCAATCAGCCCGGTAGAGTTGGGCGAGGCGGCCGCCCTGGTGCTGGCGACCAATGACGGCCGGGTATTGGCAGGGAGTGGCACCGGTCTGGAAGATTTTCCATCCGAGATGGTGAACCTTGCCCGTTCGGGCAATCTACGTTCCGGCGCCGATCATTTTCCGACCGAAAGTGGCGTGACGGGCGTATCGGCATTTGCCGCGGTGCCGAGCGCGGCATGGTTTGTCATCTCGCGGCAACCGGCGCGTATCGCCGAAGTAGCTACTCGACGCATGTGGCGCGCCGCTGCCAATGCCTTTGCCGGGGTCCTCGCACTGACCATTCTGCTCTCGGTGGGCGCCTACAGTAAGGTGGTGCGGCCGCTACGCCGACTTATCGATGCCCAACGTAACCTGGCCGGCGAGTCAGCCGGCACCGGCGGCGGTTCAGAAATCGAGCAGTTGGAGCAGGCGTTCACCCAGCTGGAACAGCATATCGAGGACGGTCGTAACCTCAGCAAGGTGTTTCTCGATCGCTACCAGGTAATCGATGTTCTCGGCAAAGGCAACATGGGCACCGTGTTTCGTGGTTGGGATCCGAAACTCGAGCGACAGGTCGCGCTCAAGACCGTCAAGTTCGACGCCAAGCAGGACTGGGACACGGAAAAGCTGCGCGAGCAGCTGATTCAGGAGGCCGTGACGGTCGCGCGCATCACACACCCGAACATCGTAACCGTCTATGATGTGGTGAGCGCCGGCGACGCGGCATTTATCGCCATGGAGCTGATCGAAGGCATTAGTCTGTATGACCACCTGAAAATGAGAGGTAAACTCTCGATCGGTGAAGTCGTGTCGATCGGTATTGCCGTCTTGCACGGCCTGGGCGCGGCCCATCGCCATCGTATCGTGCACCGGGATATCAAGCCGGCAAATATCCTGCTGGGCTATGATGGTTCCGTAAAAATTACCGACTTCGGTGTGGCGGAAATACGCTCGACCAGTAGCAAAGAAGATAAATTCCTGAAAGGAACGCCGCAATTCTTCGCCCCGGAAATCTGGCTCAAGGGTTACTTCAGTGAGCGCAGTGATATATTCGCGGTGGGGGCCGTCCTGTATCGCTGTTTGACGGCGCATATGCCGTTCCGTTTAAAAGGCATGCCACCCAAAGATATCAAGAACACATTTGCAGGCATCACCGCGGCTGACACGTTAAGGCCGGAGACACCCGCCGATCTAAATCGGCTTGTAATGCGGATGTTGGCATCGAGCGTCGGCGATCGCCCAAGTGATGCCGGGGCGCTTGCCGATGAGCTGGAACACGCCTTGGGCGCGGAATACAAGTTATCACCAAAAAAACTCCAAGCCCGCATGCTGGAGGGGGGACGCAATGAAAATGAGGCGGATAAATCATCTACTACTGCTGCTATGCATACCACTGTTCTGTACCAGCGCGCTGGCAATTAGCAATAACGCGACTGAAGCAGAAGCCGATATCGCGAGCGGTGTGGTATTCGAAGATGTGATCGGCTGGCATGATGTGCAGGCAGGGGAGACGCTGACGAGCATCACCGAGAAATATCTGGGTACCTGGGAACGCTGGCAGGACAATTGGAAGTTAAACGCGGACCTGAAGAATCCCAACCGTCTCTATCCCGGGCAGCGCATTCGCGTCATTACCGGCGTACGCGAGATCATTCCCGAACCGGAGCCCGAACCCGAGCCGGTTATTATCGAAAAAGAAGTGCCCGCGCAACAGGCCCTGATCAATAAGGCCTTCAACAAGGTCGACAAGAATCTGCGCCAAAGTGGCTGGGCGCTCGCGGCGCCAGGCGACCAACTGCAGGCGGAAGACGGTGTGCGAACCCTGGCGCAATCGTCCGCCGAGCTCGAGTTCGACCGTGACTCGAGATTGACGCTCACCGAATACTCGCAGGTATTCCTGCGTGGCTACCGGGAGGGCTCGGTCGGCATACAACGCAGCGCCATCGAGATCGAAAGCGGCAGTGCAGACCTGAACCTCGCGACTATCGAACCGGAGGCGGCCGAGATTGAGATATTGGTCGGTGAGACCGTATCCCGTCCGCAGCGCGGCGCCGATGGGCGTGCGCAAACACGCACCCAGCGGGCGGGTGACACGGTTTCCAAGATCATGGTCTATGTCGGTTCCTCGCAAGTGGAAGCAGGCGGCGTGACGGTCGACGTGCCGACGGGTATGGGTACCGCGGTTGAGGATGGCCAGGCGCCCAGTCCACCGGAAAAACTATTGCCGCGTCCGCTGGCCACACAGCCGGAGCCGGGCGCACAGTTCAAGTACGCGAATCCCGTATTCATATGGAGCCCCATTGAGGGCGCGGCGCATTATCTGGTCGAGGTCTGCAGAGATCCCGATTGCGGCACGCTGCTGGCGCGGACCGGCAATCTCACCGAGACGACCTGGGCCGCCGAAGGCCTGCCGACGGGAAAACTGTTCTGGCGCGTGACTGCCGTGAGTCCGTCCGGATTAGAGGGATTTCCGGGTGCGCCCAGCGAACTGACAGTCCTCAGCACAGACAAGGCCCCACCCGGAAACAAAGGGCTACTGATCGTGGGCCTGATTTTGTTGCTGTTTTTGATTGCGATCTACGTGGGCTGGGTGATGCGGACGAAATAGCCGACAGACGAATCGGACTTAAAAAAAGAGCGCGGCGGCTGCCGCGCTCGATGCCCAAGGAGGAGGTTGGGAACTCAATAAATGGTGCGATTCTTACGGTGGTTGCCATGTGCATGTGAGCCGGCGTCTGTGTGCGAGGATCGCTCCTTCAACCACGGTCGCGAATCGTACGACCGATCGTCGTGACGGCGGTCATGATCATAGTCGCGGACACGCCCGTGATCGCGATGATATGCGTAAGCGGAGCCGGAAAACATCGCATGCCGCGTGTCCCTGAATGCCCGCTTCACATAGGAAAATTTTCGCTGCATACGTGGCCGGTGATGCAGGCGCGGGCTATTCTCAAACGCATTGTTGAGTTGATGGAATTGTCTCGCAACGCGTTTAAATTGTTTCCGCAGGTGCTTGCGGTGCACACCCTTTTTCGCATCGTGCTTGAGATGGCGAGCGGCGCGCGCAAGCGCGTAGGATTTCTCCGTCAGCCAGGGCATCCCGCGACGCTCGGCGACGCGATGAATACGCGAGGCCGACTCTGCCAGTTCCTGTGCGGAATGGCCGAGAGCATTACGCTCGTGGGCGAGTGCCGGCACGCTGACAGACATGCCGAGTAACAGTACCAACCAAGCGGTCTTCTTCATTGCATACCTCCGTATTTCAATCGTCACCAATGCTTAGGGGGCGTTCCGGCGCGCAGCCGATATAACCCATACGCAATATGTAGCAACGATGGTGGCCGGCATCGGTTGACAGGCGGCTGAGCCCGTTACCTTATTGGCAAAAAAGATAGAGGAATCATCCCTGTGGCTCGGAATGCAAAATCAGCTTGCAGTGGATGTGCCTGACTCATCGATAGCCTAAGCTGGACTCACGGATTGCGTGAAAATCCGCGTCTTTAAAAGGTTTTTGCAGATTGATGCTGCGATCCAAGCCGGCAGTGACTATACTTTATTACTGTATACGCCCACCCGACGTTTCAGTTCGATGTATCGCATTTCATGCGGTGAGGACAGCGGGCGAGATCGCACCATTGTTGCCGTGATCATCCGCATCTTCACCATTTTCATTCTGTTGCAGCCCGCGGCTCGTGCCGCGCCGCCGACCCTGTTTGAGTCGCTGCCGCCCGCGGCGATGCCGCCGGCTCTGGCGCAGCTTTCGGCTGCAGCGATGCAGCGGGGCCGATTGAGTCGCGATCTATTTTTCTCGCCACGGGGCCAACGGTTTCGAGCCAGATTGCGGTCGGACTACGAAATCGATCTTGTCCAGGATCGTATTCATGACCACAAAAGCGGCAGCCGCACCTGGGTGGGCCAAATGGAAAATGCCGGCAAAGGGTTCCGCGCCGTCGTTACCCGGGGCACTGATGGCACGGTGGTCGGTACCATTGTCACGCCGCGAGGTCGTTTCAAGCTCATCACACAAGACGGCGCGACACTCTTGCTCGATGAGAACGCGGCGGGACTGCGGCCGCCGCCGAATGTGCAGTACGATACACGCGCGGCGCCGGATGTTCCGAGTGCTGGCGGTGGATCGGCAGCGGCGCCTCCGACCGCCGCTTCCGCCGCGGCGGGCGATACAGTGGTCGATGTGATGCTGATGTACACACCCGGCATGGTTATCACCTACCCGGGCAGCGCACTGCAGGCGCGCCTGGATCATCTCATCGCCCTGTCGAACCTGTCCTTGGACGACAGTCAGGTTCCGATTGCTCTGCGCATGGTGCACGCGGCGGAGGTTGACTACACCGACTTCAATGATAACGGCGTGGCGCTGGATCGAATGACCGATGGCACCGGTGCCTTCAGTAATGTCGCGACGTTGCGTAACCAACACGGCGCCGATCTGGTGGCCCTGATCCGTCCCTACAAGTTTGCGTGGCATGGCGGCTGCGGTATAGCCTACGTGCTGGGCGAGAACGGCACGATTCCGGCCTTGGATATCGACTACGCCTACTCGGTGACGAGTGACGGCTTCGATTTTATCTACTCCTGTGACGACTACACCCTGCCCCACGAATTGGGGCATAACATGGGCAATGCCCATGATCGGCTGCACGCCGGCATACCGGGGGTATTTCCTTATTCCTTCGGCCACGGTTTCAACGGGAGATTCGGCACCATCATGAGCTACATCAGTCCTGCTGTCGGGCTCTTCTCCAATCCGGACCTGCAGTGCAACGGTTTCCCCTGTGGCGTGGCGGAAGGTCAGCCGGGACAGGCTCACAACGCACTGTCCATGACCAATATCCGCCAGGAAGTTGAGAACTTCCGCCCTGCAGTGGCGGCGGATGCGGTCACCCGCGCGCTCGCCGCCGTCTGGATTCTGCGGGCAAAGTACGGCACGGGTTACACACCGCCTTCGATTATCACGACCCGCTTCGACGATGCAGCAGGGAGTGATTTTGCCGCCGCCTGGATCGAGCAGCTGGCCGACGAGGGGATTACCGAGGGCTGTTCCGCCACCAGCTATTGCCCACGGCACATGCTGACCCGGGATTCACTCGCGATTCTGCTCTTACGCGCAAAGCACGGTTCCGCTTATACGCCGCCGACGATCACGAATACGCGTTACGATGACGTTGGGGGTGGCGACTTCGCCGCCGCCTGGATCGAGCAGCTCGCCGCGGAAGGCATCACCGCGGGCTGTGACGGCACGAACTACTGCCCCAAGGCGGTGGTGTCGCAGCTCGACTTCGACACCATGCTGGCCAGGACCTTCGGCCTGGTTACGCCGAGCACACCCTGACTCATTCTTCCGGGCCTGATTCCCGTCGCCATTGCTATAAGGCTGGCACATTTCCTGCCTGCTAGATACGGAAAATCGACCGGCGTAGAATGCTCGCATAAGCCAGAAAGCACGCCCACCGGATTGGGGTGGGCAATGGAATTGCCGGAGACAGGACGCCATGGTCGAGGACGGCGCAACATGGAGCCGACACACGACGGATTCCCGGATCGTATTCGAGGCGGCAGTTATGCCCCGCTGTTTCGAACCGGCCCGTACCCGCCCGCTTGTTTTCATTCTTGCCTCGTTCCCGTGCGCAGTCCTTCGTTCCTATTCGTTTATCCGCCAACGCGGCGGTTAGTTCCGTTAGTTGTGCCAAGGAAGTTGGCGACATGGGGTCGTCAACAAAGCCAGTAGCTAAGGAGAAATGTCATGCCTAGTGCCCGTAAGATGTGTTACGACAAAATCCTGCCACAGGATATGTTTCGTCCCCAGCGCATGCGGTCCGTCGAAGGCCGAATGCGCGCGATTGCCCCGCGTGACAAACGTTGGGTCAACGGCAGCACCATCAGGATCCGTTTCCTTGAGGGGAGCGATTCACAGAAGGATATGGTGCGCCAGATCGCGCCGGAATGGACTCAGCACGCCAATCTGGACTTCGTGTTTACGGATGATCCGTCCGCCGAGATTCGCGTGACTTTCGATCCGCGTGACGGCGCCTGGTCTTATGTGGGCACAGACAATCTACATATTCCGCAAAACGCCGCGACCCTGAATCTGGGCTGGCAGGACGAGGGTGTCATTCTGCATGAATTCGGCCATATGATCGGCCTGGCCCATGAGCACTCGAATCCCGTGGGTGGCATCCAGTGGAATGAGGAAGAAGTGATCCGCGAACTCGCCGGGCCGCCGAATTTCTGGGATGAAGCCACGGTGCGGCACAATGTGCTGCGCAAATACACGGCCGACCAGATACTTGGTACGAATTTCGATCCGGACTCCATCATGCTTTATGCCTTCCCGGCGGAATGGACCCTGAATGGTATTTCCACCCACGAAAATGAGAAGCTATCCGGTCAGGATGAGGAGTTTGTGCGCAGCGCCGAAATGTATCCCGGTCGCGCGACCCCCGAGGAGGCGGCACAGCCGCTGGGTATCGGTGAGTCCATCGAAGCCGAGATCAGCCAGGCCGGCGAGCAGGATCTCTATTCACTCGTTGCGGACAGACCGGCGGTGTATACCATCGAGACCTTTGGTGATACCGACACGGTAGTAGCGCTGTACGGCCCTGACAGCGAGACGCATCTGGTGGCCGAAAACGATGACGGCGGTATCGGTCGCAACTCACTAATTCAGGCAGAACTGGAGATGGGCAAGTATTTCGTGCAGGTCCGTCACTATAGTGAGCATCGGACCGGCGAATATCGCATCACCGCGTTCCGCTAGTCATCGACGTTTGATGTCGGCGACCGGACAGGCATTCGTCCGGTCGCCGGCCGTAGACCGCACGGCCGGTGCCAAGACCAACCAAGAATAACCTGGAGGATAGCAGTGCCGAATATTCGGGTTCGTGGTACCAGAGACGAAACACAGCGTCCCGATGATGCGGGAACCGGTAAGTTTCTCAAGACCCGTACGCTGGAGGCCGTCGAGGTGGGGACGGTCAGCCGGGCAGGCGTGTCTACCGGCGATGTCTTGATTGAAGATGTTCCGGCAGACGCGGTACTCGAACTGGAATTCGAAGACGGCGCCACGCTCTGGACCTCGGTCGCGGAGTTCCGCGCTGGATTTTCTCCCGCACCGAAGACCGCCCAGCGTGGCAAGGCGCGAGATGAACTCGTGGTACCCGAGCGCATGGCTATGGGCGGCCGCACCCGTGGCCTTGGCAAGTGGTTACTCAAGGCGCTGCGGGTGCTCGATATCGATCCCGCCGAGAAGATCGCCGAGACGGTCATCGAACGCATCGAGGCGAAGCTGGTCGAAGGTCCCGGCGTGTATCGCTTGCCGATCCGCGGTACGACCGCCGCGGACGAGAACTTTCTCGGTGAACGTGTCAAGGCTAGCGCGCTGCCAACCGATCGACCCATACTGCTCTTTATTCACGGCACTGCTTCGAGTACCGAAGGCAGTTTCAGCAAGCTGCGCGAGTCCAACCCGGACTTCGCCCGCGAACTCGACGAGGCATACGCGGGCCATGTCTACGCCTTCGAACACCGCACCCTGAGTCTGAGTCCTCTGGAAAACGTGGTGGAACTCCTGCGCTCGCTGCCTAAAGACGTGCGACTGCACCTGGTGAGTCATTCCCGCGGCGGTCTGGTCGGTGAGATACTTTGTCGCGGTCAGCTGCGGGATGCCGCGGAAAAGCCGCGCGTTGCGTTCCTCGCCGACGAAAAGGCCCTCTTCAAGAACACGACCACCGAGGACGGCACCAGGATCGATCGCGCCCGCGACCGCAAGGCTATCGACGAGCTCAATCGCCTGTTCAAGGCAAAGAATCCGCAGGTGGAGCGCTTCGTGCGCGTGGCCTGCCCGGCGCGGGGTACCTTGCTCGCCAGCCGTCGCCTGGATCGTTATCTCACCTTCTTGCTTAACGCGTTAGGTCTGGTACCTGGACTGAAGCAGAGCACGGCCTACGAGTTCGCCAAGTCGTTGCTGTTGTTGACGGTGAAGAAGCGCACCGACCCGGCCACCTTACCCGGTCTCGAAGCGCAGATGCCAAGCGCGCCGCTGATCAAGGTGTTGAATCGCCCCGGAGTGGAATCGGGTGCCGATTTATCTGTGATTGCGGGCGACACGGAAGGCGAGGGTGTGCTTGGCACACTCAAGGAATGGCTCACCGACCTCTATTATCGTACCGACCACGACCTCGTCGTTAATACCGACGCGATGTATGGCGGTTTGACGCGCGCTGAAGGTGCCCGGTTTTTTGCGGACCAGGGCACCCATGTCAGTCACTTTAATTATTTCCGAAATCCGCAGACCGCCGGCCTGCTGGTCGCAGGACTCACCCGGCAGCCGGGCGAGGACGCGGGATTCCAGCCGCTGGCAATCGAAGCACCGATCCTGACTGCGCGCAGTTATCAAAAGCGCAGCGGCGTGCCGCAGCCGGTCGCATTCCTTTTGCCGGGCATCATGGGAAGCCACCTTGAAGTCGAGGGCGACCGCCATTGGATGGATCCGCTGGAGATCGCCGCGGGCGGCTTCGATCGGCTGCGCATTACCAACCCCAAAGTCGCGCCCGAAGGACTGGTCGGCAAGACCTATGGAAAATTCGTCGACTTCTTGAGTACTTCTCATGAAGTGCGCCCATTCCCCTATGACTGGCGGCGTTCCTTGCAGGAAGAGGCAAAGCGACTCGCCACCGACATCGAAGCGGCACTCGGTCGTACCGACCAGCCGGTGCGCCTGGTCGCTCATTCCATGGGCGGCCTGTTGGCGCGGGTAATGATTCACGACCATCCCCGGACTTGGCAAAGCATTAAGGAGCGGGGCGGACGCCTGGTCATGCTCGGTACGCCCAATGGTGGTTCGTTCTCGATTCCGCGCGCCCTGGTCGGGCGGGATCGGCTTATCAAGTTGCTCGCGGCGATTGATTTCAAGCACGATCGTGGTGAACTACTGAAAATCATCTCGCGCTTTCGCGGCATGTTGGAGTTGTTGCCGGCAGACAACGACCATGAACTCTACGATCGCGCGGCCTGGCAGGAACTACTCGCGGTTGACGACAAGAATTGGTCGGCGCCAACGCAAGCCGATCTTGATCGCTCGAAGCGCACGCGGGAAATACTTGACAGCAGCCCGATCGAACCTGAGCACATGATTTATGTTGCCGGGCGCGCGGAGGCGACGCCGATCGGTTACGAACTCGTACCAAATGCGAAATCGCGCAAGGATCGGATTCGCTTTATCGCCACCGCGGCCGGTGACGGGCGCGTACCCTGGCAGACCGGCATCCCGGCCGGTGTGCCGACGTGGTATATGGAGGCCGAGCATGGCGCACTGGCGAACCATGTTCCCGGGTTTGCCGCCCTGCTTGATCTGCTCGAGCGCGGAATGACGACGCGGCTGTCGGATACCGCGCCGGCTGTGTTGCGCGGCGCGCCGGAAACTTTTGTTCTGCCCGATGACGAGCCGGTTGCCTTTCCCGATGCGCAGGATATCGAGGAGGCGGCGCTGGGTTACCGCAGTTACATCGCGCCGGGTGTCGAAGCGGTGCATCAGGTGCAGGTGTCGGTGGTGCACGGCAATCTCCGCAACCTCAAGGTGCCGGTGGCAGTCGGTCACTACGAGGGCGATACCCTGGTCGGCGCGGAGGGCGTTCTCGACAAGGCCATGGACTATCGTATGAGCAAGCGACGCCATCTCGGTCTTTACCCCGGGGCGAAGAAAACAGCGCGGGTGTTCCTCGAGCCCGGCGGTGAGCCGCCCGGTGCGCTTGTGATCGGACTTGGTACCTTCGGTGCATTATCACCGCATATTCTGGAAGCCGGTATCAAACGGGTGCTCGTGGACTATGTACTCGAACTTGCCGAGCGCGGTGAGCAGACAGCGGGGGTGCGCTTTGCATCCCTGTTGATCGGTTCCGGCGCCGGTGGTTTCTCTGTAGGCGATTCGATCAAGGCAATCCTGAGCGGTGTCGAGGCCGCCAACACGGCCCTCGCCGAGCAGGAACGCGACGAACCTGCCTGGGTGGAGGAGGTAATCTTCGTCGAACTGTTCGAAGACCGTGCCGTCGAGGCCGGCGAGGTGTTGCGGCGTCTGGCAGCGGACACGGACTATGGGGCGCGCTTTGCGGTAAAGCTTCCGATTCGAGAGATCCGCGGCCGCCTGAATCGCGTGACCTTCGACGAAGATCAAAGCTGGTGGCGCCGGCTGCGCATTTTTGAGGAAGGTGGCGCACTCAGGTACACCTTGATGGGTGATCGCGCGAAGGCCCCTATGCGCATGTTGCCCACCGAAAGAAAGTTGATCGACAATTTCGTAAACTCGGCGATTCTGCGGCCGGATTGGGACCGTCGTTCGGCGAATACCCTGTTCGAGTTGCTGCTGCCGAATGAGCTCAAGCAATACACCCTGGGCGAGCACCGCCTGGTGCTGGTGGTTAACGAAGGTGCGGCCCGCTATCCCTGGGAGTTGCTGCATGATCGCCAGAAAGGCGATCGGGCACCGATCGTGGTGCGCACCGGAATTCTGCGGCAGTTGGAACTGCCGCGTGGCCCGGTAAGTGTCGCCAACGTCGCCGCGAGTACCGCCCTGGTGATCGGCGACCCGGTGAGTCATTTGATGGAGCTACCCGGGGCGCAGACGGAAGCGGAGGCAACCGCGCGCGTGCTGGAAGAGTCCCGTTTCAGCGTGACCAGCCTGATTCGCCGCGCCGCCGCCGATGTGACCAGCGCGCTGTTCAATGGTGATTACAAGATCCTGCATTTGGCCGGTCACGGAATTTACGAGCCGGCGGATGCCGGAAAACCACCGCGAGCGGGAATGGTGCTGGGTAAGGATTGGCTACTCACGCCCCAGGTCTTCGGGCAGATGCGTAGCTTGCCGGAGCTGGTGTTTATCAATTGCTGTCACCTGGGGTTCATTGAGGGTTTCCCGACCGGTGATTTCGCCGCCAATGTGGCGACCAAGTTGATCGAGATGGGCGTACGCGCCGTCGTAGCCGCCGGTTGGGCCGTGGATGACGCCGCGGCGAACGATTTCGCGGAAGTTTTTTATGACACGATGCTGGGTGGCGCCAGTTTCGGGCGTGCGGTCGAGGAAGCGCGACGCGTCTGTTACCACAAGCACTCTCATGTGAATACCTGGGGTGCCTATCAGTGTTACGGCGACCCGGCTTATCGGTTGCGCATACAGGGCCGCGGGCGGCGTGACCACGCAGAGCCCATGCCGGTATCCACCGGGCAGGCGATTAAGGTCTTCGACAACATCGCCACTCGCGCCAAACGCGAGTCCGATGATCCGGAAAGCAAGGCGGCCCTCGAGCGGCGTCTGGACGCGATCGGTTCCGCTCTACCGCGTGTGTGGCGACAGAATGCGCGACTATTCGCGGCAATGGCACGGGCCTACCGTGAGCTGGGCCGCTTCGAACAGGCTGTCGGGCATTACGAAACGGCGCTTGCGATCGAAAAGGCCGATTGTGGGCTCGTGACCATCGAGCAACTGGCAAACCTGCGGGCGCGCTGGGCCGTCGAACTTGCGCAGCAGGGCAAAAACGCGCCTGACGGCGCATCCCCCGAGTCACTGATTCATAAATCCATTGCCGAGATCGAAGGCCTGGAAGCGATTGCGGGCGCAACCTCGGAGCGGGCAAGTCTCATTGCCAGCGCCAATAAGCGTTTGGCTCTGGTCGTGCGTACCCGAACCGCACTCATCGATGCATTGACGGCCATGGCGACACACTACAAGCGGGCGCACGAGATCGCGGTGGCACAAAATAATCTCGACACCTATCCGCTTAACAATTGGCTCATGGCCTGGCGTTTGTTGTCCATCACAGGCGTCCCGGTCGCGGCCTTGAAGGAGGTCGCGCCGGCCGAGTCGCTTGAGTCATTGCATGATGTCGCGCGGGCCACTGCTGAAAAGCGCGACAAACAGCAACCGAGTTTCTGGAACTGGATTGTGCCGGCCGAATGTTTGCTTGTCCGCCATTTAGGCGGTGCGCTTGCGCGTCATAAGGGTGAGATTTGCGATAGCTATCGCAAGGCATGGTCGGGGAAAGCCTCGACGCGGCAGAAGCGCTCCGTCCTCGACCAGTTTGTTTTTCTGGTCGATGCTTTGACCCGCCTGGCGCCTCGCCGACCGAGCAAAAGCAAGGCCGAACTACTTCGGCGCAGCGATCTTGCGGCGCTCAAATGGATTCATGATGAGCTGGAAAGCGATCTCGAATAATTGGTTCACGCATGGAGGCAATCGGCACTGATCCGATTGCGGAAAATCAGCGAACCGTGGCTGCTATAGATGCGGTCAGACGCTCAATGTCACGCTGAAAGTCAGGGTCGGGCCGCAGCGGCATGCCGTTGCGAAACGCGAGATCGCGAATGCTTTCCGGAAGCGCGTCGGGGTCAGGGATCTCGATCCCATGAATCAGCAAGGGAATCACTGGAATTTTGCGCTTGAGTGCGACCTCGATCTCGATACGGACATGGTCGGTGGGGCTGTCCAGGCGGCGTTTCCCCGTGTTACTGGTCGCATTCAACCAGGTGCTCCCGATGACCTCGATGAACACGCGGCAGTCCGCCAGGGCCTGGTCCAGGTGTTCACGGAAATCAACGCCGAGAGGAATCGAATCCACATCCTTGAATACGGCATCGTGACCGAAGTGTTGGGTCAGTTGATCATAGATTCGGCCGATCACATATTCACTGTCACTTCTGCGGTATGAAATGAAAATGGTACCCGGCGCGACCGCGTCACCCTTTGTGGAATCGGGTGATCGGGTTGGTCGTGGCTCATCGCGATCGGACTCCTGACTGACGCGGCCAGCCGCACCCGCTTCAAGCGGCCTTAGGGTCAAATAGTCGGTCGTCTGAAACGCACGCAAGATACCGTCCACCCCCTTGGGCGGTCCACAAAGCAGCTGCACCGCCTGTCCTTCGTTTACCTCTACGGGAAGCTCGGCAGACTTGTAGAAATCGATCTTGAGCTGAATTCGGTGCGCACCGGCGGGCACGTCGAGCGTAACGCGCTGGCCATTGCGAATATCATCCACATGCTGGCCGTCGACGAAGACCTTGAAGGCGCGGGCCCGGTAATTGAGGCTGGATTCCCTGTTGATTACGACATGTCCCGACATTGAAGAGCACTCGCACGAGTCGCTGATAAAATAGGGTTGTGCGTGGTGGAAGTATATCGAATTCTCATTTATGCGTCCGCCGGCAAACGCGGTCCGGATCAAGCGCGAAGATCAGAGATGGCTGCGCGATATATGATACTGTGCGCTGCACCGTGTGGCTTGCGACGCAGGGCGACGTCGGGAAAATGGTGGCCAGGGACGACGCGCAGGGATGCGCTAGTGTCGCGAGAGGCCATGGATGGCCGAAGCGACCAGAAGTCCTTTTAGTGCAGTTCGATTCTGGGCGAATCAAACCCACGGCGCGGGTTTATGATACTGAATTGGCTGCTAGGAAAATGGTGGCCAGGGACAGAATCGAACTGCCGACACGGGGATTTTCAATCCCCTGCTCTACCGACTGAGCTACCTGGCCATTAGTAAAATCTTTCTTGCCCTCCCTGGCGTAACAGTGCCGGCTGCGTGAAGTCCCGGCCCGGCCGCGCTCCGCTTCCCTGGCCGGGCGTTCGCGGGGAAAAAGGTACGTTTAGTACCTTTTTCTTTCTCCCGCTCACCCGACTGAGCTACCTGGCCATTAGAGAGAATCTTGTCTGTCCCCGGCGAAATGAACCGGTCACGGGATAAGGCCGGGCCGGGGAGGGCGCATTATAGAGGAATCGCGAAGGTGTTGTAAAAATGCACGTCGGGACGCACGGATTCAACCCTCCTGCGGGGGCACATATCCCTCCGGGGCGGTGGAATCGCCGGTGAAAAAGAACTTTTCCATTTCCGTCTTGATGAATTCCTTCGCCTTGGGATCGAGCGGATTCAGCCGGTACTCGTTGATGAGCATGGTCTGATGTTGCATCCACATCTGCCAGGCCTCCTTCGAGACATTTTCGAAGATTCGCTTGCCGAGTTCGCCCGGATACGTTTGAAAGTCCAGACCTTCCGCTTCCTTGTCCAGTTTTACGCAGTGCACCATTCGGCTCATTCGGGCTTCCTCAATCGTTCCAACAATCGTTTGACCGGCGCGGCCAGGCCGCGCGCATCCGGGAGGTCGGGGTTATACCAGACCAGCCCCGTATTCTCCATTACGCCCTCTACTGGCCCCTGCAGACGCGCCGGCACCGGCGTGATACGCAGTTGAAAATGACTGAAGCTATGCTGAACGGGCTTCCAGGGTGCGGCGGGTTTGATTTCGAGGCCGAGACGCTTGCGACCGAAGCTCCGCGCCTCGGTTATCGATGGGCATTCTGGCAGGCTCCACAATCCACCCCATAGACCGGACGGGGGTCGTCGTTCCAGCAGGACACGGTCCTGTTGATCGCGGATGACCAGCATCGCCGTTTCACGCTGCGGCAACGTCCGTCGCGGTCGCGGCGCCGGGAGTTCATCCTGCTCCGCGAAGCGGTAGGCGTGACAAAAGCGTACCTGGGGACAATCCGTGCAGACAGGTTTGTTGCGAGTGCACACGGAGGCGCCCAGGTCCATGATCGCCTGGGTATAGTCGGCGATCCGGACAGCGGGTGTGAGGGCATCGGCGAGCTGCCAGAGCTCTTGTACCACCGCCGCCTCGCCCGGCCAGCCGGCTATACGAAAAAAGCGTGTCAGCACACGCTTGACGTTACCATCGAGAATCGGGTGGCGTTGCCCGCGAGTAAACGCGAGGATGGCGCCGGCGGTGGAGCGGCCGATGCCGGGCAGGGCCACTACCGCGTGAAAGTCGCGCGGGAATGTGCCGGCGTGTTGGTCGACGATGATACGCGCCGCTTTGTGCAGATTGCGGGCGCGGGCGTAATAACCCAGCCCGGTCCATAAGTGCAGCACGTCGTCGAGATTCGCCTCGGCCAGGGACGCGATCGTTGGGAAACGTTTTATGAAGCGCTGGTAATAGGGAATGACAGTCGCGACCTGGGTCTGCTGCAGCATGATCTCTGAGATCCATACCCCATAGGCATCGGTGCGTTGCTGCCAGGGCAGGTGTTTGCGGCCGTGGCGATCGAACCAGGCCAGAAGCCGGTCACTGAAGCCGTCGTGATCAGCGAGGCTGCGCATGTCTCACGCCACGAATAGCTGGTCGTCAGGCAAGCCGCCGGCACGGAAATGATCGCGCGCAACGTCGCCGATTGGCGCCGGTCCCGCGACATAAATATCAAAATCCGCCATATCCGAGTGACTTCGCGTGACGGTGGCGAGCTGGCGTGCCAGGGTGTCTGCAGAAACCCTGGCATCATCACCGGCATCCGCCAGCAGAGGTGTGTAGCTGAAGTTGTCCAGGGCGTCGGTCCAGGCGCGACAGAGATTGTTCAGATAGTGGCCATGCGGTGACGTGGTAATCCAATATAAATGCAGATATTCGGCGGCATCCACCGCCATGGCATGCTCGATCAGACTCTTGATCGGACCGAAACCGGTCTCGTAGGCGACGAAGATCAGTGCACGACCGGTGTTTTCCCGCAACAGAAAGTCCCCCGCCGGACCGACGATGGTAAGGGCGTCGCCATGATGTAAGGCGTTGAACAACTCATCCGTATCATCGCTATCATGTGGTCGTGGGATGTGGAATTGCAGGTTCCGGTCATCGCAGGGACAGCTGGCGATGGGATAGCTCGTCGGCGGACTGTCCGCGAGGCGCAGCTCCGCGTTTTGTCCTGCCAGGAATCGCAAACGCGCGGTCTCCGGCGTGCGCACATGGACGAGCAAGACGTCGTCGGTGGGATGTTCGAGCATTTTTACCGACCCGGTGATCGTCTGTTGTGCGACGTCATCTGCACCCGCGGCCTCGAACGTCTTGAGGACCAGTTCGCTGACCGCGGTATGTGAGCACATGAGCACCGCGCCCTCTGCCGCCTCGATATCGGAAAGTTGATAAGGCGTTTCCCGCAACTTCTTCACTTCGCCGGATACCACCGTCGCCTTGCAGAGACCGCAATGGCCGTCGCGGCAACCGTAGTTGGGTGCGCAGCCTGCGCGCAGGGCCGACTCGAGCAGGGAATCGTTACCCTCAACAAAGAATTCATGCCCCGACGGCAGGATCTGCACCTGCGCGGCCATGATGCGCAGTAAGGTATCCTTGGCCACGAGCTGTTCGGCATCCGCGCTGGGACTGGTCTGCGCCTCCAGGGTCTGTAGAAACCAGGCTTGAAAGTCGTGCAAGCCGTCGCCGAGAGTGCTTGCGTCTGCTACCGTTAGATTGGCGAGGCGGTGCTTGAGCATGTCTGTCAGTTCGGCATAGTGACTCACCTGTACCTTGGCCTTGGCGAGTTCCTTGCTCAGCGTCGTCAATCGCTTGGCCAATACCTCGGCGTCGGGCAGGACAGCGGTGGTCTGAATCGCGCGGGTGAAGGCCTCGTCCTTGATCTTCTGCATGCGTTCGAGGACGCGGTTATCTTCGATTTGTGTGTCCGGGTAGGCGCGGCGCAACTCTTCGATTTCGATCATGCCTTCGAAGGTCGTGAGTTCGCCGGCACGGATCTTTTTCTGCAGCACGCCGCGGGTGACACCGACGAGCCGGGCGGCGCGTGAAAGGTTCAGATAGCGAGCCATGACGATATACTAACCGCGAACAAACCAGCTGTCCGTTCCGTCGAGTGATTTGACCGCCGCAAATCGGTTTATTGGATGGCGGCTGTTGGTCCTTGATTGTGCCCATGCGGGCGAGGCGCCGCAAGGGCGGCTTATTAATTGCCCGCGTGAAGTTCTGGTCCTGGTTGATCCAGTACGTCTTAGCTGACGGTCGCTGCTAGTCGCTTTACCAGGGTAAGTTCATTGTAGCCGTCATCCGTGCGATGGTAGCGTAACTCGTCGAACAATGTATGCAGGAGGTGCACACCCATGCCGCCAACCGGTCGATTATGCAAAGGTACAGTCGTCCGTTCGAGCGCGCGATTGGTCGGATCGAAGGCCGGCGCACGATCCCGCAGCACGATTGTCACCGTGTCATTCGCTACTTGCATGGCGATTTCGATATCGCCCGCGTTGTGACGATAGCCATGGACGATGATGTTGGTGACCGCCTCGTCTACCGCGAGCCGGAGATCGTTAGTAACAGACGCCGTGGCGCCCACCTCCATTGCCGTAGTCTCAATAAAGCGACGTACTTCGGCTAGTCGATCGAGATCGGCCGGCACGGCTATGTGCCGGTTAACGGGTGTCACTAGGTGTTCGGACTTCGTTAGAACGAATCTACCGCCTCGCGAAGATCGTCATGAATATTCAGGTAAGCATCGAAACCCAGGGTCTTGAAGATCTTACGGACATCGTCGGAGGCGCCGAGTATCTGCAGGTGCGGTGCCTTGGCCTCGCCGACTTGTGGTACACCACCATGGAGCGAGTTGTAAATCACGTGCAGCGCGCGAAAACCCGCACTGGCCATATAGTCCACCTTTGCTAGATCCAGCAGCACATCCTTTGCGCCCGCTTCAATCACTTCGCTTGCTCGTGTTTCCAAATCACCTGCATTGCTCGCATCGACCTGTCCTGTGATGTGCAGGACCGACACGGGCACACGGCCTTCCATTTGGGATACGGAAATATCTAAACCGTTACTCATGATGCAGAACCTCCCTACAGTTCTTAATTGCTCTTGAAAAATAAATTGATACCGGTATCGCGCTCATGCATTAGTTGCGATGAACCGCCAGCATAGTAATGTCATCAAACTGGCTCGCGTCTTGCGAGTAATCGTCTACCGCCTGACGAACATTAGCGACCAGTTCACCGACATTTCCAGTATTCGACTCCAGCTGCAATTGTAAACGCTCTTCGGTGAAAAGATCACCTGCGGCGTTCACCGCATCCGAGACTCCGTCCGTATAGCCAAAAAGCATATCACCCGGATTCAGGATAGTCGTGCCGCATTGATAGACGGCGCCGGGCATAATTCCGACAACGGGGCCCGTCGTCTCGAGTCGATCGCGTGACCCGTCTGCGCGAAGCACGAACGGTGCCTCGTGACCCGCATTCACATAATGCAGGGTACCGTCCGTCGGATCCAGCAATGCAAAGAAAAGCGTTGAGAACATGGACGACCGCCCGTGCGTCCGGCTCATATAGCTGTTCGTGAATGTCACACATTCGGCAAGCTGTGCGGGATTACTCTCGCTTGTCAGAAAGGACAGGAACCTACCGGTGTTGTCGAAGTTCTCGGCTGTCGCGGTGGCGCGAATCAAGCTACGGAACAGTGTCATGAACAATGCCGCGCCGACGCCCTTGCCACAGACATCGCCGATCACCAGCGCCAGTTTGCGACCGTCGGGCGTGAGAAAGACATCGTAATAGTCCCCGGCGACCTCGCGGGCGGCCTGGAAGTGTGCGGCGATAGACCATCCGGCGATTTCCGGTAGGGTGTCGGGCAGGAAATCGGCCTGAATCTTTCGGCCGATCTCGAGTTCGTGTTCGAGTGCCGCTATTTGCCGGGTATCGTCGGCGATTTCCTGCACCCGGTTGCCGATTGTACGGCACAACGTACTAATGATATCGGTTGCCGCTTCCGGTCTATTCGTAAGGAGATTCTGTAGAGATTGTTTGCGTAGTTTAAGTAACGAGGTGTCGGAATCCGCAGTTACTGAGGCGCTACGCGCATCCTCGCTGAATGCGCCAATTTCGCCGAACATTTCGCCCGGCCCCAGACGCTTGAGTGTGAGCTCCCCGTCATGGATCCGCACGTGGCCGTCAAATATGACATAGAGCGCGTCGCCGGTGTCGCCCTTTTGGAAAAGGGTTTCACCCGTGCCGACCTTAACGGTCTCGATGTGCTCAGCCACTTGTGCAAGCACATCATCGGATGCGGCTGAGAACAGTCCCGTTCGACGTAAGATTTGTTTGTGTGGTTCCGGGTGCGCCATGGTCCACGCGGTTCCTTAGATCGCTTATTATCTTAAATTCTACATGGCAATTATGCTCTTTTTTATTCCCCGTGTCGCGATCGACAGGCCTCCGAGCAGCTCACTGCGGCCGGTCCAATTCGCTGCAATTTAGCGGAAATTTCTTAGAAAGCGCGATGGAGCGGGTGATGGGAATCGAACCCACGTCATCAGCTTGGGAAGCTGAGGTTCTACCATTGAACTACACCCGCCTTGCGCTATGGATCTTGCGGTGACTATTCTAGCAAAGCCGGGTATGGAACCACCACGCGGCAGGATTTTCAGTCCGAATCGTCTTCTGGCAGGTCGTGCCCTTCGTACAGCTCATCCACGATATGGGCGTATTTGCTCAGAATTTCCTTACGTCGCAACTTGAGGGTGGGGGTGAGCATTTCGTTCTCGACGGTCCAGGGTTCGGCAATCACCTCGGCCTGGTAGACGTTCGCGTAGCCGGGAAAATCCTCCAGCTGCCTGGCGATGCGTTCGAGCATCAGGTTCTGCACGGTCTCATCTTGCGCGCTGTCTACGGCCTCCGCGCCAAGGCCCTGCGACGCTGCCAGCGTGCTCCATTCTTCCGGATTGAGTACCACGAGCGCACCCAGGTAGGGCTTGCCTTCGCCGACAATCATCACCTGCTGGAACAAGGGGTCCTCCGCCACCGCCATCTCAAGGTCGGCGGGCGGCACTTTCTCGCCGTTGGCGAGCACCAGTATCTCTTTCAGACGACCGGTAATATAGACATGCCCGTCGTCGAGCCGTGCCTGATCGCCGGTATGCAGCCAGCCGTCCCGGTCGATCGCCCGGTAGCTCGCCTTGTGATTGTTCCAATAACCCAGCATGACACCGGGGCTGCGTACCAATAGTTCGTTGTCTTCGCCGATGCGGACTTCCACGTCCTGCAACGGCAGACCGACGCTCTTCGGGTCATTGTCCTCCAGGGGATTTACGCTGATCACCGGACTGGATTCGGTAAGCCCATAACCCTGTTGCATGGGCAGGCCCAGCGCAAGAAATGTGCGCGCGACGGTGAATGACAAGGGCGCACCACCACAGACAATGCAGCGCAAGCGACCGCCGAAGCGCTCGCGCACTTTACGGGCCACGAGTCGATCGAGGATCGGCCACAGCAATGGGGGCGTCGCGTCCGGGCCGCGACGTTGTTTGCGCTTGAAATACTTCCAGCCGGTCGCGATCGCAAGGCGAAAGATCGCGCGGCTGACGAACGAACCTTCCTTCAATCGTGTCATCAGCTTCGCGTAGACCCGCTCAAAGATGCGCGGTACCGAAATCAGGCCGGTGGGCCGTAGTGTGAGCATGTCTTCGGCAAGGTATGAGATGGAGCGCGCGTGCGCGACTGCGGCACCGGCCATCATGGGCAGGTAATAGCCCACGGTGCGCTCGAAGGTGTGCGATAAGGGCAGAAACGACAAAAACAGATCATGCGGGTAAATCATGATGCTCTGCAGTCCACTGAAAGCGTTCCAGACGATATTGCGGTGGCTGAGCATCACGCCCTTTGGGCGCCCGGTGGTCCCGGAGGTGTAAACGATGGTCGCGAGTGCGTCGGGGTCATTGTTGGTATTGATGAGGCGCGCTTCGGCCGGCAGCCAATCACCGATACAGTGATGCGGTAGCGGCTTGTCATCGCCGGGAATCGGTTCGAGTGTCACGACCCGCAGCAACTCGTCGAGTTCCTCATGCGACTCACACAAAGCCTGCCACTGTTCCTCGCCCCGTATAAGCAGTAGGCGCACACCCGCATCCTGCAGGATGAAAACAATATTGTCGGCGCGGTCGTTGTAATATAGTGGGACCACGACGAGGCCAAGGCCCAGCGCGGCCTGGTCGAACATCACCCACTCTTTGCAGTTGTGTAATAGCACGGCGACACGATCGCCTCGTTCGAGACCCTCCTTAATAAGTGCGGCCTGCCAGCGCGCGACTTCCGCCGCCATCTGTGACCAGGACAGACTACGCCAGAGGCAGCTCTGCTCATCGAAATAGCGGTAGGCCGCGGTATCAGGGCTTCGCCGTACACGTTCCCTGAACAGCGCATCAAGTGTCGGCGCCTGTGCGATACTGATAACGTCCGCACCCACTGCATCGCCGGCAACCGCCATGGCTTGTGGACGTGACGGCACGCGACCGGCATCCTTGCGCTGCAGGGCCGGGCTCAAAGCGGTCGCGATATCAGGCAGTGATCTCAAAGAGTCTCCAATAGCCGGGTCCAGTGGTCGTCCGGCGTGAAGCGGGACCCGTGGCTGTCCGCCAGTTCGCGCAGGCGTGCTGCCAGCACGCCGGCGCCGATGTGGCCGATGTAGTGCATCGGCCCGCCACGAAAAGGTGCAAACCCCGTGCCGAAAATAATACCTGCGTCCAGGCGGTCCGCATCCGCCACCACGCCCTCGCGCAGGCAGGCCACGGCCTCGTTGAGCAGGCGCAGCATCAGGCGGTCGGTCAGATCCGTCGGCGCGCGATAATCCTTAGCGGTTTTCGGAATCTGCGCATCGCGGCCTTTGTATTCATAGAAGCCGCGTCCGCTTTTGCGCCCGATATCGCCGGACTCGACGAGTCCACGCAAGCGTGCCGGCACCGCGCCGCCGAAGTGCGTGCTGAGTTTCTCTGCCACCGACAGGCAGATATCGAGCCCCACGGTGTCGGCCAACAGTACCGGACCCATGGGCATGCCGAAGTCCACCGCGGCCTTGTCGATGACCGCCGCCGGCACACCTTCTTCCACCAGTGCCACGGCCTCCATCAAGTAGGGCATGAGTATGCGGTTCACGAGAAAGCCCGGTGCGCTCCTGACGGGTAACGGCAGGCGCCCAATCTGACGCGTAAAGGCGGCCCCCCGTCCTGCTTCCTCGCTGTTCGTGGCATCGCCGGCGACGATCTCCACCAACTGCATCTTTGCGACCGGGTTGAAGAAGTGCAGCCCTACCAGCCGCTCCGGTCGCTGCAGTGCCTGACCCAGTTCCTCGAGCGGGATACTCGACGTATTGGTCGCGAGTATGGCGTCGGCACGCATCTTGGGTTCGATATCACGGAACAGGCCCTGTTTTGCTTCCAGATTCTCGACGATCGCCTCGATGACCACGTCGGCGCGCGGCAATCCTGCGCCGGCCAGGTCCGGCATGAGTCGATCCATGGCCGCCTGTACCAGGCGTGGTTGCTTCAAGCGCTTCTTGAACAACCCATTGGCACGTTGCATCGCCCTTGCCAGCTGTTGCGGATTGCGATCCTGCAGGCTGACATGCAATCCCTTGACGGCACACCAGGATGCGATATCGCCGCCCATGACCCCGGCGCCGATCACATGCACGTGACCGAACCTGGGTGACGATTCGGTGTCCTCGCCTTTGCCCAGGGATTTCAGTGATTCCTGCAGAAAGAAAACCCGCACCAGGTTCTGCGCCGTGTCCCCGGTTATAAGGTTGGCCACGGAGCGGGCTTCGCCATCCAGCATGGCGGCGGCATCATCGGCATGCTCGCGCCACAAATCGATCAAGGCATAGGGCGCCGGATAATGCGCCGGCGGTGCCTTGGCCGCGACCTTATGCTTGAGAAACCGGGCCAGTGCTGCGCGCGCGAGACGGTGATTCGTTAACGCCTGCCAGCCCTTCGCTTGATGGGCCGCAGGCTTTTTGGCGATCAGGCTGCGTGCGGCGGTATGCAGGTGACGCGCGGGTACCGCATGGTCGATGAGGCCGATCTTCTTGCCCGCGCGGGCGCTGATGGTGCGACCGGTGAGCATCAAATCCATGGCCGCCGGCGCGCCGAGCAAACGTGTGGCCCGCAGCGTGCCACCGAAACCGGGGTGTATACCGAGGCGAATCTCGGGCAGGCCGAGCCGGGTGGCCGGGTCTTCGTCCGCGACCCGGTAGCGGCAGGCCAGAGCAAGTTCCAGACCCCCGCCGAGACAAAAGCCATGAATCAGGGCAACAGTCGGAAACGGCAGCGCCGCCAGACGATCAAACACACCCTGTCCGCGTCTGATCAACTGATGCGCATCCTCGGTGTCGCTCAGGTTGGTGAATTCCTTGACGTCAGCGCCGGCGATAAAGCCGTTTTTTTTGTCCGAGAGTATGACGAGGCCCGGCGGCGCGCCGGCGGCGATTTCCTGTAGCAGCTCGTCGAGTTCCGTGAGCACTTCGCCGGACAGAGTGTTGGTGCCGGTCGCCGCCTTATCGAAGTGTAACCAGACGATTCCGTCGGCGTCGGTTTCGCTTTTCCAATGCTGTGCCATGATTGCCGTCCTCAGTCCGTGTCGCGCGCAACGAGCATGGCGCCGCCCTGACCGCCACCGATACATAAGGTAGCGATGCCTCGTTGCGCCTGGTTGCGGGCCAGCACATGCAGCAGATGTAAGACTATTCGCGCGCCACTGGCGCCCACTGGGTGACCGAGACTCACGCCGCCACCGTCCACATTCAGGCGCGTGGGGTCGATATCGCCCAGCGGCCCGTCGAGGCCGAGTTCATCACGGCAATAGTCGCTGTCCTGCCATGCCGCCAGGCAGGCGAGCACCTGTGCGGCAAATGCCTCATTGATCTCCCAGTAGTCGATATCGCCCAGACCGAGACTGTGGCGCTGCAGGATCGGGGTACTGGCGTGTACCGGGCCGAGACCCATTTGCGCAGGATCGAGGCCGGCCCATTGCGCGTCGAGGATACGCCCCATCACCGGCAATTGGTGACGTTGCACGGCATCTTCGCTGGCCAGGATCAGCCAGGCGCAGCCGTCGGTCACCTGGGCGCTGTTCCCGGCGGTTACATGGCCAAACGAGCGATCGAAGACCGGTCGCAGTTTGGCGAGTTGTTCCAGACTCGATTCGCGGCGCAGACCGTCGTCGTGTTCAAAGGCGTTACCCTTGTGGTCGTAAAGATTCTCGATTTCATCCAGCCGGCCATTGTCCTGCGCTTGCGCGAGTCGCTGATGACTCTCGAGCGCGAAGCCATCCATCGTCGCGCGGCTGATGCCGAAGCGGTGCGCGAGGTTTTCCGCGGTTTGGCCCATGGACAAGCCGACGACGGGATCGCGCAGGCCGCGCAGCAGGCCGATGACCGGTTTCAGGTGACCCGGGCGCAGCCGGCCCAGCGTCTGCAGGCGCGCCGGCAGTGTCTTCGCACGTGCCCAGTCACTCAACCAGCCGACCATGGCAGCATTGAGCAGGACCGGCGCATGACTCATGGCTTCGGTGCCACCGGCGAGCACGAGGTCGGATTGACCGCTGGCAATATTGCGCGCCGCGCAGTCCAAAGACTGCATGCCCGAGGCGCAGTTGCGTTGCACGGTCCAGGCCGGCGTTTGCTTGCCGCAACCGAGCCGCAGTGACGCAACGCGTCCGATGTTGGCTTCGTCCGGTCCGGGGTTGACGCAACCGAGAATGACTTCATCAAAGTCGGTGGGCGAAAAGGGCTGGCGCGCGAGTAACGGCCGGCCGGCGGCCACGGCAAGATCGGAGGCGGCAAACGGCCCCGGTTTGCCGCGCGCCTTGAGAAACGGTGTGCGACTGCCGTCGATAACGTAGACAGTTCTTCCGCTATACATTTCGACCTCCTATCGTCAGGCCGTCGCGCGGCCGGGGTGTTCCATTATCCGTGTCCTGTCGGTAGACAAGGACATTGTGCGCGCTGCATTCAAACCTGAGCGCGCGCCGGGAGCAGGTTAGCGGGTGGAGACTTTTGAGCTTACGAGTGTCTCCGATGTCTCGACATGCTCTTGCCTATCTGTTTCGAGTTCATTGTCCGTCGCCGGCACATAACAGTCACCGTCATCGTCGCAGACCAATCCGTGGTCGCCCCAGGGTAACTGATGATACGCCGCCTGTTCGTTAAATGTCTGGTATGGGAATTTCAAGATATCGAAATAGGGCGAGATATCGAAGTCGCGAGGTGTAAACAATCGTGTATTCCGGTTATAGAGCTTGCGACGTCCCGTTTGGCTGTGCAAAACCACCGGCAGAATGGGGAAGCTCACCGATTGGAATGCCTCGGCCAGCAGGGTGGAACATACGGTGCGCGTCTCCGGCCCCGCATTATGTACAAACAGCGTCGAGCGAAAACGCCGCGGCAGGATACCGTAGGGGAACATAAAGCGTGCAAGATCGATGAGCTGACGCAAGTCATAGTCCGTACCCAGGTGCTCGACGACAAACGCGATCACACGCTGGCGATCCTGCAGCGTGATCCCGCCCGGCCGGCACAGTCGCACGCGATAGTTATGGTATTTGTCCAGCGGTGTGAGGATTGTGCCCTTGCCGAGAATGGCCTCGAGGACCAGTTGCCGATCCGGGGCGCAGCGGCTGAATTGTTCGACGCGCGCGCGGACCGCGGGTACGTCGATGTCCTGGGCGCGGCCGACGTAGACCGCCGAGTGGGACCAGGGGGTCTGGGTGACCGTCCTGATAATATTGCTGACCGGGCTGCGGCCTTCGACGAGCAGCACGTCGCAGGGGCGAATCTCATCGCCCAGCCGCTCAAAATCGCTGAGTGGCAGTCCGGGGGGGTCTGTCTCACGATTAAGCCGTTCGATGATCCGGTTGCGCAACCACTCGCTAAATCGGTTCAGCACAGCGATAGCCTCGTATGTCCGGGTGTGGCGTAGGGACTTTGCGGCCCTTATTTAAGTATATATCCCCTTAGGCTTCCTGCCCCGGCGTTTGGTTCCAAATGGCCCTGATTTGACTACAGTATTTGTACACCGCTAGGCTTGCCCCATGGATATCGTTATCAACGGTGAGACCCGCGATCTGCCGGTCGGCGTAACCGTCTCCGAGCTGGTCAACGACCTTGGGTTCGGCGACAAACGCGTGGCTGTGGAGGTCAATCAGGAAATCGTGCCCCGTAGCGAGCATCCCGCATTTCAACTGCAGCCGGGCGACCGCGTCGAAGTGGTCGCCGCCATCGGCGGCGGTTAAGCCTCTTCCGCGGTATAATCCGCGGCCCTGTTTCATCGACCCAGGATTTTGCGCATGTCGAAGTCTGACTCCCCGCTGGTGATCGCGGGCCGCGAGTATCATTCCCGCCTTTTGGTAGGCACCGGAAAGTACAAGGACCTCGAGGAAACCCGTCTGGCGATTGAAGCCAGCGGTGCCGAGATTGTCACCGTGGCGATCCGCCGCACCAATATCGGCCAGTCGAAAGATGAGCCTAATCTCCTCGACGTAATTTCGCCCGACAAATACACCATCCTGCCGAATACCGCGGGATGTTATTCAGCCGACGACGCGGTGCGGACCTGTCGGTTGGCACGTGAACTGCTGGACGGCCATGACCTGGTCAAGCTGGAGGTCCTGGGCGACGAGAAGACACTGTTTCCGAATATGCCGGAAACCGTCGTTGCCACCGAGACCCTCGTAAAAGACGGATTCAAGGTCATGGTCTACACCAATGACGATCCCATTATGGCCAAACAGCTGGCGGAAATGGGTTGTGTCGCGGTCATGCCATTGGCCGCGCCCATTGGCTCCGGGCTCGGCATACGCAACCCCTACAATATCCATTTCATCGTCGAAGAAGCGACGGTACCGATCCTGGTCGATGCGGGCGTGGGGACCGCCAGCGATGCCGCGATTGCCATGGAGCTTGGTTGCGACGGTGTGCTGATGAATACTGCGATCGCCGCAGCCGAAAATCCGATACTAATGGCGAGCGCGATGCGCAAGGCGATCGAAGCCGGCCGCGAGGCCTTCCTGGCCGGGCGCATGCCGCGCAAGCAATACGCCGCGGCGTCGTCGCCGACGGCGGGCACGTTCTTCAATTAAGGATTGCGTGCAGGCCGCCGCATCGTGGACTGCGGTTAAGATCCTGATGACGACGCGGTCGACGAAGCCCGATACCGCACGACGCCCAATACGCAGCTTCGTACGGCGCGAGGGCCGTATGACCGCCGCGCAGCGCCAGGCACTGGACACCCTGTGGCCGAAATTCGGTGTCGCCGATGACACAGCTGAAATTGAATTCGAGACCTTGTTCGGGCGTGATGCGCCCACCATCGTCGAGATCGGCTTCGGTGACGGCGGTGCCTTGCTGGCCATGGCGCGCGCCGATCCCGCGATCAATTTCCTGGGGATCGAGGTCTACCGGCCCGGCGTCGGCCGGCTGCTCATGCGACTCGAAGAAGACCGGCTCAATAACGTCAGGGTGGTGATCGGCGATGCTGTGGATGTTCTGACGCAGCGCATTGCGGACACCAGCCTGGACGCGGTGCACATCTTTTTTCCGGATCCCTGGCCGAAAAAGCGACATCACAAGCGGCGACTGTTGCAGGCTGGACTGGTTACGGTGCTTGCAAACAAGCTGCGTGCCGGCGGGCGATTGCACATCGCCACGGATTGGCAGGATTACGCGGACCACATCGTCGAGATGATGGACGCGCAGGCCGAGTTCGAAAATGTCGCCGGTGCGGATGTGTATTCACCGCGGCCGGACTATCGCCCCCTGACGAAATATGAAAAACGTGGCCAGCGTCTGGGCCACCGGGTGTACGATTTGATCTATCGCCGCCGTTAGCGGGTGAAGGTCATCGCCGGGTTTGCGCCACGGTGTCATTCGTCGTCGCGGCGTAACGCCACTGACTCCAATTGGCCTTGTGCGGACACCCGGACCATGAATTCGATGGGACGACAGCACACGGCGCAATCCTCGATGTAGTTCTCCGTGCCCGCGGACAGATCCAGGCGGGTTTCGAAGACCTCACCGCAATACGGACACTGCGCGCGATAGGCTTCAAGCATTTCCATAGTCAGCGACCGGTACGATTGATAGGCGATGGTGTTGCATGCTGTGTGGGTGCGCCCTATGCTGACCCTGCCAGGGCCGTTAATATAGATAATCCATCTTGCGTTCCAACTACAATCAAGCCGCGCCGCACTGGGACCACTTTTCCGACCAGCCCCACCGGCTTCCCGCCAGCGAGAAACAGCGTCTCGCCCCCGGCGCGCTCAGGGAGTACGTGCTGACCGCCGCCACCGCCCTGCTCAAGCTGCCGGAAATTGCATGGCGTTATACCGTCATGCCACTGTCGCTCAGTCCTGTTTTGCCCAAGCACTTTGTTGGCCTCAGTATCTCCTACGACCCCCATTTCGGCGATGCTACCCGGGAGATGGTAACGGAACTCGGCGTCCGTGAGTTACTGCTGCGGGTACCGCTGTGGGATCTGCATCGCATCGATGATTACGTTGCATTCGCCGAGCGGTTTCCGGATCAGCGATTTCTGATCAACGTCCTGCAGGATCGGGACAGTGTGTGTGATCCGGTACGCTGGCAGACGGGTCTCGACGCCGTCTTCACCCGTTTCGGGCATATCAGCTCCGACTTTCAAATCGGCAACGCATCCAATCGCACCAAGTGGGGTTGCCGCCACAGCGGCGAGTATCTGCGTCTGCTCGAAATTGCCGAGGATGTGCGCCGGGAGCATCCGGGCATCAACCTGGTGGGCTCGTCGGTGATCGACTTCGAGCCCCTGTTCACGTTACGTACCCTGATCAATCGGTGTGACTTTCAGTTGGACGCGGTGAGTTCATTACTTTACGTGAACCGGCGCGGCTCGCCCTACGGCCGCCAGTTGGGAATATTCGATTTGGCGCGCAAGCTGCGGCTCATTGCCGCGATTACAGCGGCCTCGAAGCGGGCGGCGCCGCGCCTGTGGGTGACCGAATTCAATTGGCCCTTGCTCGACACCAAACCGTACACACCCAATTCGGGACGTCCCGAAACCACCGTGGACGAGGCGACCCAGGCCCGATATCTGAAACAGTATTATCAGATCGCCGCCGCCAGCGGCCAGGTGGAACGGGTTTACTGGTGGCAGCTCATCGCGCCGGGCTATGGGTTGGTGGATTCCCGCGGTGGCCGGTTGCGCAAGCGCCCCAGCTATTACGCCTTTAAAGAGGTCCTCGACGGCGACCTGTTGCAGTCACCGATCCGGCCCTGAGGTCGCAACTCAGGCCAGCTTATTCGGGCACGACGTCGAAACGATCTTCGTCGCCGCCGCTGCCGGGCACGAAGGTCACGTCCATGCTGATGTGGTGGGCTGTATAAACAGTGGTGCGAACCAGCGCGCCCTTGCCGGGCATAAGTGCCTGTTCGCTCATGGTGCGAATCTTCGTGGTGTCATCGTAGGCGTCTTCAACGACTTCATATGAAAGTTTCATGGCGCGTTCCTTTATCCAGCGATCTGGATAGATAGTGGTTAACTGATCGACTTCACACCCTCGGGGCCGCCTAGCAGAAGAATGTCTGCCGGACGCCGGGCGAACAGCCCGTTGGTCACGACACCGGTAACGTGATCCAGCAGCTCCTCCATCTCTACTGGATTGAGAATCTCCAGATGATGAACATCGAGGATGACGTTGCCGTTGTCGGTGGTGAACCCTTCCCGCAGCACCGGCTCACCGCCCAGTTTCACCAGTTGCCGCGCGACGTAACTGCGGGCCATGGGGATGACCTCAACGGGCAGGGGGAAGGCGCCGAGCACGCTCACCAGCTTCGACTCGTCGGCGATACAGACGAATTTCTCGCTCGCCGCGGCGACGATTTTCTCGCGCGTCAATGCACCGCCACCGCCCTTCACCAGGTGCAGGTGCCGCGTGGCCTCGTCGGCGCCGTCCACGTACAGGGAGAGATCACCGGTCTGGTTCAGGTCGAGCACCGGAATACCGTGCTGCTTCAGCCGATCAGCGCTGGCCACCGAGCTGGCTACGGCGCCGTCGATCTTGCCCTTCATGCGGCCGAGGCCGTCGATGAAGTGGTTCGCGGTGGAACCGGTGCCCACGCCGATTACAGTGCCTGATTCGACGTACTCGAGCGCCGCCTCGGCGGCAGCCTGTTTCATTTCATCCGGGGTCATGCGAAAACTCCTTGGAAATCCGGACCGGCAAGGATACCCGCAAACGTGGGTCGCAACAAAGCCTCGTGGCCGAATTTCGGGTTCATTGCGAAGCCAGGCGGCGGCTGACATGACTGTGCCGACCTGTTAGTTTACTCCCATGGCTGACAAGTATTTACAAATGGTTCTGACGGCCCGCGTCTATGACGTTGCCGAAGAGACCCCGCTGGATTTCGCGCCGAATTTGTCGCGTCGCACCGCCAACAATGTATGGCTCAAACGCGAAGATGAGCAGCCCATCTTTTCGTTCAAGTGTCGCGGCGCATACAATAAAATGACACACCTCTCTGCGGCGGCACGTAAGAAGGGTGTGGTGGCGGCGTCCGCCGGCAATCATGCGCAGGGTGTCGCCCTTGCCGCCAGCGTGCTGGGTACCGAAGCGGTTATCGTGATGCCCGACACCACACCGCAGATCAAGGTCGATGCGGTGAGTAATCTGGGGGCCAAGGTCGTGCTGCACGGCACCACCTACGATGAGGCCTATGAACAGGCAACGTCGCTGGCGAAAAAACGTGGTCTCACGTTCGTGCATCCCTATGATGACCCGGATGTGATCGCCGGCCAGGGCACCGTGGCCATGGAGCTGATACAACAATGTATTCAGTTGCCCGACGCCATCTTTGTACCGGTGGGCGGCGGCGGGTTGCTCGCAGGCATCGGTGCCTATGTGAAGGCGCTCTATCCGCAGATCAAGGTCATCGGCGTGGAGCCGGACGATGCCGACGCGATGTATCGCTCGCTCAAGGCCGGCCGTCGTGTACGCCTCAAACAAGTTGGCATCTTTGCCGATGGTGTGGCGGTGAGCCAGGTCGGCAAGGAGACCTTTCGTATCGCACGCCAGTGTGTCGACGAAGTGATCTGTGTCAGTAACGACGAAATCTGCGCCGCGATCAAGGACGTTTTCGAAGACACCCGATCGGTTTTAGAGCCGGCCGGCGCCCTGTCCGTGGCAGGCCTGAAAAAGTATGTCGAACGGGAGAAGCTCACCGGCGCGGAGTTGGCGGCGATCGCCTCCGGCGCCAATATGAACTTCGACCGGCTGCGTCATGTCTCGGAGCGCGCCGAGATCGGTGAACGGCGTGAGGCGATTCTCGCCGTGACCATACCGGAACAGCCGGGCAGCTTCCGCCGATTTTGCTCCCTTATTGGAAATCGCGGCATTACCGAATTCAACTATCGCTACGCGGACCCAAAGGCGGCGCATGTCTATGTCGGATTACAGATCCGCAATGTCGACGATGTCGAGAAACTGGTCAGCCGCTTCGAGAAGAAGGGCTATCGGGTGCTGGACATGACTGACAACGAAATGGCGAAGCTGCATGTACGCCATCTTGTCGGTGGGCATGCGCCCCAGGCGGAACACGAGATCGTCTATCGTTTCGAATTTCCCGAGCGGCCGGGGGCGTTGTTGAATTTTCTCAACCACATGGGGGAGACCTGGAATATCAGTCTCTTTCACTACCGGAGTCACGGTACCGACGTGGGGCGCGTGCTGGTGGGTATGCAGGTGGCACCGAAAGAGATGCCGGCGTTCAAGAAGTTTCTGGCGAAGCTCGGCTACCCCTATCACCAGGAGACGGATAACCCCGCCTACAAGCTGTTCTTGTCGTAGTTCACAGGCCGGTAACCACCGGCCGGTCTGGTTCGATGCCTATTCTCTGACGATCGCGGCGGATTCGATGATTACGTCGTTCTTCGGCACGTCGGTATGCGGCCCCGAGGTCGTCGTCGCCACATTAGCGATTGCGTCCACCGTTTTCATGCCATCGATTACTCTACCGAAGACCGCGTAACCCCAACCGTTGATCGTTTTGTCGGCGTGGTTCAAAAAGGCATTGTCACGGGTATTGATAAAGAACTGTGACGTGGCCGAATGCGGATCGTTGGTACGCGCCATCGCGATGGTGCCGCGATCGTTCAGCAAGCCATTGTCCGCCTCGTTCTGGATTGGCGAATTCGTGTGCTTGCGTTTCATGCCCGGTGTAAAGCCGCCGCCCTGGTTCATGAATCCATTGATGACACGGTGGAAGATGGTGCCGTCATAAAAACCGTCACGGACATAGGCGAGAAAGTTTTCCACACTTAACGGTGCCTTGGCGTGATCGAGCTCGATGTCGACCTCACCCAGGCTGGTTTTGATGCGTACCACCGGATTCGGTTTGGCGACCGCTTGGGCGTCGGCGACTGATAATGTCATCGCGCGCAGGCCGAGCGCCAGCCGGAGCATTTGGAACGAGCTGAACAGCAACGCCGGTACCCTCCGTCAGAGTGTTTATTATTAGTATGGTTGGCGAATATATAGCCTTTTAAACTTTAGACTATATCCAGAGGCTTTCCAGTGCCGGGGTCACGACGAATCGGCCGTTCGGCGGGAAAACCAGACCGGTCATGGGCGGTCGCGGGGGATTCTTTTTAAATCCAGCGCCACTGGCCGGATTTCGGGCCGATCTCGCCGCCTCCCGGTCAGCGCTTCTCCAGGGCCAGGATGGCTCGCCACTCCCGCTCGGTCACCGGCATCACCGACAGCCGGTTGCCCTTTTGCAGCAGTTTCATGCTCTTCAGCCCCTTATTTTCCTTGAGCTCTTTGAGGGTGATAGGGCGTTTCAACTTGCGCCGATAGCGCACGTCGACCATGTACCAGCGGGGCTTATCCGGGTCGCTCTTGGGGTCGAAGTATTTTTCCTTGGGATCGAATGCCGTGTGGTCCGGGTAGCCGGCGCGGACGATTTCCGCGATGCCGACGATGCCGGGTTCGGCGCAGTTCGAGTGGTAGAAAAACACCTGGTCACCCTTGTTCATGTCGTCGCGCATGAAATTTCGCGCCTGATAATTGCGTACCCCGTCCCAGTGCTCGGTCTTCTTCGGCGCCTTGGCCAGATCGTCGATACCGAAGACGTCGGGTTCGCTTTTTAGCAGCCAGTAGTTCATGAATCTCGGAGAGGTAGAGCCAATATGTAGGGAAGGGCTGCGACGTCAATGTTTCAAGTTGCAAGGTACAAGTTACAAGATAAAAACACGACCGGTTCTTGCTTGTATCTTGATCCTTGCACCTTGAAACTTTATTGAACCACCTCGACCTTCTCGATGACCACCGCTTCCCTGGGCACGTCGGTAAAGGGGCCCGAGTTACCGGTGGCCACATCCGCGATCTTGTTGACGGTGTCCATGCCGTCAATCACCTTGCCGAAGACGGCGTAGCCCCAACCCTGCGGATTTTTGGCCGTATGGTTCAGGAAGGTATTGTCCTTGGTGTTGATGAAGAATTGCGCCGTGGCGGAGTGAGGATCGTTGGTGCGCGCCATGGCGATGGTCCCGTTGTCATTCGTGAGCCCGTTATCGGCCTCGTTCTCGATCGCCGCGCGGGTTTCCTTTTGTTTCATATCGGCGGTGAAGCCGCCACCCTGGTTCATGAAACCCTTGATCACGCGATGAAAGATAGTGCCGTCATAGAAACCGTCTTTCACGTAGGTGAGGAAATTATCCACCGTAATCGGTGCCTTTGCCGGATACAGTTCGATATCGATGGCACCGTGGTTGGTGGTGAGACGAACGACCGGGTTGGCCTTGTCCGCCGCACCGCCGCCGGTGGCGGTGGCAAAAAGGGTGATACCTAATAACAGCTTGATGAGTCGCATCGGGTTCAGCATGGGTACTTTCCTGTCCGTTGGTCCGAGATTGGCGCTGCATTCTAAAGGATTTCCGCATCGGTGACGAACTCAAGGACGTTGATTGCAAACCAGCATGGCTCTATGAGACCACTGTGCTTTCGTTTTCTTTATGTGTTTCCTATTTATCTTAATGAACGGTCCAGACCGGGGCTTCAAGGATGTTTGGGTGGCCCCAGATACTTGAGGTGCGCGCCGCAGCCCCGGCGGCAATCCGTGGCACCGAAACGCTTCACTAGAATCTCTCCTTCGGTGTGCTGATTAACGTGGCATTCCTCCGCCACGCAGCGCAATACTTCGGTCACCCGCACGCCACGAGCGGACAACAGGTAGTCAATATGCCAGTGCAGTCTTTTCTGTGCGGAGAGATGGCGATTGATGCGAGCGCCGAGGTTGAGTTTCGCGCTGCCGGTGTAGACGTAACGGCCGGCGGGAAAGTCGAAGGTCCCCAGGCGACCGACGGTGACAGTGACCGGCCGCGCGACGAGGACAGTCAGTTGATACGTCTGTGGGCGGACCGGCGGCAACGTGTGCGGTTGGTCGCGTCGTGACCGCCGCGCACGGCGTTCTATTTGAGCGCCGCGAATCCAGCGCTGAAGCCGTTCAGGGAGATGCTGGCGGTGACCGGGCCGCGCACGACATCGACGTATTGGAACTCGGCGGTGACGCCGTTTTTGAATGCGGCGAGCAATTTGTCGTCCAGCTCGACGGCGCTGGTGCAGCCATTAGGGAAGCACGTCTCCAGCGGAATACGACCCGGCTCGCCGCCATCGACGCGGAAGGCAATGCCGGCCTGCAGGGCGATGCCCAGCGGTGCGAGGATGATGACTACCGGCTTGCCCTGATTGCCCGGATACCCAATGCCGAGGCGCAGGAGTTGATTCTTGCCGTCCTTGCTGGCGGCGGTCTGGTAGATATGACAGACCTCCGCCTTGCTGGCGGCGTCCTGTTCGCACTGCACCGTCCAGGCCTTGAATTTCTGGCCGGTCTCCAGTGCGGCATGCGCAGGATTCACCAACACGCCAAGCGCGGCGAGGATGAATAAGAAAAAGAGCGGAACGTTTGGCTTGGTCATGAATTTACCAATTTTGCAGTTGTGCGACTCGCGATTGCGCCATCCTACCACGCTTTCGTGCCGCGGCCGCGCTCCTACAAAGGGCAGTCGCGAGTAACGAGTAACGAGTAACGAGTAACGAGGGTGAGCCTTCGCGCATGCAGAGTCATCATCAGCTTCAACGGTTGACCGGGTAGTACGCTCGATCGGTGACGACGCCGTCGAGGGGAATGTCCCAGGGGTCGGTGTCGACCGTCTCCGTCCGCTGCAGCTCATGGGCCAGGCCCAGCAGGCGGGGTTTGTGCCAGTGATTGCGCTGGCGCAAAAACGCCAGGGTCTGGTCATAGTAGCCGGCGCCCATGCCGACCCGCCCGCCGGCGAGATCGAAGGCCACCAGGGGCAACAGGATCAGATCCAGGGCCACGGCCTTGCGCCAGCTGCGGCGCGGCACCTCCGGCTCGGGAATGCCGTAGCGGTTGATGGCCAGTGACATGCCCGCGGTCGCCGGGGCGAAGCGCAGTCGGTTACCGATGACATGCACCAGGGTCGGCAGGAAACAGCGTTTTTTCATGGACCAGGCCTGGGCCATGGCCAGGGTGGGATCGATCTCGCCGTCGTCGGGAAAATAGAAGGCGATACGGCGGCTGTTTTGGAACAGAGGCAGGGTGCTCAGGCGCGCCGCCAGATTTTCCGCTGCACGCGCCTGGTCCCGCTCCGACAGCGCGCGCCGGCGCGCACGCATGGTTTGCCGAAGACTTGCTTTTGAATTCATCGTTCGCGGCGAATGTTGCAGGCCGTGGCCGGGGCGTCAAACGACGACCGGATGGGAAATAGGAGGCGCCCCCGCATGTGCCGTGCCGTTCCTCGCCCTTGAACCAGTGGGGTTCAAGTGGGCGCCTCGGAGACGCTTAAGGCTTACCGCAATGCGGTCATGCACAGTGGCATCTACACTTCGGCTCCCTGAGTGTGCTTTAGGTTCTAAGGTTTCATCAGAACGGTACGCACACCGCAGGAGGCGCCAAACCTTTCTTGACTACAATTCTAGCTCACTCTGCTCGCGAAGGGCAGCTTCGATGCGGTTCTGCAGCGAAACCAGTTTCGTTTCGACTTCCGCGACCGGCGTAACGTCCTGTTGCAGCGCGAGTAATTCATGGGAAATATTCAATGCCGCCATGATCGCGCAGCGCTCCAGGCCGATGACCTTGCCGCTTTCCTGAATACCGCGCATCTTGCGGTCCATATATTCCGCGGCGGCGCGCAGCTCTTCGCGTTCTTCTTCAGGACAGGCGACGGTAAATTGTTTACCGAGGATGGAAACGTTAACGGCGTCTTGGCTGTCTTTCACCTAGTTTACATCCATAGACTGGAGTTTGCCGATAATGGCTTCGATGCGCGTGCGCGCCAATTGCGTGCGCTGCGAAAGCCGCACGTTCTGTTCCGAGAGATCCTGTTCTCGCGTACGCAGTTTCTGGTTTTCATCTTTGAGATGCCTGCAGACACCGAGCAGCGTGTTCACCCGATCCTCCAGCTTTTTTATCTCTTCGTCAATCATCCGCCCCGCCCACTTCTTATCTTTTCTATTCAGGTAAAACTATAGGGTGCATGCACCCTACGGTCAATGTCGGAAACGGCCTGTGTGTCGTCCCCTGTCAAGGGTTGTGCGCCCGCAGCTGTGGTATAGTACCGTTGCCTTTTCGTCCCCCAAGGTCACAGCGCTTGGACACCGCCGAATATTACCTGCCGGACTATTCCCTGTTCACCTCGGAGCTCGAGGCGCTGGGTCTGTTGGTCGATGCCTCCGAGGCGCATGGTCTGGTGAGCGGCCTGGTCTGTTCCGCGGCGGATGTCGATACGCCGACGCAGATCGCCGGCATGTTCTCCGATTTCGGGCTCGGCGAGGAAGAAATGAATCGGCTGGTGGATTTGCTCACCAATCTCTTTATTCTCACGCGCGCTCACCTGCACGAAGCCGATTTTACTTTTCAGCTCCTGTTGCCCGAGGAAGAGGCCGGCATTGGTGCGCGTACCGAGGCGCTCGCCGCCTGGTGTCGCGGGTTAGTCTACGGTCTGGTCGAGGGCGGTGTCGGCGATCCGACGGCGCTACCGGGCCATCCCGGCGAGGTGGTGCGCGATCTCATTGAAATAGCCGAAGCCGAGCCGGATACGGATGCGAGCGATGAAGAGGAGGAGCGGGCGCTGATGGAACTGGAAGAGTACGTGCGTGTCGGTGTGCAGCTTATCTTCGAGGAATTGACCGTCGCCGCACCCCCGGGCGAGCCGGACCCATTTGCCTGAACCGTGCAACGGCCTGTATCTGCGTGCGCACATTGAATTGAGGCATAATGGGCGTTATGGACCCGAAGCTATTTGCCCGTCGCCGCCGCGACGTAATGCAGTTGATGGGCGACGGCGTCGCCGTCATTCCCACGTCCCCGATCCGCACGCGCAACCGTGATGTCGAGTTCCCGTTCCGACCCGACAGCGACTTTTATTACCTGACCCACTTTCCCGAACCTGAGGCAGTCGCGGTGTTGGTCCCAGGGCGCGAACAGGGGGAGTTCATTCTGTTTTGTCGTGAACGTGATCCGGAAAAGGAGATCTGGGAAGGGCACCGCGCGGGACTCGAAGGGGCCCGTGAACTCTATGGTGCAGACGATGCGTTTCCCTACGAGGATATCGACGAGATCATGCCCGGGTTGCTGGAGGACCGGGAGAAGGTCTATTCCACCATGGGCCGTTATCAGGCCTTCGACCATCATCTTTTGAGCTGGGTCAACGAAGTCAAGGAAAAGGCCCGTGCGGGCGTGAGCGCGCCGGGCGAGTTTGTCGATCTCAAGTACATCCTGCACGAGTTGCGCCTGCTCAAGGGCCCGGAAGAAATCAAGCTCATGCGCCGGGCGTGCAAGGTTTCCGCGGCGGCGCATCGGCGTGCCATGCGCAACTGCCGCGCCGGGATGATGGAATACGAGGTGCAGGCGGAACTGGAGTACGAGTTTCGCAAGGCAGGCAGCAGTTCGCCGGCCTATCCCTCCATCGTCGCGAGCGGTGCCAATGCCTGTATTCTGCATTACACCGAGAACGAATCCGAACTGAAGGACGGCGACCTGCTGTTGATCGATGCGGGGGCGGAAATGGACTGTTATGCGGCGGATATCACCCGCACGTTCCCGGTAAACGGTAAATACACTGCCGAGCAACGGGACCTTTACGAGGTGGTATTAGCGGCGCAGCTGGCCGCCATCGATGCAGTACGGCCCGGCAATCACTGGAACGAACCCCATGAAAAGGCAGTCGACGTCCTGGTCGATGGCATGGTGCATCTGGGGCTGCTCAGCGGCGACAAGGAAGAGATCCTCGAGGAAGGCCATTACAAGCGCTTTTACATGCACCGCACCGGCCACTGGCTCGGCATGGATGTGCATGATGTGGGTGACTACAAGGTGGAGGACACCTGGCGGCTGCTTGAGCCCGGTGTGGTGATGACTGTCGAGCCGGGCCTCTACATCGCCGCCGGCAGTGAGGACATCGACGAGCGCTGGTGGAATATGGGTATCCGTATCGAGGACGACGTGTTGGTGAACAAGGAAGGTTGCGAGGTGCTGAGCAAGGATGTACCGAAGGTGGTAGATGAAATTGAAGAACTGATGGCAAAAGGCTAGTTACAAGTTTCAAGATACAAGATACAAGATACAAGATACAAGAGATCACTCGCAATTGTTTTACTTGCATCTTGTATCTTGCAACTTGGAACTCGGAGCACACTGCTGAGTACACCTTCGTCACACAATATTTCGCGACATGGAAACAGACCACGACATCCTGATAATTGGCGGCGGCCTCGCGGGCGCCAGCCTGGCCTGTGCGCTGGGGCCGAGCGGGTTGCGCATCGGCGTGGTCGAGGCGGTGCCCTTCGGCGGCCGTGGCCAACCCAGTTACGACGACCGCAACGTGGCCCTGGCCTATGGCTCGAAACGGATCTTTGCCACCATGGGGGTGTGGGAAGACGTTGTCGCCGGGGGTGCCGCGCCGATCAAGCAGATCCATATCTCTGACCGCGGTCATTTCGGCGCCAGCCATTTGCATCACGACGCCATGGGTGTGGAGGCCCTGGGCTATGTGGTACCCAACCGGGTGCTGGGCGTCGCACTGCTGGCGGGCATGGAGCGTTACGCCAATGTGGATCTGATCTGTCCGGCGACCATGCAGGATATTCAGATCGATCATGATGCGGCCCGGGTCCAGGTCGACCGTGACGGCGAGGTTGTCACACTCACGACGCGCCTGCTGGTCATCGCCGACGGTGGCCGCTCGGCGGCACGGGAGATGTTGGGTATCGAGGCGCGTACCGTGGACTACCGGCAGACCGCGGTTGTCGCCAACGCGACCCCGGAACGACCGCATGACGGCGTGGCCTTCGAACGCTTTACGCCGACCGGTCCGCTGGCACTGTTACCGCTGACCAATGATCGCTGTGCGATGGTATGGAGCACGCGCCCCGAGCATGTTGATGAATTACTGGCGCTATCGGACGAGGAGTTCGCCAGTCGGCTGCATGCACGCTTCGGTGATCGCCTCGGCCGCTTCCAGCGGGTCGGCAAACGCAATGCCTACCCGCTGACCCTGGTGCGGGTACGCGAGCATGTGCGCGCACGGGTGGCGCTCATCGGCAACGCGGCCCATGCGCTGCACCCGGTGGCAGGCCAGGGATTCAATCTGGGTCTGCGCGACGTGGCGGCGCTGGCGCAGGTGGTGACCGATGCGGTGCGCGCCGATAAAGACATCGGCGACCTGATGGTGTTGCAGGAGTATGCGGACTGGCGTCGTCGCGACACACTCGCCGTGACTCGCTTTACTGATTCCCTGGTACGGATGTTTTCCAACTCATTCTTCCCCGCGGTGGCGGCACGCAATCTCGGCCTGGTGGCGGTGGATCTCATCCCGCCGCTCAAGCGCAGCCTGGTGCATCGCACCATGGGTCTGGCCGGCAAGCTGCCGCGCCTGGCGCGCGGACTGTCGTTGTAGACCGTGGCGCGGGATTACGACGTCATCATTGTCGGTGCCGGTATCGTCGGCGCGACCCTGGCCCGTGCTTTGGCCGGTAGCACACTGCGGGTCGCCCTGATCGACGGTCGTGCGCCGGCGTTGGATCCGGTGGACGATTACGACTTGCGAGTGTCTGCAATCACTCTGGCCTCGCAACAGGTGTTCGAAACCCTGGGTGTGTGGGCGGGGATGCAAACGCGTCGTGTGAGCCCGTTTCGCGAAATGCGTGTCTGGGATGCGGTCGGCGAGGGCAGCATTCATTTCGACAGCGCCGAAATCGGTGCATCGCAGCTCGGACACATCATCGAAAACCCGGTCATCATCGCCGCCCTGCTCGAGGATCTGGCCGCGAGCGGCAATGTGGATACGCACTACCCGAATACCATTACGGCGATCCGCGAGTCCGACCGCGTGCATGTGACCCTGGCCGACGGCGAACAACTGTCCGCCCTGGTGCTGGTGGGAGCAGACGGTGCCGATTCCGCGGTGCGCCGACACGCAGGTATTGAGAGCCGCGGCTGGAGCTATGACCAGAAAGGCATCGTCGCCACGGTGCGCACCGCACAGCCGCACCGGGAGACGGCCTGGCAACGCTTCCTGCCCACCGGCCCGCTGGCGTTTCTGCCGCTGGCCGACGGTCGTTGTTCGATCGTATGGAGTAACGACACGACACGCGCCGATGAACTCCTGGCGCTGGACGAAGATGCCTTTTGTAGCGCGTTGGCACAGGCGTTTGATCACGTCCTCGGCGAGGTGCGTGAAACCTCGCCACGGGCCGCGTTTCCCCTCGCCCGCGCCCACGCTGCGGCCTATGTGCAGCCGCGCCTGGTACTCATCGGCGATGCGGCACACACCATCCATCCCCTGGCCGGGCAGGGCGCCAATCTCGGCATCGCGGACGCGGCCACCCTGGCCGAGGTGCTGTGCGAAGCGAGCGCGGCGCAGAAGGATATCGGTGCCCTTTCCGTGTTGCGCCGCTACGAGCGCTGGCGCAAGGGCGACAACCTGGCAACCATGACCGTGATGGATGGCTTCAAGCGTTTGTTCGGCACCGACAACGCGCCGTTGGCGCGACTGCGCAGTTTGGGAATGAACGCCGCCGACGCAGCCACGCCGCTAAAAAATGTATTGGTGCGGCGCGCCATGGGCATGACAGGTGATCTGCCCAAGCTCGCGCGCGGCATTCGGCTTTAGGTAATGTCATGTTCGTAGACACAATCAAACGCTTGTTACCCCATGGCCTGGTGCAATATGTGCCACGCTCGCTGCGGGATCGGCTGCGTGGGCGCCACCGCGCCGCCACGTCCGCCAGCTATACGGCGCTGGCCGCGTTGATGGATCGCTATACCACCGAAGCCCTTGTGAATACCGATGCGCAAGCCTTTCGTCGCCGCATCGATGAATTTCTGAGTCTGGATGATTTTGCCGTCGAGGGTTATCAGGATCCGAGCATGCAACGGGATCTCTCCATGCGGTTTCACTGGGGGCATGACCACGACTTCGGTGAGTTTAAGCTGGCCGGGCGTATGCGCGACCGGCATATCGCCCTGCTGACCCAGTTCATGGATGAATTCGACGCCCTGCCGCTGGATCTTACCGGCCTGCGCGTGCTCGATATCGGCTGTTGGACCGGCGGCACCAGTCTGTTGTTACACGCCATGGGTGCGGAGGTCTACGCCATCGAAGAAGTCAGAAAGTATGCCGACTGCGCCGGCTACCTGGCCGATGCCTTCGGACTCGAACGTCTGCAGGTCGAAAATCTCTCGCTCTACGATCTTGGCCGCGACGATCTGCAGGACCGCTTCGATATCGTCTTGTTTGCCGGTGTGCTGTACCACGTCACCGATCCGGTCATCGCGTTGCGCCATACCTTTAATGTGCTGAAGGACGGCGGTACCTGTCTGGTGGAAACCGCGGCGATTCCCGCCTTGCGGCAATCCCTCGAATACGAGGGACCGACCCTGTTCGCCGAACGGGACGCCAAGGGCAAGAGTCGCGGCGGCTGGAACTGGTTTGTGCCCTCGACGCGCACGCTGGCACGCATGATGGCGGACGTAGGCTACACGGACGTGCGCACTCGCGGGCTGGTCGCCGGGCGCGCGTTTGCCGTGGGTAAACGGCAGCGACACGTAGACATATTGCGCGCCGGTTTGTCGGTGCGGGATGTCCGTTAGGCACGCCGTCTTATCGAGACCCGGGAATGCCGGCAAGCGAACGAGAGAAATGGGATACGCGTCACCGTGCCGCGGTTACGGCCGCAACGCCGGCGCGCGTGCTCGAGGAAAACGCACACTTGCTGCCGGCGTCAGGCAAGACGCTGGATCTGGCCTGCGGTAGCGGAGCGAATGCACTTTGGTTGGCGCGCCGCGGTTACGACGTCAGCGCCTGGGATTTTTCGTCCGTGGCCATAGAAAAGGTCGCCGCGGAAGCACGACGCCTGGAACTTGCGGTGACCGCGGAGGTGCGGGATGTGGTGCAAGACCCACCGGCAGTCGAGAGCTTCGACGTCATCGTGGTGACGAGGTTTCTCGAGCGTAGCTTGACGCCGCGGTTGATCGCCGCTCTGTACCCCAACGGCCTGCTCTACTACCAGACGTTTACCGCGGCGCGTGTGGATGACAAAGGGCCGGCAAACCCGGCTTATCTATTGCAGGACAATGAGTTGTTAGCGCTCTTTTCGCCGCTGCGGATTCTCGTGTATCGTGAAGAGGGATGTGTCGGCCGGCGCGACGCCGGCTGGCGTGGTCAAGCCATGTTGGTCGGGCAAAAACGCAGCCCGCGGTGATTGGATCTGAACTCATGTTTGTTATGAAAAATTTCACGCGTCGCATTGCCTGGTTAAGTGCGGCGTTGGCGGTTTGTTTCTGGGCCGCGGGCTGTACGCCACTGTTGGTCGGCGGCGCCGCCGCGGGTGGTTACTATGTCGGTAAGGACGAACGTTCCGCCGGTCGTATTGCGGATGATGCGGGTATCACCGCAAGCATCAATGCGAAATATGCCAAGGATCCGGACGTCAGCGCTATCGACATCAATGTGGATACGCGCAGCGGGGTCGTGACCTTATATGGCAGCGTCTCCAGCCGGCGCGCGGCGAACCGGGCGGTGGAACTGGCGCGCAGCACCAAGGGTGTGCGCAAGGTCATCTCCAAGATCACCGTGGTGCCGGCGAATTAAACATTCCATAGTATTGTCAGCGCGTGCACGGGGTGCGATCGTGGTACACGCTGGCTGGACCAGTTTGTAGAGAATTCATATGAAGCAATACCTGGATTTGATGCGCCATGTGCGCGACCATGGCGTGCGCAAGGATGATCGCACCGGCACCGGCACCTTGAGCGTATTCGGGTATCAAATGCGCTTCGACCTGGCCGCGGGATTTCCGCTACTGACGACCAAGAAACTGCATTTGCGTTCCATTATTCACGAGTTGTTGTGGTTTTTGCGCGGCGATACGAATGTAAAATATCTTCACGACAACGGTGTCAGTATCTGGGACGAATGGGCCGATGCCGACGGTAATCTGGGGCCGGTTTATGGTTACCAGTGGCGCTCCTGGCCGGCGCCGAACGGACGCCACATCGATCAGATTAGCCAGATTCTGGATCAGATCAGGAACAACCCGGATTCCCGGCGCATTATCGTCAGTGCCTGGAATGTGGGCGAAATCGAAAACATGGCGTTGCCGCCCTGTCACGCGTTCTTTCAGTTTTACGTGGCGGAAGGTCGCCTCTCCTGCCAGCTGTATCAGCGCAGTGCCGACATATTTCTCGGCGTGCCATTCAACATCGCCTCCTATGCGCTGCTGACGATGATGGTGGCCCAGGTCTGCGGGCTGCGGCCGGGGGATTTTGTGCACACCCTCGGCGATGCGCATCTGTACTCGAATCATCTCGAACAGGTCGATTTACAGTTGAGTCGCGAACCCCATCCCCTGCCGACCATGGTGTTGAATCCGGACGTGACATCCTTGTTTGATTTCAGTTTCGAGGATTTCAGCCTGGAAAACTATCAAGCCCACCCGGGCATCAAGGCGCCGGTGGCGGTTTAGCATCATGGGCCTGTCCCTGATTGTCGCCATGGACGAGGGTCGCGTGATCGGCGCCAACAATGCCATGCCCTGGCATCTGCCGGCGGACCTGCGCCATTTTCGCGAAGTGACCATGGGCAAGCCCATCGTCATGGGCCGCAAGACATTCGAATCCATCGGCAAGGCGCTGCCGGGGCGTCGCAATATCGTGATCAGTGCGAATCCGGATTTCGTCGCCGCGGGTTGTATGGTGGTACCGAATCTGCAGGCGGCGCTGGAATCTGCTGCGGACGCGCCGGAGATCATGATCATCGGCGGTGCCACGATCTTCGCCCAGACCCTGGCGCAGGCGGATCGGCTCTACCTGACGGTGATCCACCATCGCTTCGACGGGGATACCTGGTTTCCGGAAATCGACGCCGTAAAGTGGCGTGAGGTGGCACGCAGCGATCACGCGGCGGATGAACGCAATCCCTACGACTACAGCTTCATCACGCTAGAGCGGGCAAACTAATCGTTGCAGCGCGTTCACAGCTCCGGCGAGCGCAGCACCATCATTTTTTCGATCTGCATGTCCTCGAAGGTGTAGGGGATGCCGCCGACACCGAGCCCAGATTGACGCAATCCGGCAAAAGGCATCCAGTCGACGCGGAAGGCGGTGTGATCGTTGATCATGACCGCGGACGCGTCGAGGCGGCGATAGCATTTCATGGCGGTATCCAGGTCCTGGGTGATCACCGACGCCTGAAACGCGAAGGGCAGGGCATTCGCCCGCGCCAGGGCGTCGTCGATGTCATCATAGGGATAGACACAGATCACCGGCCCGAAGATTTCCTGCTGACTGACCCGTGCATCCGCGGGTGGGTCGTAAAGAACCGTGCAGGCATAGGTTGTCGTCGAGAGTCGTTCGCCGCCGGTGAGGCACTCGGCGCCGCCGGCCACCGCCTCATCCACCCACTCACCGACGCGGTCGGCTTCCCGCGGGCGAATCAGGGGGCCGACCTCGGTTGCCGCCAGCGTCGGATCGCCGATGGTCATCTGGCGCGCCAAATCCGTGAGCCCGTCGGCGACCTGGCGCGCGATCGACGCGTGCGCGAACACGCGCTGCACTGACACGCAGACCTGGCCGGCGTGATAAAGCCCGCCCTTGGCGAGCAGGGGCAACATTTCGTCGATCCTGGCGTCCGCCGCCATGATCACCGGTGCCGCGCCACCGTGCTCCAACGCGCAACGGGCGCCGGGCGCCAATTGTGAGCGCAGCATCCAACCCACCCGGGCGCTGCCGATAAAGCTGAAGAAACCGACCCGCGAGTCCGTGACCAGTTGGCTGGCGACCTCGAGATTTTCCGTCATCACCGCCTGGCAATATTCGTCCGGCAGCCCCGCCTCGCGCAGTATCTGCACGAAGCGAAAACACGACAGCGGCGTGTCCTCCGCCGGCTTCACGATTACCGGACAGCCCGCCGCGATGGCCGGACCGACCTGGTGTACGATCAGATTGAACGGATGATTGAAGGCACTTACCGCCATCACCACGCCGATGGGTTCACGCCGGGTCATGGCCAGGCGATTGGCGGAGGCGGCGTTCAGATTCATGGGAATTTCGCGGCCGCTGTCCGTGCGCAGGCACTCGATACAGTTCTTCACGCCGTCGATGGCACGCGCCACCTCGACACGGGAATCCAGCAGCGGCTTGCCGCCCTCCCGCGCCGCCTCGACGGCCAGGTGCTCGGCGCGATCCTCGATCAGGCCGGCGGTCTTTTCGAGCACGGCGATGCGGGTCGCCGGCGGCAACCAGCGATCCTTGTCCGCGAACACGGCGTGAGCGTTCGCCAACGCGGTTTCGGCGCCAGCCGCATCAATCGTGGCGACCCGGCCGATGGTCTGTTGATCGAAGGGTGCGGTTACCGCCGTCGGGTCCGCCGTCGCGGTTGCACCTGGAACCATGAGGTCGAATGTCTCGTCGGTCATTGCCGTCCTCCGTGTCGGTTCCCTGCGGAAACCCATCTTTGCTTCGTACAATCAGTCTACATCTATTTATCGGCTGGCGTGGGGATTGATTTAGACCGTGCCCGCGGCACGAAGTTGTCAAAAATGGGGTCGGAGTGAATTTTCCATTCACAGCGGACAATAAACATCCAGGTTTTCTGGAAAACTTCACTCCGACCCCATTTTTGAGCTGTCGGCAGCGGCTCAGTTTCCTTTTCATTTCGGCGGCGGAGACGCCACCAGAATGAGACGAATGGGCAATGTGTGCCACTACCCGGCTCTCATTCGGCTGGGCAGTTGCGCGGTATCTCCGGTATCATTATCCGTATGCGCACCAGGAACACATCTCGCTCGGGTCGCCTGCTTGCCACTGCGGCGGCGCTGGCTTTCTTGCAGGCCTGTGCGACGGGCGGGACGGAAACCCGTTCCACCGCGCAAATAGAGTGTCTGGGCGCGAACCAGTGTGCCGGCATGAGTGAATGCGCCACCGCGGCGCATGTCTGTGCCGGACACAACGACTGCAAGGGACAGGGTTGGGCGTACAAGGACCGCGAGCAGTGCCTGGCCGCCGGCGGCAAGGTGCTGCGTTAGGCGTGGCGATGCACGTGCGCGAACGACGTCGCGGTTAGGGAAAGCTGTACAGAAAACTGGCGGAGAAGAAATCGATATCGTCGTCGGTGGACAGACTGTCGCGCGACAGATCGAAATCGCCGTCGAAGCTGAGACGCTCCCACTCGAGGCGGAATGAGGCGTTCTCGGTGAAGTTCACCGCGCCGCCGAGTCCGATTGACACACCCGCGCCCGACTCCGACACGCTTTCGCGTAAACCGAACGCCGGCGCGCTCGCTTCCAGATCCGCGTTCCAGTACAAAAGACCAGCCTTGCCGAACACGCTGCCGAAGTCACCGACCGGAATCTGTGGCACGAGGGCCAGGGTCAATCCGCTGAGGTCGAGGCTGACATCCGCGCTGCCGAGGATTTCCGTATCCGCGGTGAGATCGCCAAGGGCCACGAAACCCCCTTCGAGCGCAAAGAACTTGCCAAAGTTAACGCCACCGAAGAACTTATAGCCGGTGTCGCTGGTATCGGCGTTGCAGATGAAACCCTCGTCCACGCACAACTGCTCGATCTGTTCCTCGCCACCGTAATCGGCCTCGCCGATGCCGACGCCGATATAGCCACCCATGTCGGCAGACGCCGTGGCGACGGTGACCAGTAGCCACAGGGCAAGTACGCTCGTGATCGTATGCCGAGAGAAAATCGCCCTGCGAACGGGTTCACAGACAGGGACCGCGGAGATGTGTAGGCTGTTCATAGGTAATAATTATAGCGCGATCCGGCGATTTTACATATGCCCTGCGACCGCCGGCTCGCCCTTGTTTTGAGCGTGTAATCGGTGCCCCTGATTGAGCGTAGCGTCTTCCAGCCGCGCGGCCCGCACCGGCGCCGCTGGTTCTACGACGATTACTTCGATCTCATCGTCTGGCTGTCGCCGGCGGATGCGGTGGTCGGATTTCAGCTGTGCTACGACAAATCGGGGGCTGAGCATTCCCTGACCTGGCAGACAGGAGATGGTTTCCGCCATCACCAGATCGACGCCGGTGAGGCCAATCCGGCAAAGAACCAGTCACCTATATTGCTGACCGCCGACCGCCTCCCACCACACCAGCTGGTGGAACGATTCGCCATCGCTAGCTCTGCGATGGACCACGCGTTGCGACGTTTTATCCTGCGACAGCTCGAGAAGATCGTTGATGCGTGATTTCACTGTCATACGCTGCCGAGTTGCAATTGCCGTAATGCGAGATAGACTGCGGTAACGATTCCCGAGTCAGGAGCAGGACAATGTATTTGTTACATCGCACCAGCGGCGATCTGGTCGAAGTACTCGACGTCAGCGAAGCAATTGATCCCTGCAAGGATTCGCTTGGCGGCCGCTTTCATGCCGGCGAAGAGATCCAGGAGCCGGAGACCTTTGCCAAATCAGATCTTGTATTCCCGTCCGGTGAGGCCTTGCCCCGTTGTTGGCTGGATCCCGACTACAAGCGCTAGTCTTGCCGTGCGATCCGGTATAGCGTCCGGCGTGTGTGATCATGGCGCTGCCTGAACTCGGTACGGCCGTGCCCAAGCGGCGCTATCAGATCGGATCCGATATGGCGGTTTTGTTGGGCGATATCGAGAGCAAAGGCGACGTTCATTACCGTTACGTGCTCGCACTGTTGCGCGCGGGGCAGCCGGAACCCACGTTCTATGTCACCGCCGAGCGCGGCGCCAAAGAGCCGGCAGGAGTACCGCTTGATCTTTGTATCTACACGGCGGAGGGCGGTCGCGAGCAGATTGATGCGTCGAAGGAGTGGCGCAAGATCGACCATTTCGCCGACCGTGCGCTGGAGCTGGCCATTGCGCGCCATGGCTTAAACGCGCAGCCGCAGCGCCTGATGTGATCCCGCGGAAATCGGTTGCACAGACAGGAATAGAGATGTCGTGGAACTTCTGAACGTCGCTGCCGCCCTGATAACACTCGCGGCGGTCTTTAGCTTCATCAATCACCGTTTCATCAAATTGCCGACTACCATCGGGCTGATGTTGATCGCCCTGATCATGTCGCTTTGCCTGATCGGCCTGGACCAGGCCGGATTCACGGCGATCTCGGACTTCGCCGAGTCCATGGTGGCAGCGGTGGATTTCGATATCACCTTGCTCTACGGCATGTTGAGTTTCCTGTTATTCGCGGGCGCCCTGCACGTAGACATCAGTGATCTGGCAAAACAGAAATGGGTGATCGCCAGCCTGGCGAGCGTGGGCCTGATCTTATCCACCTTTCTGGTCGGCTCGATCATGTGGTTCGTGTTCGAACTACTCGGCCTTGCGATACCGTATATCTACTGCCTGCTGTTCGGTGCCCTCATCTCGCCGACGGACCCGATTGCGGTGCTCTCCATACTCAAGCAGATATGGCGGCAAGTGACGTGCTCGGACTGTTTGCGGTGGAAGCCATCGGTGGCGCGGTGTTCGGTCTGGCGATCGGTTATGTGGCCTACCAGATGTTGCAGCGTGTAGACAGTTACCAGGTCGAGGTGCTCATCACGTTGGCCCTGGTGATGGGTGGCTACGCGCTGGCGCACAAGATCCATGTCTCCGGCCCCATCGCGATGGTCGTGGCCGGTTTGTTGATTGGTAACCATGGGCGCAGTTTTGCGATGTCCGAGCGTACCCGCGAGCATCTCGATACCTTCTGGGAGCTGGTGGACGAAATACTGAATGCAGTATTGTTCGTGTTGATTGGACTCGAGGTGATCGTCCTTGCCTTCACCGGCAGCTACTTCATTGCCGGTCTGCTTGGCATCGCGATCGTTCTCGTCGCACGATTCGTGAGTGTCGGACTGCCGATCAGCGTCCTGCGTCTGCGGCGTGAATTCAGCGAGAATGTGGTGCGCGTGCTGACCTGGGGCGGCCTGCGTGGTGGCATTTCCATCGCGCTCGCCTTGTCGTTACCGCAAGGCGAGAACCGCGATGTGCTGGTGGCGGTGACTTATGTAATCGTGGTGTTCTCGATCCTGGTCCAGGGGCTGACCATCGGGCGCCTGATACAACGCTAGTTTGCGTTTCCGCTCTGCACGGCCACGGCGCGGGCCAGTTCAAATCCCCAGATATCCTTCAGGAGATGCGCCAGCAGGGCCTCGTATTCTCTGCTCGCCGCTGACCACGCCCCTACCGCCGCCGCCGGCGGGTCGCCGATGAACTAAGGAATACAAATGAGAACGATTTGCATTTATCAATTAGCCCCGTTAGAATCCCGCGGCTCACGCCGCGCACGTCAGGACCGCGTGGCACCCATTATCTGTGTGTTTAACGTAACGTAGTCATCAGACAGGTCGGACAATGAAATTCAATCTCCCGCTTCTTTTCCTTATCGTTTTTGCAACCCCGGTCGCGGCCGACGAGCTCGTGGTCTATTCCGCGCGTAACGAACAATTGATCAAGCCTTTGTTCGACGCCTATACGGCCGAGACCGGCACCGAAATCAAATTTATCACCGACAAGGCGGGCCCACTGCTGGCGCGTCTGAAGGCGGAGGGCGCGGGTACCCGCGCCGATCTGCTACTCACCGTGGATGCGGGAAACTTGTGGAAGGCGGCACAGGACGGTGTGTTGACGTCGGTACGTTCCAATACCCTGGATCAGAACATTCCGTCTCATCTGCGTGACCCGGACGGCAAATGGTTTGGGCTGTCAGTACGCGCGCGCACCATCGTCTACAGCACCGAGCGGGTCAAACCCGGCGAATTATCCACCTACGAAGCACTGGCCGAGCCGCAGTGGAAAGGTCGTTTGTGTCTGCGCACCTCGAAGAAGGTCTATAACCAATCTTTGATCGCCACCATGATTGCGCGCCATGGTGCGGACGCAACCCGAAAGGTCGTCGAAGGCTGGATCGCAAACCTGGCGACCAGCGTATTCTCCAATGACACCAAGGTAATGCAGGCCATTGCCGCGGGTCAATGCGATGTCGGTATCGTCAACACCTATTACTTCGGTCGGTTGCTGAAAAAAGACCCCAAGCTTGCGCTTGCACTGTTCTGGCCTAATCAGGACGCCGGTGGTGTACACGTCAATGTATCCGGTGCCGGCATTGTGCGTCATGCAAAGCATGCCGACGCGGCGCAAAAATTTCTCGAGTGGTTGAGTGAGGAAAAGGCGCAACGCATGTTCGCGGATGGAAATCTGGAATATCCCGCCAATCCCAATGTCGAGGCCCATGCAACCGTCAAGACCTGGGGTGATTTCAAACAGGATGCAACCAATCTCTCGGCAGCGGGGCGGCTGCAAGTCGAGGCCATCAAATTGATGGATCAAGCAGGTTATAAATAAGCTGTAATACACTCCCGGTAAAGCAAACCGATTTCGTGCAAGGTCTGATGCTATGAGTAGTACATCGGCCATGGCGACACCGTCGCCGGGCATCGGCGAGTGGTTGGATGTAAACGTCGGGCTCTGGCGGCTGGCCAGTTTTATGGTCGCCGCCATCGTCGCCGCGCCCTTATTGGTGCTCGCCTCCGCCTGGTTAGTGCCCAGCTCGGAACTCTGGGCTCATCTCGCTGATACCGTATTGCTCGGTCTGATTCGCAACACCCTCGTGCTGACGATCAGCGTCGGTTTGGGGGTAACGGTGATCGGTACCGGCCTCGCCTGGCTCACCGCCATGTGTGAGTTTCCGGGGCGTCGCGTCTTTGACTGGGCCTTGATGTTGCCATTGGCTGTGCCCGCCTATGTGCTCGCCTTCGTGATGATCGGTCTGCTCGATTTCAGCGGACCGGTGCAGTCCTGGCTGCGAGGCGTCTTCGGCAAGGATGTATGGTTTCCGCCAATCAGGTCGGAAGGCGGCGTGATCCTGGTTATGGTGCTGGCGTTTTATCCTTACGTCTACATGCTCGCGCGCGCAGCATTTCTGAGTCAGGGACGCAGCATGTTGGAAACCGGACGTTTGTTCGGCTTGAGCCCGGCCCGATCCTTCATGCGCGTCACCTTGCCGATGGCGAGGCCCGCCATCGCTGCCGGTGTCGCGCTCGCGCTGATGGAGACGCTGGCGGATTTCGGTGCCGTGTCCGTATTCAATTACGACACATTCACGACTGCGATTTACAAGGCGTGGTTTGGTTTTTTTAACCTGAATGTGGCGGCACAACTTGCAACGGTGTTGTTGTTGTTTGTCGCTGTCGCACTTTACGCGGAGCGCCGCTTGCGTGGCGATGCCCGTTACCATGTAAGCCTCAAGGTTGCGCGGGATGTGCCGTATCAACTCCGCGGCGGCAAGGCGGTTATGGCGTTTTCCGTTTCCGCGCTGGTCGTGGGCGTCGCCTTTGTGATTCCGCTCATACAGCTGGCGCTGTGGGGCCTTTCGGTTGCCGCCGAGGAGATCGACGCGCGTTATCTGCGATTTCTTGGTAATACCCTGGCCCTCGGCGCGTTGGCGGCGTTGGTGACCACCATCGCCGCGCTGTTGCTTTCCTACACCTACCGTTTGCGCCCGGATCGAATTACCCAGGGCGCGGTGCGTACGGCGACACTGGGCTATGCCTTGCCCGGATCCGTGCTGGCGGTGGGCGTGATGATTTCCTTCGTCTGGCTGGATGCGCGGATTGCATCCATCAGCCTGCATATGCTCGACGTGACCGTCGGGCCGTTGTTGACCGGCACGGTGGTCGCCTTGATTCTCGCCTATGCGGTGCGCTTCCTGGCAGTCGCCTACGGACCCGTCGACAGCGCCTTCGAACGCATTCGGCCGTCGGTCCTGCAAGTGGCCCGCTGCCTGGGTGCGGGCAATATGGCGATCCTGCGACGAATTTCCATTCCCATGTTGCGGACCGGTCTCGTCAGCGCCTTGCTTCTGGTCTTCGTCGAAGTGATGAAGGAGATGCCGGCGACGTTACTGCTGCGGCCCTTCGGATGGACCACCCTGGCGACACGAATATTCGAACTGACCTCCGAGGGGGAATGGGAGCGGGCCGCGTTGCCGGCGGTCACGCTGGTGCTGGCCGGGCTGATACCCGTGGTGCTATTGGTGCGGCGCACCGCACCACGGTAGCCGGGTGCCCGGCCGACGTGTTCGCAGGCTGTGCCATACCTTGCCTTGGATTCGGCCCGGCGAGAGAGTATATTCAGCCCTCGACTTTCGCCCTGGGGGAGAGACCGGCCGCAGCCGGCGCCGAAGGCGCAACCCACCCAGAATCGCTCAGGCAAAAGGACCGCAGGGCTAGTGTCGACTCTGGAGAGAGGTTGCCTTGTAACGGCATGGCAACCCACCGAAGGGGCTCAAGCTCTCAGGTTACCGGACAGAGGGGTGGTGGATGATTCCATCGCCCTTTTTCGTTTGGGATCCAATTTCTTCTAGTGAGCGCATCCAGTATGGCGCACAAGACGCCCCTTTACGACAAGCATATCGAGCATGGCGGCAAGATAGTCGATTTCGCCGGCTGGGAAATGCCCATCCACTACGGTTCCCAAATCGAGGAGCATCACCAGGTGCGACGTGACGCCGGTATGTTCGACGTTTCGCACATGACGGTTGTGGATCTTAAGGGCGCCCAGGTGGGCGACTTTCTCAAGCTCTTGCTTGCCAACAACGTCGATAAGCTGGGCACGGAAGGCAAGGCACTTTACTCGTGCATGCTCAATGCCAAGGGCGGCGTCATCGATGATCTCATCGTCTATTACATGAACGACGAGTTCTTCCGCGTTGTGGTCAACGCCGCGACACGGGACAAGGACATGGCCTGGATCGAAACGACCGCCCGGGAAATGGGCGGGGTGACCGTGACTGAGCGCGCCGATCTGGCAATGATCGCCGTGCAGGGTCCGAAGGCGCGTGAAAAAGCCTTTACTGCCCTGGGCGACGGCATACGTGTCGTTGCCGAGCCCTTGAAGCCGTTTACCGCCGCCAGCGTCGGTGAGTTGTTCGTCGCCCGTACCGGCTATACCGGAGAGGACGGCTTTGAAATCATGCTGCCCGGCAAGGCCGCCGCCTTTACCTGGCAGATGCTGTTCGACGCCGGTGTGGCCCCCTGCGGCCTGGGTGCCCGCGATACGCTGCGGCTCGAGGCGGGCATGAATCTCTACGGCACCGACATGGATGAGACGACGACACCACTGGAATCCGGCCTGGGCTGGACGGTGGCGTGGGAGCCGGAGGCGCGCAATTTCATTGGTCGTAGCGCGCTGGAGGCACAGCGGGACGCCGGGCTCGAACGCAAGTTTGTCGGGCTGGTGCTCGACGGCAAGGGCGTGTTGCGAGGCCATCAACAGGTGACCTTCGATGGTCTTGGCGAGGGTGAGACCACGAGCGGCACATTCTCGCCCACACTGGGCCGGGCAATCGCATTGGCACGGGTGCCGGTGGGGGTCAAAATAGGCGATTCCTGCCAGGTGGATATACGCGGCCGGTCCGTCGACGCGCATATCGTTAAGTACCCGTTCGTACGCAAGGGCAAGAGCTGTATTGATTAAAGGGGGCTGAACAGAAAATGAGTAATATGCCGGATAATCTTCGTTATTCGAAGAGTCACGAGTGGGCAAAACAATTACCCGATGGCAGTATCGAGATCGGGATTACCGATCATGCCCAGGATCTGATGGGCGACATGGTCTATGTGGAGCTGCCGGAGGTAGGTGCGCAATTATCCGCAGGCAAAGAATGCGCAGTGGTTGAATCGGTCAAGGCCGCTTCGGATGTATATGCGCCCATAAGCGGTGAGGTCGTTGCGGTGAACACGGAACTTGCCGATTCACCGGAGCTGGCGAATCAAGCCCCCTATGAGGCCGGTTGGATGTTTCGCGTCAAGCCGGACAATAGCGCTGACATCGAAGCCTTGCTCGACGTGGCCGCCTATCGAGAGGTTATCGCGGCCGAGGCGTAACGAACTCGTGCCGTCATCGCTTATCACGCTGTTTTAGAGAAATCCAAGTGCCATTCATACCACACACTGATGCAGACATCGCCGCCATGTTGGCGGCAATCGGCGCCGCGTCTATCGATGAGTTATTCGATGAGATTCCTGCCGAGCTGCGCGTCGGCGGACTCAGCGCGGTTCCCGCAGGTCTGACCGAGATGGAAATCAGCCGCCTGATGCAGGAGCGCGCCGAGCAAGATGGTCGTTACCTGAATTTCATCGGCGCCGGTGCCTACGAACATCATATTCCCGCGGCGGTTTGGGAGATCACCACCCGTGGAGAATTCTACAGTGCCTATACGCCATATCAGGCCGAAGCCAGTCAGGGCACCCTGCAGTTGCTGTACGAATTCCAGACCATGATATCGAGCCTGACCGCCATGGATGTGTCCAACACGTCCATGTATGAGGGCGGATCCGCGTTGGCGGAAGCGGTGCTGATGGCGGTACGCAGCCACAAAAAGTCACGCCGTATTCTGATGCCGGCGACGGTGCATCCGGTATACCGGAGCGTGGTCAAAAGCATTGTGCACAACCAGGGCATCGAATTGGTGGAACTCCCCTATTGTACGGACGGCGGTAACGTCCTGCTGGAATCACTGCACACGTACGCCGACACGGAGTTTGCCGCCCTGGTTATCCCGCAACCGAACTTTTTCGGCGTGCTGGAAGAAGTCGACGAGCTGACTGACTGGGCGCACGCCAACGGCGGACTGGTCATTGGCCTGGTGAACCCGGTTTCCCTGGGCCTGCTAAAGCCGCCGGGCCAATGGGGTGACGAAGGCGCAGACATCGTCGCCGGCGAAGGTCAGCCCCTGGGCGCACCCTTGTCCTCGGGCGGCCCTTATTTCGGCTTTATGTGCTGCAAGCAGAAGTATGTGCGCCAGATGCCGGGCCGCATCGTCGGCCGTACCGTGGATCTGGACGGCAAGCCGGGCTACACGCTGACCCTGCAGGCCCGTGAGCAGCACATCCGTCGCTCCAAGGCCACATCCAACATCTGTACCAACCAGGGCCTGCTGGTGACCGCCGCGACCATTCACATGGCCCTGCTGGGACCGGACGGCATCGAACGCGTCGCGCGCCAGTCCCATGCGCGAACCCTGGAGTTGATCGATAAACTGACGGCCATCGAAGGGGTCGAACGCATGTTCGACCGCCCGGTGTTCAACGAGTGCGTTTTGCGCCTTAGTCAGTCCGCGATCGATACTCTGCGCGCACTGGAAGCCGAAGGCATCATCGGCGGTTATAACCTCAATCGTTACTACCCGGAGTTCGGCGACGCGATCCTGGTTTGTGCCACCGAGACACGCACCCATGAAGACATCGATAACTACGCCATGCATATGGAACGGATCATCGGCGCACGCCGTCTGGATCCACCCTGTGCGCAGAAGGCGTGATCCCAAGGCGAGGAAAACAGGAGAACTGAGATGGCGACGATTACATTAAAGGGCGACACCATTCATACCAACGCTGAGTTACCCGCACCTGGTGCGCCGGCGCCGGACTTCAAGCTTGTTGCCACCGATCTGCGCGAGGTGACGCTGGCGGATTTCCAGGGCAAGACCAAGCTGCTCAATATCGTGCCCAGTCTGGATACGGGCATTTGTGCCATTTCGACGAAGAAGTTCAACGAGCATGCCAACGATCGGGACGATCTCGCCGTGCTGGTGGTTTCCGCCGATCTGCCGTTTGCCCAGGGACGCTTCTGCGAGGCTGAGAACACACGTGATGTGCAAACCTTATCGATGATGCGCGACCGGCACTTCGCCAAAGACTATGGTGTGCTCATCGAGGACGGTCCATTGGCGGGTATCACCGCCCGCGCGGTGGTGGTGATCGATGCGGATGACAAAGTGACCTACACGGAACTCGTGCCCGAGATCACCCAGGAGCCGGACTACGACGCGGCGCTTGCAGCAATCTAGAGGATGCGATTCCTGCCATGTTGATTTTCGAACACTCACAAACGCAGCGTCGCAATCCGCCACAGGCGCCGGCGGACAAGCCCGCCGTGGAAGATATTCCGGATCGTTTTCTGCGACGCGACAAGCCCTGTTTACCCGAAGTCTCGGAGATGCAGGCCGTGCGTCACTATACGCGGCTGAGCCAGAAGAACTTTTCCATCGACACCGAGTTCTACCCGCTGGGTTCCTGCACCATGAAATACAACCCGCGAGCCTGCAACAAGCTCGCGATGCTGCCGCAGTTTCTGGCGCGCCATCCCTCGGCGCCGAACAGCACCGGCCAGGCATTCATGGCCTGTATGCACGATCTGCAGGAAATATTAAAAGATGTCACTGGAATGCAGGCGGTCTCGCTCGCCTCACTGGCCGGGGCCCAGGGCGAGTTTGCCGGTGTCGCCATGATCCGGGCCTATCACGATGCCCGCGGCGATACCGAGCGTGCCGAGATTCTGGTGCCGGATGCGGCCCATGGCACCAATCCCGCCACCGCCGTCATGTGTGGTTACAAGGTACGCGAGATTCCCACCGATGCCGACGGCGACGTGGACCTGGATGCGCTCAAGCAGGCGGTCGGACCACACACCGCCGGTTTGATGCTGACTAATCCATCCACGCTGGGCGTATTCGAACGCCGCATCAGCGACATTGCCGCGGTGGTACATGACGCCGGTGGATTGCTGTATTACGACGGCGCGAATTTGAACGCGATTCTCGGCAAGGTGAAGCCCGGCGACATGGGTTTCGATGTGATCCACATGAATCTGCACAAGACCTTCTCCACCCCCCATGGCGGCGGCGGTCCGGGTGCCGGTCCGGTGGGCGTGGGTGAGCGCTTGCTGCCGTTTCTGCCCATTCCCATTGTCGAGCATGAGCATGGTGAGTATCGCTGGCTCACGGAAGTGGATCGACCCCAATCCATCGGTCGTTTGTCCGCGCACATGGGTAATGCCGGGGTGTTGCTGCGGGCCTATGTTTACGCGCGCATGCTGGGACGCGAGGGTATGCATCGTGTCGCCGATTTCGCGACACTCAATGCGAACTATGTAATGGCGCGTCTACAACAGGAGGGATTCGAAGTCGCTTATCCGGGGCGCCGCGCGAGCCATGAATTCATCATCACCTTCAAGGCGCTGAAGCAGGAAACCGGTGTGTTGGCCATGGATGTGGCCAAGCGGCTGCTGGATAAGGGGTATCATGCGCCGACCACGTACTTCCCCTTGCTGGTACCCGAGTGCTTTCTCATCGAACCCACCGAGACAGAAAGCAAGGAAGAGCTCGACGGGTTTGTTGCCGCGCTGAAGGAGGTTGTCGAGGAGGCGCGCCAGGACCCGGACAAAGTAAAGCAAGCGCCCTATACGACGCCGGTGCGACGCCTCGACGATGTGCGCGCAGCCAAGGAACTGGATCTCGCCTGGCGCCCCGGCGACAGTTAAATTAGACCGGTACACACCCTCTTCCCCGGTGTCGCGATCGCGATTCGGTGAAGTTGATTCGCGGTATTGCCCAGGAGATAAGTGTGACGATCCTCGTTTGTGGTTCCTTTGCCTATGACACCATCATGGTGTTCCCGGACAAGTTCAAAAATCACATCCTGCCGGACAAGGTCCATATACTGAATGTGTCATTCATGGTGCCGGACATGCGTCGCGAGTATGGCGGCTGCGCGGGTAATATCGCCTACAACCTGAAACTGCTGGGTGCCGATGCCCGGCCAATGGGGACGGTGGGTCATGACTTCGCGCCTTATGCGGCATGGATGGATCAGCACGGCATCGAGCGCCGGCACGTGACCCAGGTTGACGGCACCTATACCGCGCAGGCATTTATCACCACGGACATGGACGACAATCAGATCACCGCATTTCATCCCGGCGCCATGTCGCACGCGCATATCAATCGCGTCGGTGATGTCGAGGGTGTGGTGCTCGGCATCGTCTCGCCGGACGGACGCGACGGCATGATCGAGCATGCCGGCCAGTTTGCCGAGGCGGGCATACCATTCGTGTTCGATCCGGGTCAGGGCTTACCCATGTTTGACGGCGCCGAGCTGCAAATCTTCCTCGATCAAGCCACCTATCTCAGCGTGAATGATTACGAGGCGCAGCTGATTCAGGAGCGCACCGGCCTGAGCCGGGCGCAGATGGCCGAGCGGGTCGATGCCGTGATCATCACCAAAGGCGGCGAAGGGTCGGAGATTCGGGTCGACGGTCGGGTCATCGAGATCCCGGTCGCCAAGACCCAGGCACTCGCCGACCCCACCGGCTGCGGCGATGCCTACCGCGGCGGATTGCTCCACGGCATCGCCCAGGGCATGGACTGGGAGACCACCGGCCGGCTCGCCGCGCTCATGGGAGCCCTTAAAATCGAGTGCCACGGCACCCAGAACCACCGCCCGGACCGGGTGGAACTGGAAACCCGCTTTCGTGACAGCTTCGGCTACGATCTGCCGGCGGCCTAGGAAGACCCTCATAATTCGGTAGTGGCCCAGATTGCACGCGCGAGAGGCAATCTGGGCCACTGCCAAAAAACGTCACATTTCCCGGTCCGGCGCCCGGCAAGTATACTTATAAGGCTATGGGTGTCGTCGAAAAAATCGCTCCCGGCCCGGATCTGAAGCAACCGGACCTCTACATCAACCGTGAGCTCAGCCTGCTCGAATTCAACCATCGGGTACTGCAGCAGGCGCGGGATCCGGACACGCCCCTGCTCGAGCGCCTGCGCTTCCTGTGTATTTCCAGTACCAACATGGACGAGTTCTTCGAGATTCGCGTGGCCGGCCTCAAACAAAAGGCGGAATTGGGTTCGACCGCGTCCGGGCCGGACAATCGGTCCCCCGGCGAGATCCTGGCTGCGGTCAGTGAGCGTGCCCACGAATTGGTTGATGAGCAATATCACGTCCTCAACGAGGAGCTGATTCCGGCCCTGGCAGCGGAGGGCATTCGCTTTATTCGACGCACGGAATGGAGCGATGCGCAGGACGCCTGGTTGCGGAGATACTTCGAAGATGAGTTGTTGCCGGTGTTGAGCCCCCTCGGCCTCGATCCGGCGCATCCGTTCCCGCGCATCCTTAACAAAAGCCTCAATTTTGTCGTCGCCCTCAAGGGCAAAGATGCGTTTGGGCGCAGCAGCCGCATGGCCGTGGTGCAGGCGCCGCGGGCGCTTCCGCGCCTGATCCAGTTGCCGGCAACGGAAAGCAAGAGCGGCCCCAATGATTTCGTGTTCCTGTCGTCGGTTATCCATGCCTATGTGGAAGAGCTGTTTCCAGGCATGAAGGCCACGGCCGCCTATCAGTTTCGCGTCACGCGTAACAGTGATCTTTTCGTTGACGAGGAAGAGGTGGATGACTTGTTGCGCGCAATGGAGGGCGAATTGCCATCACGCCGCTACGGTGACGCAGTGCGCCTCGAAGTCGCCCACGATACGCCGGTGGACATGGTGGACTTCCTGTTCAACAAGTTCGAGTTGGCGCGCGAAGACGTTTATGAGGTGAATGGCCCCGTCAATCTCAACCGCATGTCGGCGATCTGCGATATGGTGGATCGTCCGGATCTGACCTACGTGGGCTTCACGCCGCGGTTGCCACCCGAATTTGCCCCCGGTAGCGATGTCTTTGCCGTAATTCGTAAGCAGGATGTATTACTCCATCATCCATTCGAATCTTTTGCCCCGGTGGTTGAGTTTGTGCGCCAGGCCGCCGCGGATCCGCACGTGCTTGCGATCAAACAAACGCTGTACCGTACCGGGCCGGACTCGGCGATCGTCGGCGCCCTGGTCGATGCCGCGCGTGCGGGCAAGGAAGTTACGGTCATTATCGAGCTGCGCGCCCGTTTCGATGAGGAGGCCAATATCGAACTGGCCAACCGTCTACAGGAGGGCGGGGCACATGTGGTGTACGGGGTGGTCGGGCACAAGACTCACGCCAAGATGATCTTCGTGGTGCGCCGTGAAGGAAAAAAGCTGCGCCACTATGCCCATCTCGGTACCGGCAACTATCATCCCCGCACCGCGCGGCTGTATACGGACTATGGGCTGTTTACCTGCGACAAGGCCATCGGCAAGGACGTGCACAAGGTGTTTCTCCAGCTCACCAGTCTGGGCAAGGTGTCGAAACTGCAAAAGCTGATTCAATCGCCGTTTGCGCTGCATGATGCGATGCTGAGCAAGATTCGACGCGAGAGCGAAAACGCCCGCGAAGGCCGCCCGGCGCGCATCATCATCAAGGTCAATTCCCTGGTTGAGACCAAAGTCATCCGGGCCCTGTACGAGGCCTCCCAGTCCGGGGTGAAAATCGATCTGCTGGTGCGCGGCATGTGCAGTCTGCGACCCGGCATCCCGGGGGTATCCGACAACATCCGCGTACGCTCCATCGTCGGCCGCCTGCTCGAGCACACGCGGGTGTACTATTTTGAGAACGCCGGTGAGCCGGAAGTATTCTGTGCCAGTGCCGACTGGATCGAGCGCAACTTCTTCCGTCGCGTGGAAATCGCGTTCCCCCTCGAAAATAAGCAGCTACGGGAACGTGTCGTCGCGGACCTGCATGCCTATCTCAAGGACAACGCCCAGGCATGGCTGCTCGATTCGGGCGGCGGTTACCAGCGTGCGCGACCCGGTCGACAGCGGCGTTTCAGCGCACAAAGGACCCTGATACAAGAGATCGCAGAATCCGGCTAGCGGTGATCGCCGGGTGCGGTTAGGTAAACTCCAGAGTGTAGCCAGCCGCCGTCAGGTAGTCTGCTTCTTCCTCCAGGTCTGCCTGTGTCAGGGGATGTTCATCAAGCCACTGGCCTGGAAACTCTATGCGTAGTGATTTCTTGCGCGCGGACAGTTTGAAGTCCGGCAGCGCTTGCGGGCTGCGGCTGCGATGCAGGGTCGTGGCCAGGCGCAGAAGTACCGCGAGAGGCTTCAAGTGCTGCGCCCAGTAACCGCTTAGATCCTTGAACAATGCGACGGGAAACTTGCGTCGGTGCGCACGAATCAACAGTGCCAGGGCCTGTTGCTCCTGGCGGGAAAATCCATACAGGTCGGCATTCTCGACGATATACGCTCCATGTTTTTGATACTTGCTGTGCGAAATCTCGATCCCGATTTCATGCAGGCGTGCCGCCCAGTCGAGGAAATCGGCCGCAACTTCCGCTTCCAGGCCCCAGGCTTCGGCCACCTGGGCCAGACAATGATGCGCCGTATTCGCAACCCGTTCGGCCTGGGCCGTATCCGCATGGTAGCGTTTCGCCTGCGCCGTTACAGTTCGGCTGCGCACGTCTTCGTGACGGATACGGCCGACCAGGTCATAGACCAACCCTTCCCGCAGCGCTCCGCCGGCGACACTCATGCGCTCGATACCCAGGGCCTCGAACGCCGCCTTGAGCACGGCCACGCCGCCCGGAAATACGGGTGCGCGCTCCGGGTCCAGGCCGGTCAGGTTCAGTTTATCCACGTGACCCGCCTCCAGTAGCGCCGTCTGTAACTTGGCCATGGCATCCGGGGTGATGCCCTGATCGCTCCAGCCCGCGGCACGAATGACCGCGTCTACCGCGCGAATCGTACCCGAGGCACCAATGGCGTCCTCCCAGCCCACCTGCCGGTAGCGATCTTGTATGACTTCCAGCTCCATACCTGCCCCGATTACCGCGCGTTTCATACGCTTCTTGGTGATCGTTCCGTCGTCGAAGTACTTTCGGCTCAGGCTGACGCAGCCCATGTAGAGACTTTCCATATGCAAGGGCTCGAAGCGTTCGCCGATAATGAACTCGGTGCTGCCGCCGCCGATGTCCATTACCAGGCGACGCTTGCCGTCCTCGGCAAGTGAATGGGCGACGCCCAGATAGATCAGGCGCGCCTCTTCCACACCAGAGATGATTTCGATGGGATGGCCTAATGCCTTTTCTCCGGCGGCAAGAAACTCATTCGCATTTCGCGCGCTGCGCAGGGTATTGGTACCCACGACACGGACCGCGGCGGAGGGTAAATGGCGCAGCCGTTGTCCGAAGCGCTCGAGACAGGCCAGCGCGCGGACCTGTGCAGCAGTTGTAATGTCGCGATTTTCATCCAGGCCACCGGCCAGACGCACCATCTCACGCAGGCGGTCGACGATATTCAGTTTACCGTCCTGGTAGCGGCACACGATCATATGAAAACTGTTCGATCCGAGATCGACAGCGGCGACGTTTTCGGGTGTGGGCGTGCGTAATGGAAACATGGAACTTCGCGCAGAACTCTCGTTATGTCAGGACGCCGCCGCAGAGTGCGCCGGAATCCACATGTGAGATTCTAGCATTTTGCGAGCATTCGCATTTGCCGGGGTGCCATATGCCAGCGCAGCACGCCCTCGCCGGCGCGACCGTGATCGGGGAAGTCGACCAGGCAGGCACCACCCTTCTTGAGGACCATGAGTGAGCGCGGTGACCCGGTCAGAAGCCAGCCCACCCACTCACTCAGACCCGGTTCGTGGCCGACCAGCGCGATGACACCACCGTCGCGATAGCCCAGCGATTGCGCCAGTAACTGCTCGGGTAAGGCGCCCGGTGCCAGGGCGTCCGTCTCGTGTACCGGCACCTGGCCGAACGCCTGCGCAAGAATGTCTGCAGTCTGGGCCGCGCGCAGCAGCGGGCTGGTGAGAATGACCTGCGGGCTGTCGATTGTGTGCCGCAGGCCGCGGGCGATCTGCTGCATGCGTTGGCGTCCCTTTTCGATGAGTTCGCGGCGCTCATCGCGCACATGCTGCTCCGCTGCAATCAACCGGTTCAGGGCAATGCCGTGCCGGACGATGAGGAACTCTCGCAATGCGGGATCCCGGAGCGGCTACGGCCGGCGCACCGGCACCGTGGCGACGATGCGGCTGCCATCGTCGAGTTCCAGCTCCAGCGTTACATCGTCACCGCTGAGCAGCGGTTTGTTTGGCTGCATTAACATCAGATGCAGGCCGCCGGGTTCCAGTCGCAGGGTCGATCGCGGCGGCAATTCGAGCCGCTCCTTGTGGACCATACGCGCCACGCCCGCCGCCATTACCGTGCCATGTATCTCCACAGCGGCAAAGTCGGGGCTTGCGACCTTGGTAACCGTGTGGGCCTGGTCCGACTTGTTCCGGATCGACATGTAGCCGGCCAGAACCATCGCCGTGGGTGGTGCTTCCCGGATCCACGCGTCCTCTACCGAGACTTGCCCGGTATCGGCGGCTTGAGCTGTGGAATTGACCAGGATCCCGGCAAATATACCTAGGATATAAACCGCTTTATTCACTCGTCGTGGTTCCGAATCCGCTTGACGCCGTCGGCGATGAGTTGCGTGTCATGGGGCGGTGAAAATAGTGCGCGCAGTTCGCCCCGCGGGTTGATGAGCAGAATCGCCGCGGTATGGTCGACCAGGTAAGCGTCGCCCGGTTTTGCGGCGTGTTTTACGTAGAGGACACCCAGGTGCCGTGTCAGCTTGCGGATTTCTTCATGCGTTCCGGTTATGCCGATAAAGCCCGGATCGAAATATGATACATAGCTGGAGAGTTTTTCGGTCGTGTCGCGTTCCGGATCGACCGAGACAAAGACGACCTGCAGCGGGTGTTCGACACGCTCGTGATCCGCAAGCATCGATGTCACGTTCTTTAGATTGGTAAGTGTCGTTGGGCACACATCCGGGCAATAGGTATAACCGAAGAACAATAGCGACCAGCGGTCCCGCAGGTTGTCGAGCGAGAAAGGACGACCCTGATGATCCGCCAGTGAAAAATCGGCGAGCGGCTTCGGCGGCTTGAGGATCGCGGCGCGCACCACACTGAGATCACTCTCGCTGCGTTGCTGCTGGGTCGCAAACCAGTAGCCGGCCAGGCCTGCCGCCAGGGCGATAGACAAAATCAGAAACTGCTGCAGGCGGCGATTCATGTGCGGCTTCGTAGACACGATTGGATTATGCCATAGCTAGGCGAATGTTCCTGATCCTGCCGGTGGCGCGCGAAATAATATCGTGGCGGCTGGGGGCCGTGCAGTGAACGTGGCCTTTCGCGGTGTGCGCTACTGCGGATTAAAACGACCCCGGCACTGCCGCGCTGCAGCTCTCAATGACGTGGGATGATAGTAGATGTAGAGCAATTCCCCCGCCGGGCGATCGCCGGGCTGAAAACGGCAGCTGCCGACCCGACCGGCGCCGGGGCAGCCCGATTCGAGAAACGTGCTGCCAGAAGCGGTGGCGCACTCGAGCCGCGCGTTGCCGGTGGTCCACTTGCTGCCCGAGTATTCGTAGCAGAAGCCCAACGTCTCCCGCACGTCGCAGCCGCTTGCTGCTGCCGCCGTTGCCGGCAGCGTGAGCCACAATACGCACATGAACGCAGTGAACCGGAGAAATGGACCGGATTCATCGTCCAGGCACCTATTGCCGGGCTTGGCGGCCGCTGCCCGGCGGCATTTTTTACGCAAAATCCCCACGGCCCACAGTTTAGCCATGCCGGGCACGACCGGCCAGTGAATTTTTCCCACCCGCTGTGGCAGGTCTCGGTGGTGGCCCGTGACGTATCGCGGGTCGTCCTGGCGCGTCGCGGTCAGCCGCTGCTATCGGTATCGGCAATGGCGGGCTTGACCTCGGTGCTGGCGAGTTCGCGCGCAAACGCCGCTTCGTCGCTGATGGGTTCGGAACACGAGAGCCCGCTACAAATATAGGCGGTCACGCCGTCGCGCGGGGTCCTTGCGGCGAGTACCCCAGGCAGATCCTGTGCGTCGTTCGGGATGGCCAATGTCATTCGCCGGGGTGCGTAGTATTGGAGACAGCGGTCAACCCACGACTTGAGTGCGCTGCGGTCGCCGCGTAGCACGACCGTTTGCGGTGGTGTCAGATATTCCTCCAGGGCGTGCAGCAATGCGCCACAGGCATGCGGGTAATGTTCCATCTCACCGGATAGTGAGCGCAGCGTGCGTTCCGCTGCATCCAGATAGCGTGGCTCACCCAACAAATGGCCGGCCCGCAACAAAACCTGTGCCGCGACCCCGTTGCCCGAAGGGATCGCTTCGTCGGTGCCGCTCTTGTGTCGATGAATGAGCTGTTCGTGATCGCTCGAGGTAAAGAAAAAGCCACCGTTTTCCGGGTCTTCGAAGTGTTTCAGAATGACCTCGAGCAAGGCAATGGCAAACTCGAGGTCGCCGTCGCGCCAGCGTGCCTGCAGTAATTCGAGCACGCCGTCGGCGAGAAACGCATAGTCGTCGAGATAGGCATTCAGATGGGCTTTGTCGTCCTTGGTGGTTGCCAGGAGGCGACCGTCCCGCCACAGCGTGTTGCGAACAAAATCCATGGCATGTTCCGCCGACTGCACAAAGTCAGCACGATCGAAGTAACGGCCGGCGCGGGCCATGCCTTTGATCATCAGCCCATTCCATGAGGTGAGAATTTTTTCATCGCGACCCGGGCGCACGCGTGTTTGGCGGGCGGCAAACAGTTTGCCGTGGGCCGAGGCGAGAAGTTCAGCCGCGTGTTCGCGAGGTATACCCAGTGCGCTGGCGGTATCGTCCAGGGATTGGTGCACATGGAGATGCCAGCGGCCCTCGAAATTCGGTTGTCCGCGCAGCTGATACCGTGTCTCCAGTACGTCCCATTCCGAATCATCGACCAGGGATTTAATTTCGTCCGCATCCCAGACATAAAACTTGCCTTCCTCGCCCTCGGAATCGGCATCGAGGGTGGAGAAGTAGCCGCCGTCCGGCGATTGCATTTCACGCAGCACCCACTCACCGATCCCGATGGCAGTACTCGCAAAGACCTTTTCGCCGGTCGCGCGTGCGGCGTCGGTATAGACGGCCTGTAAGGGCCCGTTGTCGTAGAGCATTTTTTCGAAGTGGGGGATCATCCATGCCTCGTCGACGGCGTAGCGGCAGAAGCCACCGCCCACCTGATCGTAGATGCCACCGCCGGCCATCGCGTGTAAGCTCAATCGCGCCATGTCGAGCGCGTTGCCGGCCTCATTACCGGCAAGCACGCTGGCAGCCCAGTGGCGCAACAATCGCTCGAGATTCGTCGGGTGCGGAAACTTGGGGGCCTGGCCAAAACCGCCATGTACCGAATCGAACTGGTGGCTCAACCCACCGATGGCGTCGACCAGGACCCGCGGGCCAAGATTGCCACCTTTGTGCGAGCTGTCCGCGCTGATCCTGTCGAAGGCGCCGCGCACCGAGGCATTTTGTTGTTCGAGTTCGGTTCGATGGTCGGTGTAATACGCGGCGACGCGGCGCAGGATATCGGTGAACGCCGGCATGCCGTGGCGTGGCTCGCGCGGGAAATAGGTACCGCCGAAAAAGGGCGTGTGGTCATCCGGCATCAAAAAGACATTCAGCGGCCAGCCACCGGCGCGTTGAGTCAACATCTGGTGTGCCAGTTGGTAGATCTTGTCGAGATCGGGTCGTTCCTCGCGGTCTACCTTGATGCAAACGAACAACTCGTTCATGACCTGCGCCACTTCCGGGTCCTCGAAAGATTCTCGCTCCATGACGTGACACCAATGGCAGGCGGAATAGCCGATCGACAAGAGAATGGGTTTGTCCTCGTCGCGCGCCCGTTGTAACGCTTCTTCGCCCCAGGGGTACCAGTCCACCGGATTGTGCGCATGCTGGAGCAGGTAGGGGCTGGTCTGATGGATGAGGCGATTGGCGTGTCCTGCGCCCTCCGGGCCGTCGGCGGACATGGGCGAACTCCATTAATAGTTGAGTGAAACGCTGGACTATAACCGGGCGCTTGGACGCAAGTCCATGCGTGACGCGCGACGTTCGCGCAGTGCAGAAAAAAGCCGCCGCGGTGACCGCGGCGGCTGCTCGATACCTGTGACCGGCACCGCCTGAGAAGGCGCCCGGTTGCGGTGAATTATCGTGCCAGGGCCTTACGAATGAGGCCGACGATGGCCAGTAGCACGCCACCGCCGACGCCGGAGGAGGCGACATTGCCGACGATGCTGCTCATGTCCATCCCGTCACCGCCGATACCGACACCGAGCATACCCAGCAGCTGACCGCCGAGGCCACCGCCAAGAATCCCGACAATCGAGTTGCCGAGTGTGCCCAGACTCAAATTTTTCATCACCGTACCGGCGGCGTTACCGCCGACCGCACCACTGGCGAGACTAATCAGAATTGGTAGAAGACTTTCCATGCTTCCCCCTTACTGGTTGGTTGTAGTTGGTATTAAATGCGCCTGCCTCGTGCCGCTCAGGTTGGTTGTGTTATCCCGTCGCTGTGACGCAATGACGTCGTGGCGTGTTCGTATAGTTCTTGATTTCTTGCGGCGGCGCCAATGCGGTCTGTTGCGCTGCCTTGGCTTTCGTTATGGTAATGAATCCTGCGTTCGGTCGGCAAGAATATATCTAATGCTGCCGGGCGCCCTAATTATCAATAGTTTTCGAACCATCGGTCACGGCCGGGACCAGGGGGCCGTTGCGGGGACCTTCGTGCCAGCCTACTGGAAATAGTCGCGCAGCGGCATATTGCCGTCATAAACACTCCAGGTTTCAACACGCCCGTTGCGCAGTACCACTTCTTTGACGACGAATTCACGTCCGAAGTAAAACGGATCCCAGAACGGGTCCCAGAGCCGCCAATGATGCTGATAGGGGCGGTGATAATACCAGGGTGCGTAATAATGCGGTCGGTAGTCTTCGATCCGCGTATAGATCCATGTCTCACTTGATCCGGCGGTATCCTCGCTTTTGATTCTGCGGTTTGGCCGGCCCCACGCGAGATAGACATCCAATTCCGCGAAGCCGACGCTAATCTCCTTTTTCCGGATAAGTTCCTGCTGCGCGGGTGGCAGGCTGCCAAAATAGTCCTGATTTTTGTTAATCCGACTTTGCGTGGTCTCACAGCCCGCAAGCATGCCGCTTATCGCGAGCAGAATAATCAAGCTTGTGTGAATCGGACGCACGGCCGGAATGTCTCGCAATGCGAGTTACTTGCGCCTCCAGGCGCCACCGCTGTCCTGGTACCACCAGCCCGCATGCGCGTTTGCGATCCACCGCCGCGCAAATGTTTCGCGGATATCGTTTTCCCATTCCGGGTGACCGTTGGCACGCGCGATTTCACGGTAAAGCGCATTGCGGTTCGTGTTTTCATCGGCAACCAGCTTCTTCACCTGGTTACGGGACGGCAGCGGAATCGCGCTGATATCCCGTATCATCACTAACGCGGCGCGCGTATAACCGATCGCGCCGCTATCATAGTGAGGCCCCAGCTGCGAGTGACGTGCCTTCATCGCGGCGCGCAGTCCATCGATCGCCGGTGTGGAAATCGATATATCCGCTTCCGCCGCATGTGCGGAGGCAATGAAAATTCCGAGCAAGGCCTCCAGGCGCTCGCTATCGCCGCTGGATTTCCCGTCGCTCGAGGGGCCTGGCTCGGTCGTTTCGCTGGCGGGCGCATCGCCCAACACATCCTTGATTATGATGTCGGCGGCCTTCTCCGCGGCGGCCGCGGGAAAATAGATATTGATCGTGACGCAGGCCACGAGCAGCAGCGATGCGAATAACGTCGGCAGATGCTTGTTCCGGATCATGACAATCTTCCTCTTCAGGTCGTGGCCGCCCCTTGCGACGGGTTGGTCTATTCTACACGGGCCGCGCCCTCGCGGGTCACGCGTTTGAGCTTCGTTACAAGGTCATTCCAGTCGACGCGGCGCGTATAGCCGATGACGTCGATGCGCGGCAGGCCGCCGCCCTTGACGATATAAAAGCCGTTTTCCGCCGGCGCGACACCCTCCATGTCACAGACTCCACGTGCAAGCCGGCAACGCAGGCGGAGCTTCGAATAACCGAAGTTCTTGAACATGCCCAGCGCGCCGCGCGAAAGCACGTCCGACATCCCGCCCCCCGTCAGGCGCGCGAGATGATTCACCGCTTGCTGGCTGATGCGTCGCCGCGAGCGGTCACCAGGTGGTGTGTAAAAGTCCGCATCGAAGGCCACGGGCCGCCAGTTCTGTAGACGCAAATCCTTGATGTTGCCGTCCAGGCGGCCCTCTATCCTGCCGAAGGAAAATGTCTGTGTCAGCGATTTGAGATCGAGGCCGCGCAGTTCGACGTTGGCCTGCAGTCGCGGCACCAGACCCAATGGCTCGCGCATACGGAGATCGCGCACGATCGTGACGCCGTCGAACGCGTTGATTTTCAATTCGCCCGTCGTTGACATGACACCATCTGCATAACGCACCGCCGGTATGGTGCTCGACAGTTTACCGCCCATCGGCACCCAGCCGAGTGCCTTGGTCAATCGGCCCATCGAGATGGGTGTGACGCTGCCCTTAAGTGCCCAGCGTGTCTTGTTGCCGCCGAGGTTGTCCGCGTCAAGATGATCGACGATAACGGTGCCATCCAGTACCGGGATGCGCGCCTGTTTCCGAAGCCGTATGCTGGCCTTTCGATGAATCGCATCGAGTTCCGCAACACCAATGTCGATACCGTAGAAGCGCCCGCTGCGCCAACTCACCCGGGATGGTTTGACTTTCTGTTGTCGTCCCCAATACCAGTTACCGGCCAGATCCGTCACGGCGAAGCGTGCATCGCGGTCGGTGATTTCGACGTCGCGGAACTGCAGGCGCAGGCTTACGGGCCGCAAACGGCGCAACCGTCCGGTCATATTCACACGACCCTTTGTCTCCAGATTATCCAATACGGTGCCAATCAAGTAGGGATTTGCATAGGTCTGGTAAAAGCCCGGCAATGTGGCGGCCAGACCCTGGATAGACACTGTGTCTAACGATAATTCGGGTGCCAGGATGACATCGCCGGAGGCGCGCAGATCGGCGACGCCGGGGTGGATCAGTCGGAAATGCTCCAGTCGCAAGCGATCCTGGTCGAGGGCCCACCGGCCCTGTGCGGCGAGTGAAACCGGCCGGCGTCCCGCCTCGACGAAGACGGGATCCCAGTAAAGTTGACCTTTTGGCAGGTTCATCTTGAGGTTGACCAGGAAATCCTCATCGGCGCCGGTGAGCTCGACCTGGATCGCGGTACGCAGGTTTGCCGTGGCGAACCGGCTGTCTACGGTGGCCAGATCCCTCGATTGGATCGTTGCCTGCAAATCCAGTTTCTCCAGGCCGTCGTCGCCGCCGTTCATCTGCGTCTGAAAATCCAGTTGTCCGGATCCGGTCAGCGGCGGAAGTTCGATAACGTCACGGAACAATTCACCGATCGTCTGTACGCCCGTGTTCTTGCCGGCTAATGTCACGCGCCATGAGTCGGGTCCAAACGCGCCATCGAGCGTTGCCCCGGTTTCGCCCAGCGGAATATCCCTGACCGCCAGATTTATGATGTCCTCGGTAAAAAAGTATTCGAAATCGTAATTAAATTCGCGGGCGGCGAATCGATCATCCGCGACCGTGCCCGTACCCATCGCACAGGTCAGTTTTTCTTGCGCTACTTTGAGTGACGGGCAGTCGATGGAAATATCGGTGATGTCGCCAATCACGGGGAGACTCAAAGCCGTGGCGTTTGCCTGCAGGCGGATCGCGGGCGGGTTCTGCCAATCGATCGCCAGGCGCAGGCCGCGTATCTGCCACTTTTCACCGCCCACGTCACCGACGCCGATTTCCATGCGGCCGAGCAACCACAGCGTGACGCCGATCGCGGTCAACGCAATGCATAACAGAATCAATACGCGTGCCAGCGCCTTAACCACCGAACGAGTCTTATCCGCAATTAGTCGGCATCGAGAGCTATATCCTAGCAAGGTCTTTCGCAAGATTGGTGATTGGGCATTGGTTTCGCGCGCTCAAATGGCGTTGCCGGTTTAACAGCCAGCCGCCATAATCGGATTTATGTTCGAACATCCTGAATTCGATCCCGTGGCATTCGCTATCGGTCCGCTGAAAGTGCATTGGTATGGGCTGATGTACCTGATCGGCTTTCTTGCGGGTTGGTGGCTGGGGCGCGTGCGAGCGGCGCGTCGGGATTCCGGCTGGCAAGCAGCGGAAATCGGTGATCTGCTCTTTTATATCGCACTGGGCGCTATTCTTGGCGGGCGTCTCGGGTATGTGTTGTTCTACAACGCCGCGTATTATTTGCAGCACCCGTTGGAAATGCTCTACCTATGGTCCGGGGGCATGTCGTTCCATGGTGGCCTGATCGGAGTGCTGTTGTCGTTGTGGCTGTATGGCCGCTCCACCGGCCGTCACTTTCTGCAGGTCGGTGATTTCGTCGCACCGCTGGTGCCGATCGGTTTGGGCGCCGGCAGAATCGGCAACTTCATTAACCAGGAGCTTTGGGGAAAAGTCACCGCGGCCCCATGGGGTGTGGTATTTCCCGCGGCCGGCGCGGATCCGCGTCATCCTTCTCAGTTATATCAAGCGGGACTGGAGGGTTTGGTCTTGTTCTTGGTCTTGTGGATCTTTTCCGCACGGCCGCGTCGGCGTGGCGCGGTATCGGGTTTGTTTCTTGTGCTATACGGCGTGTTTCGTTTCCTGGTGGAGTTCGCGCGCGAGCCGGACGCGCACCTCGGTTATCTCGCCTTCGGTTGGGTGACCATGGGTCAGGTGCTATCGGTGCCCATGATCATTCTGGGCCTGGTGTTGTTCTTCTATTCCAGGGCGCGTCGCCGCCCATCACCGGCCTGAGTCGGCGCCTTATTGGGTAGTGGAGGCCGGGATGTTCCGGCGGACGCCGGTAACCCTAGAATTTGTATTGCTGCAGCATCCCATCCAGTTGTTGCGCCAGACCCCCGAGTTCTTCGCTCACGGCGACCACGCGTTCCCGGCCCGCGGCGGTGTTGGCGGTCGCATTGCGAATATGCTCCACGGCATCATTGATTTCGCCGGACGCGCTGCGTTGTTGTGCGGCCGCGTCCGCGATCCTGCCGTTCATCGATTGCATGGATGAGACTGAGGCGGCAATTCCACCCAGGGCTTCAGCCGTCTTTTCGACCTGGTCAGTGCCTTCCTCGCCCTTGCCGCGCGCCTCCGCAATCACTTTTACCGACATGGAAACGTTGCTTTGCAACTGCTCGATCATGTTTTGAATCTCCTGGGTCGACTGCTGGGTGCGACCGGCCAGGGTGCGAACTTCGTCGGCGACAACCGCGAAGCCACGTCCCTGTTCACCGGCGCGGGCCGCCTCGATTGCGGCATTGAGGGCAAGCAGGTTGGTCTGCTCGGCGATACCGCGAATCACATCCAGTACCACACCGATGTTTTCGCTGTCCGCCGACAGCCCTTCGACCACCGATGATGCCTCGGCAATTTTTTCGACGAGCGCATCACTGCCACCAATTGCTTCGGTTGCCACCAGCGCACCATTATTGGCTTCCTTGTTTGCGTCTGTAGAGGCGTCGCATGCCTCCGCAGCGCTTGATGTTACTTCCTCGACGGCGGTGTTAAGCGTGGTTACCGCCTCGGTCGCTCGATTGGCATAGTCTTTCTGTTCGCCCAGGCAGCGGTCGGTGTCGGCGCGGATCTGGCCGATCGTATCTGCGGCGGCGGCAAGTTGACCGGAGAAATTCTGCATCTGGGAGAATGATTGATGCAGGGAATCGGCCATGCGATTCATGCTGTTTGCGATATGCCCGACGATGTCATTGCCACGGAGCTTACAGCGCACGGAAAGATTCTTTTCGTCGATCGCCTTGGCCATAGCGTCGACATTCACCAGCCGTCGGATCAGAAGCCGCTTCACCATCCACACATTAAATGCCGCAACCAGGATGCCGGCCGTTACACAACTGGCCACGAACCAGGGCCGCGCACCCGGTTTCCATACGACCAGAAGATCGGCGATGACCGGAAACACGGCGCCAATGGCGAGACCGGCGAGACCGAAGACTACGGTCAGTTTTACCACCACATTCTGGGTGATGTGGGCCATCAGCCGGCGTAGCATTTTGCGCATTGTGTGCCGCTCCTGGGTTCATTTTCGCGTCCGGAACGCAGAATTGAATGGGGCGACCGGACGCCATTGCCTGAGTGTTCCACGCGGCCGAGTTACCGCGCATGCAGTCCGGTTATCGGCGGACCCGCGCAGGACTTAAGCCTGTGCTGCGGGTTGCGCCGGAGGTGCGCGCCATCAGCTTGCGATATCGCAAATACGTCGGCTTATCTGAGGAGCAGGCTGAGACCGACGAGCACGGTCACGGTTTCAAATCCGCGCTTGATCCAGCGATTTCCCTGGGTGATCGCAAGGTGGGCGCCCAGGTAGCCGCCGAGCAGTGAGCCGGCTAAAAGCGCCGGTAGCCATGGCCACTTGATCTCGCCAAGCACACCCAGCGTCACGGCGCCGGCGCCGTTCCAGGCGAGACCCACCAACACCAGCGTGTAGGCCACCGCACGGCGGTAATCGAGGCCGAACCACTGCACCAGCCAGAGCGTACAGAAGAGCCCGGTGCCCGAGGTCAGGGAACCGTTGAGCACGCCGATGACAAAGAGTCCGGCGCCGCCGCTGACGAGGCCGGGACCGTCGCGGTGTTTGGGTTCGTAACGCTGGCCCAGTTCCGGCTGCACGAACGAGTAGACACCGAGTCCAATGGTAAGGATGCCGAGCGCCACAATTGCCCAGCGTTCCGGGATCTGAAAAATCGCCGTGGCGCCGAGAATGACGCCGGGAATACCGGTCGCCAGAATCCATGCGGAAAATCGCCACTCGAGGGAACCGGCGCGCAGATGCCGCAGCGTCGCGCCCAGGCCGAGGGCGACGGTCGCGACCTTATGCGTGGCGAGGGCAACGGTAAACGGCAGGCCGAGAAAAATAAGTACCGGTAGCTGAATCAGTCCGGCGCCACCGCCGGAGAACGCGGAGAAAATGTTTGCGACAAGCGAGGCAACAAACAGGATGATTTGCTCAAGCCAGGACATCGGTGTCGTCGTAAATAGTCGTCATACGTTGCATTCGGAATAACGTCATAATGCCTGTGGATTCACTGTATTTCTCGTGGCGCGTACGCCGACCTTGACATTTCTGTGTACGACCTTATTTTGAACGTGTGAGACGCGAATGCGTCACAAACGAGGTTTCTCATGGATTTCAGACAATTACATCATCCCGCGGGCGTATTGGCCGGCCTGTTCCTGCTGCGCCGCCCAGACGTTTATGAAATGCCAGGACGCCGAAGGAAATTGGCATTATGGCGATACGGCGGCGCGGGAATGTGCCAAATCGCGCATCACCGAGATCGACCAGGAAGGCAATAAGGTGCAGGAGATCGAGGCGCCGGTCAGCAAAGAAGAACTGGCGGCACGCAAGGCCGCGGAAGAAAAGGCCCGGGTTGAACAGGAGGCCGCGGATAAACTGCAGGGCGAACTCGAGCGTCTGCGGGCAATTTATGACGATGAAGATGCGATCATTCGTGCGCGCGATGAGCGGCTGGCACACATCGATCGAACCGTAGCGATCAACGACGCGCTCATCAAACAGTCACAAGGCGCGTTGGCCAAGTTAAAGCAGCGGGCAGCCTCGCAACCAAATAAACTGCAGGCGGAAAAGCTGGCGACACAAATCGCGGATACGGAAACGCAGATCGCGGAGTACACCGCCGCGAACGATGCAGAACGCGCACAACGCGCG
>CAMYOD010000007.1:0-45413 GCA_947259975.1 uncultured Gammaproteobacteria bacterium
CCCAGACCGTGCAATTGAATCTGGGCGCCACCCGCGCCGTCGAACTCGGCGGCTTCCGCGGCAGCATCACGCCGGGGATTCAACTGCGCGAGGTGAACGACGGACCCAACGCGACCAGTGACTGGAGTCCCGCCATCACGCTGACATTGACGCAAGGGCCCCATTACATCGGCTTCAACTACGGCTACTTGTCACAGGACCGTGATGTCGCAGGCGCCTCGGATGTGGACACGCAGAACCTGGCGCTGCGCTATAACTACCGGCTGAACGATCGCAACACGGTGGGCATCGAGGCCAACTGGTTCGACCGGGATGCGAGCAGCGCGCTGGACACCGAGGCCTATCGTGTCTCGGCGTTCTGGTCCTTCAGCTTCGACAAACCCGCCGGTCAATCGCTGCAGGCAAGCCGGCTGTCGGTGCCGACCGTAGCCGAAGACACACCGTTACCCACGGACCTGGGCTTGTTGGCGCGACTGACGCCGGGTGTGGCCCTGTCCCGGGTGACACCGCAACTCGACGCGGCGGGTTTCGCCGGTGCGACCTGGTTGCCGCAATCGGTGGTCTACGAGACGCAACTCATTGCCGCCCTGACCGAGCGTCAGCGGCTCATGCTCGAGCACAGCGCCGACACCCTGCATCGCGTGGCCCTGGTCATCGACTTCGATAACGTAGGTGATGCGCAGGCGGTTACGCGCAGTTTCGAACGGACCCGTGAAGAGTTGATCCAGCGCTACGGCAAGCCCGCCAGCTTCAGGGAGGAGGGCGAGTTCTCAAGCAGTCTGGTGGCGGACGTCATCAGCGGTCGTCTGGTGCGCACCATGGAGTGGAACACCGAGGCCGGAGTGTTGCGTTTCGGTATCCCGCGCCGGCTCGATGGCCAGGTGCGCATGGAGGTTCAGCATAGCCGCCAGCGTCTGGCACGCAACGACGCCGACTGGAGCATTTCGGCGCTGCGCTAGTCCGGGTTCGGAGCACCCAGCCAAACGGCGGACGTCCGCCACAGGTCTCGCAATTCTGTCAGCCGCTTCCCGAATTCACCATCAGCGCCGGCCCATGCGGTATACCCGGCGCTGTCTGACCATCGTACTTGCACTCGCCGTCGCGGTGGCCGCCGATACGGCCCTTGCCGCCTGCAGCGATCAGACGCCACCCGGAAGTGCGGTCGAACCGGGCAATAATGTATCGTTTCATCCCGGCGGCGATGCGCCACGCGCCGGGTTGATCTTTTTGCGCACCATGGGTGACGCGCGCGCGCCGGATTCGAGCCGGCCTTTACCGGAGGCCACTATTCAGTGGCTGACAACGCATGACACGGCGCTCGTGGCCGCTGCCGTTTGCGATACAGCGAGCGTGAGTGTCGGAGCGGTGGTCGCGCGGGCGTTGGCGGCGATTACTACGCGTTCACCGAGTCTTGCCGGCGGCGGACGAATTTTTCTTGCCGCGGCAGACAACGGTGCGCATCGTGTGGCGCAGTGGCTCGCGGCGGACGACATCGACTCTGCGGCGGCCGCCGTGCGTGATGAAATCGCGGGCGTCTTGTTGCTGGGCGGTCATTACACGTTTGCGCCGAAGCCCCGTAGTCAATTACCACCGCTTTTGATCCTCGGCGCGGAAACCCAGCCGCGGGCATGGGGAATATCGCAACGAATCTTTGCCGAGCGGCTGTTCGCGCTCGGTCACGACGCACGATTTCACGTGATTCCCGGGGCGGGCAGCGAGGCCCTGCTGGATTGGCATACGCCGACTAGTGGTGCGGGGCGTCTGGCGAAGGATTTCCTGGGCGTCACGCCGGCGCCGACACGGTTGGCGGAATTGATTCGGCTGGAGAAAATCTGGCGTACCCCGCCGTTCAATACCGACTCGTTCTGGCGGTATCGCAAAATTATCAAACGCTATGCCGCCGACGACCGGTTTCGTGGCACGGTCGCCCGCGTCTACGGCAACGACCGTTACCGGCTCGCGGCATGGAAGCTGGGACAATTCCATGCCATCCCGTTGACCGATTATCTGGCGGCGCGGTTTTCGCAGCCGACGGGACAATTTCTCATTACGACGAATCTGCGCGGTGAGAAATATTACTGGCCGCTCGCGGAGGCACTGTCCTACGAACCGGTGATCGTGATCGGCGTGGACGAGGAGCAAAACCCGTTTCGCATGACGGTGTTTTATCAGGCAAAACGAGAGTCGTCATGGCGCGCGCAGGCGGCACCGCCACCGGTGATGGCCCGTTCGTTGGGGGCGTTTCTGTTTTTTCGCCGGCCGCCACCAGCACACCTGAACCCCCCTTTTGGCGCACAGTTCGCGCTCACGGAGGCAAGCCTTGCGTTGACCGACAGCGATCCTTTGGCGGAAATCCGCCGGCTGGATAAGGATGTGTTCGCCGCCCTGACCCATGCGAACGGTTGTCTGTCGTGTCACGCGTGGCGCGGGGTCGGCGGCCGTGCGCATCATTTGCGGGCCGACACCGGTAAGACACATGGGGGCTACGGATTGCCTCTGGCCGATTATCCACGACGCGTATGGCGACGTTTTCTCTTCGACCAGGCCGCGGTGGCGGCGGAGATCGGCGCGACGGCCAATCCCGTGCCGGCGGCAACCTCCCGCAAGCTGTTTTCCCTGGTCATCAACCCGGAATTGCCTGACGGAGGTTGAGTCAGGCAGGGCAAGTCGATTTGCAGCCGGGCCGGCCCATGACCGCGCAGGCAGCTTGCACAAGCATGACCTGTCGCACACTGTGACAGAATGCATGGAGTCGTGCACGGATCTCTTTTATTATGGGTCAATTACACCTACTCAATCGCAAGACACAACAATCATAAATGGCCGCCGGATCCAAAAAAGTCATCATCGCCGCACTGCTCGGTAACGGCGCCATCGCGGTCACCAAATTTGTCGCCGCATTTATCACCGGTAGCTCGGCCATGTTTTCGGAGGGCATTCACTCGGTGGTGGATACCGGTAACCAGGTGCTGCTGCTCCACGGTTTGAAGCGGGCCAAGAAGCCGGCAGACGAAAGGTTTCCTTTCGGCCACGGCAAGGAAATCTATTTCTGGAGCTTTGTGGTGGCTATCCTGCTCTTTGCCATCGGTGCGGGCGTATCCATGTACGAGGGTGTGCACCGCATTCTGCATCCGGCGCCGATCCAGAATCCCGCCGTCAACTACATCGTGTTGGGGCTGGCGATGATTTTCGAAGGTGCCGCGTGGTATTTCGCCTACACCGAGTTTTCCCGCGCCAAGGGCAAATGGGGCGTCATCGAGGCGGTGCAACGGGGTAAGGATCCCTCCATGTTCGTGGTGCTGTTCGAGGATTCGGCCGCCATGCTGGGCCTGATCGTCGCCTTCGTCGCCATCTGGCTCGGCGACGTGACCGGCAACCTTATCTTTGACGGCGCCGCGTCCGTGATCATCGGGCTCATCCTCGGCGGCACGGCAGTCTGGCTGGCCTATGAGACCAAGGGCCTGTTGATCGGCGAGAGCGCGAACAAGCAAGTCGTGGACGGCATTCGTAATATCGTACGTTCCTGCCCGGAGGTCGATCATGTGAACGAGGTGCTTACCATGCATATGGGTCCCGACTTTATCCTCGCCAATGTGAGTGTCGGCTTCGCCGGCAATATCCCCGCCGATGACGTGGAAGCCACCGTGGCCAAGCTGGATCGTACGATCAAACAGTCGTTTCCCGAGGTAAAACGCGTATTCGTCGAGGCCGAATCCCGCAATAGATCGAACCTGGCCGAACGTTCCGGCGTCGACACCATCGCAAGCCGCAACGAGGACACGACCTGAGCGGCGATGCACTGGCTGATCTTTCTTGCCGCAGGTGTTATTTGCGTCGGCTTGGCATTTGGAGAGACTGTGTCGAAACTTGCGCCCTGTCCTAGTTCGCCCAATTGTGTTTCTTCGTTAAGCGAGGAACCGAATCATCGTGTTGCCCCGTTGCGTTATGCCGGATCGCGCAAGGCGGCGCGCGACAAACTCCTGACACTCATCAAAACGTTGCCCCGATCCCGTGTCGTTGCACAGACCGAGACGTATTTGCACGTGGAATTCGCAACACCGGTATTGCGTTTCGTCGATGACGTGGAATTCTCGCTGGACACAGGCGAAAATCTGATCCACGTGCGTTCGGCGTCACGTAAAGGATATTATGATTTTGGCGTCAATCGCCGTCGCGTCGAGCAGATTCGGCGGAGGTTTGCGCAAACGGATGCAGTGAATCAATAGATCATGATCTACGGATGGCTCGCGGATCTTTCCTTGATTGTGCATGCCGCGTTCATCCTGTTCGCGGTAGCCGGGGGGTTTCTCGTCCTGTGGCGGCACTGGGTCGCCTGGCTGCACTTGCCCGCGGTACTTTGGGCCGCGCTGGTGGAGCTGTTCGGCTGGATCTGTCCGTTGACACCGCTTGAGATCCACTTGCGTGCCCTGGCCGGCGAGGCGGGTTATGGCGGGGATTTCATCGGCCACTACCTCTGGCCTCTGCTATACCCGGCAGAGCTCACCCGCACCCATCAAATTATCTTCGGCAGCATCGTGGTAGCGGTGAATGTCATTATCTATGGCTACATCGTCGCTCGTGTCCGCAGGAAACGTCGCGATCGTTAGCAACGTGGACAGGTAAAGATGCGCAAAGGTACTTACTGGCAGGAAAAATCCCTCGCCGAGATGTCCGTCGAGGAGTGGGAGGCGCTGTGCGACGGCTGTGGTCGCTGTTGTCTGCATAAACTGGAAGATGTCGATTCCGGTGAAATTCATATCACGAACGTAGCGTGCCGCCTGCTCGATTTGCATGCCTGTCGTTGCACAAGTTACGCCAATCGCGCCGAACTCGTGCCGGACTGTGTGGTGCTGACGCCGCAGGAAGTGGGCAAACTCGACTGGCTGCCGGACACCTGTGCCTACCGGCGGCTTGCGGCCGGCAAGGATCTGGCATGGTGGCATCCCCTGGTGTCGGGCAGCCGCGAGACTGTGCACACGGCGGGCATTTCGGTGCGCGACAAGGTGACTCCGGAGGATGCAGTCGATGAACGGGATTTGGAAAGCTACGTCGCCGATTGGGTCGATTGGCGACAGGGAACGGATGAGTCAGGCGCATGATCTGCTTCTACCCTGGGTATGAGCGCGGTGGTATGCTGAGGTGAAAACAAAGAGTGATCGAGCATATGAAGAACGCGGTCGTTAATGGAAAACTCATGCGCCATGGTGTTGTTGTCCTGTTTGTCATGCTTACCGGATGTACGAGGATGGTAACCGGCGCCGATACGGTCGATCCTGCCGCGCTGAGTGCGGCGCCGGCCGAGATTACCATCGATGGCCGCGTATTGGCGCTCGAAACCTACCTCTGGCGTGATTTCATGCCCTTGCGTGAACCGGGCGGCAGATCCTTGATCGCCATCGCGCGGGTCACGGCCAAGGACAGGCAGCCGTTTCCCGCCAGGGTCCAGGCCGACCGTATGTGGATCATTCATGACAAAGATATATGGGAAACCGAATTCTCCAACGAGCCGCGTCCCCAGGACGTTGCGCGGGTGCATCAGTATGAACGGATCGCCCGCGGTGGCCCGAAATGGGACCCGGGAATTCGTGTGGATGTGATTGTTCGCGTCGTCGCGCCTGATGGCGAGCCGTATCTCTTGCAGGCACCGAAGCAGATTATTGAAAAGACGCACTAGATAAATGAGGCCGCGTCGAACGGTTTTTCAATGAACCAGACATTGCCAATGTGGACGCCCGAATCACGTTTTCCGTGCCCCTGTTGCGGATACCTCGTATTTTCCAATCCGCCCGGCATGCACGGTATCTGCCCCATCTGTTTGTGGGAAGACGATCTCGCGCAGCTGCGATTTCCCTTGATGCCCGGTGGTGCGAACAAGGTCTCGCTGCAGAGCGGGCAGAAGAACTTTGCCGATGTCGGCGCCGCCGAGACCAGCAAATCCCCTTTGGCGCGCGCACCCGAGCCACAGGATAGCCGGGATAAGACGTGGCGTCCGCTCAATACCGAGGCGGACAACGTCGAGGAGCCGCGCGCGGGGATAAATTATAAAGAAGACTATCCGGAAGACACGACCGTCTTGTACTACTGGCGCGCAACCTACTGGCGTCGCCTCAGTAGTTGAATTCAACGCCGCGGCACCGGCGCTCGAATCTTAGCCGGACGCCAGGCGATGTGCAGCGCGTGTGGTCTCCGGCAGGCGGAATCGAGTCGTACAGCGCATGACGTAATCGATTGCGGTTTCGAGGCAGATTCTATGGCCAGGGGATACAAACACCGGTTTCACCTTTTCGCGGGTACGCAATACGGCGCCGATGCGTTCACCCCGATCCATTAACGGGCACCAGGTTCCCCGCTGCGTTGGCACATCCCCGTGTGTGCCGACCAGGCGCGTCTTCGCGACACCAATCGTAGGCAGGTCGGTGAGTACGCCGAGATGGCAGGCGAGACCGAAGCGGCGCGGATGAGCGAGCCCCTGGCCGTCGCATAACACCAGGTCCGGCAGCTGATGCAGGCGCTGCATCGCGGTGAGCAGGGTCGGGACTTCGCGAAACGACAAATAGCCGGGAATATAGGGAAAGCGCGTCGGGTGGCGGGCGACGGCATGATCGACCAGTTCGAGGGCCGGAAAGCTGAGTACGACCACGGCGGCGCGCGTAATGGTGTTTTTGTCCTCAAAACCCACGTCGACACCGGCAACGAGATTGACCTGAGCGAGCTGGTCCTGCGTGATGACGTGGGCCGCGAGTTCGGACTGAAGCGCGCGGGCCTCCCGGATCGTGAGGTCCCATTTGTGTTGATGTTGTAGTCGCACGGCGCTGTGACAGCTTAGCAAGAATCCAAGCGAGTATCTCGGGTATTGCGGTAACTGTAAAACCGGTCGTTAACTGCGCAAGTTTGCCGTCGAGACGGTATATAATAGCCTGATTGCGAAGTCGCTAAGGAAAAAAGAATGACTGCAAAAGCCTTACCGGTATCGGCGCTGTGTCAAGAATGCGATGAGCGCCAGCTCGATTTCGATACCACCGCAGACCTGAAGGACCTCACCGAGGTCATCGGCCAGGCGCGGGCGGTCGAGTCGGCGCAGTTCGGCATCGGTATCCGCCGCGAGGGCTATAACCTTTTCGCGCTCGGCCCCACCGGGACCGGTAAATTCTCGTTGATCAATCGGCTGGCAAAGGAGAAGGCCGCCACTGAGCCGCTGCCGAACGACTGGTGTTACGTCAATAATTTCAAGGAAGCGCATAAACCGCGTGCGTTGGAACTGGCACCCGGGCTGGGTGATTCCCTGCGCCGCGACATGGATCAGCTGGTAGACGATTTGCGTAGCAGTATGCCGGCGGCCTACGAAAGCGAGGAGTATCGAACCCAGGTACAAGCGATCCAGGAAGAGGTCAAGGAGCGCGAGGAGTCGGCACTGCAGGAACTGCAAAAGAGCGCGAAGGAGAAAGGTATCGCGTTGATTCGCACACCCGCGGGATTTGCATTCGCGCCGACGAAGGATGATGAGGTCGTCAGTCCGGATGAATACGACAAGCTATCGAAGACTGAGCGCAAGCGAATTGAGCGCGATGTTGAAGAGCTGCAACAGCAACTGCAACGCAGTCTGCACCAGGTGCCGCAATGGAAGAAGGAGATCAAGGATCGTGTGAAGTCGTTGGACCGCGAGGTGGCAACCTACTCGGTAAGCCATCTTATAGAGAGTCTGCAGGAAAAATACCGTGAATCGGCGGCGGTGACGGAGTACCTGGGCGAGGTCAGGGAGGACGTGATCGACCACCTGGAGGATTTTCGCAGCAATGAGGAGGAAGGACCCACGGTGCTCGGTATCCAGCTGTCCAAAGCCGCGGAAGGACCTTCTTTCAATCGCTATAAGGTCAATGTGCTGGTCGGGCATGCCAACGGCGATGGTGCGCCGGTCATCTACGAGGACAACCCCAGCTACCAGAACCTGGTCGGCCGTGTTGAACACCTGGCGCAGTTGGGCGCATTGGTTACCGACTTCACTATGATCAAGTCCGGTGCGCTGCATCGCGCCAATGGCGGTTATCTGTTGATCGATGCCCAGAAGGTTCTCATGCAGCCCTACGCCTGGGAGGGGCTCAAGCGCGCGCTGCGCTCGCGCCAGATACATATCGAGTCGCTGGGTCAGATGTTGAGTCTGGTGAGCACCGTCTCGCTGGAACCGGCGCCGGTGCCCATGAACGTCAAGGTCGTGATGTTGGGCGATCCCTACCTGTATTACCTGTTGGCTTATTACGACCCGGAATTCGGCGAGCTGTTCAAGGTTGCCGTGGACTTCGACGATCGGATGCAGCGTGATGCCGATTCCAGTCGCCTTTATCCGCGCCTGATCGCAACCCTGGTGCGCAAGGAGGATCTACGTCATTTTCACCGTACCGCCGTGGCGCGGGTCATCGAGCACAGCGCCCGTGCGGTCGGCGACGCGGAGCGGCTCTCGACCCATATGGGCAGTGTCCAGGATTTGTTGCGCGAGGCGGATTACTGGGCCGACGAGGCGGGCGCCGATATCGTGCGGCGCGAACACGTGCAGCATGCCATTGATTCGCAGATCCATCGCTCGGATCGATTGCAGCAGCGCATTCAGGAAGAGATCCAGCGCGGCACCATTCTGATCGATACCGAGGGTGAACGGGTCGGTGCGGTGAACGGGCTGTCGGTCATGAGTTTGGGACAGTATTCCTTCGGCCAGCCTTCGCGCATCACCGCACGGGTGCGACTGGGTGAGGGTGAGGTCATCGATATCGAGCGCGAAGTCGAGCTGGGTGGGCCGATTCACTCGAAGGGCGTCATGATCCTGGCCGGCTACCTCGGCGCGCGATTTGCACACGATCGGCCCCTGTCATTGTCCGCGAGCCTGGTGTTCGAACAATCCTATGGCGAGATCGAAGGGGATAGCGCTTCGTCCACCGAGCTGTATGCGCTTTTGTCCGCGCTTGCGGAAGCGCCGATCAAGCAATGTTTCGCGGTGACCGGCTCCGTCAACCAGCAGGGCGAAGTACAGCCCATCGGCGGTGTGAATGAAAAGATCGAGGGTTTCTTCGATGTGTGTCGGGCGCGCGAGCTGACCGGCGAGCAAGGTGTATTGATACCCGAGTCGAACGTCAAGCATCTGATGCTGCGCCAGGATGTCGTGGACGCAGTCGCGGACGGCAAATTCAGTATCTACGCAGTGGCGACGATCGACGAGGGAATCGAGATACTCACCGGTGTGCCCGCCGGTGAGCGCGATGCGAGCGGTCGCTTCCCGCCGAATAGCATAAATTACAGGGTCGACGAGAAAATCAGGACGTTGTCCGAAAAAATGCATGCCTTCGCCACGGCGACCAAAGGCGCAGAGGCGGAAGACGAAAAAGGTGAAGCCGGTGACGACGAAGGCGCCGAAGAGTGACCTGAAGGTCAAGCGCATACTCGTCGCGCTGGACGCTTCACCGCACAGCGAGGAAGCGTTGGAGGCGGCGGTGGAGCTGGCCCACAGCCTTGAGGCCGAGCTCGAGGGCATCTTTATCGAGGATGAAGACCTGTTGCGGTTGGCGGGCCTGCCCTTCGTGCGCGAGCTACGTCATTTTTCGGCGCGTTACGAAGACGTATCGAGCCAGCGCATCGAGCGCGAGCTGCGCACCCAGGCACGCCGTGCCGAGGCGGCGCTGGCGCGATCCGCGAAGCCGCGCCGCTTGCACTACTCGTTTCGGGTATTGCGTGGCCGTGTGGAAGCCGAGTTACTGGAGGCGGCCGAGGAAGCGGATATCGTTACCGTCGGCCGCGCGCGTAGCGCGCCGGAGCGGACACGTAAATTGGGATCGGTGGCCCGCGCCGTGGTGCGCGAGGCATCGCGTACCGTCATGGTCCTGCACCGGCAGGCGCACCCCTCGCAGCCGGTGTGCGTCATCTACGGTGCGTGTGGCACGGCGCGCAAGGCGCTTGCTGCCGGGGCGCAACTGGCGGCGGCGCAGGGCAGTGAGTTAAGAGTCTTCATTCCGGATGGTGACCGGGAGCAGGCCGCTGCGTCGGAGAATGAAGTGGAGGAATGGTTGGCGGGGCAGCGCTTCGCGGCCACCGTGCAGCGCGTCGCGGGACGCGATTGCCGCGACCTCCTCAGATCACTGCAGCACTACAGTTGCGGTGCGGTGATCGTCGAGCGTGACGATCCCATGCTTGGCGAGGACGAGCTGCATGATTTTCTTGTCGGACTGGATTGTCCGGTCCTGCTGATACGCTGACCGGGATGCCGGCCCACACAAGAGACAAAATATGCGCCGCTACCGGGCGATTCGAATTGTGCTCTGAATAAAGAGGACTGTGTCCTGGGCAACTATTTCACCGCCGATATCTCCCAGCATATCTGGGACACCAAATATCGTTTTCGCGATGTGGATGGCAACGCGGAAGGGGATATAACCGATACCTGGGGGCGGATCGCGCGTGCACTGGCCGTTCCGGAGACCCGGGACCGCGCGGCCTGGGAACAGCGCTTCTACGATGCGCTGGAAGGGTTCAAATTTCTGCCCGGTGGACGCATTCAGGCGGGCGCCGGCACCGCACGTCGTGTCACCCTTTTTAATTGTTTCGTCATGGGCCGCGTGGAAGATTCCATTGACGGTATTTTTACCGCGCTCAAGGAAGGCGCGCTTACCATGCAACAAGGCGGCGGCGTCGGTTACGATTTCTCGACCTTGCGACCCGGCGGCGCGCCGGCGCGCAGTGTCGGCAGTATCGCCTCCGGACCCGTGTCCTTCATGCGGAACTGGGACACCATGTGCGCGACCCTGTTGTCCACTGGTACACGGCGCGGAGCCATGATGGCGACGTTACGCTGCGATCATCCCGACATTGAACGATTTGTCGATGCCAAACGTGATCGGCATGCACTGCGGCATTTTAATCTTTCCGTACAGGTCACCGATGCGTTTATGCAGGCGGTGCGACAGGATGATAGTTGGCCATTGTTGTTCCCGGCGGAGGATCTAAACAATCGTGATGCCGGTGACGACGAGATCGTCATGCGTGAATGGCCGGGTAAGTCCGTGCCGGTGGCGTGTGTTGTGCTCAGGCGCATACCGGCACGTGATCTCTGGGCGCGCATCATGCGGGCGACCTACGATTACGCCGAGCCTGGCGTGCTGTTTGTGGATCGCATCAACGCTCTTAACAACCTGTGGTATCGCGAGCGTATCAGCGCCACCAATCCTTGCGGTGAGATTCCCCTGCCGCCCTACGGCGCGTGTGATCTTGGGTCAATCAATCTCACCTGTTTCGTCAACGAGGCGTTTTCGGAACGGGCACATTTCGACATGGCGGGCATGCAACAGGTCGTGGCGACCGCGACGCGCATGCTGGACAATGTTATCGATGTGTCGCAATTTCCGCTCGACGCACAGCGGGAACAGGCGCGAAGCTCCCGTCGCATTGGCCTCGGATTGACCGGACTGGCGGATGCGCTCATCATGCAGGGGATTGAGTATGGAACTGACGCGGCGACGGAGTTCGCCGCCTCGGTCATGGGTGCGATATGCCATAGTGCTTATGGCACCTCGGTACAACTGGCCCAGGAAAAAGGTGCTTTCCCGCTTCTGGAGAAAAGTGAATATCTGCGGGGCGAGTTTATCCGCGCTCTGCCCGCTGAGATTCGCGACGGCATTTCAATGCATGGGATACGCAACAGTCACCTGACGGCCATCGCGCCGACCGGGACTATCAGCCTGTTGGCGAACAACGTTTCGAGCGGTCTCGAACCGGTGTTTGACTATGCTTACACCCGTCGCGTCCTGTCCGCCGATGGCGGTTTTGTGAGCTACGAACTCACGGACTATGCCGTGCAGCAGTGGCGCGCGGTGCACGGTAAGGACGGTTCACTGCCCGCGGCGCTCGTCGACGCGCGCAGCCTGGATCCGGTTCAGCATTTGCGCATGCAGGCTGCCCTGCAACCCTTTGTAGACAACGCAATATCCAAGACTATCAATGTGCCGCAGGAATTCGCGTTTTCCGAGTTTCGGTCGCTCTATGAGCAGGCCTTCGAGATGGGTCTGAAGGGCTGTACCACCTTCCGCAGCAATCCCGTCACCGGCGATGTCTTGCATACGGATGCGGATGATGCCACGGCCACGTTTTGTTGCACAATGGAGCGGGAAGGAGACTGAGATGGCGCTAGCGGACACCCGCTTCCTGCCCCGGGAACGGTTCCAGACCCTGCTCGACGCGCTCATTGAACGGGGTTTCCGCTGCGTGGGTCCCCAGGTGCGCGATGGTGCCGTTGTCTACGATACCGTGACCCGGTCCTCTGAGTTGCCGGTAGGCAAGCACGATATGCAGGGACCGGGTACGTACCGGCTGGAGGATGCCGGACATGAACGGATGTTCGCCTGGGCCAACGGTGCGCAGGCGATCAAGCCGCATCTATTCCCGGCGCGTGAGCCGCTCTGGTCCGCCGAGCGTGGCGGCGCAGGTTCGATCGAGTTTACGCCACACAGCGCCGCGCCGGAGGCGGTCGCGTTTATTGGTGTGCGCGCTTGCGATCTTGCCGCGATGCAGATCCAGGATCATGTCTTTTTGCATGGCCCGTATCCGGATCCGGGTTACGCCGCACGTAGCGAGGCGCTATTTTTTGTTGCGGTCAACTGCTCGCATCCGGCGGCAACCTGCTTCTGCGCCGCGACCGGCGACGGACCGGCTGCCACTCACGGTTACGATCTGGTCTTGAGCGAGCTTGACAACGGTTTCGTCCTGTCGGCGGGCACCGAAGCGGGGAATGCGGTTATGGCGCAGCTTGAGCTCGACGCAACAACACCGGCGCAGACGCAAGCCGTGGTGGCCCAGGGGGAAGCCTCGATCAGTGCACAAACGCGGTCGCTGCCGTCGCGGGATCTGCGCGACGCACTATTCAATAACCTGGAGCATCCGCGTTGGGATGCGGTGGCGGAACGGTGTCTGGCCTGCGGTAATTGCACCATGGTGTGCCCCACCTGCTTTTGCCACGCAGAGACCGAGGAACCGACACTGGACGGTCACGCCACGACCCATCTGCGTGAGTGGGATTCCTGTTTCACCACCGGGCACAGCTATATCCACGGCTTGCAGGTGCGCGCGGATATTCGCACACGCTACCGACAGTGGTTGACCCATAAGCTCGGCAGCTGGCATGACCAGTTTGGGCGCAGTGGTTGTGTCGGTTGTGGGCGCTGCATCAGCTGGTGCCCGGTGGGCATCGACATTACCGAAGAAGTGGCGGCAATTACGGGCGATTGAGAAGTGACGCGTGATAGTTTCATCGGCTACGTGATGTGGACTGCGGTCGTGGCGGTATTCTGATGCAGCACCCGTACACACCCTACGCAGCGGAGGTCGTCGACCGGATCCAGGAATCCCGGTCGGTGTTTACCCTGCGATTGCGTTTCTGTGATCCGCAAGTGCAGGCGCGGTACCGGTTCGCGCCCGGGCAGTTCAATATGGTTTACCTCTACGGCGTGGGCGAGGTGGCCATCTCCATCGTCTCGGACCCGGAGGACGAGCAGCTGTTGGATCACACCATCCGCGCTGTCGGTCGGGTCACGCGGGGACTGGCCGAACTCAAGCCGGGTGATCGACTGGGTATACGGGGCCCGTTCGGGCGCGGTTGGCCGCTAACGGCAGCGGAAGGGAGCGATGTCCTGTTGGTGACCGGGGGGCTGGGTTGTGCTCCGCTGGTGTCGGTGATCAATTACATCATGCGCCGCCGGCGTCGTTACGGTCGGCTCACGGTGATGCAGGGGGTGAAGCACTCGGACGATCTGATCTTTCGCGGCCGTCTCGAACGCTGGCGCAACGTGCCCAACACCCAGCTGATACTCGCGGCAGACCAGGCGGCACCCTTATGGCCCTGGCATGTCGGTTATGTGACGGAGTTGTTGGGCGATATACAAATCGCACCGAAGCACACCCATGCGATGATGTGTGGGCCCGAGGGCATGATGCGCGTCGTGATACGCGAACTGGAGCAGCGGGCGCTGCCAGATGATGCAATGTTTCTCAGCATGGAACGCAATATGCAATGCGCGGTCGGCCATTGCGGCCATTGCCAATACGGGGGCCGATTCGTCTGTAAGGACGGGCCGGTGTTTCCCTATTCCGAGGTAAAGGAACTGTTCGGCGTGAAGGGATTGTAGGTGCGTTTATGAAACCGGTCGTCGCGATCCATAAGTTTACATCATGTGACGGATGCCAGTTGGCGTTCCTGAATCTTGGCGAGACGCTGCTCGAGTTGAGTGAGCTGATCGACATTGTCCATTTTGCCGAGGCGGGGCCCGTCGATCCGACGGCGCATGCAGATATCGCCTTCATCGAAGGCAGCGTGTCGACGCCCGATGAGTTGGCGCGCATCCAGCAAATTCGCGCGCAAACCCGGTTTCTGGTTAGCGTGGGCGCCTGCGCGACCTCGGGTGGTCTGCAGGCCTTACGCAACGGCGCGAATATGGAAGAGTGGATAGGCGCGGTTTATGCAAGCCCTCACTACATCGAGACGCTCGATATCGCGACCCCGATCGCAGAACACGTGAAAGTGGACCTCGAGCTTTGGGGTTGCCCGGTGACCAGCCGCCAGATTCTCGCCGCCGTGCGCGATTTGCTTTTTGGTGTGACACCGGCGCCGGCGCAGGACGGCGTCTGCATGGAATGCAAGCGGCAGGGGCAGATTTGTGTCCTGGTCACCAAGGGTGCCCCGTGCATGGGGCCGGTGACCCGCACCGGCTGCGGCGCATTGTGTCCGAGTTTTGGCCGTGATTGCTATGCGTGTTTCGGTCCGGCACAGACCACGAACTGCGCGGCGCTGGCGCGCCGCTTCGAAGGTCTCGGTTTGATGCCGGAAGCGATTGCCAGACGTTTCCTGTTTATTAACAGCGCCGCACCCGCATTTGCCGAGGCCGCGCAGGCGGCGGGCGGTTTGACCAAGGCGCGCACGCCGAAATGAAAGAGCGAACCGAAATCAAGATCAATGTTCCGGTGCTCGCGCGGGTCGAGGGCGAGGGTGCACTGGATCTTGCGATTCGCGACAATGTAATTACCGATCTGGAGCTCAGAATCTTCGAGCCGCCAAGATTTTTTGAAAAGTTTCTCGAGGGTCGCAGCTATACCGAGGTAGCGGATGCCGTCGCGCGCATCTGCGGTATTTGTCCGGTGGCCTACCAGATGAGTGCGATCCACGCCATCGAAGCTATCTGTGGTGTCACGGCGACGCCCTGGGTGCGCGACATGCGTCGCGTATTCTATTGCGGCGAATGGATCGAGAGTCACAGTCTGCACATTCATTTGTTGGCGGCGCCGGACTTTCTCGGCTATTCGAGCGCGCCGGCGATGGCGAGGGAGCATGCGCAAGCGCTGCGACGCGGCCTGCGTCTGCAGGCCTTGGGAAACGACCTCATACGCCTGTTCGGTGGGCGCTCGGTTCATCCGGTGGGGGCCTGCGTGGGTGGATTTTTCAAGGCACCGGCGCCGGATCAGGTCGCGGCGTTGCTGTCCCGGCTGTGTGCGGCGGTTGCGGAGGCCGCGGAACTCGTGCGTTGGACCGCCGGCCTGGAGCGGCCTGATTCGAGACAGTCGTTCACCAGCGTTTCGTTGCGGCACGGTCATGAGTATCCCATGAACGAGGGCCGGATCGTCTCGAGTGCGGGCCTGGATATCGAGATTGCCGATTTCGAAAACCACTTTCAGGAACAGCATGTGCCGCACTCCACCGCGCTGCACTGCCTGCTTGCGGGCGATGACTATCTGGTCGGACCGCTGGCGCGACTGAACAATAATCTGGATCAGTTGCCGGCAACGGTCCAGGAAATCCTCACCGAAACGGATATCAGCTGGCCCAGTAACAATATGTTTGACAGCATCGTCGCCCGCGCAATTGAAATCTACTACGCCCTGCTCGAAGCAATTCGCCTGCTCGAGAGTTATGCGTTACCGCAATCGGCGCATGCCGAGGTGACGCCCACGGCGGGAGTAGGCTACGGCTGCACCGAGGCGCCGCGTGGCATCCTGTGGCATCGCTATGAGCTGGACACCCAGGGCGATGTGATCGCGGCAAAGATCGTACCGCCCACGAGCCAGAACCAGGCGCGCATCGAATCCGACTTACGTGCCTCACTGACCGCTTTCGGTCTGCAGCGGGATGCGCAAGACCTTCGCCGGTTCGCCGAGACGGTGATTCGCAACTACGATCCGTGCATTTCCTGTGCAACCCATTTTCTGGATCTGCGTGTTACGCGCCGGTGAGCGACTAAGTGCCATGCTGTACGTCGTCGGTATCGGATCACAACACGGTGACGATGCCATTGGACTCATGGCGGCGGCGGAACTCGACGCCGCCGGCCTGGTCGAACGCTTCGGCCGCGAACAGCTGCAAATATTTGGCACGACGAAGCCGGCAACCGATCTCATGGCCTGCCTGGGAGATGCGCAGGGACTCATCCTGATCGATGCGGTTCGCGACGGCGCCGAACCTGGATCCGTGCGACGTCTGCTGCCTGCGCAGATCGAACAATTGGTCAGCTCCGAGACGCCCGCCAAAGTCTGGTCCAGTCACGGCCTCGGGGTGACGGAAATCCTCGCATTGGCGCAGGCGACGGGTCTGCTGCCGGCGGCGATCACCGTTTTCTGCGTGTCGGTGGCGGAATGCGGCGCCGGTGACATGCCCGCTGCTGACGTGCGTCAGGCCCTCGGACCGTTGTGCGATGCGGTGACCGCGGAAATCGACGCCCAGCTCGGCAAGCGCACGACCGGCCGCTGAGGCGCGATTGCCGCGGCGGCAATTTCTGTCGGCGTGGCGCCGGAAATGTGCCAAATTCCCTGTCGCCGCGTGTCGAAAGTTTGACGCAACCCCGCGTCAAAATTTATAACCTCTTGTTTTTAAATGATAAGCAAAAACTGGCCCGCTTTCTGCATTAGGACAAGTGCACACGGTAGCCACGCGTCGGCATCTGGCCATCCGGGGAGTTTTTCAGGATAGGTGACGACGCGGTCACGGACAGGAATCTCCGGACGCCGGCGCGCGGTCTACCGCTTGCATGTAAACGAATTGCCATATCGGTCAGGGAGCGTACCGGTAGCGTAGTCAGACTGTTGTTTGTTGTGGGGCAGGTTGGTTTTGTTTGCCGCCACAGCAGGAAAAGTATCCTCCCGGACGACATTAGTCGTTCCCATTTGGCGGCCGCCCCCCGGCCGCCTTTTTTTTGCCTGTGTTCGCACGCATCGTGGATTACGCGTAAACTTTGAGGTTCGCGCGGCATAAATGTATGCCGGACAACAACGCACAAGGAGATCGGCGCATGCAATTCGGAATGATCGGTCTCGGGCGCATGGGTGGCAACATGGCGCGACGGTTGCGGCGTCAAGGGGTGGACCTTGCCGCCTACAATCGCAACGCAGACGTCACCCGGGCGCTCGCCACGGAGACCGGGCTCAGCGCAGTAGAATCCATCGAGGAACTGGTTTCCCGTCTCGAGTCGCCCCGCATTGTCTGGCTCATGTTGCCCGCCGGTGAGGTGACCCAGCAGCATATCGACACGCTCATACCTTTGCTTGCCGCCGGTGACATTCTCGTCGATGGCGCAAATTCTTTTTACAAGGATTCGCTACGTCGCGCCGACCAGCTGGCGGGTCACGATATTCAGTACGTCGACGCGGGCGTGTCCGGGGGTGTCTGGGGGCTGGAAAACGGCTATGCCTTGATGGTCGGAGGCAGCCGCGAGGCGGTCAAGCAACTCGAGCCCTATCTCAGGATCCTGGCGCCGGGCGCGGACAAGGGTTGGCTGCATTGTGGACCGGCGGGCGCCGGGCATTTCGTGAAAATGGTTCATAACGGGATCGAGTACGGCATGATGCAAGCCTATGCGGAGGGTTTCGCGCTCATGCAGGCGCGGGAGTATTTCGAGCTGGATCTCGCCGCCATCGCCGAAATGTGGCGTCACGGCAGCGTCGTGCGCAGCTGGCTGCTCGATCTCAGTGCCGATTTTCTGTCCCACGATCAAACACTCACAGACATCCAGCCCTATGTCGGCGATTCCGGCGAAGGCCGCTGGACCGCGCTGGAGGCGGTCGAGCAAGGTGTGCCCGCGCCGGTAATGAGCCTGGCGTTGATGATGCGATTCGCCAGCCAGGGTAGCAACGACTTCGCGGCCAGGATGCTGGCCATGATGCGCAAGGGTTTTGGCGGTCATGCCGTCAAGGACAAGAACGAGGCATAGGGTGCCGGCCATGCTGGAAAGTTCCCTGGGCCCCTGCCACTTCGTCATTTTCGGCGCCACCGGCAATCTGTCTTCGATCAAACTGCTGCCCGCGCTCTATCACCTGGAGTGCGCCGGCCGCTTACATGACGATCTGCGGTTTATCGCGTTTTCCCGTCGCGACTGGAGTCAGGACGATTGGCTGGAACACATGCTCCTGGTGCTGCAGGAGCAGGCCGGGGATCGTTTCGAGCGTGCCGCCTATGACCGGTTTGCGGCGCGTTTCGATTATGTCATGGGCGACCTGAACGACGACCAGGCCTATGTGCGCCTGATGGACGAGCTGAGCAAGCCGCGCATGGGCAGTTGCGAGAACATCGTATTTTACCTGGCGATCCGGCCGGCGGATTTCGGCAATGTCATCGTTCATCTCGACAAGATCGGCATCAATCGTCAGCACGGGCGGCATCGGATCGTCGTGGAAAAACCCTTCGGCGAGGATATCGAGAGCGCGCGGCTGCTGAATATCAAGCTGCACAAATATTTCGGCGAGGAACAGATATTCCGTATCGATCACTATCTGGGCAAGGAAACAGTGCAGAACCTGCTCGTGTTTCGCTTCGCGAATTATTTGATCGAGCCGATCTGGAATCGCAACTACGTCGACCACGTACAGATTACAGTAGCGGAAAATAAAGGTATCGGCACCCGTGCCGGTTACTATGACAAGGCCGGCGCGTTGCGCGACATGTTGCAGAATCATCTCATGCAGCTGATGACCGTAGTGGCGATGGAGCCGCCGGCGACCCTGGACGCGGATGCCTTGCGCGACGAAAAGGTCAAGGTCCTGCGTTCGATCCGCGCAATCCCGCGCGATGCGGTCAACGCCTTTGCGTTTCGCGCCCAGTACACGGATGGGGTCGTGGATGGACAGCCCGTGGCCGGTTACCAGAGCGAATCCGGGGTGGCCGAGCATTCAACCACCGAGACTTTCGTGGCGGCGAAATTTTACATCGATAACTGGCGTTGGCGCGGCGTGCCGTTCTATCTCCGTACCGGCAAGGCGATGGCGCGACCGATGTCGTCGATCGCGATCCGCTTTCGCCACCCGCCGCAGCAGTTGTTTCGCGAGACGCCGCTCGAGAGTATCGACCCCAACTGGATCGTATTATCGATCCAGCCCCAGGAGTGCATGCATATCGAGCTGCACGCAAAACGGCCCGGTCTCGGCATGGATACCCGCCTCGTGCAGCTAAATGCCTCCTACCGGGAAACCGACGAGGTGGCGCTCGATGCGTACGAAACCCTCCTGCTGGACGTGATCGAAGGTGATCGCAGCCTGTTTATTCGGTTCGACGAGGTAGAATGGGCCTGGCGCGTCGTCGACCCGCTGTTGCGCCATTGGGCACAGGAGCGCGAATTCATTCATACTTATCCGGCCGGTTCATGGGGACCGCAGGAAGCGAATCGTCTTTTTGACAGCGAAGACCATGATTGGCGTAATTCGATCTAGTTTGCCAAGATAAGGCAAAACCGCGGGGAGGAGGAGTAATGGAGCCACTCTATCGTTGGCACATCTATCCGAACTTGGATGATCTGGCGACGCGCACGACACACGCCATTGCGCGCTTCGCCCAGCAATCGATTGCCGGTCACGGCTCGTTCATCATGGTGCTGGCGGGCGGCACCACACCCAGGCTCGTCTATGAGCGGCTGCGCGACATCCGCGCGAAATGGGACGCCTGGCATGTGTATTTCGGCGACGAGCGCTGCGCCCCGGTCGACGATGCGCAACGCAACGACCGCATGGCGCGTGACGCCTGGCTGGACCATGTCGCCATACCGCCGGAGCAGATCCACTCAATTCCCGCGGAACTCGGCCCCGATAAGGGGGCGGCACAGTACGCCGAGACACTCGCCGACGTCGATAGCTTCGATCTGGTACTCCTGGGACTTGGCGGCGACGGTCATACCGCCAGTTTGTTCGCCGGCCAGGACGCCGGTGTCACGGCGGACGCGCCGGACGTCATTGCGGTACACAACGCGACGTCGGCGCCGAGCGAGCGGGTATCCATGAGCGCCCGGCGCCTGAGTGATTCGCGTCGGGTGATGTTTCTGGTGACCGGCGCGCGCAAACGCGAGGCGCTGCATGCCTGGCGCTGGAAAAAGCAGGGCGTTCCCGCAGATCTCGTGCAACCGGATGGCGGTATCGACATTTTCGCCGATGCGGCGGCCGTGCCGGGCTGGGAAGACTGAGCGGTACGCACCGCGCCAGCCCTCTATTCCTTGGTTGGACCGGGCGCCCTCGCGCCGTCGCTTTGTATCAAGCCGATGACGGTCCAGTCTGCATCCGGCCGCAACAGCCGCTCAACGGTAAACATATGCAGTCGATCGCGAGAATCGATCGCAAATAGTGGCAGTACACGGGATCCGTATTGCGCGAGATAGTCAGCGAAGCCGAAGGTTCCTGTAAGTTGCGTCGCGCGAATTTCCGCATCCTTGCCGAGAAGACTGGCCAGCTTTCCGTACGTGGCGTCGGCTGCAAACAGGTGAGAACCACGATGCATAGCGGCGCGTTTGCGAACCTCCTGGCCCGACTTCTCCGGGGATGGGGCGAGCGCGAACAGGCGGCTCTCGCCGAATTCACTACGATAGCGCAGCGTCGCCAAGGCGTTAAGGTCGGTGTGCGGCGAGAGCGCCAGCAGACCGCCGATGCCGACAAGATCGAGATGACGGTCGGCGTGTTGCGAGACCGGGTTGCCGAAGTAGGTGGACAGGCCCTCCATGCGCGCGGCGCGCACATTTTCCCAACTGGTGTCGGCAAGCAGGGTGCGAAAGCCCCGTTCACGGAGTGCATCGGCGATCGCCCGGGCGACACGATTGGCACCGATGATCAGTAGTCCCTTGGGCTCCGGCTCGGAAACCTTGAGTGCGTTGGCAAGCGGTCGCGAGGTTGCGCTTTGAATTACCACCGTTCCGATAATAATAATAAAGGTAAGCGGCACGATGAGAGCCGCCTCTGCATAGCCGGCTTCCTGTAGTCGTGGTGCGAACACGGCGGATACCGCCGCGGCGACGATACCGCGCGGCGCGATCCAGGAGATCATTGCACGCTCGCGCCACTTGAGCGATGAACCGATCGTCGATACCAGGATCTTGAGCGGCCGCGCCACGAATTGCATCACCGCAAGCACGCCGATCGCCGCCCACCCCAATTGATAGAGTTGCGCGAACTCGATACGTGCCGCGAGGATGATGAACAGGCCGGAGATGAGTAGCACGCTAAGACTTTCCTTGAAATCAAGGATGTCGCCCATGGGCACGTTCTTCATGTTGCCCAGCCAAAGGCCCATCACCGTCACCGCAAGCAATCCTGATTCATGCTCAAGCAGATTGGCCGCGGTGAACACGGTGAAGACAAAGCACAGCGTGGCCACATTGTGCAAAAACTCGGGTAACCAGTGGTTGCGCAACACCACGCCGAAGAAATAGCCGGCTGCTGCACCCATGAGGGCGCCGGTCAGGAGTATCCGGCCGAAGGTGATGAGCGTCGGTGCGACGCCACCATCCTGACCGGAAATAATGAAGTTGAATACCAACACGGCGAGCAGGGCGCCAATCGGATCGATGACGATTCCTTCCCAGCGCAGGATGTTGGCAATGCTGGCACTCGGTCGTACCGCCCGCAGCATAGGGACCACGACCGTCGGGCCGGTGACCACGACGATGGCGCCGAACAGAAACGACATTTGCCAGGAGAACCCGAGCAGACCGCGCGTCGCCAACGCCGTTACCACCCAGGTCACGAGCAGACCCGAGGTGATCAGGTTGCGCACCACCCGTTCCAGGCCGCGGATCTGGTCGAAGCGCAGGGTCAGGCTGCCTTCGAACAGGATGACGGCCACCGACAGGGATACGAAAGGGACCAGCAGCTCGCCGAAAATCGCATCCGGGTCGAGCCAGCCGGTCAGCGGACCGGCGGCGACACCGACTAGCAGGAGAAACAGGATCGCCGGTAGCTTGAGCCACCAGGCAAGCCATTGGCAGAGAATGGCCAACAGACCGATGCCGGCCAGACTGACAATGACGTGTTCGTTCACGGGCGTGTGGTTTCCATCGTACTGTCAGTGAGTCTAGCGGTTGTCACGCAGGCATGCCAAAACGTGCGCCGGCAGCGCGGGCCAGCTACCGCGCTCAGTGAGCTGCGGGATTAGTCACGTCGGTACAAATCAATTATCCTTGCGCGCCGGAGAGTAATAAGCGATGACAGATACTAGAGTAGCGATAGCCGGTGCCGGTGGTCGTATGGGCCGCGCCCTGGTCGAGGCCTGCCATGCGGCCGACGGCGTCGTGGTGAGCGCCGCCACGGCGCGCCCGGGCAGTGCGGCGATCGGTGTGGATGCGGGTGCCCTGGCCGGCATCGCTGCGCTCGGTGTCGTCGTCACGGATACCCTGGCGGGCGCGGATTTTGATGTCCTGATCGATTTCACGCGACCCGAATCGACCCTGGCGAATCTCGATTATTGCCTGTCTGCCGGCACGAAGATGGTCATTGGCACGACCGGGCTGGATGAGGCGGCGAAGGCGCGAATTCGCGCGGCCGCGTCACAAACAGCGATCGTGTTTGCGCCAAATATGAGCGTCGGCGTGAATCTCTGCTTCAGTTTGCTGGACATGGCTGCCCGGGTGCTCGGTGAGGATGTCGATATCGAGGTGATCGAGGCCCATCATCGGCACAAAGTGGACGCGCCGTCGGGCACCGCCTTACGCATGGGCGAGGTGGTGGCGGAAGCCCTGGGCCGCGATCTTGACGAGTGTGCCGTATATGGCCGCGAGGGCGCGACCGGCGAGCGCGACCGCCGTACCATCGGTTTCGAGACCATCCGCGCGGGCGATATCGTCGGCGAGCACACGGTCATGTTTGCCGGCCAGGGTGAGCGCGTGGAGATCACGCATCGCGCCAGCAGCCGCATGACCTTTGCGGCGGGTGCCGTCCGGGCGGTGAAATGGCTCGCCACGCGCGACCGCGGATGCTTTGATATGCAGGATGTTTTAGGTTTGCGTTGATTTCCCGGTCGGCGATCCCGTAGAATAGCGCCCACGCGCTGGTCTGGTCGTTGACCGAAGAGCGGTACTCGAGATGATGGTAAGCGGGAGGGCGAGGTCGGCCACTCCCGTTTTTTGTGGATTTTTCCCGGAGGCGTTTTTGACCCAGCCCGCACTGCTTGTGCTGGAAGATGGTTCCCTGTTTGCAGGGCAATCTATCGGTATTTCGGGTCATACAGTGGGCGAGGTGGTGTTTAACACCGCCATGACCGGCTACCAGGAAATCCTCAGCGATCCCTCCTACGCACGACAACTCGTCACCCTGACCTATCCCCATATCGGCAATACGGGCGCCAACGCCGAAGACATGGAGGCTGCCCGTGTGCATGCCGCCGGCTTGATTATTCGTGACCTGCCGGAGTTGGCCAGCAACTGGCGCATGGAGCAAAGTCTGAGTGAATTCATGCGGGCCCAGGGTGTGGTTGGCATCGCCGATATCGATACCCGCCGCCTTACCCGGCTATTGCGCGAGAAAGGCTCGCAGAACGGGTGTATCGTCGCCGGCGCAGACTGTGATCAGGCGCAAGCGCTACAACTCGCGCGCGAGTTCCCGGGTCTCAGTGGCATGGATCTCGCCCGCGAGGTCACTACCCCGGACACCTATAAATATAGCTCCGGCACCTGGGAGCTGGGTGCCGGCTTCCGTGCGGCCGCGGAAACCCGCTTTCGTGTGGTGGCCTACGACTTTGGTGTGAAGCGCAACATCCTGCGTATGCTCGTCGACCGTGGCTGCGATCTCACGGTGGTGCCGGCAACAACACCGGCGGCGGAAGTCCTGGCGCTGAATCCGGACGGCGTGTTTCTGTCCAACGGTCCCGGCGACCCGGAACCCTGCGGCTATGCAATCGAGGCGATCGGCGAACTGACCAGCGCCGGTATTCCGATTTTCGGGATTTGTCTCGGCCACCAGTTGCTGGCCCTGGCCTCCGGCGCACGCACCATGAAAATGAAATTTGGCCACCACGGTGCCAATCACCCGGTGCAGGAACTGGCCAGTGGCCGGGTCATGATCACCAGCCAGAATCACGGTTTTGCGATGGCGGACGACGACGTTCCCGATCGTCTCAAGATCACCCATCGGTCCTTGTTCGACGGCACGATTCAGGGCGTGGCGCGGACTGACTGTCCGGCGTTTTCGTTTCAGGGTCATCCCGAGGCCAGTCCCGGACCGCATGATGTGGCAGCCCTGTTTGATCACTTTATCCAACTGATGGCGAGCAGGGGCGAGGCGCAGGCGTCCGGGCTTTCTTCGCAGGCGACCTGACGCCCTGACCTGGTAAGCACATGCCGAAACGCGACGACATCAAGAGCATCCTGATCATCGGTGCCGGACCGATTGTGATCGGTCAGGGCTGTGAGTTCGACTACTCCGGCGCACAGGCCTGCAAGGCGCTCAAAGAGGAGGGCTATCGCGTCATCCTGGTGAACTCGAATCCGGCCACCATCATGACCGATCCCGAGCTGGCCGATGCCACTTACATCGAACCGATTCACTGGTCGGCGTTGGCAAAGATCATCGAGCGCGAGCGGCCCGATGCGGTGTTGCCCACCATGGGTGGTCAGACCGGCCTCAATTGCGCCCTGGATCTGGCCCGCGAGGGCGTGCTCGAGGAGTTCAATGTAGAGATGATCGGCGCGACCCGCGATGCCATCGACAAGGCCGAAGATCGGGAACGCTTTCGCCAGGCCATGACGTCAATTGGTCTGGCGTCGGTGCGCGGCGCCCTCGCGCACAGCATGGAAGAGGCGGAACAGATCCAGGCCATGGTGGGTTATCCGGCGATCATCCGACCGTCGTTCACGCTGGGTGGCAGCGGCGGCGGGATTGCCTATAACAAGGAAGAATTCGTCAAGATCTGTCAGCGCGGCCTCGACGCCTCGCCGACGAATGAGCTTTTGATTGAGGAGAGCATCGTCGGTTGGAAAGAGTTCGAGATGGAGGTCGTGCGCGATCGTCATGACAATTGCATCATCGTATGTTCGATCGAAAACATAGATGCGATGGGCGTACATACCGGCGATTCCATTACCGTGGCGCCGGCGCAGACACTTACCGATAAGGAATATCAGTGCATGCGCAATGCCAGCATCGCGGTCCTGCGCGAGATCGGGGTCGATACCGGCGGATCGAATGTGCAATTTGCGATACACCCGGACAACGGGCGCATGGTGATCATCGAAATGAATCCGCGTGTGTCACGCTCATCCGCGCTGGCCTCGAAAGCGACCGGGTTCCCGATCGCCAAGGTCGCCGCGAAACTGGCAGTAGGTTATACCCTCGATGAGCTGAAGAACGACATTACCGGCGGTGTGACGCCCGCATCGTTCGAGCCGAGCATCGACTACGTCGTCACTAAATTCCCGCGCTTTAATTTCGAAAAGTTTCCCGCTGCGGATGCGACGCTCACCACGCAGATGAAATCCGTCGGCGAGGCGATGGCGATTTGATATCGGAAGCCGCGCGCATGACCGCCTGCTGCACCAGCTGCGCGTGCCGGGGGCTGAGCGGATGTGGTCGATTGCCGATGCCTTTCGTGCCGGCATGAGCACCGAAGAGGTGTTTGAATGCACCCACATCGATCCCTGGTTTCTGGCGCAGTTGCACGATCTCGTGAACACCGAGGGCGAGATCGCCGGCCAGGATCTGTCGCAGCTGGACGCAGACACGATGCTGCGCTGGAAACGCAAAGGATTCTCGGACCACCGTATCGCTGATTTACTCGATCAAACCGAGGACGCTGTACGCGCACGCCGGCATGCCCTGGAGGTTCGGCCCGTATTCAAGCGCGTCGATTCCTGTGCCGCGGAGTTCGCATCTGCGACTGCGTATATGTACTCCACCTACGAGGAGGAATGTGAGGCGCAGCCCGAGCAGGCAAACAAGATTATGGTGCTCGGCGGCGGACCCAACCGTATCGGGCAGGGCATCGAATTCGATTACTGCTGTGTGCACGCCGCCTTCGCGATGCGCGAGGACGGCTACCAGACCATCATGGTCAACTGCAATCCCGAGACCGTGTCTACCGACTACGACACGTCGGACCGGCTCTACTTCGAGCCGCTGACCCTCGAGGACGTGCTGGAGATCTGTAATACGGAAACGCCCGCCGGCGTCATCGTGCAGTACGGCGGCCAGACGCCGCTGAAACTGGCGAAGCCCCTGGAACAGGCCGGTGTGCCGATTATCGGCACCAAGCCCGAGTCTATCGATGCGGCGGAAGATCGGGAGCGTTTCCAGGCCCTGATTCATGAGTTGGGCCTGCTGCAGCCGCCGAATCGCACCGCGACCGATACCGAGACAGCGATTGCGGGTGCTGAGGAGATCGGCTATCCGTTGGTGGTGCGACCCTCCTACGTGCTCGGTGGCCGCGCGATGGAGATCGTCTACGATCAGGAAAGCCTCGAAGAATACATGCGCGCCGCCATCCAGGTCTCCCACGAGTCACCTGTGTTGCTGGACCGGTTTCTAAACGATGCCGCGGAGGTGGATGTCGACGCGGTGTGCGACGGCGAGAATGTGTTGATCGGCGGTATCATGGAGCATATCGAGGAGGCGGGCGTGCATTCCGGCGATTCGGCCTGTTCGCTACCGCCGTTCAGTCTGACAGCCGAGATTCAGGACGCCCTGCGCACCCAAACCCGCGAGCTTGCCCGGGCCCTTAACGTAGTCGGTCTGATGAACGTGCAGTATGCCGTCAAGGGCGACAAGATCTATATCCTTGAAGTCAATCCGCGCGCCGCGCGCACGGTGCCGTTCGTCTCCAAGGCCACCCTGCGCCCCTTGGCGAAGATCGCGGCACGCTGCATGGTGGGTAAAAGCCTGCCGGAGCAGGGCTACACGACTGAGGTGGTGCCCGATTACTATTCGGTGAAAGAAGCGGTGTTCCCCTTCATCAAGTTCCCGGGTGTAGATACCGTGTTGGGGCCGGAAATGAAATCTACCGGTGAGGTGATGGGCGTGGGTCGCAGTTTCGGTGAGGCCTTCGGCAAGTCCCAGCAGGCCGCCGGCTACACCATACCCCGCGGCGGCACCGCCTTTATCAGTGTGCGTGACGAGGATCAGCCGGCCGTCGCCGACGTGGGTCGGTATTTGTCTGAGGCAGGCTTTCGCATTCTCGCGACCCGTGGTACCGCCCGAGAGTTGGCAGCGGCCGGTGTAACCGCGGAGAAGGTCAACAAGGTGGGCGAAGGCCGCCCGGATATCGTGGATATCATTAAGAATGACGAAATCGATTTGATTGTGAATACAACCTCGGGCAAACAAAGTCTCAAGGATTCCTATACGATTCGCCGAGAAGCGCTGTTTCACAAAGTGACCTATTACACCACGCTCGCCTCCGCACGGGCCGCTGTCCAGGCCCATAGACAGGCTGGCGAGTTGAGCGTTTACAAACTGCAGAACCTGCAACACGAGGTGGCGGCATGAAGCGAGTTCCAATGACAGTGGGCGGCGTGGAGCGGTTAAGAGAGGAACTTAGCAAGCTCAAGTCGGTGGATCGGCCGAAGATTATTCAGGCGATCGCGGAAGCCCGTTCTCATGGCGACCTTTCCGAGAACGCGGAGTATCACGCCGCGCGGGAACAGCAGAGTTTTATGGAAGGTCGAATTGCCGAACTCGAAGCCGTTATTTCCAGCGCCCAGTTGATCGACCCTACACAGCTCGAGGAGGAGGGCCGCATAGTCTTCGGTGCGACCGTGGAGTTACTCGATCAGGAAACCGACGAAGAAGTCACTTATCAGATCGTCGGTGAGGTCGAGGCGGATCTCAGTCGTGGTCAGATCTCGATTGGTTCGCCTATCGCCCGCGCCTTGATCGGCAAGGAAGAGGGGGACGTTATCGAGATCCGCACCCCCGCTGGCGAGCGCAGCTACGAAGTTTTAGCGGTTCACTACAAATAGGATCGGGATCGGTGCGCTGCTGGTGCACGAAGGGAAGAGGGGGTGGCGGTCGTGACTAAAGCTGGCGCACCGCGGCCCTGGTATCGGTCGCGCGAAGTCGTTTCCTGGGCGCTGTACGACTGGGCCAACTCGGCCTTCGCCACCACCGTCATCGCCGGTTTCTTTCCCGTGTTCTTCAAGCAGTACTGGAGCGCCGGCGCGGATGCCGGCACCAGTACCTTCCAGCTCGGCATCGCCAATTCCCTCGCCAGTCTGATCATCGTCATCCTCGCCCCCATTCTCGGTGCGATCGCCGACCGCGGCAGCGCGAAGAAAAAGTTTCTGATCTTTTTTGCCAGTATGGGCATCTTGATGACCGGGTTATTGCACCTGGTGCAGCACGGTCAGTGGGTGGCGGCGGTCATGTTGTATATCTTCGCCACCATCGGCTTCTCCGGCGCCAACATCTTCTATGACTCGTTGATCATTAGCGTAGCGGAGGAGAAGAAAGTCGATCTGGTGTCGGCGCTGGGGTTTTCCCTCGGTTACCTGGGCGGTGGGTTGATTTTCGGTTTGAACGTGTGGATGGCGTCCGCCCCCGCGACTTTCGGTTTCGACAGCGCCGAACAGGCGGTGCGACTGTCGTTTATCCTGGTGGCTGTCTGGTGGGCGGTCTTTTCGATACCGGTCATGCTGTTCGTGCATGAGCCGAAGATCCCCGGTGCACGCCTCGGTTTCGGCGCCGTGGCTGCGGGCTTCCGCCAGGTCGTGAATACATTTCATGAAGTCAGAAGGCTGCGCTACGTCTTCCTGTTCCTGATTGCCTATTGGCTGTATATCGACGGTGTCGACACGATAGTGCGCATGGCGGTGGATTACGGGATGTCGCTGGGTTTCGATTCGAACAGCCTGGTGCTTGCACTTCTGATCACCCAGTTCGTGGGCTTCCCGGCAGCCATCGCCTTCGGCAAGTTGGGCGAGAAAATCGGCGCCAAGCGTGGCATTCTCATTGGCATCGCGGTTTATCTGGGGATCTGTGTTTGGGGCTACCTGATGGAACGCACCGCGGAGTTCTACGCGATTGCGGTGGTCGTCGGGCTGGTGCAGGGCGGTGTCCAGGCCCTGAGTCGTTCGTTTTATACGCGGTTGATTCCACGCGACAAGGCAGCCGAGTTTTTCGGCTTTTACAACATGTTGGGAAAATTTGCCGCGGTAATCGGCCCGGTGATGATGGGTTGGGTCAGTGTCGTGACCGGCAATCCACGTTTATCGATACTCTCCGTGGCGATTCTTTTTATCGCCGGCGCGGGTCTGCTGTACTTCGTCGATGAAACCGCGGGGCGTGCCGCGGCGCGAGAATTAGAGAAGACATGACAGAGCAACGATCCCGTCTTGTTTTGAGAAGACCGTCGGCCGCAGGGACGCGGCCGTCGAGCCTACAGGGATGTATTTACGGCCTGTCTTCGAGAAACAAGACGGGATCGTTGCGCTCCGACCCCTTTTTTAGTCGCGCGGCAACGCGATTTTTGGCTCCGCGGCGGGTCGATAAACGACGATGGTCTTGCCGATCTCCTGGACCGGATCCGCCTGGGTACGCGCACAGATTTCCTGCAGCATCCCATGGCGCGCCGCGCGATCGCCGGTTTGCACCTTGATCTTGAGGAGTTCGTGATGGGCAAGGGCGGTGACGATTTCTTCGAGTACGGCGTCGGTCAGTCCGGCCGCGCCCAGGGTCACCACCGGCTTGCGATGGTGCGCGAGACCGCGTAGATGTCGTCTTTGTTTTCCGGAAAGACTCATAAGATCGTATAATCTAGCATATTCGAGTATTGGCCCACCGGTTTTCCCGCGAGACGTCGCCTGATGTACCCCATGCTTGTTGTGCCGTTCCGTTCTTCTGTGCGACCCGCCAGGGGTGATGCGCAGCCATGACACAGGCCAAGCGCCGCCGGCGCAAATCATGGTACAGCGGGCATGTCAGTGACACCTATGTGAAGCAGGCGCAAAAGGATGGCTATCGCTCGCGCGCGGTCTACAAACTCATCGAGCTGGATCGGCGCGATCGTCTGTTCCGGCCCGGCATGATCGTGGTGGACCTGGGCGCGGCCCCGGGCGGTTGGGCGCAGTATGCACAGTCCCGGGTCGGCCCTAAGGGGCGTGTGATCGCGGTCGATATCCTTGATATGGCGCCGGTGCCCGACGTGGAGTTCCTGCAGGGCGATATCACCGATCCGGCCCTGCTGGCGGAGATCCGCGGGCGCATGGGGCCACAGGGCGCCGACCTTGTAATTTCCGATATGGCGCCCAATATTAGTGGAATCGGGGCCGTGGATGAGGCGCGCATCGAGGCGCTGGCGGAAATCGCGGCTGAATTCGCGCAGACCGCGTTGCGGCGTGGCGGGCGCCTGCTGTTAAAGACCTTTCAAGGCGCGGGTTTCAAGCAGGTGCGCGCAGGACTCGAGCGTGCCTTTGACCAGGTGGCGGTGCGCAAACCGGCGGCTTCCCGGTCCAAGAGCAAGGAAGTGTATCTGCTGGCCACGGGACCGCGGGCGCGTGACCGGGCCCGGACGGCGGACGCGACGCTATCCTAGTTGTGTTGCATGACCGGAAATAGCAGAATTGACAGAGGCTTATGGCTGCAGCAGGCCATACAATCGAACTGAGGTGACTCGTTGAATAATCTCACCAAGAACCTGATTCTCTGGATGGTGATCGCCATCGTCCTGATGGCGGTGTTCAAGAACTTCGCACCGGCGCCACCGACGACCGGTGAACCCGACTATTCGTCATTCCTGGCCGATGTGAAACAGGGCCAGGTCGACAGCGTCGTAATCAAGGGCCAGAAGATCAAGGTCTATACCCGAACGGGTGCGACCTATAACGTCTTCGCGCCGCAGGACCCGAAGTTGATCGACGATCTGCTCGATAACGGCGTGCGGGTGGCGGCGGAAGAGGAAGACAGCCCCGGCTTGCTGGCACAGATTCTATTCAGCTGGTTCCCGTTGTTGCTGCTGATCGGCGTGTGGATTTTCTTCATGCGCCAGATGCAGGGTGGTGGTGGCCGCGGTGCGTTGAGCTTCGGTAAGAGTAAAGCGCGTATGCTCACAGAGGAGAAGAATAAGGTCACCTTCGAGGACGTCGCCGGCGTAGAGGAGGCCAAGGAGGAGGTCAGCGAACTGGTCGAGTTCCTGCGCGACCCATCAAAGTTCCAGAAGCTCGGCGGACGGATTCCGCGTGGTGTGCTCATGACCGGCAGCCCGGGTACCGGTAAGACGTTGCTGGCGCGAGCCATTGCCGGCGAAGCCAAGGTTCCGTTCTTCTCGATCTCCGGTTCCGACTTCGTCGAGATGTTTGTCGGCGTCGGTGCATCCCGTGTGCGGGACATGTTCGATCAGGCCAAGAAGCATGCGCCCTGCATTATCTTCATCGACGAGATAGACGCGGTGGGGCGGCAGCGTGGTGCCGGGCTCGGCGGTGGCCATGACGAACGCGAGCAGACTCTCAATCAGCTGCTGGTGGAAATGGATGGCTTCGAGGGTAACGAGGGTGTGATCGTGATTGCCGCCACCAACCGGCCCGATGTGCTCGATCCGGCCTTGCTGCGTCCGGGTCGTTTCGATCGCCAGGTGCATGTGCCGCTGCCCGACATTCGTGGCCGTGAGCAGATCCTCAAGGTGCATATGCGCAAAGTCCCGGTGGCGGACAACGTGGATCCGAACGTCATTGCGCGCGGCACACCCGGCTTCTCCGGTGCGGACCTGGCCAATCTGGTCAACGAAGCCGCACTGTTCGCGGCGCGCGCCAGCAAGCGGATGGTGGACATGGAAGATTTCGAGCTTGCCAAGGACAAGATCATCATGGGGGTGGAGCGCCGTTCCATCGTCATGCCCGAGAAAGAGCGCCAGAACACCGCTTATCATGAGTCCGGCCACGCCATCGTTGCCAAGACGCTCAAGAACACCGATCCCGTGCACAAGGTCACAATCATTCCGCGCGGTCGCGCGCTGGGCGTGACCATGCAGCTGCCGCAAGAGGATCGCTACAGCCACGACCGGGAATATTTGTTATCGACCGTCGCCGTGCTTATGGGCGGCCGGATCGCCGAGGAAATCTTCATGGACCAGATGACCACCGGCGCGGCGAACGATTTCGAGCGGGCCACGGAGCTTGCGCGCAATATGGTCACGCGCTGGGGTATGAGCGATGCACTCGGTACCCGTGTCTATGGTGACAATGAGAGTGAAGTCTTCCTTGGTCGTGATGTGACTACCCATCGCAACCTCAGCGATGCCACCGCACAGAGCGTCGACAGTGAAATTCGTCGCATCATCGACGAGCAATACAGTCGTGCGCGCTCGATCATCGAGGACAATCGGGCGAAAGTCGAAGCCATGGCGGCGGCCTTGCTCGAATGGGAGACCCTGGATTCGAATCAGATCGACGACATCATGGCCGGCAAGACGCCGCGCCCGCCGGAAGATTTCAACGACTCCGGGTCCGCCGATACATCGCCGCCGGAGTCGAAAAAGGACACTGAAAAGCCTGCGCGACCACGTCTGGATACGCCGGCAGGAGAGCACTAAGACCCGATGTCGGTCTTGAAACTCGACGGGCGGCGTGTACTGCTGACGCGCCCGTTGATCATGGGTATCGTAAATGTGACCCCCGATTCGTTTTCGGACGGGGGCGTTTTTTTGGGTCGCGACAAAGCCCTCAAGCGAATCGAGGCGATCGAAGAGGAGGGTGCGGATATCGTCGATGTCGGTGGCGAATCGACGCGCCCCAAGGCGGTAGCAGTCTCCGTTGAGGAGGAATTGGACCGCGTCATCCCGGTCATCGAGGCCTGCAAGGACGTCACCGACGCCCCCATCTCCGTTGACACCTCGAAACCGGAAGTCATGCGCGCGGCGATTGCCGCCGGCGCGGCGATGATTAACGACGTACGGGCATTGCGTATGGAGGGCGCGACTGAGGCGGCCGCAAAGCTCGATGTGCCGGTCTGCCTGATGCACATGTTGGGCGAGCCGGCGCAGATGCAGGACAAACCTTTCTATATGGATGTGGTCTCCGAGGTGCGTGCATTTTTGGCTTCCCGGGTGCATGCCTGTATCGATGCCGGGTTGCGGCGGGAGAACCTGATCGTGGATCCGGGATTTGGCTTCGGCAAGACCGTGGACCATAATCTGCAGTTGCTCAAACACCTGAACGCATTCGCGGATATCGGCGTACCCTTACTCGTGGGCCTGTCACGAAAATCGACCATCGGGGCGGTATTGGATGCGCCGGTGGATCAACGCCTGATGGGCAGTGCCGCCGCCGCGCTTATGGCGGTGGAGCGGGGCGCAAATATCGTACGCGTGCATGATGTCGCCGAGACACGGCAGGTCCTGCAGATCTTTGAGGCGGTCACGAACAGCGACGCATCCCCGTCCTTACGATAGGTTGGTATTCTCAATTGAATAGCGCAAGCGACAAACGTTTTTTTGGCACGGATGGAATCCGCGGTCTCGTAGGTGAAGAGCCGATTACGCCGCAAACCGTACTCAAGCTGGGTTGGGCGGCGGGCAAGGTTCTCGCGCGCAGCGCGCGCAACCGCGGCAAGGTTCTCATCGGTAAGGACACCCGCGTGTCGGGCTACCTGATGGAATCGGCCCTCGAGGCGGGGTTTTCTGCCGCCGGTGTGGATGTCAGCCTGCTCGGGCCGATGCCGACGCCGGGCATCGCCTACCTGACGCGCACCGCGCGAGCACATGCCGGAGTTGTTATCAGTGCGTCGCACAACCTGTATCACGATAACGGCATCAAGTTTTTCTCCCGCGACGGGGTCAAGCTTGCGGACGAGATCGAATTCGAGATCGAAGAGATGATGCAGCAGCCTATGCGTACCGCGGAATCGAGTGCGCTCGGCAAGGCGCAGCGCTACACGGATGCGCGTGGCCGTTACATCGAGTACTGCAAGAGCACAATTCCCTATCGGATGAATTTCCGCGGCCTCAAAATCGTTCTGGATTGCGCGAATGGAGCCTGCTACCACATCGCGCCGGACGTGTTTACGGAGTTGGGCGCCGACGTCATACCTATCGCGAACGAACCGGATGGTTTCAACATCAATCTGAATTGCGGTTCGACGCACCTCGGTCTATTGCAGAAAGCGGTGCAGGAATATCGCGCTGATCTGGGCATCGCGCTCGATGGCGACGGCGATCGTTGCCTGATGGTGGATGGCGACGGCGCGCGTGTGGATGGCGACCAGATGCTTTATATCCTGGGAATGGCCCGCAAGGCGGCCAACAAACTCAGCGGCGGATTGGTCGGCACGCAGATGACCAATCTGGGTCTCGAGCAGGCATGTGCAGAAAGTGCGATCCCGTTTCGCCGCGCCCGGGTCGGCGACCGCTACGTGATGAACCTGCTGACACAGGAGAACTGGCTCGTCGGCGGCGAATCCTCGGGCCACATTATTTTGCTCGACAAGAGCACCACCGGCGACGGGATTATCGCGGCGCTCGAGGTGTTGTCGGCGATGGTGGATTCCGGCAAGTCGCTGGCGGAACTGAAAGCCGGTATGGCCGTCTATCCGCAGAAGATGATTAACGTAAAAATGCAGCGCAGTTTCGATCTGGATGCATCCGCCGAGGTGAACGAGGCCCTGCAGGCCGCGGAACAGGAACTGGCGCAGAGCGGGCGTGTGCTGTTGCGTGCATCCGGCACCGAGCCGGTCGTGCGGGTCATGGTCGAGGGCAGCGACGCCGCACAGGTGGCGCGATTGACTCAATTCCTTGCCGATACCGTGCAACACGCCGCGCAGCAGTAACGGCGGTAGGTCCAGATTGCTTTATTTGGCCGCCCCCAGTAACATCGCCCCGTTTTTCTGAATAAGGAATGGGGTCGGAGTCGATTTTCCATTTCATATATCGGGGCGCGAGCCGAGAGCCTTCTGGAAAACTCGACTCTGACCCCCTTCATTTCTCTCTTTAGGAGCACCTTATGCGCCGTCCATTGGTTGCAGGTAACTGGAAGATGAATGGCAGCCGGGCCGACGCCGGCAAGTTGCTTGATGGGATTTTCCAGGGTGCCGATTCGGTCGACGAGACGGAAATTGCGGTGTGTCCGCCGTTTATTCTGATTCCGTTGACCGCAGACAAACTGGCGCGCGGCAGCAATGTGGCCTGGGGTGGCCAGGATCTGGATACGCATACATCCGGCGCATACACCGGCGAGGTGTCCGGCGGGATGCTGCGGGATTACGGTTGCACGTTCGTTATTGTCGGGCATTCCGAGCGCCGTAGCATCTACGGCGAAGACGATGCAACCGTGGCAAGCAAATTCAAGGTCGCGCAGGAGCATGGCCTGATTCCGATACTTTGTGTCGGTGAACTCCTGGAAGAGCGCGAGGCGGATCAGACCGAGACCGTGGTCGCCCGCCAACTCGACGCGGTGCTGGAATTGTGCGGCATCGAATCGATGGAGCAGGCGGTCATCGCTTATGAACCGGTTTGGGCTATCGGCACCGGTAAGACGGCAACCCCCGAACAGGCACAGGCCGTGCACGCGTTTATTCGCAACAAGCTGCGTGAGCTGAACTCCACGATCGCCGGCGGCGTACGTATCCTTTACGGCGGCAGCGTCAAGGCGGCGAATGCCGCGGAGCTGTTTGCGCAGGATGACATCGACGGCGGCCTGATCGGCGGGGCGTCACTGGATGCGGATGAATTTCTCAACATTTGTCGCGCCGGCTGAATTGCGCGGAGATTAAAATGATTCAAGCGATACTGATTATTCACGTCCTGGTTGCAGCCAGCATCATCGGCCTGGTATTGCTGCAACAGGGCAAGGGTGCCGACGCAGGCGCCGCCTTTGGCGGCTCCTCGGGATCGCAGACCTTCTTTGGCGCGCGCGGATCGGCTAATTTTCTGACCCGATTGACCGGGGTATTGGCGGCGGTGTTTTTCCTGACCAGTATTGGTCTCGCCTTCCTGTATGCGCGTGTCGAAGGGCCGCGCAGTGTGACCGAGCAGATCGCGCCGGTATCGGCGCCGGCGGGCACTGATGTGCCGGCCCCGGCGGCGCCGGAGGCGCCAGATGTGCCGGCCGCACCGGCGGAGCCGGCCGTGCCGGACGTGCCGGAGTAGGGTTTTCGGGCCCGAGTAGTGTAAGCGACACCCGTTGCGTCTAGCCGAAGTGGTGGAATTGGTAGACACGCCGTCTTGAGGGGGCGGTGGCGCGAGCCGTGCCGGTTCGAGTCCGGCCTTCGGCACCAACGCAATGTGAGGTCGACAAAGCGCGCTTATAGCGCGCTTTTTTGTGTCAGGGCGGTTACGCTGCGAGACGCGCGCGAATACCCGAGTGAACCGGGGGCGTATGGAAGCCCTGGGTATAGGACTTGCTTATGCGCACAAAAGTTTTGTAAGCATCTGAAATGACTTTGATTCTCGTGGTGGCCGAGGCTTGACTTGAGTATTGGCCTACGCCTAGACTCGTTTGTTCGCATCGGGCCCCTCGCGGGCCTTTCCTATAGTCAGAATTACACCGGCGATGTTAGAGAATTACCTTCCTATTCTGATCTTTCTGATCGTAGGCGCACTCGTCGGCGTCGTCGCTATTTTTCTGGGCCAGCAGATCTCACCCAACCGCCCGGACAGCGACAAGCTTTCGCCCTACGAGTGCGGTTTCGAGGCATTCGAAGACACGCGCATGAAATTCGACGTGCGCTATTACCTGGTGGCTATCCTGTTTATTATCTTCGACCTGGAAATCGCCTTTCTTTTTCCGTGGGCGGTGGTGCTGGAACAGATTGGCATGTTCGGCTTCCTGTCGATGATGTTATTTCTCGGCATCCTGGTGGTGGGTTTTATCTACGAGTGGATGAAAGGAGCCCTTGAATGGGAATAGAGGGCATTCTTGAGCGCGGCTTCGTTACTACGTCCGCCGACAAGCTCATCAACTGGACGCGAACCGGCTCCATGTGGCCGATGACCTTCGGTCTGGCATGTTGCGCAGTGGAGATGATGCAGGCGGGCGCATCACGCTATGATCTGGACCGTTTCGGCGTGCTGTTTCGACCCAGCCCCCGCCAGTCCGACGTGATGATTGTGGCGGGAACGTTGGTGAACAAGATGGCGCCGGCGCTGCGCCGTGTCTACGATCAGATGGCGGAGCCACGCTGGGTTATTTCGATGGGCTCCTGCGCCAATGGCGGGGGTTATTACCACTATTCCTATTCGGTCGTACGCGGCTGCGACCGCATCGTTCCCGTAGACGTCTATGTGCCGGGTTGTCCGCCAACCGCAGAGGCACTGCTTTACGGCATTCTCCAGCTACAGAAGAAAATCCGGCGCACGAACACCATCGCGCGTTAAGCGGGCACCGGGATCGATTGTTATGACTCAACCACAAGGGGCACTCCTCGCGCATGTGAAAAAACTCTTCGGTGACGTCATTACCGAAGCGAAGGAAGCGCATGGCGAATGGACGCTGACCGTACCACGCGAGCACATCCATGATGTCTGTGTCGGATTGCGCGATGATCCCATCACCCGGTTTGAGCTACTGATTGATCTGTGCGGGGTCGATTACCTCGATTACGCCAAGGAAGGGCCGACGGATGGGTGGTCGGGGCCACGTTTTGCGGTCGCCTATCATCTGCTATCCGTGACACACAACGAACGGTTGCGACTCAAGGTTTTTCTCGGTGACGAGCCCCCGGTGATCGATTCGGTGGTTGACGTGTGGCGTGTCGCGGACTGGTTTGAGCGTGAGGCCTTCGACCTGTTTGGAATCGTCTTCGACGGACATCCCGACCTGCGCAGGATCCTCACTGATTACGGGTTTATCGGACATCCATTCCGCAAGGACTTTCCGCTCAGCGGCCATGTCGAGATGCGTTACGACACCGAGAAGAAGCGTGTCGTTTACGAGCCGGTATCGATTCAACCACGCACACTGGTGCCACGCGTAATACGCGAAGAGGGATACGGTGGCCGAGATACGTAATTTCACGATGAACTTCGGCCCGCAGCACCCCGCCGCACACGGGGTGTTACGTCTGGTGCTGGAGCTGGACGGCGAGGTTATCGAGCGCGCCGACCCGCACATCGGTCTGCTCCATCGGGGCACCGAAAAGCTGGCGGAAAGCAAGCCGTATAACCAGAGCATCGGTTATATGGATCGGCTCGATTATGTGTCCATGATGTGCAATGAGCACGGCTATGTGCTGGCACTGGAAAGGCTGTTGGGTGTCGAGGCGCCGGTGCGGGCGCAATACATCCGCGTGCTGTTCGATGAGATCACGCGCGTTCTCAATCATCTTCTCTGGCTTGGCGCCCATGCCCTCGATGTCGGCGCGATGACCGTTTTCCTGTACGCCTTTCGCGAGCGCGAAGACCTGATGGATTGCTATGAGGCGGTGTCCGGCGCGCGCCTGCATGCGACCTATTATCGTCCCGGCGGCGTGTATCGTGACCTGCCGGACAGCATGCCGAAATACCAGCCGTCCAAGTGGCACAGCGAAAAGGATGTGGAACGCCTGAATGCGAATCGCCAGGGTTCACTGCTCGACTTCATCTGGGACTTTAGCGAACGTTTCCCGTCTTGCGTTGACGAATACGAGACCCTGCTCACCGACAATCGTATCTGGAAGCAACGCACGGTGGGTATTGGCGTGGTCAGCCCCGAGCGGGCGCTGCAGTTAGGCTTTACGGGCCCCATGCTGCGCGGTTCCGGTGTCGCCTGGGATCTGCGCAAAAAGCAGGCCTACGAGGTCTACGACAAGATGGACTTCGACATTCCGGTCGGCGTGAACGGTGACTGCTACGATCGGTATCTGGTGCGCATGGAAGAGATGCGTCAATCGAACAACATCATACGTCAATGCATCGAGTGGCTGCGCAAGAATCCGGGTCCGGTCATGCTGGACGATAACAAGCTGGTGCCGCCGGAGCGGGAAGTGATGAAACGCGACATGGAAGCGCTCATTCACCACTTCAAGTTGTTTACCGAAGGCTACTGCATTCCTGAGGGCGAGGCCTACGCGGCGGTGGAACACCCCAAGGGCGAGTTCGGTGTCTATCTGATTTCCGACGGCGCCAACAAACCCTATCGCGTAAAAATCCGGGCGCCGGGTTTTGCGCATTTGTCGGCACTGGACGAGATGGTGCGGGGACACATGATTGCCGACCTGGTCGCGATCATCGGTACCCAGGACATCGTCTTCGGCGAAATCGACCGTTAACGGTAAGCGTCAATATGCTTTCGCAAGAATCACAGGCCCAGATCGACAAGGAGATCGCCAAGTACCCGTCGGAGCAGAAGCAGTCCGCGGTGATGGCGGCGCTGCGGATCGCGCAGGAAGAGCACGGCTGGCTGAGTGAGGAGTTGATGGATTATGTGGCCGGCATCCTGCAGATGCGACCGATTCAGGTCTATGAGGTGGCCACGTTCTATTCCATGTACGACCGTGAGCCGGTCGGGCGCCACAAGATCGAGGTGTGCACCAATGTATCGTGCTTGCTGTGCGGTTCCGCGGGGATCGTCCAGCACCTGCAGAAGACCCTGGGTATCGGCCTGGGCGAAACCACCAGCGACGGCCGCTTTACCTTGAAAGAGGTCGAGTGTCTGGCGGCCTGCGGCGGTGCGCCGGCGATGCAGATAGGCAAAAAATATTATGAGAATCTCACGCCGGCGAAATTGGACGAGATTCTGGCGATGCTGGACTAAATCTATGTTCGTAATAACGACATTTATTAATCGGAAGCGGATGTAATGACCACCAACGTCTGTCTGCCCCAACCGGGTGTTGAAAAGCCGTGGACCCTGGACGCCTACGTGAGTACCGGTGGCTACGAGGTGTGGAAACGTATCCTGCGCGAGAAAACGCCCGCCGAGGATCTTATCGAAGAGGTCAAGACGTCCGGTCTGCGTGGTCGCGGCGGCGCGGGGTTCCCCACCGGCCTGAAGTGGAGCTTCATGCCGCGCCAGGCGCCGGGTGCCAAATACATCGTCTGTAATTCCGACGAGGGTGAGCCGGGAACCTTCAAGGATCGCGATATTCTCCGCTTCAACCCGCATGCACTGATCGAGGGCATGGCGATCGCCGGCTACTGTATCGGCGCGACCATGGGTTACAACTATATTCGCGGTGAGTTCTGGGAACCGTACGAACGATTCGAGGTGGCCCTGGACGAGGCCCGGCGCGCCGGTTTGTTGGGCAAGAATCTATTCGGTTCCGGTGTCGACTTCGAACTTGCCAGCCATCTTGGCGCCGGTGCCTATATTTGCGGTGAAGAGACCGCGCTGCTCGAATCCCTCGAAGGCAAAAAGGGTCAACCCCGGTTCAAGCCGCCGTTCCCGGCGAATTTCGGACTCTACGGGCGCCCGACCACGATCAACAATACGGAAACCCTGGCGTCGGTGCCCATGATTCTGCGCAAGGGCGGCCAATGGTTTGCGGATATGGGAATTCCCAACAACGGTGGTAGCAAGATTTTTGCCGTTTCCGGTCACGTCAATCGGCCCGGCAACTATGAGATCCCGCTCGGCACCCCGTTCGTCAAGCTCCTCGAGATGGCCGGTGGCGTGCGCGAGGGCCGTACCTTGAAGGCCGTGATTCCCGGCGGCTCCTCGGTGCCGGTGTTGCCCGGCGATGTCATGATGGGCCTGACCATGGACTACGATTCGATTGCCAAGGCCGGCTCCATGCTTGGCGCCGGTTCCGTCATCGTGATGGACGACACCACTTGCATGGTCGACGTCCTCGAGCGCATCTCGTACTTCTATTACGAGGAGTCCTGCGGTCAATGTACGCCCTGTCGTGAGGGCACCGGTTGGTTGTATCGGGTCATCCACCGCATTGCGCAGGGTAAGGGACGTCGCGAGGATATCGAACTGCTAACCGACATGGCGGCGCGCATCGAAGGCCGCACCATCTGTGCATTGGGCGATGCGGCGGCGATGCCGGTGGCGAGTTTCATCAAACATTTCGGCTCGGAATTCGAGCAGCATATTAGAAGCGGCAAGTGTGACCTGGCGGCCTGAGCCGGGACATATGAAGGCGCGAAGAGGCAGACTTAGTTGGCAACGGTAACCATCGAAATCGACGGCAAACCCATCGAGGTCGAGCAGGGCAGCATGTTGATCCATGCCGCCGACGCGGCAGGTATCTATATTCCGCGTTTCTGTTATCACGAAAAGCTGTCGATTGCGGCCAACTGTCGCATGTGTCTGGTGGAGGTGGAAAAGGCACCGAAACCCTTGCCCGCCTGCGCGACGCCGGTGGCCGATGGCATGAAGGTCTTCACCCGCTCGGAAAAGGCGATCGACGCACAAAAGGGCACCATGGAGTTCCTGCTCATCAACCATCCGCTGGACTGTCCGATCTGTGACCAGGGCGGTGAATGTGATCTGCAGGATCTCGCGGTCGGTTACGGCAGCGATGTGTCGCGATTCAGCGAGAAGAAACGCGTCGTCATGGACAAGAACCTCGGGCCCTTGATCGCCACCGACATGACCCGCTGCATTCAATGCACGCGTTGCGTACGTTTCGGTCAGGAGTTGGCGGGAATGATGGAGTTGGGCGCCACCGGCCGTGGTGAACACCTGGAGATCGGTACCTATGTCGAGCGCACGGTGGACTCCGAGCTGTCCGGCAACATGATCGATCTGTGCCCGGTCGGCGCACTGACATCGAAGCCGTTCCGCTACAGCGCGCGCAGCTGGGAACTCCGCGATGTGCCTGGCATCGCCCCGCACGACTGTGTCGGCTCCAATCTTCGCATCCAGGTGATGCGCGGCAAGGTCAAGCGGGTGTTGCCGGCACCCAACGAGGACGTCAACGAGGTCTGGCTGTCCGATCGCGACCGCTTCAGTTACGAGGCACTCAACAGCGATGAGCGCCTGACGCAGCCACGTATCAAGGTGGACGGTCAATGGCAGGACACCGATTGGCATACCGCGCTGACACAGGCGGTGGCGGGTATCAAACGGGTCGTCGCAAGCCATGGTGCGCAACAGCTCGGCGCATTGGCATCACCTGCATCCACCACCGAAGAGTTTTACCTGCTGCAGAAGCTCATGCGGGCGCTGGGCAGCCACAATGTGGATCATCGGCTGCGCCAGATCGACTTCAGCAATGACGCCGGCGCGGCGGAGTTTCCCTCGCTGGGCCAGCCCATCGCGGCGTTGGAGCGGCGCAAGGCGATCCTGCTGCTGGGGTCGAATATTCGCAAGGAGCAACCCCTGCTGGGATTGCGCGTGCGCAAGGCGGCGCTGGCCGGCGCCAAGGTCATGGCGCTGAACCCGCTGGACTATGAATTCTCCTTCGATCTGGCGAGCAACGTGGTGGCGGGTTGCCAGGATATGTTGCGCTCGCTGGCGAAGATCGTCGAGGCGGTGAGCGTACGCAGCGGCAAGACCCTGCCCGCGGATGCCACCCCCTGGCTGGAGTGGGCGCAACCCGGCCCGGAAGAGACCGCCATTGCGGAAACACTGCTCGCTCACGGCGCCGACGCGACCATTCTGCTCGGCGCCATGGCGCAGAGCCATCCGGCCTATGCGACGGTGCATTCCCTCGCCGACGTGATTTGTGAGCTCACCGGTGCGACCCTGGGTGTGTTACCGGAGGCGAACAGCGTCGGCGCCTGGAGCACGGGCTGTGTGCCGCACCGGGATGCGAATGGTGACGATATCAGCACCCCGGGGCGCGATGCCCTGGCGATGTTGCGTACACCCCTGAAAGGCTATTTGCTGTTCGGGCTCGAGCCGGAGCTGGACTGCATCGACAGTGCCGCGGCGCGCGCGGCTCTGGCGGCGGCGGACTTCGTGGTGTCGTTTGCGGCCTTTGCATCCGCGGCCGCGGATTATGCGAATGTACAACTACCACTGGCACCGTTCAGTGAGACCGCAGGCACCTTTGTGAGCTGCGAAGCGCGGGCGCAATCGTTCACCGAGGCGGTGCCGGCGTTGGGCGAGGCGCGCCCGGGCTGGAAGATATTGCGCGTGCTGGGCAACTTGCTGGAGCAAGCCGGCTTCGAATACACCGCGCCGGAGTCGATTCGTGATGAGATCACCTGGCGCACGCCGGCCGACGGTTGCCGGTTGCGGGATCGGCGCCTTGCGGCACCGCCGCAGCAGCCGACGCAAACGGAGATCGATCTGGAGCGGATCGTCGAAGTGCCCATATACGCGGTCGATGCCTTGACCCGTCGTGCCCCGGCATTGCAGGCCACCGCGGACAGTCCGCCGGCGGCGGCACGCATCAATCCGACCCAGGCGAGCCAGCTTGGCTTCGAGCACGGCGACCCGGTCAATGTGCACATGGGGCAGGCGTTCGCAACCTTACCGCTGGCCGTCGATGCGCGGGTACCGCACGGTTGCCTGTTGGTGCCGGGCGGTTATGCGGAAACGGCCATGCTCGGTGGTCCCGGCCGGGTTCGGGTGGTGAGGGCCTGACGCATGATCGTGTCCTTACTGGAAAATCTTCTCCCCTGGCTGCCGGCGTGGGCGCAGCTGACGGTGGCGAGCGTCATCAAGATCGTCATTATTCTCATACCGTTGATGTTGGCGGTGGCCTATTTGACGTTTGCCGAGCGCAAACTGATCGGCTATATGCAGGTGCGTGTCGGGCCCAATCGGGTCGGGCCACGGGGTTGGCTGCAGCCGATCGCCGATGCCTTGAAGCTGCTGCTCAAGGAAGTGATCGTGCCGACCAATGCAAACCGGTATCTGTTCCTGGTCGCGCCGGTAATCACCATCACCCCGGCGCTCGCGGCCTGGGCGGTGATCCCGTTCGCCGACGAATGGATACTCGCCGATATCGATGCCAGCCTGTTGTATGTGCTGGCGCTCACTTCCGTGGGTGTGTACGGCGTGATCATCGCCGGCTGGGCCTCGAACTCCAAATATGCCTTCCTCGGCGCCATGCGCTCGGCGGCCCAGATCGTCGCCTATGAAATCGCCATGGGCTTCGCCCTGGTCGGTGTGTTGATGGCGGCGCAGAGTCTCAACCTGCGTGAGATCGTATTGCACCAGGCCGGCGGCATTCATCAATGGTATATGTGGCCGCTATTTCCCCTGGCGTTGGTGTATTTCATCGCCGGCGTTGCCGAGACCAATCGGGCACCCTTCGACGTGGCAGAAGGCGAGTCGGAGATCGTTGCCGGCTTCCATGTGGAATATTCGGGCATGGCCTTCGCCGTGTTCTTCCTCGCGGAGTACGCCAATATGATTCTCATCGCCGCACTCACGGCGATTATGTTCCTCGGCGGGTGGTTGTCACCGGTGGATGGGATCCTGCCGGATGCCGTACTCGCGGTGCCGGTGATGGGGACGCTGCTCGGCAGCGGTATTCACTGGTTCTTGTTGAAGATCTGTTTCGTACTGTTCTTCTTTCTGTGGTTCCGCGCCACGTTCCCGCGCTATCGCTATGATCAGATCATGCGCCTGGGCTGGAAGGTGTTTATCCCCGTTACCCTGGTCTGGATCGCGGTGATGGGCGGGGCGATGTTTTTCACCCCCTGGGGCGACATCTTCCATTGATACGGGGCGGCGACGAGCGATGAACAAGATCAAACATTATCTGCAAAGTTTCCTGCTCTGGGAGTTGCTCAAGGGCTTGCGCGTCACCGGCGGGCATTTGTTCACGCGCAAGATTACGGTGCAGTACCCGGACGAGAAGACCCCCAAGTCGCCGCGCTTTCGTGGCCTGCACGCATTGCGCCGCTACCCCAACGGCGAGGAGCGCTGTATTGCCTGCAAGTTATGCGAAGCGGTCTGTCCGGCATTGGCGATTACCATCGAGTCGGAACTGCGCGCCGACGGCACGCGCCGCACCACGCGCTACGACATCGATCTATTCAAATGTATCTATTGCGGCTTCTGCGAGGAGTCCTGTCCGGTGGATTCCATTGTCGAGACCGATATTCACGAGTTCCATTTCGAGAATCCGGGCGAGCAGATCATGACCAAGGATCAGCTGCTGGCGGTCGGTGATAAATATGAAGAAGAGATCGCGGCGGCGCGGGCGGCGGATGCACCGTATAGATAGAGTTACGAGGGGCGAGTAACGAGCGAAGAGAAAAGTTGCAAGTTACAAGATTCAAGATACAAGTGAAAAGATAAGAGAGAACGAACAGGTTTATGGAATTTACGCAGTTGGCGTTTTATTTTTTCAGTGCCGTGCTGGTGTTTGCCGCCGGGCTGGTGATGCGCCATGTGGGCGACCGGATGATCATCGCCCCG
>CAMYOD010000007.1:45469-52068 GCA_947259975.1 uncultured Gammaproteobacteria bacterium
CATCGTGCTGGTGCTGGTCTATGTCGGCGCGGTGATGGTGTTATTCCTGTTCGTGGTCATGATGCTGGACATCAACCTGGTGCGGCTGCGCGAAGGCTTCGGTGAGTATCTGCCGATCGGCGGACTGGTCGCCGCACTCATGGTGCTGGAGATGGTGGTGGTGCTGAATTCCGGACCCTTCAGCCTGGAGAACATGCCCAAGCCGCCCGCCCAGCCCGCGGATTACAGCAATACCCGCGAGTTGGGCATGCTGATCTACACCTTTTATGTCTACCCCTTCGAGATCGCCGCGCTGATTCTGCTGGTGGCGATCGTGGCGGCGATCGCGCTCACCCTGCGCAAGCGCAAGGGCACCAAGTATCAAAATCCGGCGGAACAGGTTGCGGTCAAACGCGAGGATCGGGTGCGTCTGGTAAAGATGCGCACGGATATCAAGGGCAGCTCCCGCAACCGCGTGCGCTGAGACGAGCAGGGTAGAACCGGCACAAGACAAGAGCAGAAGACATGGTACCGCTTTCACATATTCTCATCCTCGGCGCAATCCTGTTCGCCTTAAGCGTCGTGGGCATCTTTCTCAACCGCAAAAACGTGGTCATCCTGCTGATGGCCATCGAACTGTTGCTGTTGTCCGTGAACATGAACTTCGTTGCTTTCTCGCATTTTCTCGGCGACACGGCGGGTCAGGTGTTCGTGTTCTTTATTCTCACGGTGGCGGCGGCGGAAGCGGCGATCGGCCTGGCGATTCTCATTGTTTTGTTCCGAAATCGCGGCACCATCAATGTGGAAGACCTGGATACGCTGAAGGGCTGAGGTGATGTTCGAGAACATGCAAGCCATCTATCTGGCGATTCCCTTGTCGTGCCTGTTTGCGGCGATCGTTGCCGGCATCTTCGGGCGGGTAATCGGCCGCGTCGGCGCGCACACCATCACCATCCTCGGCGTCGCCACCGCGTTCGTACTTTCGATTGTGGTGTTCCGGGACGTCGCCGCGGGCAACAGCTTCAACGGCGCGATCTACACCTGGGCGGTCAGCGGCGGTTTCCCCTTCGAGATCGGTTTCCTGATCGACAAGCTCACCGCCACCATGATGGTGGTCGTGACCTTCGTCTCCTTCATGGTGCATATCTACAGCATGGGCTACATGCATGAGGATGCGGGCTATCAGCGCTTCTTCAGCTACATCTCGCTGTTCACCTTCGCCATGCTGATGCTGGTGATGTCGAACAACTTCCTGCAGCTGTTCTTCGGTTGGGAAGCGGTGGGCCTGGTGTCGTATTTGTTGATCGGTTTCTGGTTCGACCGGGAAACCGCTATTTTCGCCAACCTCAAGGCCTTCCTGGTCAACCGGGTCGGGGATCTGGGTTTCCTGCTGGGGATTGCCTGCGTGTTCATGTACTTCGGCACCCTGGATTACGCCGCGGTGTTTGCCTCCGCGCCGGGGCTGGTCGGCGAAACCGTGTCCTTCTTCCCGGGCACCGAGTGGAACCTGTTTACGGTCATCGGCATCCTGCTGTTTATCGGCGCGATGGGTAAGTCGGCCCAGGTGCCGCTGCATGTGTGGCTGCCCGATTCCATGGAGGGTCCGACGCCGATCTCGGCCCTGATCCATGCCGCCACCATGGTCACCGCCGGCATCTTCATGGTCGCGCGCATGTCGCCCCTGTATGAATTGTCCGAGACCGCACTCAGCGTCATCGTCATCATCGGCGCACTCACCGCGTTGCTCATGGCGCTGGTGGGCATCGTACAAAATGACATCAAGCGGGTGGTGGCCTATTCGACCCTCTCGCAGCTGGGCTACATGACCGTGGCCCTGGGTGTGTCCGCCTACTCGGCGGCCATCTTCCATCTGGTGACCCATGCTTTCTTCAAGGCCCTGCTGTTCCTCGCCGCCGGCTCGGTGATCATCGCCATGCACCATGAGCAGGACATGCGCAAGATGGGTGGGTTGAAGAACTACATGCCCATCACCTGGTTTACCGCCCTCATCGGTTCGTTGGCACTTGCCGGCGTGCCGCCGTTTGCCGGCTTCTTTTCCAAGGACGCCATCATCGAGGCGACCCATGCCTCGCACCTGTTCGGCTCCGGCTTCGCCTACGTGGCAGTGACCGCCGGCGTGTTTATTACCGCGCTCTATAGCTTCCGCCTCATGATTTTGACCTTTCACGGCAACATGCGGGTGGATGAGCACACGCGCCATCACCTGAAGGAGTCGCCGTGGACCGTGTGGGTGCCCCTGTTGCTGCTCGCCATTCCCTCCATTTTCGTCGGCGCGATCTACATGGAAGACATGCTGTTCGGCGGTTTCTTCGGCGACGCCATCCAGGTGCGCCCGGAACATGACGTGCTCGGGCAACTGGCGAAGGAATACCACGGCGCCACCGGCTGGGCGCTGCTGTGGGCCTTCTTCACCCATGCGCTGAAACCCGGTCCATTGTGGCTGGCTATCGCCGGCATTGCCGCCGCCTGGTTCCTGTATCTGGAAAAACCCGAGCTACCGGATCGCATTCGCGACCGCTTCCGGGTCGCCTACGATGTGCTGGTGCGCAAGTACGGTTTCGACGAGTTCTACCAACTCGTTTTTGCCGGCGGTGCCCGCGGGCTTGGGCGGCTGTTCTGGAAGATCGGCGACGTGCGCCTCATCGACGGTGCCGCGGTGAACGGCAGTGCACGGATCATCGGCTGGCTGTCGGGGGTGATTCGCCAGGTCCAGTCCGGGTATGTGTATCACTATGCGTTTGCCATGATCATCGGCGTGTTTCTGATGATGACCTGGTTCCTGCATCGCTAACAAGAATAACGAATCATGTTGCTTGAATCCGTCAATCTCAGTGTCGCCATCTGGCTGCCCATCCTCGGCGCCATCGCGATTCTCGCCAGCGGCTCCGACGCCAATGCCCAGCGGGTGCGCTGGCTGAGTCTCATCGTCGCCATCGCCGAGTTCCTGATTACCATTCCGCTCTACACCCGCTTCGACAAGACCACGGCGGCGATGCAGTTCACCGAGTTCCACACCTGGGTACCGGCGTTCAATATCAACTATTCGCTGGGTATCGACGGCATCGCCATGCCACTGATCCTGCTGACCAGCTTCCTGACCATCATCGTGGTGATCTCCGCCTGGGAAATCATCAAACAGCGGGTCGCCCAATACATGGCCGCGTTCCTCATCATGGAAGGCCTGATGATCGGCGTGTTCTCCGCGCTGGACGCGATCCTGTTCTATGTCTTCTGGGAAGCGATGCTCATCCCGATGTTTCTTATCATCGGCATCTGGGGCGGGCCGAACCGGATCTACGCGAGCATCAAGTTCTTCCTTTATACGCTGCTCGGCTCACTGCTGATGCTGGTGGGCTTTATCTATCTGTATTACCAGAGCGGCAACAGCTTCAGCATCCTCGACTACCATCAGCTGCCCCTGGCGCTGGGCGCGCAGATCCTCCTGTTCTTCGGCTTCTTCGCCGCGTTTGCGGTAAAGGTGCCCATGTTCCCGGTGCACACCTGGTTGCCGGACGCCCACACCGAGGCCCCCACCGGCGGTTCGGTGATCCTGGCGGCGATCATGTTGAAGATGGGCGCCTACGGTTTCCTGCGCTTCAACCTGCCCATCCTGCCGGACGCGAGTCACGAGCTGGCGGGTTTCATGATCACCCTGTCGCTGATCGCCATCGTCTACATTGCCCTGGTGGCCCTGGTGCAGGAGGACATGAAGCGGCTCATCGCCTACTCATCGATCTCGCACATGGGCTTCGTCACCCTCGGCTTTTTCATCTTCAACGCCCAGGGCGTTGAGGGCGGCATCATCCAGATGATCTCCCATGGCTTCATCTCCGGCGCCCTGTTCCTGTGTGTCGGCGTGATGTATGACCGGCTGCATTCCCGCGATATCAAGGATTACGGCGGCGTGGTGCACCGCATGCCCATTTTTGCCGCGTTTATGATGCTGTTCGCCATGGCCAACGCAGGCCTGCCGGCCACCTCCGGTTTCGTCGGTGAATTCCTGGTGATCATCGGCGCGTTCCAGGCCAACGTCTGGTTTGCGGTCGCGGCCGGCACCACCCTGGTGTTCGGCGCGGCCTATACCCTGTGGATGTACAAGCGAGTCATCTTCGGCAAGATCGCCAACGAAAAGGTCGAGACCCTGACCGACGTGACACCCCGCGAGATTCTGTTCCTGGCGCTGCTCGCCTTTGCCGTGTTGTTGATGGGGGTGTGGCCGATGCCGTTTCTCGACGTGATGCACGCCAGCGTCGACAATTTGCTCGAGCACGTGGCCCAGTCGAAGCTGCCATGACGCTCGTGAACTCATTAAAAGGGTTATCGCACTATGTTTGAAGTGCCCAACATCACCCCCGCAATCCCGGAGATCTTCGTGTTCTCCATGGCCTGCGTCATCCTGGTGCTTGATTTGTATTTGTCCGAGCGCCTGCGTGCGGTCAGTTATGTCCTGGCCCTGGTGACCCTGGTGGGGGCGGCGTTTCTCACCCTGAGCGATTTTTCCAACACCAGCATCACCACCTTCAGCGGCATGTTCGTGGACGACGCCATGGCGGACGTGATCAAGCTGGCGACCTATGTGTTGGTGTTTTTCGTGTTCGTGTATTCACGCCGTTATATCCAGGAGCGGGACATGTACCGGGGCGAATATTTCGTGCTCGGCCTGTTCGGCGTGGTCGGCATGATGGTGATGGCTTCGGCCGGCCATATGTTGACCCTGTATCTGGGTCTCGAGCTGCTCGCCCTGTGTGTCTATACGCTGGTGGCGTTCCAGCGGGACTCCGCCGTGGCCACCGAGGCGGCGATGAAATACTTCGTGCTCGGCGCCCTGGCCTCCGGCATGTTGCTCTACGGTATGTCCATGCTCTACGGCGCCACCGGCAGTCTCGACATCGCGGTGGTGAACGAAGCCATCGGCCATATGTCGGCCGACGACCTGATCCTGATTTTCGGGCTGGTGTTCGTGGTGGTGGGGCTCGCCTTCAAACTCGGTGCGGTGCCGTTTCACATGTGGATTCCGGACGTGTATCAGGGCGCACCCACGTCGGTCACCCTGTATATCGCCACCGCGCCGAAGCTGGCCGGGTTCGCCATCATCATGCGCCTGTTGATCGGCGGCCTGGAAGACCTGGTGGCGTCCTGGCAGGACATGCTCATCATCCTCGCGGTGCTGTCCATCGCGGTGGGCAATGTGATCGCCATCGCGCAGACCAATCTGAAACGCATGCTCGCCTACTCGACCATCGCACACATGGGCTATCTGTTGCTGGGCATCATCAGCGCCACGCCCAACGGCTACAGTTCATCCCTGTTCTACATTCTGGTCTACGCCTTCATGAGCCTGGGCACCTTCGGCATCATCCTGCTCATGTCCCATGCCGGGTTCGAGGCCGAGCGGCTCGACGATTTCAAGGGGCTCAACCAACGCAATCCCTTCTATGCGTTGTTGATGTTGATCCTGATGTTCTCCATGGCCGGCGTGCCGCCGACCCTGGGCTTCTATGCCAAGCTCTCGGTGATCCAGGCCCTGATCGACGTCGGCCTCGTCTGGCTCGCCATCGTCGCGGTATTGTTCGCGGTCATCGGCGCCTACTACTACCTGCGGGTGGTGAAGCTCATGTATTTCGACGCACCCGAGGTAGACGAACCCATCGCCGCCGGCAGCGAGATGCAGGTGTTCATCGGCGCCAATGCGCTGGCCATGGTCCTGTTGCTCCCCTGGGTCGGCAACCTCATGGCGGTATGCGCCATGGCCATCAAGGGCCTCGCCTGACCTCAAAAAAAGTCTCAAACGCAGAGACGCGGAGGACGCAAAGGAACGCAAAGAACAAAAAGAGGAGATACGGGGTCGGAGTGGATTTTTCATCCTCAGTATCGAGAAACACACGGGCCCGTCTGAAAAACTCCACTCTGACCCCCTTTCTCCGAAGGCAGATCGCAGCCTGCGCCCTCAAAGACACGCCGTGAATACATCCCTGTAGGCTCGACGGCCGCGTCCATGCGGCCGACGGTCTTTGATGGCGCAGGCCGGATCTGCCAGCGTGCTTTTCGATGAATGTTATGCCGTTCGTATCGGCAATGTGATTACCTCGTTTCAGGTCAAGGAATTGTGGTGGGGCGAAATGAGAATACGGATCAACAAAAGGATCGATTCCATAATCGCGGCTGTTCTGGCTGGTCTGCTAATCTTGGCATCAATGCTCTTCGGTGTGCTCGGCCTGCTCGTAGAGCAGGATATAGATAGATACGAGCGTGTAGCCGGAACACTTGTAAACTTTGAATGCGAGGAGAAGAGGGCTAGGCGAATATTCAAATTCGAGCTGGAAGAATCGAGATCGAAGTATCCTGGAACGATTAGAGGTAATGATTTTCCTGGATGTGATGAATTCAACAGTTGGGTCGGAAAGCACCAAAGCAGGCAAGTATCCCTTTGGATTAGGAAACGTTGGGTGTATGGGTTTAGCTTGGGAGATCAGCCTGTTTTGCCGGTTGAGGAGGTAGTTGCGGATATTCGATCTGACAATCTGCAAGACTCGTTAGTTTATGGATTGATAGGTGTCTTCACGATATTTCTATTGCTCGTCCGCCATAGACGCCAAAAG
>CAMYOD010000008.1 GCA_947259975.1 uncultured Gammaproteobacteria bacterium
AGTCACCCGCTCTACCAACTGAGCTACCGGGGATCAGAGAACCTGAAAGAGGCGGTATCATACTGGATTGACGCGTTTTTGGTCAATCTATCTTTCTGGCCGATCGGCCTGATTTTCAAGGACAAATAATCGGTTTCCCGTCGCAGCGGGTGCGGGAGACCCGTGGCCGGCCGGTGTTCGACAGGCAGATGACCCGGGGTTTTGCGTGATTTTTGCGGCTGCAGAAGGTGAACGTGCTGTTGCTGCCGCCGCTGGTGCCGTTGGGCTGGTAGACGATCCGCTTGCGTGAGTTGCTGGCGTACATGCGGATGCCGTCGCCCGGCGGCTGGCCGATGCGCAGCAGTGGCTCGTCCGGTTCCCGCTCGCGGTTGTCGCTTTCAAACAGTAGCCAGCCGGTCTGCCAGTCCAGGCTTTGGCCGCAGGTGGCGGTATCGCGGGTCGGGCACAGCACCACCCGGCGTCCGCGCTTGATGGCCTGGCTGCGTGCCCGTTGAAGAGTGGTGACGAATTCATTCACCGCGGTGACCATGCGGCTGTCCTGGATGATGCGCGGTACGAATTCCGCCGTACCGATGCCCAGTATCATTGCAACGCTAAGGGTCACCAGTAGTTCCGCCAGTGTGAAACCGTGCTGAACCTGGAAAGACGGGTGCCGCACCATGCTGTCTCCGTTGAATGGTCAACGGTTCCAGTCTGGTGGCGCACGCGTTAACCGGCCAGTGGCGTCCGGCCGGTTAACGCGCAAGTGTTTTGAGTATCAGGGCGTCAGTGCTTTCTGCAGGCGGCCAATCGCGTCTTTCAGTACATCCATGCTGATGGCAAACGAGAAGCGGATATAACCGGGGGCGCCGAATGCCGAGCCCGGCACCAGCGCCACGCCCGCGGCATCCAGCAGGTAGGCGGTGAGTGCGACATCGTCTTTCACGTCCGGCAGGCGGTCGATTATTTCCCGTACGCGCGGAAAACAATAAAAGGTGCCGTCGGCCGGCAGGCATTCAATGCCGTCGATTGCGTTCAATGCACCAACTACATAATCATGACGCTCATGAAAGGCGGCCAGCATCGGCGCGATGCAGGACTGGTCACCTTCAAGCGCCGCCTGCGCGGCCACCTGCGAAATCGAGGCCGGGTTGGAAGTGCTTTGTGACTGGATCTTTTTCATGGCCTTGATCAGGTCGGCCGGGCCACCCGCATAGCCGATGCGCCAGCCGGTCATGGCATAGGCCTTTGATACGCCATTCAGCACGATCGTCCGGTCATACAGCGCCGGGCAGGCGTTCAGGATGTTGCAGAACGGTTCCTCGCTCCACAGGATGTGTTCGTACATGTCGTCCGTCGCCACCAGCACCTGCGGGTGTTGCAACAGCACCTCGCCCAGTGCCGCCAGCTCGGCCTTTGTGTAGGCCACGCCGGTCGGGTTGGACGGACTGTTAATAACCACGAGGCGTGTCTGCGGCGTGATCGAGCCGTTTAACTGTTCCGGGGTGATCTTGAAACGGGTATCGAAGCCGGTCGACAGGATTACCGGTTCGCCTTCGGCCAGCCGTACCATGTCCGGGTAGGACACCCAGTAGGGCGCCGGAATGATTACTTCGTCACCGGCATTCAGCAGCGCCTGGCACAGGTTGTAAAAGCTTTGTTTGCCGCCGCAGGACACCAGTATTTGATCCGGCGCGTAGTCCAGCCCGTTGTCACGGCTGAACTTCGCTATAATCGCCTGTTTCAGGCTGGGCGTGCCGTCGACCGCGGTGTAGCGGGTGAAGCCGTCGTTGATCGCCTGGATGGCCGCCGCACAGATATGGTCCGGCGTGCCGAAGTCGGGCTCGCCGGCGCCCAGTCCGATGATGTCCTTGCCTTCAGCGCGCAGCTCGGCAACGCGCGCGGTAACGGCCAGTGTTGGCGACGGCTTGACGCGCTGTACGCGACTGGCGAGATTGATCTTTTCCAAGGCGATGTCCTGTGGGTGGATGAACGCTCCAATCATACTCAAACTCTGGCATTAGAAAATAGCTGTGAGCAAACAATTAAAGCTTAAATCGAAGATGGAGCCGGCCGGCGACCAGCCGCAGGCTATAGCAGTGCTGTGCGAAGGGCTGGCCGATGGCCTGGCGCACCAGACCCTGCTGGGCGTGACCGGCTCGGGCAAGACCTTCACGGTGGCCAATGTCATCCAGGCCGCCCAGCGCCCGACGCTGATCCTGGCGCCGAACAAGACCCTGGCCGCGCAACTCTACGGCGAGATGCGCGAACTGTTTCCCGATAATGCCGTCGAGTACTTTGTTTCCTATTACGATTATTACCAGCCGGAGGCCTATGTCCCGGCCTCGGACACCTTTATAGAGAAGGATGCCTCGGTCAACGAGCACATCGAGCAGATGCGCCTGTCTGCCACCAAGGCGCTGCTGGAACGTCCGGATACCATCATTGTCGCGACGGTGTCCGCCATCTATGGCCTGGGCGATCCGCGCGCCTACCTGAAAATGGTGCTGCACCTGGTGCGCGGCGACAAGCTCGACCAGCGCACCATTCTCAGGCGGCTGGCCGAGCTGCAGTACACGCGCAACGAACTGGACCTGGCGCGCGCCACCTACCGCGTGCGCGGGGAGGTGATCGACATCTTTCCGGCCGAGTCGGACGGCGAGGCGGTGCGGGTGGAATTGTTCGATGACGAAATCGAGTCACTGGCCTGGTTCGATCCGCTCACCGGCGAGGTGCTGCGCAGGGTGCCGCGCATGACCATTTACCCGAAGACGCACTACGCCACGCCGCGCGAGGTGATACTTGGCGCGATTGATGAAATAAAGGTTGAATTAAAAGAACGGCTGGAACAGCTGCACAGCAATAACAAACTGGTCGAGGCGCAGCGCCTTGAGCAGCGCACGTTGTTTGATCTCGAGATGATGCAGGAGCTGGGTTACTGTTCCGGCATCGAGAACTATTCCCGCTACCTGTCCGGGCGTAATCCCGGCGAGCCGCCGCCGACGTTGTTCGATTACCTGCCGCCCGAGGCGTTGCTGGTGATCGATGAATCGCATGTCACCGTGCCGCAACTCGGCGGTATGTATCGCGGTGATCGCTCGCGCAAGGAGAACCTGGTGCTGTACGGGTTTCGCCTGCCATCGGCGCTGGACAACCGGCCGCTGCGGTTCGATGAATTCGAGCGGCTCGCGCCACAGACCATCTTTACCTCGGCCACGCCCGGGCCCTATGAAAATGAACATGCCGGTGCCGTCGCGGAACAGTTGATTCGCCCGACCGGACTGGTCGACCCCGGGATCGAGGTGCGGCCGGCCGGTAGCCAGGTCGATGACCTGCTCTCGGAAATCACCGTGCGTGTGGCGGCCGGCGATCGCGTGCTGGTCACGACACTCACCAAGCGCATGGCCGAAGACCTGACGGAATACCTGGCCGAACACGGTGTGCGCGTGCGTTACCTGCATTCCGACGTCGACACCGTTGAGCGAGTGGAAATCATTCGTGACCTGCGCCTCGGGGTGTTCGATGTGCTGGTCGGTATCAACCTGTTGCGCGAGGGCCTGGATATGCCGGAGGTGTCACTGGTCGCCATTCTCGATGCCGACAAGGAAGGCTTCCTGCGCTCGGACCGTTCGTTGATCCAGACCATCGGGCGTGCCGCGCGTAATGTCGAGGGCAAGGCGATCCTGTATGCCGACAAGGTGACCGGTTCCATGCAGCGTGCGATGGACGAGACCGAACG
>CAMYOD010000009.1 GCA_947259975.1 uncultured Gammaproteobacteria bacterium
TTGAAGCCGATCTGCCAGGCCTACCGCAAGGTGGTGGACCGGGACATCGAGATCAACGTGGGCGGGATCTTTGCCAACTGGAATCCGGCCGCGCATACCCGGTACTGGACGGATCGGGATTTTGTGAAGCCGGTGGGGCGGTTTGTTAATACCCTGCTCTAGTTTCGGGGACAGTACATTGAATTCATAAACCACCCCTTCGCGACCAGGCGGCCGCTCCTACAGCTTTTCGTATATAACTTGACACACGTACCATTATTGGTACACTCTTTACCATGCAACGGAATGCAGAGTTGGCGGTGGTCTTCTATCGCACGAGCACTGGACAGGAGCCGGTGCGCGCCTGGCTGAAGACGCTGTCGCGACAAGACAAGAGGACCATTGGCGCGGACATCAAGACCGTACAGCTGGGCTGGCCCTTGGGCATGCCGGTAGTACGCAAACTCGACACGGGTCTTTGGGAGATCCGCTCGCGCCTGGACCAACGCATCGCGCGGGTGATCTTTACCGTGACCGACTCGACAATGGTTCTGCTGCACGGCTTTATCAAGAAATCGGCCAAGACGCCGCGAGACGATCTGCAACTGGCCAAGCGCCGCAGAGCGCTGTTGACGGAAATCCAATGAGCAAGCATCTTGGAAGTAAGTTCGATGAGTTTCTCGACGAGGAAGGCCTGCTCGCCGAATCCCAGGCGATCGCGGTCAAGCGGGTCATCGCCTATCGCCTGCAGGAACTTATGGACCGGCAGGAAATCACCAAGGCCGAACTGGCGCGGCGCATGGGCACAAGCCGCTCGTCGCTGGAACGGCTGCTCGACCCGGACAATACCTCGGTGACATTGCTCACCTTGGAGCGGGCCGCCAGGGCGCTCGGGCAGAAGATCAAGATCGAGTTGGCGGCCTAGGCCAATCGCCCTTCTCCTTCGCGGCCAGAAATAGGGGTCGGAGTGACTAAAATTAAATCACTCCGACCCCTTTTTAGGTTCGGAACCCCTCTTCTATAAAGCTTTGCGGGCGTATTGACAATGTCAATACATGGAGGATAATGCGGTTCATGGATGAGCAGTTTGAGTTGAATGGAATCACGTTTGTCTGGAATCAGGCGAAGGCTCAACAGAATCTGCGCAAGCACGGGGTTGCGTTTGCGCAGGCGGCGGAGGCCTTTTTCGATCCCTTTGTGCGTGTGGTCGATGCCGGCCGAAATGTGGAGGCACGCGACGCGATCCTCGGCATGGACACGCACTGGCAGCTCTTGTTCGTCGTGCACATCGCCTTCGAGGATGACGCGATCCGTTTGATATCGGCGCGCACGGCGACGCGCCGCGAGAGACAACTGTATGAAGATTGAAAAGCTCAAGAGTCGTCTGCAGCGGGATCGACCGATGGTGTCGGTGACGCTGCGCATGCCGGAAGATGTGGTGGCGGATCTGAAGCGCATCGCCCCCCTCCTAGGCTTTTCCGGTTATCAGCCCCTGTTGCGTGCCTACGTCGGCCAGGGCCTGCGCCGCGACCTCGAACGGCTGGACAGCGACGTCGTTGCCGGCCTGGTCGCCGGGCTCAAGAAACGCGGCGTGAATGCCAAGTTGATCGAAGAGACACTGGCGGAGATGGCGCAGGACGGCGATTAGAAGGCATAAAAGGGACGGAATTGAATTCCGTCCCCTGCTTCGTTTCCAAGGCGACAATCTATGTGAGTTGTCCAACTGTAGCCTATAGGCTACAGTTAAGCGGTGACGCGTATAAGGAAATACCGCCGATCGGATGGCGTGGTGCCGCTCGATATATCAAGCTTGCCAAGACCTATTGGCGGGATCACCAAGTTTAATGATGACAGCTCCAGCTTATAATGCCGCGGACTATCTCAAAACGGATAGAGATGTGGTGAATTATCTCAATGCCGCCCTGGAAGACGGCGATCCGGCGACCTTATTGGAGGCGCTGCGTAACGTGGCCCAGGCCCGGGGCGGCATGAGCGCCCTGGCGGAGGCGGCCGGGGTGAGTCGTGAGAGCCTTTATCGCTCATTATCCCGCCGCGGCAATCCCAAAATCGAAACGGTGATGGAACTGTTACGCGCGCTGGGTCTCAAGATAAAGATTCAGCGGAATAACGCCGCCTGAGCGGAAGGCTCTTCAATCGATTGCCCTGGATTCCGGACAAGCGCGGCGCGCTTTCCGGAATGACAGTAATGGACCGGGATAGCCCATGCCGGAGACCACTTGTTTCCAATATTGGCGTTGTCTCCGGCCCGGATTTCCGCGACGAGTGCCGCAATATCAATCGCTTATGGCCTTTGCGGGCCGGGCATGCTAGCGTTTGCACATCCTTGACTGCTCCATGGTTTAGTTCGTGACACTTCTGTTTGTTTATCTGTTCATCGCCATCGGCGTGTCCTTTCTGTGCTCTATCCTCGAGGCCGTTCTACTCTCCATCACCCCGAGCTATCTGCAAACGCTGACCACTGAGCGGCCACGCGCGAGCAAGGTGGTCGTCCGGGTCAAGGACCGGCTGGATGAGTCGCTCTCCAGCATCCTCATCCTCAACACCTTCGCCCACACCATGGGTGCGGCGGGGGTCGGTTCGCAGGCGCTGCAGATCTTCGGTGCCAAGTGGGAGACCCTCATCGCCGTGCTGCTCACGCTGGCGATCCTGTATTTCTCCGAGATCATTCCCAAGACGCTGGGCGCCACCTTCTGGCGCGCCCTGACCGTGCCGGCGTCCTTCGTCATCGCCTGGTTGGTGAAGCTGGTCTATCCGTTGGTGTGGCTCGCGACGCGCTTGACCCGGCTGTTCAGTCGCGGTCAGAGCAGCGAGATCACCCGCGAAGAAATCATCGCCCTGGCAACGCTCGGCACGCGCGATGGCACCCTGTTCTCCCAGGAGAACGAGTACCTGGCGAATGTGCTGAGCCTGCACGAGATCCGCACCGAGCAGATCCTCACGCCGCGCAGCGTGGTGCACATGCTGGACGAGAACCTGACGGTGAGCGAGGCGCTGGATCATCCGCAGACCCGCCAGTTCACCCGCATCCCCATCTACGGGCAGGGGCGGGACGACATCACCGGCAAGGTCATCCGCGTCGACCTGTTCGAGGCCGAGCGCGACGGCCATGGTAACGCGCCCATCAAAACCTTTGCCAAGGACATCACCCGGGTATCGGAAAAGTTGCCGGTTGAGAAACTGCTGGACTTGCTCATCAAACAACGTCTGCACCTGGTCGTGGTGGAGGACGAGTTCGGCCAGCTGGCGGGCGTCGCCACCCTCGAGGACGCCATCGAGACTTTGCTGGGGCGCGAGATTCTCGATGAAAGTGACACCGTGGCCGACATGCAGGCACTGGCGCGCGGCAAATACCGCGCGCGCCTGCGTGACGAGAAAAGCGACGCGGCCAAGTCCTGAATTGCAGAGGATCAATGGGGTCAGACTCGATTGATTGTCTGGGGCTCAATCAATGGTGATCAATCGAGTCTGACCCCATTGATTATTAATGGTGATCAATCGAGTCTGACCCCATTGATTCGGGATTTTGTTAAGCCGGGTGGGGCAGTTTATTAGCACCCTGCTGTAGCAAGCTATTATGCTTGACATATTACGTATCCCGTAATAGCCTTCAGAAATGATAAGGACGTTTCGCTGCCGGGACACGGAGTCCCTGTTCATGGACGAGCCCGTGGCGCGTTTTTGCGCTATCGAGCGCGTCGCCCGGCGCAAACTGATGTACCTGCATGCCGCGCGGCGACTGACCGACCTGCGCTCCCCGCCCGGTAACCGCCTCGAGACGCTCAAGGGCGATCGCCAGGGGCAATACAGTATCCGTATAAATAGCCAATGGCGGATCTGTTTTCGTTGGCAGGACGGGCATGCGTTTGACGTCGAGATTGTCGATTACCACTGAGATGTAGCGATGCCGAGAAAGACCAAAAAGCTAACCCCGATCCATCCGGGCGAGATCCTGCGTGAGGAGTTCATGCGCCCATTGGAGATCAGCATCAATCGCCTGGCGCGAGACATCGCGGTGCCGCCCAATCGCATCAGCGAGATCGTCAATGGCAAGCGCGGCATCACCGCCGACACCGCCCTGCGCCTGGCGCGTTACTTCAAGACGACACCGGAGACCTGGATGGCGCTGCAGACGGAATACGACCTGCGAGTTGCCGAGCGCACCGTCGGCGCCGAGGTTAAGAAGCGGGTGCACCCGGTGGCGGCCTAGGCCAATCGCCCTTCTAGGATCAATGGGGTCAGACTCGATTGATCACCAGACAATCAATCGAGTCTGACCCCATTGATTGCTATTCCAGTCGTTCAGGTTCAATCAACGAACGACTGGTTGATACTTTCAGTTCAATATCCGGCGCACCCCGGTAACCAGGATGCGGCTGGACGAACTTCTCCCACGGCAATGCCACTTGAGTTTACAATCGTTGGAGAGATATGAGCCTGAAGTTTATGTTTCTCTTCATCAGATAGAGCGCCCAGATGATCAAGGATCGCCAATAACGCGACTGAACGTGCGCGGGCACTGCCATCCGCTATTTTCAATGCAATCCCCAGGCCTCGGTTAGGTAAGGCCGCAGTGACAACACCCTCGGCACCGGTTTTGGCTAGCACCCCACCTTTGGTGACTTCGTTCAACTCACTGACCACGCTCCCGTGGCCGGCAATATATAAAGGCTCATTGGTAATGGCCTCGTGAAGACGGTAGATTGCCTGCGCCCGATAATCTGACATATCTACAGGCTCGGCGAAGCGGGCCGTGGCATGCCCGAGCTTGAGTAACGGCATCGTGGGTGCAGGTAGCCCACATCCATCGATCCCCATGGGATACTGCTTAAGATCAATATCAGCCAGATCGGAGAGTATATCCAGTGATAATTGCTGTAAGGGATGTTCGATCTGGTGGTAATTATCCAGCGGTAAATCCAGATACAGTGCCGTGGTTAAAAATCCGGTGTGCTTACCTGAGCAATTGTGGTGAATTCGACAGCCACGCTGTCCGGAAGCCAGTAACTGGTGAGCGCGCTCTGTATCTTCAGGTAGCACAGCGCCACAGGCTAAATGATCCTCCGTTAACCCCAGACGGGTTAGCCAGGATTCCACCAGATTTTGGTGCATTTGCTCACCCTGATGAGACGAACAGGCCAACGATAATTCTGCATCGCTTAGGGCATATTTGTTGCTGGCGCCACTCTCAACCAGATGAATTGCCAGCATCGGCTTTAGAGCAGAGCGCGGAAATACCAGGCTTTCGATGTCTCCCCAGCTTTCCACCACGCTGCCCTTAATATCGCACACGACGGCAGAACCAAAATGCCGACTTTCCACAGTGCCATTACGTGTAACTTCGACTAAAAGTACATAGGACATGCAGCTGGAACTCCGCAATATACCTTCTTATACAGCAGCTACGAACTTGTTGTCTGAGTCAGGGAACATATTTGGGGGAAGGGTTGAGGTAGCTCTGCCAAGACCCCCGGCTAATAGTAGCTCGATCACTTTATCGTATGAAAATTCATGCGCTAACTCACAGGCTTTAGGAAAATAGCTGGAACCATAGGTCATACCCGGCACCAGGTTCGCTTCCATGAAATAACATCCCCCATGATTATCGGTTTTAATGTCGATGCGCCCAAAGTCCCTTGTGCCCAGGGCATTAAAAGCATCAATAGCCAGAGCTGTTATTCTGTTTTTTACTTCATCATCGACAATTTCTATAAGTTTTTCTGAATCATCTTTTTTAGCCTGTGCCCCTAAAATCCTGAGCCCATGAGATGATGTCGGCGGTATAACTTCAACCGCAGATACTATTAGCTTTTCATTGTGTGTTTTGATGACGGCAACGGTAAACTCACGACCATCCAGGTATTTTTCTACCAGAATTGGCTGATTGAATGAGTCGTATAACGACATAACTTTATTTTCATAGTCTGAAAAACTGGTGACAAATGATAGATCGTCAATGCCGTTTCCATTTGCCGCATCCAATGGCTTTAAAAACAACGGGAACGCGACGGGTAAGACACTTTCGGATGTATACTGCCCAGGGATCGCGATGAAGTATTCGGCCGTTTTGATACCTTTGTTTGTTAGATGTGTTTTAGCGAGCACTTTGTTGGAATCAAATTTCAGCACTTCTCTTGATGAGCCGGTGTAGTTAATTCCATGTTCGGAAAAGTAATCAGACAGCCATATCTCAGTTCCATTTGTAGTAGGAATATACTTTACCGCCAAGATAACTAATTCAGGTTTTGTTTTGACAACCGCGTCCAGATGGTCTTTCGTTTCGCACACATTCAACTTGGCACTGTGCCCCATCCGCTGAATTGCGCCCAATACACTGTTACAAGCATTTAGCGCTCCAAAGCCACTTTCTTTTAATGCGTCATTGGGTGTAGTTATGATATCTATATGCATTAGGGTCTTCCGAACTCAAAATTTCGTTTAGTTTTATGTAGAACAAAACGCCTGACGTCCAAAATTAGGACGCACTACACACAACCAGATGCGAAGAGAACAGCCAGATCGTTGGCTGCTCTATGATGAGGAACTGTGGATATTCTTTAATTGGATCAGCTAACAGACAATGCTGGGGCTAAAAAGAAGCCACGGGAACATTATACAAGCCGCTAAATTCTACCATAAATCGGAAAGAGATTATTTCCTTATAATCGACACACCTCATATCTACAAATGGTGAAGGCACATATAGAACTAGATAGGGTTCATGCTCCAAATTCACGATCGAAATTTATCAAAAGATGAAGAAACTGGGGTCTGACCCCGATTTCTCTCCGCGATTTCTCTCCGATTTCTTGGGCTGATCTACATCGCACCACGACCGAAGATGACGGCGGGAATGGTCCTGAGCAGGATGCTGAAGTCCAGCCCCAAAGACCAGTTCTGGATATACTCTTCGTCCAACGCCAGCATCTGCGCAAAGTCCTTCAACTCGCAGCGGCCATGGGTTTGCCAAAGCCCGGTCAAGCCCGGCTTCATGCCCAGACGGCGGTATTGCCGCCCGCGGTAGGCCTCGACCTCTTCACTGGGGAACGGCCGCGGGCCGACCAGGGACATGTCGCCCTTCAGCACACTCAAGAACTGCGGTAGCTCATCGATGCTGAGGCGCCTGAGAACACGGCCCACGGGGGTGATGCGTGGATCGTTTTCGATCTTGAAGCGCGGGCCTTGCATTATATTCTTGTCAGCGAGCTCAGCGCGCATTTCATGGGCGCCTTCGATCATGGTGCGAAACTTGTAGATCGTAAACCTCCGACCGTTGAGCCCCACCCGTTGCTGACGATAGAACACCGGCCCTTTCGAATCGACTTTAATCGCCAGCGCCACGAACGGCACGAGCACTGCGGTCAAAGCGAGACCGATCACAGCGCCGGCGATATCGATGATTCTCTTTACCAGCAGCGCCATCTCGTCGGCGGCGGAGGCGTTCAGGGTGAGCATGTTTAGCCCGTCGACTTGCTCGAAATAGACTCGCTGCAGGCCGCTGGCGACGGGTCGCAGCAACTGGCGCACGGTGATCCCGTGATCCTCGGCGGCCGCCACCGCCGGCGCCACCGTAGCGGGATCATGGACCGCGAGCGCGATTTCATCGATGGGCGTATGCCGGCGCAAGATGTCCGCGGTGTTCTCGACGTTGCCGAGGACGCGTCTTTCCTCGACCATGGACGCGCCCCCGGTATCGAGATGACCCACGATGTCTTGCTCTTCGGCGCGCGCCAGCACCTCGGCGAGACGCAGCGCCGTGGTATCGGTGCCTACCACAATGGTTCTGCGCCGGGGATGGTGTTGGGTGGCGCGATCGATGAACCAGCGCACGGTCGTGAGGCCGGCGAAATTCGTCACCAGGAAGATCATCAACACCCCGCGGCTCAGGAAGTCCTCTTTGGCATAGAAGCCGGCCAGGACCAGCAGCAGCTGCGCCAGTATCAGTGCACCGAGCAGCCGCGGCGCCGCCGCGCGCAGCGTGCGTCGCCGCCTGCGCCCATAGCAACCGAGCAGCCACAGGGAGATGACCACGCACACCACGGCCACGGGCAGAAACAGGTAGTAGACGCGCGGGTCGAAGGTCCATGTCCCGGCGAAATTGCGTACCCAGGGATCCAACCATTCGCGCAGCAAAGGCGCCAGGCTGTAGCAAAACCCGGTCACCAGCCCGTCCAGCAGGACGGCGGCCGTGTTCCGCACCCGGTCTCGCGGCGTTCCTTTCATGTGCACGGCTCGCGGTTGGTTGGGGTCGATACTACAAATACTCTACCACAGGCGCGGAATTTGCCTTCGAGACGAGGTTTAATGAGGACAGAATTGAATTCTGTCCTCGTAAGGGCGATGATTTCTCAACGCGTTCCGGCACCGGCGTTCACCATGGAGGTCCACACATGGCAAAGCTGCAAATCAACGGCAAACTCGTCGACATCAATGTCGCGGGTTCCACTCCCCTGCTCTGGGTCCTGCGCGAGCAACTGGGGCTCACCGGCACCAAGTACAGCTGCGGCATCGGTCTGTGCGGGTCGTGCACGGTGCATATCGATGGCCAGGCGGTGCGCGCGTGTATCGTGCCGGTGTCCTCGCTCAAGGCCACCCAGGCGATCGTCACCATCGAGGGCTTGTCTGCCGATAACAGTCACCCGGTACAGCAGGCGTGGAAAGAACTCGACGTGCCGCAGTGCGGTTACTGCCAGCCGGGCATGATCATGACGGCAGCGGCGCTGCTCAAAGACAACCCCAACCCCAGTGACGCCGATATCGATGCCACGGTGACCAACATCTGCCGCTGCGGCACCTTCAATCGGGTGCGGCGCGGCATTCATCTGGCAGCCAAAATGAACAAAGGCGCCGACGAGCAGGGAGGTGCATGATGACCACCGAACGCATCGATGTCTCGCGCCGTGAATTTCTCGTCCGCAGCTCCGCGCTCGGCGCCGGTTTTGCGCTGGGACTGTATCTGCCTTTGGCCAGCCGCTCGGCCCTGGCCGACGCCGCCACTGCGGAAGCCGCAGCCGCCGCAACCCCGGAGGTCACCGCCTGGGTGGTGATCGAACCCGACGACACCGTCATCATTCGTATCGCCCGTTCGGAAATGGGCCAGGGCACCCTCACGGGTCTGGCGCAACTGGTGGCGGAGGAACTCGAGTGCGACTGGTCAAAGGTTACGACCGAGTATCCCACGCCCGGGGACAATCTCGCCCGCGACCGGATCTGGCGCAGTTTCTCCACCGGCGGCAGCCAGGGCATTCGCGGCAGCCATCAGTATGTTCGCAAGGGCGGTGCGGTGGCCCGGGAGATGTTGATCGAGGCCGCGGCCTTGGTCTGGAAGGTGCCGATGGAAGAATGTCGCGCCGCCAACAGCGTGATCACCCACGTACCGACAGGCCGGACCACCACCTACGGCAAGGTCGCCGCGGCCGCGGCCGACTTGATCCCCCCGGATGAGGTCGAACTCAAGGACCCGAAGGACTGGAAACTCATCGGCCAGCCGGTCAAACGCCTGGATACCGACGACAAGCTCAACGGCACGCAGGTGTTCGGCGCGGATCTCACGTTGCCCGGCATGCTCAATGCCGCCATTCGCGCCTGCCCGGTGTTCGGCGGCACGGTTAAATCCTTCGACACCGCCAAGGTCCGCAAGATGCGACGGCCCTGGATGCCCTGCCGATCACCTGGGACGAGGGCCCGAACGCCAAGCTCAGCAGTGCCGCGATCGACAAGATGCTCGACGAAGGCTTGACGTCGAATGACAAGGTCTTTGTCGGCAACCAGAACGGCGATGTTCAACAGGCATTAAAGGGCGCCGCGAAGACGGTGGAGGCGACCTACCGGTTTCCCTACCAGAACCATGCCACCATGGAACCGATGAATGCCACCGCGCGTTGGACCAAGGATCGCTGCGAGGTCTGGTGCCCGACCCAAAACGGCGAGGCCGCACTCGAGGCCACGGCGGAGGCGGCCGGCCTGCCCATCACCCAATGCGACGTCTACAAGATTCACCTTGGCGGCGGTTTCGGCCGGCGCGGCGCGTTCCACGATTTCGTCAAGCAGGCCGTGGCCATCGCCAAACAGCTGCCAGGCACGCCGGTGAAACTGCTCTGGACTCGGGAAGAGGACATGACCCACGGGCATTATCACCCGATCACCAAGTGCAAGCTGGTCGGCGGCTTCGACGCCAAGGGCAAGCTGACGGGATTGCATGTGCGCATCTCGGGGCAATCCATCCTCGCCTCGGTGCGGCCCAACTGGCTCAAGGACGGCGCCGACCCTTTCACCTTCCAGGGCATGCTGCCAGACGGGGATCACGCCATCAGTTACACGGTACCGAATCTGCTCATCGATCATGCAATGCGCAACCCGCCGGTGCCGCCGGGCTTCTGGCGCGGGGTGAACATCAACCAGAATGCGGTGTATATGGAATGCTTCGTGGAGGAACTGGCGCATGCCGCCGGCGAGGATCCGTTGGCTTTCCGGCGCAAGTTGATGGCCGACCATCCCAAGAGCCTGGCGGTGCTCGATGCGGTGGCGGAAAAAGCCGGTTGGGGCACGCCCGCGGCCAAGGGTGTGCATCGCGGCCTGGCGGTGATCAACACCTTTGCCAGTTACGTGGCGGCGTGCGCGGAAGTCTCGGTGGATGATAAAGGTCGGCTCAAGATCCATCGTATCGTGGCGGCGACGGACCCCGGCTATGCCGTGAACCCGCAACAGATCGAGGCCCAGGTGGAAGGTTCCTTTGTCTTCGGGCTGTCGGCATTACTCTATGGGGAATGCACCGTCAAAGATGGCGCGGTCGAGCAAACGAATTTTCATGACTATCCGTCGATGCTGATCAAGGAGATGCCCAAGGTCGAGGTGATCGTCATGCCGTCGGGGGGATTCTGGGGCGGCATTGGCGAGCCGACCATCGCCGTGGCCGCACCGGCGGTGCTGAATGCGATCTTCGCCGCCACCGGCAAGCGCATTCGCGACTTACCATTAAAGAATACCGACCTGCGTTCCGTTTCCTAAGGAGGCGTTACGATTGGCGACCATGTCGCACTACGGCACCGATCGGGACGTCCTGCGCACCGCACTGGACTGGCGGCAACAGGGTCACGCGGTCGCGCTGGTCACCGTATTGAAGACCTGGGGTTCGTCGCCGCGCCCGCCCGGCTCGCTCATGCTCATGCGCCGTGACGGCGCCCATGCCGGCTCGGTCTCCGGCGGCTGCGTCGAGGAGGACCTGTTGCAGCGCTATCGCGACGGCGAGTTGAGCGAACACTGCCCCACCTGTGTCGATTACGGTGTGAATCGTATGGAGGCGACCCGTTTCGGCCTGCCCTGCGGCGGTCGCCTGGAACTGCTGATCGAGCAACTGGATGCGAGCGAACCGTTGCAACAACTGCTCGCGGCTATCGACGCACACCACCTGCTCGCGCGCACGGTGGATCGACACACCGGTGCGGTGACGCTGCAGGCGGCGAGCGCCGAGCAGGACTTTTCGTGCACCGAGACGACGGTACGCCGGGTGTTCGGCCCGCGTTGGCGCCTGTTGCTGATCGGCGCCGGTCATCTGTCCCAATATGTCTCGCAGCTGGCGCTGATGCTGGATTATCACGTCGTCGTGTGCGATCCCCGGGAAGACTATGCGCGGGGCTGGCAGGTGGAGGGCACCGAATTGACCGAGCTGATGCCCGATGATGCGGTCAAACGCTACGCGGACCATGGCCGTACTGTGGTGGTGGCGCTGACCCACGACCCCAAACTGGATGACCTGGCCCTGCTCGACGCGCTGGCCTCAACCGCGTTCTATGTCGGTGCCATCGGCTCGCAACGCAACTGCGAATTGCGGCGCAAGCGCCTGCAAGAACTCGGCGTCACGGCCGCGCAGCTGCAACGTCTGCACGCCCCCATCGGCTTGCCCATCGGCAGCCATACGCCGCCGGAGATCGCCGTGTCCATCCTCGCCGAGATCACTGCATTACGGAACCAAAGCGGCGCGCAACTGAACCGCGCTGCCGGCGTGGCATGAGCGAACCCATCGTTGGCATCTTGTTAGCCGCCGGCCAGGGCCGGCGCTTCGGCACGAACAAACTTCTGCATCCGCTGCCCGAGGGTGATCCCATCGGCGTGTGTGCGGCCCAAAACCTGAGCACCGCCCTGCCGCAATGTATTGCCGTGATCGATGGCAAGAGCGATGAATTTGCAGCCCGGCTGGAGGCGTTGGGCATGCACGTGGTGATCAACGAAAACGCCGCCGCCGGCATGGGCAGCAGCATCGCCTGCGGGATACGCGCCAGTTCGTCGGCGGCCGGTTGGGTGCTGGCGCTCGGCGACATGCCCTACATCCAGCCCGCCACCATCGCGCGGGTGGCCGAGGGATTGCGCGCCGGCGGGCAGATCATCGCACCAGTGTATCGACAGCAGCGCGGCCATCCCGTGGGCTTCGCCCGGCGCTACCGGGAGGAACTGCTCGCGCTGCACGGGGACCACGGCGCGCGCGGGATCATCGAGACCCACCGCGCGCGACTCGCGTCGCTCGCCACCGACGACGCGGGCGTGGTTCGCGATATCGATCGCCGGGCCGACATCGCAGCCGCGGCGGATTACGCGAGTTAAGTGTACTGTCCCCGGAACTTCGTATAAGAGAGGTGCATGAGAATGCGAGTCATTGTCGGAATATTGTGTCTGTTCGCGTGGCTTCTCTATCTCGGGCAGCTCATCTCGGTCGCGAATTTCGGTCTGGCGCAACGCCTTGGGCTGCAGGAGTCATCTGCGCACGCAGACGCACTCTCGAGCCACCTCGAGCTGTGGGCGGCGCGATGGGACCTTGTGTGGCTGTGGACACTGCCGGCGGCCGGCATCTTGATGCTGATCGACCACGGGTGGTGGCCCTACGCGGCGATGATCGGCGGCGGCGCATTCGTGGATGCCGGCGGGCGTGAGGCGGCAAAAGTGCTTGGCTTGCGGGGGCAAGGCGTGCGCGTCGGGTCGCAGCGAGAGCAACGTTTGATCTTCGGGGCGTTCCTTTGCCTGATAGTCATCGGCGGCCTGGCAATCGGGACCGGATTGTTCGCGGTCACCTGACGGTGGCCGTCGCTATTTGGACGTGGCCTGTTTAGATTATTTGGACGATCCCTATGCAACCCACACTGGTCACCTGGGCGCTTGTCGCATTCGGTTTGATCACTAACCTCACACTCGTCACTATATATCTGGTCTTCTTGCGGAGCCCGCATAGTCAGAGGTCGAAAGACTTGATGATCGGCCCGGGTAAAGACTGGCGGGACAAAACGCATTTCCGTCTCAATCTGGGTTTTGCCTGGTCCGACTTCCTGTTTTTCGTCCCCCTGTTTGTGTCCGGAAGTATCGGTGTACTGCTAGGTTACACCTGGGGATACGTGCTCTTCGGCGCGGCCGGGGCGTGCAGCCTGTACATCAATATCATCCTCTGGTTCACGGAGAAGAAATATGTCTATCCCACGCTCGGCGCGCTCAAGTACTTCACTTACTACTGGGGATTCTTCGTGTATTGGGGGATGCTCGCTCTGGCTTATTCCGTTGTGCGTATTTCCGGGATCGAGTTCTGAAGTCCCGGGAGGAAGATTCAGCCGACACGGGTTCTAAGGCTTACTCTCTGCGCCTTCCTGATCGGATGCGAGCCGGGCCTCCAGTTGCTCACAAACGGTGCGCAAGACACAAATGCGCGCATAGAACTTGTCATTGGCGGGTACCAGGGTCCATTCACAATTCTCCGTGCTGGTGCGGATGACCATTTCGTTCACCGCGGCCTTGTAGGCATCCCATTTCTCCCGGTTGCGCCAGTCGTCGTCGGTGATTTTGTGCTGCTTGTAGGAAATGTTGCCGCGCGCTTCGAAACGTTGGAGTTGCTCCTCGGGGCTGATGTGCAACCAGAATTTGCACAGCACCGTGCCGTGCCGCACCAGCTGCTCTTCGAATTCGTTGATTTCGAGATAGGCCCGCTGCCATTCGCTTTCACTCGCCAATTGTTCGATCCGTTCCACCAGCACACGCCCGTACCAGGAGCGATCGAACACCGTGACCCGGCCGTCGCGCGGCAGATGGCGCCAGAAGCGCCACAGGTAATGGTGCGCCCGCTCCTCGTCAGTCGGCGCCGCGGTTGGAATAACTCGATACAGACGCGCATCCATGCCCTGCATCAGGCGCCGGATCGTGCCGCCCTTGCCGGAGGCGTCCCAGCCCTCGAACACCAGGACCATGGAGCGCTTTTGTGCGTAAGCACGCCAGGTGAGTTCATTCAGCCGCGCCTGATAGTCCGCCAGTTGGTTGCTATAGTCCGCCTTGTCCAGACGGGCCGCCAGGTTCACCTTGTCCAGCACGGTAATGTGCGCGCTCTCTACATCGGGCAGACTGGGGGCATGGGTATGTGCCGGTACGCGGGTATGTCGGCCGTCGGCAATGCGTGCTTCCATCGCGTCGACAATGGTCTGCGCCACCGTCAGATCCCGATAACGGCGATCGGTGGCCTCGATCAGGTACCACTGCGCGAAGCCGGTATCCGTTTCGCGGATGGTGCGTTCGGCGACCCGCAGGAAGCTGTCGTAGTTGCGGCTGAATTCTTCGCGGCTGTGGCTGCTGCTCCAGCGGCTGCGCGGGTCTTTGGCCAAGGCCTTGAGGCGCTTTTTTTGTTCCTTGCGCGGCAGGTGAAACCAGAATTTGAGTATTAAGGCATTGTCCTGATGCAGCATGCGCTCGAAATCGATGATGCGTTTCAATTCCGCATCCAGGTCACTGAGCGAAACCTGTTCGTACACGGTGCGGCGAATGGGTTGCCGGTACCAGGCATTGAACAGGATGCCGATCTGGCCCCGCGCTGGCAGGGTGCGCCAGAAGCGCCACCAACGGGGACGCTGATGCTCCTCCTCGGTTTCATCCCAGTAGGCCTGGACCTGTACCCCGCGGGTATCGAGCCAGGCGTTGAGACGATTGACCACCTCACCCTTGCCGGCCCCTTCCACGCCGGCAATGAGGATAATGAGCGGGATATTCAGCTGGCGCAATTCACGCTGGTTGGCCAATAAACGGGTGCGCAGGTCGGGCAATTGCGCCTGGTAATCGGCCTTGCCGATACTGCGGCCGAGTTCTACACCTTCAAACATTTCGCCGTTCTCGTAATTGAGCTCCTACCATATCGGAAAAAGCGACAAAAAAGAATAAATACGATACAAAGACCAGGAATGCCTAAAGGACTCGAAGCGATTTAATCTTAATCACTCCGACCCTTTTTCGTTAACCCGCGTTTTCGTTTTCCAGTTCCGGGTCACTGGTCCCGATCCAGAATCCGATACTCTTGTTCAGGAACTCCGACCAGTGCATGTAATGCGAGCCGTCGCAGGAGAAGTTCAGGCCGACCATGCCGTTGAAGATGTTCAATGAGCCGGCGCGCAGGTAGATGGTTTCGTCCATGAAACGCAGGTCGCGCAGCATACGGAAGACGTCCTTGATGCGCGCCAGCGGGATCTCCGCCTCCGCCGGATACTCGTGCTGTTTCCAGGCCAGGCAGATGCCGGGGTCGGTGAGATCTTCGATATCGAGGATACGATAACGGAACGGATCGTCCAGCAACCAGAGCGTGGCGCGCGAGCTGGAGAAGTGCAGTTTGGCGTGAAAGACGCCGTGCACCTCGACCAGTTCCACCACCAGGTCCAGCACCTCGTCGATGCGCGAATCCATCGCGCTGTCGACGCGCTCCTGCATGAACAGGCCGCCGCGGATGGCCGGGTCGCCCTTGATCTGCATCCATTCTTCCGGCTGGCGATACACTTCGCGGGTCAGCGGCAGTTCGCGCAGGTCGAAATCGACCCCGAGATAGCCGAGCAGCCGGTCGTTGTCATCGACGACGTGCTGGGCGGCGGTCAGCGACGGGCGTCGCGCGTTGCGGCTGATATAGGCATTGGACAACGAGAACGTCTCCCCGGCGATAACCTCGGCCAGGTACGGCCGCGCGCTGCGGTCGCGGCCGAAGCTCTCCGGCAGCAGGCCCTGATGCGAGAGGTTGGCCGTGATCTGGTGGGCCTGGTCATCGAGGACGTAGAGGTACTTGCAGTACGGCAACAACTCGAGCCCCTGCGCGAGGACCTTTTCCAGTGCGTCGCGATCGGGCCACACGGCCGCGCAGTCGTTGGCCAGACGCCGCATCGGCCCATTAAGGCGGCTGCTTAGCAGCATGCGCTGGCGGGTGACGGCGGTTTGTAAGGGTTTGCCCATGGTGTGTTGATTCCTGGTATCGATCTGTCAGGTAATACTACTCGTTACTGGAGACAGAATTGAATTCTGTCCCCTGACCCCTTGGGCGCGTTTTTCTGTTGGCCGGGCGCGGCGCTTAGGCGTCTTCCTTAATCGGCAACACGGTGGCGCCGTCTTCTTGATAACGCTCCACCAGGGATTGCCGCAGAATGTCCTCCATCGCCTCCAGGGTTCTTTCTATGATCGCGCGGGCGGCGAAATGATAGATGCGCACCTCGCAGGCAATCGGCGCATGCAGGTTATCGCGCCCTTCGGTCTGGAAGTCGGTCCAGGCCGCGACCGGCATGTCATTCAACACGCGGTCGACGACGACCCAGGCATCGTCTTGCAGGATCAGATCGAGGTGGTTCAGGTTGGGTATCTTGAAGCGGATCTGTTTCTCGAGCCGCTTGAGCGCGGTTTGCGCCTGATTAAAGTAATTGGCATCAATATTCCCGGGCCAGCTCCCCAGGATCGTAATTTCATTGTGTCGCGTATAGGGCGGCATGGTGGCGGGGTCTTTTCAGTCAGTCGACCTCGTCGACAATCTCGTCCGGATTCCAGCCCCGGGTTCGGGCGCGCGCCATGGCCTCATCATAGATCTGTTTGTGGCGCGCGCGCAGGTCGTCGGGTAGGCGACTGACCATACAGCCGTACTTGTCCCATTCCGCATTGATCTGCTGGTGGATGGCATCGATGCGCGACATCGCCCACCCTTCGCAGGTTTCAGTTTCCGGCAGGATGCCGAAGACCCAGGCATCGCGTATGACGTTCCCAATCATCGTCATACCGCCATTAAGGTCATTTTCCAAGCCAACGTAGATTTTGGGTGAACTCGGGCGTTTCATAATAAAGGGGTCGGAGTAAATTGACTTTAGGTAATTCTAGCGCGCCAGGTGAGTTCAGGAACAGTAGTTTCAATTCCCGACCAGGGGGCCGCCTAGGTACTCGCTGGTATTGGCCGCAACCGGGAATCGACCGGGGTATTGGTGTGGTCTTATCAAGCAAATGACGCAATAGCGCCCAGAAATTCCCCACCGTATTTCGCAAGCTTGGCCTGTCCGACACCGCTGATTTGTAGCAGTTGCTCTTCGTCCATTGGCTTTTCCCGGGCCATCTGTATAAGCGTATTGTCGCCAAAGACAATGTACGGAGGTACCCCTTGTTGGCTTGCCAGACGTTTGCGTAGTTCGCGCAGATGCTCAAACAGCCCTTCATCATAGGGCTGCTGCTCCGTGCTTGCCTTGCCGGCTTTTTTCCCGGTCTGAGTCTTGATCCGCGGCCTGGCCAGTTCCAGGTGAACTTCGCCCCGCAGTAGCGGACGTGCCTCGGGGGTGAGTTTCAGCACAGAATAGTTGGCAATATCCTGCATTAAATATCCGTGGTGAATGAGCTGGCGCAGAATCGACGACCATTCCTGTTCTGTCTTGTCCGCACCGATCCCGTAGGTGGAGAGCTGTTGGTGTCGAAGTTTGCGTATGCGCTCGTTATCGACCCCGCGCAGCACGTCAACCACATACTTGATGCCGAATCGCTGATTGAGTCGGTATACGCAGGACAGTGCCTTTCGTGCATCCTCGGTGGCGTCGGTCCGTTCGGGTGGGTTGAGACAGACGTCGCAGTTTCCGCACTCTCTTTCGAACCGCTCCCCGAGATAACCCAGCAATACCCGGCGCCGACAGGTCAGGCTCTCGGCCAGGCCGATCATGCTGTTGAGTTTGTGTACCTCGATGCGCTGTTGTTCCGGGTTGTCGTTGTTCTCCACCAGGCGCCGGGCGGTGACCACATCCTGCAGGCCGTACAACAGCAGGGCCTCGGACGGTAGACCGTCACGGCCGGCGCGTCCGGTTTCCTGGTAATAACCTTCGATGTGTTTGGGCAAATCGTAATGAACCACAAAACGTACGTTGGGTTTGTCGATGCCCATGCCGAAGGCCACCGTGGCTACGACGACCTGCAGTTCATCCCGCAAGAAGCGTTCCTGCACCCTGGCACGGTGATCGGATCCCAGGCCGGCATGGTAAGCCGCCGCGTCAATGTCCCGGTCTTGCAGTTTAGTTGCGATCTCTTCCGCCCGTTTGCGGGATAGGACATAAATGATCCCGGATTCGTTGGCATGCCCGCCTAGAAAACGCAGTAGCTGGTCAAACGGTTTGTGCTTTTCCAGCACGGTATAGCGGATATTCGGCCGGTCAAAACCGGTGATGTAACGTTGGGCCTGTTCGAGCCCCAATAATCTGACGATGTCTTCCCGAGTCTGCGGATCGGCGGTGGCCGTGAGTGCCACCAACGGTATGCTGGGCAGGTGTTGCCGTAACTCGCTCAGGCGCACATATTCAGGACGAAAGTCATGTCCCCACTGGGATACACAGTGTGCCTCATCGATGGCAATCAAGGCGATGTCGACGTCTGCCAGCCTTTCCAGAAAGGCCTGGGCCATTAATCGTTCCGGGGCGATATACAGTAAATCCAGCTCGTGGGCATGCAGCCGGGCCAATACCTGGCGTGCTTCCTCGGAGCCCAGTGATGAGTTATAAAAGGCGGCGGCCACTCCGACATCACGTAATGCATCCACCTGATCCTTCATCAGGGATATGAGCGGCGAGACGACGATGGCCACGCCAGAGCGGTGCAAGGCCGGCATTTGGTAACATAAGGATTTTCCGCCACCGGTGGGCATCAGCACAAAGGCATCGTGGCCGGCGATTACGTCTTCGATGATGTCCTGTTGATGCGGTCGGAAACTGCTAAATCCATAGACCTGTTGCAGGGTGCCGTGGATATCGTCCTTGCTGATTTGCGGGGCATTCATGAGTTGCATTGTACGTAATTTATTAACGCAATGGGGCATGTTGTTCGGCACGCGGCTCAGTTCTCGCTACCGTTGGGGTATAGTCGCTTGAGGAAAGCGACAGAGCGCGTAGTGGCAGTGACCGTGGCGCCGGCCAATCGCGGCAGGCCTGGCATGAATGAAAAGGCGGCGGTTGAAATCTGATGATAACGAGACGCGTTTGTCACCGACCCGTTTAATCTTTGATCGACGAGGGCAATATCTTGGCATCTAATACAGGACGGGCTTACTTCCAACTTGTTGGTTATCATTTCAACCCCGATGACATCACTCGCCTGCTCGGCATCGAGCCCACCGCGGTTGACGCGGCCGGCGCAAAGAGTGGCCTCGACAAACCAGTAATCAGTTCCTGGGAGTTATCGACGGATACTGTTACCGATGATGTGGATGTCTATAAGTTGACGGAAATGATCATCAAGCAATTGGAACCGGTCAAGGAAAAGATTCTGCAGGTGGCGAAAAGCCACAATTTATCGCCCAGGATTGGGGTGGTTGTGGTTTTATCTGTCGATAAAGATGAATCCGTACCGGATGTTGGCTTCGGCGCCCGAACGATTCGTTTTCTGGCCGATATTGGCGCTTTTATTAACGTGGACTATCAGCTTTCTGAGCGTATTTAAGCTTTAAATTCAATAGCGTGTTCTTGAATTTGCCGAAATATAATCTCTGCGAGAGTTTCGGATTTCAAAAAAAAGCACGCTATAAAAAGCGTGCCTATCACAAACTAAATCTGAATTTATTGGCCGCGCGACCTGCCAGGTGCGCGCGGCCGATTACCTCAAGGTTTCTTGGGGGTGCTGTAGGGTACTTCTTTCTGGAAAGATTCCCAGGTGGTTTCGTAGCCGACGTAGCCCTTTTCATTGGCCTCTTTCTGGCGGGTTGTCAGATAGCGCGACTTGCCCTCGGGAACCTTGGGCCTGGTTTTCGGTGCATCACTCATAATCAAAACTCCGTATTGGTTGAAACGGGAGGAATAAAAACAGGTGTGTCAGCCCCCCCACTTAACTGACGTGAATTATACTATCTAGCGCGTGTAATGTCCCTTCTTGGGAATCACATGCCGCACGCCCCCCTGAGGATTCTCGACATCACCCGTGTAACGGGGAATGATGTGAATATGGACGTGGAAGACACTCTGCCCGGCCGCCGGCCCTATGTTAACGCCGATGTTGTAGCCGTCGGGATTGAATTTCTCGTCCAGCAACTTGCGCTGCTCGGTTATCAGCTTCATGCAGGCATTGATCTCTTCGGGCGTCAGGTCGAAAAAACTGGCGACATGGCGTTTCGGGATGACCAAGGTATGGCCCGGGCTCACCGCGTAGGTGTCACGAGCACTGTACGCAAGTTCGTTACCCAGGGACACCCCTTTTGGGTCTGTGCAAAACAGACATGGGTTATTGGGGTCTCGCTTCTTTTTCTGTGTATCTTCAGATGACAAACTTCAACACCCTTCGTCTAACTCACTTTCAAGCGACTTTGCCTTGTTCATTTGCTCCTCGCAATGCTTTAAACAGAGTGGCTGAAGTGCATGCGGGAAACATTCGATAATCAATTCGAACTCATCGGCGACATCGTCGGCAAGTGCAGCATCTTTTGTTAACTCAGCCAGCACACTTCGTGCAGTAGACTTATTCACCCTGCATAGCACTGCCAGATGAATGGGGAGCTGCTGCTCCATGCATACTGTCAATGCCGTCTCATATGATCTTATGGCCTCTTCCAGGCGCTCTGGGTTTTCTTCTGATTCACCCAAATTATGCAGTACTGCCCCACAATTATTGTGTGTCGCGGCTAACTCGAACGCGTAATTATCAGCATCGAGTCCTGCAAGTGCATTCTTGTAGGCGACAACGGACTTTTCAAACGTACGGCTGCCTTTAAGCAGTTTCCCATGCGCATGAAAAGTGGCGCCAAGCTGATGCATGGTTAATGCCCATTCCAGCGGCGTCGTATCTTTGGTCCATACCAGTAGCGCATTAGTGTAGGCATCTGTGGATTGTTTCAATAATTTCGCGTCACTCAGCTGCCGGCCCAAAGCCTGCTTTGCAGTTCCCAGGTTATATTGTGTTGCTGCCCAGTCGAGCGGAGATGCTTCCTGGTTAAACTCCTCCAGCGCATTGTTAAAACACTGAATGGCCTTTTCAAACAATTCAACATCGCTCTGCTGCTGTCCCAGTGCCGCAAGAATATTTCCAAGACTATTCTGAGTCTCAGCCCAGGCTAATGGCTCCTGACCGCGATATTCATCTGTCAGCGATACCTCGAGTGCCTCACGCGCACTCTCAAGAATATTGGAACTGAAACGGTGCTGTTCGTAGTTCCCCCTCGTATAGAGGAAATTATCAGCTACGGTTACCTTGCTATCCGGGGTAGCCGCTTCGGCCAACTCTTCACCAAGCATGCCTGTAGAATTCGCTATTGCACGTTCTAAGGCCCTGTTGTCCGGGTAAAATATGTAAGTTTTTGAGTAGTTCATTTATGCCCGGCTGAGTATTTCGTTTATGTCCGGGTCGGCGCCAACAGCTCCGCCTAGTTCGATTTCTTCATCGGTAGCCTCGCGTACAGTCAAAACTTCCAGCCTGAAAACGACTTCCCTGCCACAAAGTGGGTTATTGCCGTCGACTGTTAACGTCTCGTCATCGAATCGGGTAACGATAAAATCTCTGGAATCACCTTTTTCATTTTTCATGGTGATGGTCATACCAATCTCTCGATACTCTTCAGGAACATTCTCGATGCGATCGGTAAACACAAGTGATTCGTCTCTCTCGCCATATAACAGTTTTGTATCAATCGGTACGTCGATGACATCACCCGCTTTTTTGCCATCCAGTTCTTTCGTCACCTCTTCAGACATAACATCATTCACACCGTGAACATATCCCAGAGGATAATCAACCGTGACAAGTACATCACCGGTTTTTTTGTCGATGACCTTATAATTTAATTCAACGAATTTTTCGTTTTGTATCGTATCTGACATAACTGGAAATGCCTGTTATGGACGAACCGGCCTCAAAAAAGCGTAGCACCGAAGATTTTGACTTTATCATCTTCGTAACCCAGCACCAGTCTGCCTAACCACTCACCCGGTTTTTTTGTATTGGTTTGTTTATAGAGCACGGTTACATGTTCACCACGCCGGATCATGCCAAGATATTCATACTCTGTTGACAGGTTTTTCGTCAGCTCGCTTCTGGCAAACTGCTTGCCAATTTCGACCTCATTCGCACCCTTAATCAAAGAACTCGAAAAGTGTCGAGTGAAAGCACCGTAGTTTTGTTCATTCGAGTATTTGACAAGATCCGCCCACATCGGGTTTGCAAGCTCTAATATCTCTTCATCTGATTTTTCAATAATATTCATCTACATATATCTCGATTAAAAAACGATATCTTGTTTTTTAATATCATCTATCGCGCAGTCAAATCACTCGCTAACTAGATAAAAAAAAGGACCAACACTAGACATGCCGGTCCCTTTTTTAACGCAAATATTTTACCTGGCTTGTGTAATCAAGCCTTTATTTGCTTAGCCCTCCTCATCACCTACCAGGTGGTAAAGAGGCGCTTTCTCCATTGTGTACTCACCCGTGTCGGGATCGCGACGAGAAACGGTCAACACGTGCCAGTTCTCATCATCCACTTTCATCGCATCACCACGGTAGTAGTAACCAGGCCAACGTGTCTCCTTACGGAACAACGTATGCTGGAACACACTCTCAGAAGTAAGGAAACGATGCTTCAGTTCCCATGCACGTAGTAGCTCGTGTATGTCTTCTGCAGCGACTTTTTCCAGATCTTCTCCCAGAGTCGCCATCTTCTTAAGGCCGATTTGGAGAAGCTTTTCGTTGGTCATGTAGTTAACACCAAAACCACCGCAGTACTCATCCATCAGCTTCTGCAAACGATCAAGACCCTGACGTGGGTTGATGAAGTTGGGGTTAACACTGCCGGCAACCACCTCGTTGCTGTAGACCTTGTAGGTCTCCATCGGCTTGTAGATCTCTTCCTTGCGACGCTGGATCTGATCGTCGGAAACCCTGATGCCCTCGCCCTTACCGTCATCGATGTACTGACAGGCCGCTTTGGCCGCCAGACGACCCTCGGTAAAAGAGCCGGACGAGAAGGCGTGGGGGGTGCCGCCGACGGCGTCACCGGCACCGAACAGACCTTCGACTGTGGTCATACGATTGTAGCCCCAGAAGTATTCATCTGGTGATACATCCTCAGGGCCTGAACACCAGGCACCACAACCCGTTGCGTGTGAACCCATTACGTAGGGCTCGGAAGTCGTCAGTTCCGGGTTTTCGTATTTCGGATCTACATCGGTAGCCGCCCAAAGCACCGCCTGACCAACCGTCATACCAAGGAAGTTGTGCCAACCGATCTCTTCAAGATGAGGATCCTGGAAGGCTTCCATGGTGACCATGTGGATAGGACCACGACCGGCATTGACCTCGGAGATCAATGCGTGGTTACGCAGACAGGTCGGAATGGGTCGATGCGTTAAGTGCGAAGCTTCCGGGTCCAGATATTCCTTACCTACCATTTCCTGTAGTTCCGGGAACCAATTGGACTCATACTCTTCGCCGAGACAGTTTTGAGTATACGTCTTCAGGTGCAGGAAGTAGGCGCCGACCGGGCCGTAACCATCCTTGAATCGAGCCAGGACGATACGGTTTTCCATTTGCGTCATCTTCGCGCCTGCTTCGATCATAAGACCATAGGCAGAACCCGATGACCATGGTGCGTACCAGACACGACCCGCACCTTCACCGACTGAACGCGGCTTGAAGATGTTGGATGCGCCACCGGCACCGCAGATAACGGTCTTGGACTTAAATACGTGGTAGTTACCCGTACGTACATTGAAACCAACGGCACCGGCGACGCGGTTTTCCTTGGCCTCATCCATCAGCAGATGGGTTACGCAGATACGATTGAACACCTTGTCGGCCGATTTTTTCGCCGCCTCGGCAACGATAGGCTTATAAGATTCACCGTGAATCATGATCTGCCAACGACCTTCGCGCAGATAGGCCCCCGTCTTGGTGTTGCGCATGATCGGCAACCCCCAGTCTTCGAACTGGTGTACAGCGGAGTCGACGTGGCGCGCCATATCGAAAGCCAGATCCTCACGCACCATACCCATCAGATCGATACGTGCATAACGTACGTGATCTTCCGGGTTGTTCTCGCCGAAACGGGTACCCATATAACAGTTGATCGCATACAAGCCCTGAGCTACCGCGCCAGAACGATCGATGTTGGCTTTTTCTGCAATGACAATTTTCTTGTCCTTGCCCCAATACCGTGCTTCAAACGCAGCACCGGTACCGCCAAGGCCAGCACCCGCTACCAGAATATCGATATCGTCTTCAATAATTGTCTTGTAGCCCATTAGTAGTACACCCCTTCTTTAAGTTTCAAGCCATTTGATTCCAGGGTATGTAAATCGCCTTCATCCATGCGGACATACTTAGGCTCGTTGAACAATAGCTGACCGCCACGCATTTCATTACTTGGCGCCGGCTCTTCAGACAGCTCAGGAAATCCTGTGCCCCAGGGCTTCGTGGTGATAGGCGCCAGAAGGTCCATGTCTTTTTTGCCGTTGCGGAACTTGATGCGCCAGGCAATCGTGCCTTTTTCCTCATCACGGTGCACTCGTACCGAGTGACCCAGTGGAGCGAAATCTGCATAGCCACGTACATCAATCGCGTGATGCGGGCAGGCTTTTACGCAGGAATAACATTCCCAGCACATATTAGGCTCAATGTTGTAAGCACGGCGAAGCGTTTTATCGATGTGCATGATGTCAGATGGGCAGATATCAACGCACTGACCACAACCATCACAACGAGTCATATATACAAAAGTAGGCATGTGTTCTTCCTCTATCTTAGGGCCAAATTAGTTAAGCAAGTGTTTAGTAGTGTTTTGCCGATTCACGCCTAATACCTTGCCCCATATAAGCTGGGTTCGTGCCCATATATTCCGGGATATCCGGAAACTTTCTCTGTACTTCAGGATCCGTCAGATCGTAATCGGCAGGCAGATTCTCTCTTGAACCATCCGCTACAGTAACTTTCTTCTGGTATGCCGCGGCGGGCTTGAAGAACATGTGCGCAAACTTGGACCACAGAACGGTACCAAATAGCGTCGTGCTGGAAATGATGAACAGCACGAAGAACAGGGTGGTCCAGCCACCCATGCCGCTCGACTGGGCATAGGACCAGATCAGGCCGAAGGTCGCAGTGGACAGCAGCCCGAGGATGAACAGGTCGGCACGCACCAGGCGATACCATTTTGCCCCTTCCGCGGCCACGTCGACGCGGACGAAAAACCAGAACCAGTAGCCGCCGATGCAGAGCATCAGTGCGCCAATGTGCCAGAGCATCGGCCACAGCCCGGCCGCAGCCTCGCCCGGGTAGTTAAAGATCATGACGGCGGTCGCCACCACGAAAAGGATGAAACCGTACATGGTGAGCAGATGAGAGAGACGGCGCTTTACATTCTTGAATTCACCGGAGGTCAGCACTTCGTTGGCCAGCGTTGAAACCGCGAGTCCGGCTTTTTCACCGGCACTAACCTCACGTTTGGCGCTCTTCTTGGCTTTTTCCGCATTTTCGAAAAAGTACTGCGCGCTTTTCTTGTGAATCATGTCAAGTATCGTACCGCCGACGACCAGAAGGGCCATAAGGATCACATAGGCCTGCATGATCGCGGGTGATATGGACGCCGAAAGCTCGGCGAAGGGATTGCTCATGAACATTAAATTATCCTCAAAACTGTTAGCTGTGAGATTTTCTAAATACTGTTAGCGCTTTTCAAACCACGTTAAGGCTTTATGTCCGTCTCAACTGTCAGCCGTTCACTCGCAGGCTGGTGATGGACAGATGCGCATGCATCAAGCGGATATGTGAATGCCCCTTTTGGCGACGTCAACCCGGGTATTGTTGACTGGTTGTATACGCACAAAGCTAGCAATGGTACGGACACCCAAACCGCAGGCGACTTATGCGGATGTCGAGTGAGTCTAAAATCTGGAGCGAGATACTAGCAAAAACCGCCGCCAATCAAAATGATATCGCCACGACAAACCCATAAATACCGGCAAAATCATCATCAGATTACTTTATCCCGAGATTAGGTTTTGCTATCAAGAAACGGAAGGGTCGCGGAATAAAGGGGTTGGCGGCAAACCACAATCAACGGGACCGAAACTGCAGCCTGGGGCCGGGCCTCCCCCGCGGCCAAAACTAAGGGGGTCAAAGCCCTTTAACTGCCCTACCCAGGCGTTAAGATCTCAAAGATTGACCCTATGGCCCCCGTGCAAAAGACCCGGTAGAACGCCCCATTGCTGCCGGTGTCGATATAATAATGTTGCCCAATTTCGAGCGTGTAGAGATCGCGAAAATACACATTTCGTAAGTAATTATAATGATACAAATTCCCTTCAAGAATCGATATGCAACCTTGGGCGAAGGGTTTTACGTAACCACCCGCCCATCACCTGTCGCCAGCCCGGCGTTGGTTAAATTTAATGACGATCTTGCCAACACGCTGGGATTGTCCGTTACGGATCTCGACTCATACGATGTTGCTGCAATCCTGTCGGGTAATGTAGTACCCGATGGCGCAGAGCCTTTGGCGATGGCCTATGCGGGCCATCAGTTTGGCCACTTCAGTCCGCAGTTGGGTGACGGGCGTGCAATTTTGTTGGGTGAGATCAGCAGCCCTGATGGTAGTAGCTTTGATATCCATCTAAAAGGCTCCGGGCGCACGTTCTATTCGCGCAATGGCGATGGCCGTGCGGCATTGGGTCCGGTGCTGCGTGAGTATCTAGTCAGCGAGGCGATGTTCAAACTGGGGGTGCCGACTACCCGGGCATTGGCTGTGGTTACGACGGGCGAGGAAGTGGCGAGAGAGCGCTTACTTCCGGGCGGCATTATTACTCGCATCGCAACGAGTTTTGTTCGCGTCGGTACATTTCAGTATTTCGCTTCGCGAGGCGATGTAGAAGCGATACAGAAACTCGCCGATTATGTTATCGAGCGCAATTATCCGCTGACACGTGAAGCAGACAATCCTTATGCGGCGTTCTTAAAAATTGTGGTGGACCGTCAGGCTGCATTAATTGCACAGTGGATGCAGTTGGGCTTTATTCATGGCGTGATGAATACCGATAATATGTCCATAGCCGGGGAGACGATTGATTATGGTCCCTGTGCATTTATGGACGCCTATGATCATAACAAGGTGCTTAGCTCCATCGATCGTGATGGGCGTTATGCCTATAGCAATCAGCCGGCCATCGGGTTATGGAATCTGACTCGACTCGCGGAGTCGTTAGTGCCGTTACTGGCCGCGGACACTGAAACAGCGGTTGAACTCGCGCAGGATGTTTTAAAAACTTATTTTGGGACTTATCAGAACGCCTGGCTGACCGGCATGCGATCCAAGTGTGGTTTGACGGCGGGTGCCGAGCAGGCAGCTGGGGAGGAAGATAAATCACTCATTGAAGAACTATTGAATACCATGGCAGAGAACAATGCCGATTTTACGCAGACGTTCTTTTACTTATCGCAGCTGGCGGCGCAACCATTAGAACAAGACAGTGCAGTGCGAAACTTGTTTGATAACCCGGCACGATTTGATGATTGGGCGCTCAAGTGGCGCAAGCGTTTAGGTTATGAGACACAGAACGATGCAGAACGACAGAAACAGATGAAAGCGGTAAACCCCGTCTATATTCCCCGCAATCATCAAATCGAAGCGGCGATTAGAGCCGCGGAAGATCATGGCGATTTTTCCGTGTTTCATGATTTGCATGAGGTGTTGCAGAATCCGTACATACGGCAGGAAGGCAAAGATAATTACATGCTGCCCCCGGAACCCGATGAAGTGGTCAAAGAAACATTTTGCGGGACGTGAGTCGGAAACAGCGGGCAGGCTCCGGTGACGCATGAACGCACATGGCAGTTGATCGCGCCAGTTACGGTTGATTTCTAATTCATTATCGCCAGCGTATCGCCAACCGTAATCGTCCCGCTGGCTATTACCCGTATACACACACCACTGCTTTTCCCCAGAGCCCGGCACAGGCCCTTACCTTCCACCTTTTCCAGGTAACCGCAGGGCGGGCGGGGCTTGAGGTAGCTGAACACGGCGCTGCCGATGCGAAAGGTTTTGCCTTCCAGTTGTTTTGTCCTGATGCCACCGAGGACCAGGTTACGGCGATGGCTGCCGCGGTCGAGCCGGTCTTTCAGATCTTCCTTTTGCGCGCGCTTGGCCTTGCGTATGTCGTCTTCCGTGATCAAGGTGACCTGGCAGGCCTCGATGGACTGCCAAAAACCCTTCGCGGCGGCGTAGCGATCGCCCTGCAGGCCGCTATCATGTATCGCTCGTATGGTATGCACCGATTGCATAGGTTCGCCGGCGGCGTCGGCGATGAAGATCGCTGTGAGGACGGGGGTTTCGCGGTTACGCCGCGAGCAGAAGGGCCACTTAAAGATCATCGGATTGGGTCAGTACAGCTGGATTCGCACAATGTGCTTGATTGTATAACCGAATGGACCGAGGGGTCAGGGTCGTTAAGAACTTTCAAGGACTCTGACCCCTTGAACCCAGGCAATTCCACGTGTCGCCCCAGGGATGCTTGCGCTCGGCGCTCGCCGGGTTGCCCTTGGAGGCGGCATTGGTCACTTCGTGTTCTGCAACCAGAATTGCTGCGTGTCATAAACCGATAGCTCAATGCGTCGATACAAGAATTGACCCCTTGGTTGGATATACAATTTCGGCGAGTATTAGCGAATATTTTTCTCTGACCCGATTTTCACTTTGAATCCGGTTTTCACGCCATGATCCAAGTCCTGTTGCAGATGGCCGCCATCATCGCCTGCGGCGTGGCGTGGCGCTGGTTGGCCCCGGGCGGGCAAAGTGCAGACGTGACGCGCACGGCGCTCACCGGCTTGGTGTTTTACCTGCTGTTGCCCGCGCTGGTGCTGCTTGTGCTATGGCAGGCGCCGATCGGCAGCGACGCCCTGCTGATCGCGCTTGCCGCGGCCATCGGTGTGTTGGTTTCGTTGATCGTCATGCGCGGCTTGTGCAATGTGTGTCGGCTCGATGCCGGCACCCGCGGCGCGGTGATGTTGGCGGCGGCTTTTCCCAACGCCACTTACCTGGGCCTGCCGGTGCTGGAGGCGACCTTCGGCGCGCCCGGGCGCAGCGTCGCGATTCAATACGACCTGTTCGCCTGTACTCCCCTGCTGTTGACCCTGGGTGTATGGCTGGCCGCCCGCTACGGTGATCGCCCGGAAATGAAAATGACCTGGAGCGGCCTGTTGAAGGTGCCGGCCCTGTGGGCCGCGGCGTTGGCCCTGGCGTTGAACCTGGCCCGCGTCCCCTTGCCCACCGGCCTCGGCGACTGGTTGCAATCGCTCGCCAACGGAGTGGTGCCGTTGATGTTGATCTCGTTGGGCTTGAGTCTGCATATCCGTCGCGACCACCTCCACGAACTGCGGGCCATCGTCCCGGTGCTGGGGGTGAAGCTGGTGTTGATGCCGTTGGTGGTCTGGAGTGTGACGATCATGCTGGGCATGCAGGGCATGGTGCAGCAGGCGGTGGTGTTGGAGGCGGCCATGCCGAGCATGGTGCTGGGCGTAGTGCTGTGCGACCGCTATGGCCTGAACAGTACCGTCTATGCGGCCACGGTGACCGCCACCACCGCCTTGAGTTTCCTAACATTGGGGCTGTGGTACGGGCTGGTGTAATACAACCCCCCCGTTCTGTCCATGACCCGGCTTTTGTTTAGCTTTTGCTTATATTGGCTGAAACCAGGATCTGTCGCGGATTCTCGCGCGGCGTCTTGTCCCCGTTTGGACCCGTTTTAACCCTTTTTGACTTCTCGTAATACGTGTATAGTGTGCAGCATTGCAGCACATCCTCGTAGTCAGCTCGGAAGTCCCCTCCTGTTGTATTGGAAGCCACTACCGTCATCTCGCTTTCAGGAATAGTCTGCAATTCATCGCAACTTAATAGATACAGAGGTAAATTTTCATGGCTACAGGTACAGTGAAGTGGTTTAACGATTCGAAGGGCTTCGGCTTTATTTCCCCCGAAGACGGCAGCAAGGATGTGTTTGTGCATCACAGCGCCATTCAGGGCGACGGCTACAAGTCACTGGCCGAAGGCCAGCGGGTGACGTACGACACCGAGGATGGCCCCAAGGGCCCGTCGGCGACGAATGTCCAGCCGGCCTAAGCAGCTTTCATAACACAAGCTGTTTTGAGTAAAAGGCCCCGCCGGTGCGGGGCCTTTTCTTTACTGCCTGGCAGCGCCCGTGGCCCCTGGACCGCAACCCCAGGGCGGCACGTCCGGCGTGTTATCATGCTCTCCAGACTCATGCGAGGTACCGATGGCCAAACCAAATTATTCATTTGAAAAACGTCAGCGCGAGATCGCGAAAAAGAAGAAAAAGGAAGAAAAGCGTCAGCGCAAACTCAGGGATGCGGCCGCAGCGGCGGACGAAACCGTAACCGATGACCAGGACCCGCCTGAAGGCGCGCAGGCGCCGGAATAAGAGCCTTCTTTAAAGGGGCCGGAGTGATTTATTGTTAATCACTCCGGCCCTTTTTTGCTTTAGGCCATTAGCCTCCGCGGCCGGGGTCCGTTCCTGCAACAGAACATGGAATTTCCCTACATCGGCATCGACGGCTGCAAGGCGGGCTGGTTTTGCGTGCTGCTCGCCGACGACGGGCGCTGGCGTACGGCGCTGGCACCGGATGCCGAGGCGCTACGCGAGGTAACCTATTCGGCGGCAAGCGCGTTGATCGATATTCCCATCGGCTTTGTCGACGCCGGCGCGAGCGGGCGCGACTGCGATACGGAAGCCCGCCGGTGCCTCGGCCGGCCACGGGCGTCGAGCGTGTTCGCGCCGCCGGCACGCCCTACCCTGGCTGCGCGGGACTATCGCGCGGCGTTGGCCATCAACCGCCGGCACACCGGCCGCGGCATCAGCCAACAGGCCTGGTGGATCGTGCCGAAGATGCAGGCCATCGACGCGTTGCTAGCCAGCAATCCTGCGCTGCATGGGATCTTGCGGGAGTGTCATCCGGAGGTGTGCTTCTGGGCGCTGAATGGGCGTAGCGCAATGGCCCACAACAAGAAAAAGGTCCCCGGTCGGGAAGAGCGGCGCGCGGTGTTGCGGCGCTACCTTGCTAAGGCCGATGGCCTTTTCGAACACGCAACCGCGGAATATCCGCGCCGCGAGGTGGCGCTGGACGACATCATCGATGCCCTGGTTGCCGCGGTGACGGCGAAACTGGGTGCGGGGCGCTATCGTAGCCTGCCCGCGGACCCGCCACACGATTCCCGGGGCCGGCCTATGGAGATGGTGTATTGGGTGCCGACTGCGGGAGAATGGGGCCGTGCAACCAATCCATGAATTACTCGCCCGCATCCGCTGGGACCCGGACTTCGGACGCGGCGAGTTTGAGTTAGAGTTTTTCGATCGCCTGGAGGTGTCGTTGATTCGCCTGTCCCTGCGCGACATCGTGTTCACGCCGGAGGATCATTTCTTTTTCCACTACCTGGATGAAGACGAGTACGAGCACAGCGTGCCCTTTCATCGCGTCAAGGCGGTGTATCGCAACGGGGAGCGGATTTGGCAACGGAAATGAGCAAGGACCGGCCAGACCCCGGGCTTCCGGGTTCGCGTGGTCTGCCGCGTCCGCTTCTGTTATCGTTTTGCGACCCACCTGAGACGAGGATCGCCCAATGAACACGACACAAGAAGTCTGGGATCATCACGTGGAGGGGTTCGTGGCACGGGATGTGCCGAAAGTGCTGCAAGACTACACCGACGGGTCGACGTTGATTGCCAATGGCGAGAGCTATGCGGGCCGCGATCGCATCGCCCAGTTCTTCAATGACCTGTTTGGCGAACTACCGAAGGATTGTGCGTTTGATCTGACCAACTGCATCGTCATGGACAAGAACGTCTACATCACATGGAATGCGGAAAGCGCTTCAACCGCCTACGATTTCGCCACCGACACGTTCACCATCGAGGACGGCAAGATCTCCCTGCAGACGATCGGCTACGTGAAACGCGCCAAGTAGCATACAAAACCCCGGGCAGCTTCCGGTTCCGGCGAATATTCGCAAGAACCGGGATCTGACCCTGATTTCAACTCGCCGCGCGCGCCAGCTCCACCATCGGCTCCGGCCGGGCGATGCCATAGCCCTGGGCGTAATCGATGCCGATCTCCCGCAAACGCTCCCGGGTCGCGTCGTCCTCGACAAACTCGGCGATCGTCTGGATGCCGACGGTCTGGCCAATCTGGTGAATGGTCTCCACGATCGCGCTATCCATGGGGTCATTGAGCATGTTGCGGACGAAGCCACCGTCGATCTTGATAAAATCGACCGGCAGGGTCTTGAGATAGGAAAACGAACTCAGGCCGCTGCCGAAATCGTCGAGCGCAAAACGACACCCCAGGACCTTGATCTGCTCGATAAACTTGAGCGCTTGCGCCAGATTCGCCATCGCCGCGGTCTCAGTCACCTCGAAACACAGGCGTCGCGGGTCCACCGTGTGTTGTGACAATTTTTCCCGTACATACGCGGGCAGCGTTGCGTCATTGAGCGTGGTGCCGGACAGGTTGATAAACAGGTCCGGCATCGACAGGTCCTTGGGCTGCGCACCGGTCGCGGCATGGGCCAGGACCTCGCCGATCACCCAACGGTCCACCGCGGGCATCAGGTTATAGCGTTCGGCGGCGGGGATGAAGGAGCCCGGCAGGATAGATTCCCCGTCCTGACCAAACATACGCACCAGGTGCTCGTTGACATCTTGCGGTGCGCCGGTTTCATTGAGCGACACGATGGGCTGGCGAAACATGACGAAGCGGTCCTTATCCAATGCGTCATGAATATCGGACACCCAACGCATCTCACCTTCGCGCCTGGCCAGGTCCGCGTCTTCCGCGTGGTACACGTGGTAACGGTTGCGCCCCAGGTCCTTGGCCGCATAGCAGGCCATATCCGCGGCGCGCAATAATTCATTTGCATCGACACTGTCATTGTCTATGGAAACAATACCGACACTCGCGCCTACCGCAAACAGCTTGTCTTCCCATACAAATCGAAAATCGCCGATTGCATTAATCAGCCGCTGGGCGATCGCCTGGCCGCGCTCCGACGGGCAATTCTCGAGCAGCAGGCCGAATTCGTCGCCGCCGAGACGCGCTACCGTGTCGCGTTCACGCACCGGTCCGTGCAACAGTTTTGCCACCTGCCGCAACATTTCGTCGCCGGCGGCGTGACCGCAAGTGTCATTGATGATCTTGAACTGATCCAGATCCAGGTAGAGCACGCAATGTTCAAGATTTCGCGTGCGTGCACTGTCGATCGCGCGGGTAAGACGAGTATCGAACTCGTGACGGTTGGCCAGATCGGTGAGCGCATCCTGGTATGCCATACGCTGCATAGCCGCATCCGCCTTGCTGCGCTCGATCTCGAGCTCGATACGTGCCGTAAATACCTCGAGCAGGGCTTCCATCCAGGGCTCGGCCTCGAGCGGCTCGGTATGCGCCACCACCACCAGGCCGATCTTCTCGTCGTTTGAGTTTTTCAGCGCGACACCGAAATAGGATTCCAGCTCCATATCCTGCAGGAGCCGGTCGTCCGGATAGAGCTTGTCGGCGTCCCGAGTCACCGTCGTCTTGTGACGCGCCAGGCAATCGCTGCAGGGTGTGTCTTTGAGGTCGTACTCGAAATTGGCAACCTGGTGGCCGTTGTCGACGGCGACGATGGTGCGCACTTTGTGATTGATCGGCTCATCGGTCAGGCCGATGAAGGCATAGCGCGCGCCGAAGGCCTGGCTGAGTGTCTTGACGGCTTCATAGAAAAATTGTTCATGACTGCCATCCATCCCGCCGCGGGCCAATGACTTGAGCGCGGTCTCCACTCGTGCGCGCGTACTTGCCATGTCGTTGAATGTGTGCGCCAACAGCGCTACTTCGTCCTGGCCACGTTCATCCACCCGCGCGGAAAAATCGCCCCGCGCCAGTTTGCGGGACGCCTGGGTCAAAGCCGTCAACTGCCGGGTCAAACCGGCCGCGATCAGGGTGAGCAGGAAGATGCTCAACAGGACTTCCAGGGCGGCAATCAAGAAACCCTGGCCGCGCAAGGAATGCACTGCCTGCACGAAAAACGAGGTGTTCAGCTGTATGCGCATCCTGCCCACCTGGCGGGTTGCCACGGTCACCGGGCTGTCGATCTGGATGGTCGACCCCAGCTCGATATTGCTGAGGTCGACTTTGTGATCCGGCTCCGTCAACTGGACTGTCGCGGCCACCGCACGACCGTAGCGGGTGATTATGCGCCCATCGTTACCGTACACCTCGATGTAGCGAACCGCCGGTTCCCAGACGATCTGCGCCAACAACTCCTGCAGGCTGGCCAGGTCGTAGTCCAGCACCGGCCCGCTCATGCTGCCATTCAGCAGGGGCAGCAGTTCATTGATGCGGTTCTCGGTTTCCGCAACCAGGTGTCGCTCGGCGATGCGCACGCTGTTCCATACCAGGATGCTGAGCAAGGCGACTTCCACCAGCACCGCCGCCAGGACCAGCTTGCGGCGCAGGGATTTGTTGATGAATCCGAACATGTTCAGGGCCGCATCTTGTCGTCGACCAGTTCCACCAGGTTATGCACCTGTGCAATCTCCGCGTCGGTGATCGGTGCCATGTCACCGAAGGCGGCCTGCTTGAAAAAGGCCTCACCGGCGCCGTCGGCGGTGAACTTGAGCATCGCGGACTTGACCGCCTGGTAATCCGCCTCCGGCAGGTCCTTGCGGGCATGGAACATCATGTGCGGAATCACCGCGGTCTGGTCGAGCACGCGCAACTGCTGTTTGATCGGCTCCGGGATGTTGTCATAGCTGGAAACACCCACCACCGCGCAGTCCTGTTCGCCGGAGGCAACCAGGCGCAGGGCATTGTTGTGGGTGGTGTAGTGGCGCACGAAGTCCGCCTCGTGATCGAGCCCCGCATCGACCAACGCCCGCTCACCGATCAGGGTAATCACCGCCAGCGGATCCGGCGACGCTAGTTTCTGGCCACGCAGCTCGGTGAGGGAATCATAGCGGGCATTGATCCGTACCACGAAGTAACCCTTGAGGTTGCGCGCAAACCGGGACACCCGCCGCGCCTGGGCGGTCTCTTCCAGGTAGGCCGAAATATGCGGGGCCGCGAGGTAGACGTCGTAGTGCCCGTCCCGGGCGCGCTCGATATAGGTCTTGAAATCCGGCGCCGCGGCGATATGCACCGGTCGGTCCAGTTCCTGCTCCAGGTACTTGATAAGGGGATCGAATTTCTTGACCAGGGTACCGGCGCTGAGGAACGGTAACAGTCCGAACTTGATCGGCGCCCCATCCTCCGCGGCCGCGGCCGGCGGCAGGCATGCCAATAGAATGACGCCCGTCAGAATACCGACGTAATAGCGGCTGGCAAAGGATCGTGTCTCCATGAGCGGCGCTCCTGTCTGGGTCTTTTAAGCGGTACGGGGGTTGATTCTCCGGCAGACCATCAAGGCCCACGGGGTACCACGTATCCGGTCCATACGGGATGTGTTGCAAATAGCGCGCCAGGTGGGCGATATTATTTATGCTCAAAAAAAGGGGTATCGGGGCCGGAGAACTAATAGCGCTAACGGCAAAATAAAAGGGGTCGGAGGGATTATGATTTAATCCCTCCGACGCCTTTTTTCTTTTGCGTCTTTTTGGCGCTGTCTATTTGGTGATCATAAATAATCCCGGCGTCCCATTTTTCGGCTTTGCCCTCTTTTTGTTCTGAAAACCGATAGTCGCGCAGATCTATGGGTCCGACGATTACCTCTTTGTTGATGAACAAAGTGCCGGAATCGTCACGGGCGACATCGGTAAACCACTTTACCAACGATATTTCACCGTTTTCGATTTCAATGCCGGTGATGCATCGGGGATGTACGCAGCTGCCCGTATTGAAGTAGGGCGCCTGCCCTACCCTGGGCAGCGCCGGCCGGTGGGTATGGCCTATGACGATGGGCTGTTTGTTCGCGGTCGCCCAATCGACGATTTTCCGTTCTCGCTTCTGCCGCCGCGCAAAGTTTTTCGCGGGTCGGGTGGGGTCCTTAACGCCGAAACGTTGCATGACCTTCCAGAAGTTTCGCACCACAAACCTTCCCAACCACCACAACTGATCGTTCAGCAGTTCGCCCTGGTGGCCATGCACAAGCAATAACGTCAGGCCGCTCTCCTGATGTATCAATTTAAGGCCCTCGTGAACGACGATGCCGTCCAGTAGTGGCAGTTCCTTCTGTTCCCGCTCGTCGAAATATTTGTGCAGGTATTTCTCTACATTGCTATGTCGTTTCCATTTGCGATCATGGTTACCCCACAGCATGTAGAGCCGTTTGTCTTTGTGGAACTCCCGCATGATCCAGAAGATGTGACTGTGGGCTTCGCGGATAGTGGAAAAAGACGCGTTCTCCCAGAACTCGTCGCCGTCGCCGAGTTCGAAATAGGTAAAGCCGTGTTTCCGATAGTGGCTCAGGGCATGAAACAGCAGATTCTGGTTGGGCGCAAAGTCGTCGGACCAGCTGTTGTCGCCCCGATGCACATCGCTGAAGAGGATAAATTTGGATGATTTGTCAATCGGGACCTCCTGCGCTTTTTCGAGGACCTCGGACAAGCGGCTTGCGGTGTTCATTTTGTCTCCTCCTGAAACTTCTTATTGTAAGAACCGGGTCAGATCCCGGTTTACCGGCTTTGCCGGTTTTTGTTATTCCGTCACGCAGTTGCGCCCTGCCAGCTTGGCGCGGTACAGGGCCGCGTCGGCCGTGGCCAGCAGCGCATCGCCATCCTGGGGCGCCTCCAGATGGGCGAGCCCGAACGAGGCGGTCACGCCGGGCAGCGGCTGACCCTCCTGACGGATCGCGGTCGCGGCCACCGCTTCGCGCAGGCGTTCGGCGGTCTTGCGCGCCGCCGCAACCGTGGTGTCCGGCAATAGCACGACGAATTCCTCGCCACCGTAACGCGCCGCGATGTCGTGCCCACGCAAGTGGCTGTTCAGCGTGACCGCCACCGCCTGCAGGGCGGCGTCGCCCGCCGGGTGGCCGTGGGTGTCGTTGTACTTCTTGAAATGATCCACGTCGATCATGACGAGCGACAGCAGTCCACCGCCTTGCCGGGCTCGCTCCACCATGCCGGCAAGGTTAGCCATGAGGCTGCGCCGGTTCTGCAGCCCGGTGAGAGGATCCTGGTTGGCATGCGCCGAGAGAATCTTTTCCCGTTCCATGCCGCGCACGATCAATTCGTTACCCTGGCGTACGCGCCCGGTGAGGATCGCCAGCAGGTTACGCGCGAGTGTATGCGAGCGTTCGATGAGCAGCCACAGGGTATCGCGGCTTATCGTGAGCAGGCGGCTGGGCTCGGCCGCCACCACATAGGCCGAGGTGTCCTGCTCATCGATCAGTGACATCTCGCCGACGCACTGACCGGGCAGCAGGTGTGTCACCGCCGGGTTGTCCACATCATCCAGGTGCACCCCGAGTTTGCCCGCCAACACCAGGTAAAGATTATGATTGCGGGTGCCGGGCGCCAACAGGACATCGCCACCCTCCAGCGCGGTGTGTTCACACTGGTCGAGCAGGTCGGAAAGGCTGTCTCGGTGCACGTCCTGAAACAGGAACATGTTTGCTAAATCCGGCAGCGGGTTGGGCGGGCAATCCATGGGGCGCGCAGATCCTGTAACGGTTTGTGTGCGAGGACTAAATCTATCGCAGGCGGGCGCAGGCCGCCAGTGGTGATTGTCCGGTGAACGGGGCAGTGGGATTAAAATGTATCCCGCCGTCCTGTTTTGCCAGCCGCCAGAGTCTTTCAGTAGAGATGGGATTCAGCCAATCTTATAGCTTCGTCGATTCGCCTTGATGCAAAATCGTGCATTGCGCGCCGGTTCTTTCCACTTCACGCTTAAACATCGCATCGTCGGCGGGGTTGTATTTTCTCGTAAAGAAGGCAGGACAATTGTAGTGGCAGGGAATCACCCGTTTCGGGCGCATCATGCGCACCGCTTGCAGGGCCTCCTCCACATCCATGGTGTTATGAATCGCCTGGCCACCGATGGGGATCATCAGCACATCCGGACTATCGATCGATTTCCATTCCTCCGTATGCAGGAGCGTGTCGCCGAGATTCACGAGGGTCTTGCCATCCAGTTGGATCTTGAAGCCGATCGCGCCCCAGCCCACGCGCTCGCCCGGTCCCGGTCTGACCGTTTTGGCAAACGGGCCCAGCTTGAGTACGAGTTCGCCGTGGGTCGTTTTGATGCCGGTAATCGACATGCCGTCGAGCTGAATGGTTTCACCCACCGACAGGGTACGCAGATTGTCAAACGGCGTGGTGAATCTCAGGCCCTTAGCGCGCGGCCCCAGCATCAGCATCTGCCCATCGATTTCTCGCACCATGGTTTTATTGCAGACCACCGGTGCATTCGAAACCGCGGCCACCCGGTCGGCATGCCAGTAATGATCCGGGTCGCCGTGGGTCACGAAGATGTGCGTGAGCCCCTGCCATTCCGATTTGGGAATCAGCGTGGTGAGCCGGAAGTAGTACAGGAACAGCGCGCCCGGATCGATGGCAATCTTCTTATCGCCGGATTCGATCACAAAGGCGTTATAGAGGTAGTGGGTGATTCTCATGCCGCGCACTCCTTCCTGGTTCGCAACAAGCCCAAAACAGCGTCTAACAAGCATGAATATTCCTGCCGTTACTATGTAACCAACAGACGCGGCTTGCTTTGACCTGAATCAAAGCTCATCCAGACAATAATACGGGCGAGAGAAAAGCGCCGGACGAAAGGATTGAACTTGTGGGGAAAGGGGCCAAATCGAACTCTGCCCTTCTCATTCGGGGCTAAGTGTAGGTCGCGGCAAGCGCGCAGAGCAGGAGTTCGGTTCGCGACAGCATCCAGCCTCGTAATGTCACCACATCCTCATTGACGAAATCCCGCCGTACCTGTTCCCGCAAGCGTGCATCCAATGCATCCAGGGATTCGTCCGCCATCGCGCGCGGGTCGAGCTTAAGGATTTCCAGCACTTGCGCGGTTAACGCTTCGACAGACAACTTCTCCATGCCGGGTGTCTCGGCGAGATAGAGTGATCCGAGTTCCCGCGCCTTGTCGGGATGATTCAGGGTTGCGATCATGCGTTGCGCAATGCGCTTCAGGTCGACTTTTCGGCCGCAGCCGATCGAAAGCGCCGACATCGTAGTCACGAGCGCAGAAGACGCGGCCAGCTTCAGGACGGTGCGTCGCGAACAGGTGGCGATTCGATGCTTCATGCCATCTTCTCCTTCAGGTGATCCGCCAGGCGCAGAGACAAGGCCACCAGATTCATTGTCGGATTCGTGTGCCCGATGGTAGGAAACACCGAGCTGCCACCGATGTACAGGTTATCCACGTCGAACACCTTGCAATTGCGATCGACCACGCCGGTTTGCGGGCTGTCGGACATGCGCGTAGTACCGCAGTGGTGCTTGCCGGATGTGAACGCCGCGGGCCATTCATCGGGCTTGTGTAGCATGGGTGCGAAGGCGCGCCCAAAGCCCATGTGCCCGAACTCCAACGCGCAGATCTCGATGGCCCGGTGCGCGTTGGCACGCTCGCGGTCCGTGACCTGCCAGCTGACTTCCAGCTTGCGTTGCCCGAACAGGTCACGTTTATCGGATAGGCGCACAAACGTGTCCGGATTCGGCATGGGTTCCATGGCCATGTGTACTTGAATGTAGGTCCCAGGTTCCTTGCCAAGGGGAGCAACTTCCGGCGCACCGTCCAGATCGGAAAACACTCCGCCGATTGCGGCGCCAAACTGCGGCCTGACATTGTATAAATGAAATCGAAAACGGGTCAGTTTTTCTTTCCGCGTCAGCTCTTCGGCGGCGGTCATGATGGCGAAGACCTGGCCGCCGTTGATTTTATGAGGGTTGGTATAGAAACGAAAATTGAAGCCGGTGCGCGATAGAGAAACATCCAGGGCCGGGCGAATCAGAATATGGTCGGTGTAGAAGCGGCCGACCAGACCGTGACTATTGCCAATTCCCGCCGGGGCAGACTTGTTGGACAGCAACATGAGGCGCGGGTTTTCCAGGCCGCCGGTGGCGAGCACAAACTCCTTCGCCTTGACCTGGTACTTCGGGCCGTCGATGCAGGCCACTTCGGCGCCGGTGATATGGGAGGCGGACTCGTTGGTAGTCAGCTCCAGCACGTTAGAGTACAGGTAGACGGAAACATTCTTCGAGTCCTGCAACTGCTGCCGATAGGCGGTGCCAAAACGCGTCGGCGGGCTCTGGTGCTTCATGACCGAAATCAATCGACCGCTGTCCAGCGGCAGAGTCTTGAAACCCAGCTGTGCCGCGTACTGATCCAGCGAATCGTAGTCGTATTTGCCTAACCCGAGGAGCGGCTGGGTGCGCTCGAGATAGGGCTCGAGCTCCTCGATCTTGATGGGCCAGCCACTGTGCGGTATCCAGTCCCGCACCGAGAAATCGAACGCATCGAAGGGCCGGCAGTGCCCGGCCCAGTGGCCGGTGGTGCCGCCGAAATAACGTAAGCGGTTGTGCTCCAGTGGATAGGTCGGGCGACCCACATTGTCACCCTGATACAGGGATTGGGTACGGTCGTCGAACTCAAAACCGCCGCTCTCCAGGACGACGACGTTCTTATTGGAACCGTCAAATTCCAGCGCCATGGCGATGCCCACCGCGCCGGCACCCACAATGCACAGATCGGCCTCTACCGTGTGGCCGTTTTCCAGATTTCTTGCATCAATGAACATTCAATAATCCTGAACTGCTATCGGAATAGGAGACGACGGGAGCCAGTGGTGTGCGACCGGATTAATGGGCGACGCATTCGTGCTGCCTGATTGCGCATTCTACTGGAAGTTTTGATAATTCCATACGCACAGAGTTTCTATGACTGTGATGCGTGCCGGCGCGGCTTCGACCAAATACAGGTTTGAGTTTCGAGGTACGAGGCACGAGGAGCGAGGTGTGCAGGAGCACCGCCTCGGCGCAGGGGGGGCATGGCGCCGCCGTCCAGGTTAAGGGTTACTCCTGCAGCGCACTTCCGCAATTAGTGTTCCCGCAAGAAGCAATCCCTTATAGTGCTTTGATCCGCAGTGTCATATGGAGGCGCGTGTCATGGCAATTCACCGTAGATATCTGCTGTTGGCCGGCCTGTTGGCGGCGGTATTCGCCACCGCCGTGCTCGGTGCACAGGAGGTCGGCGAGGTTATTCTCAAGCGCGGGGTCGTCGCCGAGGACCTGTACCTGGCCGGACGCACCGTCGATGTGCAAGCGCAGCTACAGGGCGACCTGGTGGCCGCCGGCCAACGGATCACCGTGGGCGATACCGTGACCGGCGATGTGATCGCCGCCGGGGAGACGGTGACGCTCCGGGGCGATGTCGAGGACGATGCGCGCCTCGCCGGACGCGCGGTGACCGTCGCCGGGACCATCGGCGATCACGTGGTGGCCGCCGGCGAAACCGTGATCGTCGAGGCCGGTGCCACGATCGGCGGCTGGGCATGGCTCGCGGGCCGGGAAATCGACGTCGCCGGTCAGGTCGGCAAGGAATTGAGGGCGGCCGGCCAGATCGTCATTATCTCCGGTGTCGTGGCAGGCGATGTGGACATCCTGGCGGAGGATATTCGCATCCTGGAAACCGCCGAGATCAAAGGTAATCTAATCTACCGGAGCGAGAACGCGCCGGAGATCGCCGCGGGCGCGACGATCGGCGGCGATGTCATTGAAAAACCCCTACCATATGCGGAGTGGGAGCGGGACGAGGCGCCGGTCGGCGGCGGAATTCTGTTTCTGTTGATGCTGGCGGTGGCGGCAATGGTGTATTTTCTGGTGTTTCCCCGCTTCAGCCCCGCCGCCGCACAGACTGTCGGACGCTCGCCGTTGCTGTCCCTGGCGCTGGGGGTGGCGGTGTTGTTTGCCACGCCCTTCGTGGTCCTGCTGCTGTTGGTGACCGTGCTCGGTGTCCTCATCGCCCTGCCGTTGCTCGCCTGGTACCTGCTCACGCTGCTGGGCGGTTTCCTCACCGGCGTGCTCTATGTGGGCGACGTCGGTCTGCGGCTGCTGGGCAAGGCTGAATCGGGCGGCAAAGGATGGCGGGTGCTGTCGATCCTGCTCGCGTTGATTGTCATCGTGTTGGTGCAGATCATTCCGGTGCTGGGCGGCCTGGCGGTGTTCGTCCTGTTCGTGTTGGGGCTGGGCGCACTGCATTTGCAGGTCTGGCGTCGATACTCAGAAACGGGGTCGCAGTGATCAACATCAAAGCACTGCGAATCATATTCATGCTGCTGGTCGTCGCCGCGCCTCAGCTTGCCGGCGCCCAGACTCTCGAAATCTCCGTACCCGGCTACGCCGCCGAGGTCGGCATTCACGCGGCCGCGGGTAGCGCGACAGATATTGCCGTCATCGCCCTGCACGGCAAGCGCGGGGGACGTAAAAACAAACACAACCTGGCGTTCGCCAAGAAACTCAGCCAGGCCGGCTATACCGTCTACACCCCGCAGATGCCCTGGGATGGCTACACCGCCACCCTGGAAACCGCATACGAATTTCTCGATGGCCTGATCGAACATATCGCAGCGGACAACAAGCGCGTGATCATCGCCGGTCATAGTCAGGGCGCGACCCTGGGTAATCTGTATACCACATCGCGCACGCCCCACGCGGCAGTGGTTGGCAACATTATCCTTGCGCCGGGGCACATCCTGCATCGTTCCTTCAAGATTCAGGAAGCCACGGCCCGCAGTGTCATGAAGGCGAAAAAACTGATCAAAGAAGGCAAAGGTGCGGAACGCACCCGCTTGCGGGATCTAAACCAGGGCCAGGACTTTGGTATCAAGGCGGTGCCGGAGTTCTATATCACCTATTTCGATCTGGGCATCCATCCCAATTTTGTCAGCCTGCTCAGCAAGATCACCTTGCCGACCTTATGGGTGGACGGCGAGGACGACGACCTTTCCCATCGTATGGGCTATGCGACCATGTTTCGCTCGTTCGTGCCCAAAACCGAAACGAACCGCTACGTCGTCGTTCCCGGTGATCACGTCGGCATGTGGGAAAACGCCCATGCGCCGGTTCTGGAATGGCTACCGCTGTTGTAAGGATAGATAAAGGAATGGACGTGATTACTCTTCAATCACGTCGACTCCTGTTGTGATGCGACTGCCGCCAGCCGGCGGCGCAGCTCGGATCGCAAGCGATACCGCCCCTTGAGAGAGGTTTCGTATTCGATCGGGCGCGGGGCGTGCTCGGGTGCCGCGGTGCCCTGCCGGCAAAGCGTCAAAACACGATTGCCCGGCAGTATTTCCAAAGCCCGGGTCAGTTCCCAGATCAAATTGTCACTGGCCTCGGTGAGATCGATGACCGCAAGATCTGATGTACGCAGAATCTCAAGGACGTCTTCTTGCCAGCGGGCATCTTCCAGTTTTACCGCCGCCAATCCATCACCGAGGATCTCTCCCAGTTCCAGCCACGCAAACCAGGCGTCCTCCTGCTGGCTATGGCCATCGACGTCGGTGAGCCCCTGGATGTAATCGGGGTTGTGCACGGTAGTCAGTCGGCCGATGCAACCGAGGATGGGGCCCAGTTGGTCGCGGGCGGCATAGGAATCGTCTTCCCGAAAAGAACGGAGATAAGCGACTCGGACTTTACTTGCAAACAAACGTTTAAACAGGCGCGTAAGAGGTGCCGCCACATAGTGGCGTGCGGACCCGGAAATTAAAACCACAGTGCCGATAACCAACGCGAGTTGTGCCCACTCCGGAAGGTTGTCTGCCCCAACCCCGATCAGGACGCCGATGGGCGCCAGGGCGATGAGCATGACGAGGACGATCGCGTGCTCGTGATAGAACCCGAGTAATACTACGGTCCAGGGGCTCGGTACTCTAAGCACGCGTGAGGCGGAGCTTTGCTGTTCCATGGTTGGGCTAAAGGTGAGTTTGAAGAGGGGCGGCGTGGATAATACTTAACCTCACCATCCCCTCTTCTTCAGATTATTTCCCGCCGTGAAAACCTTGTACGTTGCCGTATGTCGATTACCGCTCTTATCGGACTGCTTGACGGTATCGCCGTCTTTCTCGATGCGTCTGCATTTGAAGCGATCGAATTCCCACTTGATACAGATCGCATTGGTTTCCGCCTTCCAGTCGCCGGTGCGTTTGCCCCTCCTCTCGCTCACGCCGGTCAGTTTCCCATCCGGCGAATAAGAACGTTTGAAGGCGAAATCCTTTTTGTGGTGGTAACCCGCCACGGTATTGCCGGCGAATATCCCAGTGATTGCCTCTGCGGTCAGGGTCTCGGAATATACCGGTGCCGTCACCGACAGGAAAATCGCGACAACGCCGGACAACGCAAGCTTTTTATGCATTGTCAGTCTCCTTGTTTCGCCGCCAGGCTGACAATCCTATCAGTAAGGAACGAAGATCAACGAGGAAAAACGACCTCGCGATCACGATAGGTACATTAGAGTTCCCGGAGAATTCCCGACGGGCTGCGCTGCAGCACGGAACGGGTGCCGATGACACCTGCCAGGCCGATGAGAAGGGCGCCAAGTAGGGGCGCGGCCAGCCAAACCTGCCACTTGAAACGGTACTCCAGCTCGAAGGCCTGAGTGTAGAGCAAATACGCGATGATCTCGGTGCCAATGGCGGCGAGCAGGCCGGCGAGTAGGCCCAGAAGCAGGAACTCGGCGAGTTGCGCACTGCGCAGTTGCCGGCGACTCGCGCCGAGGCTACGCAGCAGCGCGCCTTCGTAGATCCGCTGATCGAGGCTGCTGGCGAGCGCGGCGAACAACACCACGAAGCCCGCCGCCAGCACGAACAGCAACACCAGCTCCACCGCCGCGCCCACCTGTTGCAGGATTGCGCGCAACTGGCCCAGCACCTGATCGACTTCCAGCACGGTGACCGCGGGGAAGTTACGAACGATGTCGTTGAGCAAGGGCTTTTGCTGCGGCGCGAGAAAGAAGCTGGTCAGCCAGGTGGCCGGATAGTCATCCAGGGCTCCGGGCGGAAAGATCATGTAAAAGTTGGGATGAAAAGAATCCCATTGCACCTCGCGCAGGCTCGCGACGGTGGCGGTGAGTGGCTGGCCGCCGATGGAAAACGTCAGGCGATCGGCGAGATTGATACCGAGGCGTTCGGCCAATTGGGTTTCCACCGACACACCGCCGCCGCTGGCAGCGTCCCACCACGGTCCCGCCGTGAGGCGGTTGTCCGGCGGCAGGGTCGCGCTCCAGCTGAGATTCAGTTCGCGGCGCAGGGATTCATCGGCATCGTCGTCCTTGGTCACCGGCCTTGTCACCGGTTTGTCGTTGATGTGGGTCAGGCGGCCGCGCACCATGGGATACAGGCCGCTGCTCGGAATAGCGCGCGCGGCAAAATAATCTTTCAACGGCCCGACGTCCGCCGGCAGAATATTGAACGCGAAATGATTCGGCGTGTCCGGCGGCAGTTCCGTCTGCCAGGAAGCCAGCAGGTCGGAGCGCAACAGCGCGATGACGGCCATGGCCATCAATGCCAGGCCGAAGGCCAGGAGTTGCGTCAGGCTGCCGCGGCCACGGCGCCACAGATTGTTAAAGCCGTAACGCCACGCCACCCCGACGCCGGAACGCAGACGTCGAACCACGTTGAGCAAGGCCAGCGCGAGCAGGCCCAAGGCAAGCGCGGCGACGCCGGCGCCGGCCAGTACGCTGACCGTGATGAGCCAGTCGCCGGTAAAGCGCAGGGTCAGGACGGTGATCGCAAGCAGGCCGGCACCGTAGACCATTAATACAGGTGGCGACAGGGGCACCATATCTCGGCGCAATACGCGCAGCGGTGCGATCGACTTCAGGCGCAGCAACGGCGGTAAGGCAAAGCCCGCGAGCAGTAGCAGGCCGGCAGCGAACGCGAACAGGATGGGCATGGGCCCCGGTGATGGCAAGGTCGCGGGCAACAGACCCGTTAACAGCTGCGCGATGCCGGCCTGGGTCAGCCAGCCCAGCAGGCAACCGATGGCGCCGGCGATCAGGCCGAGCAGCAGGAACTGGGGCACCAGCAGGCCCAGCACCCCGCCCTGGCTGACGCCGAAGCAACGCAGCAACGCGGCAGTATCGTAGTGACGTTCGCCGTAGCGGCGCGTGGCCATGGCCACTGCCACGCCGGCGAGAATGACCGCCAGCAAGCTGGTAAGACCGAGATAACGGTTCGCCCGTTTGAGCGCGCGGCCGGCCCCGCTGTCACCGTCACCGATGCCTTGCAAGCGATGATTGGGCGCCAGTTGTGGGGTGAGCCATTGCCGGTAGGCAGCGAGTGCATTCGCGTTGCCGGCAAACTGGTACTCGTAGACCACGCGGCTGCCAGGTTGGATGACTTCGGTACGCGGCACATCACCGAGCGCAATCAACACCCGTGGCGCAAGAGTAAAGAAACTGCCGCCACGCCCGGGCTGGTAGGTCAACAGCCGTTCGACTCGAAATGACGCGACCCCGATCTCGATCACCGCACCCGGTACGATGGAAAGCGCCTGCATGATCCGCGGTTCGACCCAGGCGATGCCGACCGCGGGCGGGCCCGGCGCGACAGTTTCAGGACCGTATAAAACTTTCGCCGTGCGTAACTCGCCGCGCAGCGGATACCCCGCCCCAACCGCTTCGACACTCGCGAGTTGCAGTCCCTCGCCGTGCACCACCACGCTGGGGAAGCGCAAGGTCTCCGCCACACGCAGATTGCGATCACGGGCCGCCACCAGCCACTCGGCTGCGACCGGTTGCGGGCTGGCAAGCCGCAGATCGGCGCCCACCAGTTCTGCGGTTTGCCCGGACAGGGCGCGCTCCATGCGGTCGCTGAACAGGCCGATGGCGCTGACCGCGGCTACCGCAATGACCAGTGCCGCAGTCAGGACATTGAGTTCGCCGGCGCGCCAGTCCCGCCGCAACAGGCGCAAGGCCAACTTGAGGCGCGTCATGATGACACCCGGGCAACATTGACGATACGACCACCGTCGAGCTGAATGCGTCGATCGCAACGGGGCGCAAGTGCCTCGTCGTGGGTCACCAGGATCAGGGTAGTTCGGCGCTCACGGTTGAGTTCGAACAAAATCTCAATAATGCGCGCCCCGGTCGCGCTGTCGAGATTGCCGGTGGGTTCGTCGGCGAACAGGATCTCGGGCCCGCCCGCGAAGGCCCGCGCGATGGCCACCCGTTGTTGTTCGCCGCCGGAGAGTTGCCGCGGGTAATGACCGACCCGATCGCCCAAACCGACGCGGTCGAGCAGTTCCCGGGCGCGGGCACCGGCATCCGTGACGCCGGCCAGCTCCAGGGGCAGCATGACGTTTTCCTGCGCGGTCATGCCGGCGAGCAACTGAAATGCCTGGAACACAAAACCGACGCGCCCCGCCCGCACCGCGGCGCGCCCGTCTTCATCGAGCAGCTCGAGGCGTTGGCCGGCGAGAGTGACGCTGCCGCGGCTCGGCGTGTCGAGCCCGGCGAGCAGACCGAGCAGCGTCGACTTGCCCGAACCGGACACGCCGACGATGGCAACGCTCTCCCCTGCCTTGATCTCAAGGGTCACGTCCGACAAGATGTCGAGCATCCCCTCGCTGGTGACCACTTGTTTGCAAAGCCCTGCGGCCGAGACCATGTTACGTTCCTTACGTTCGATCTTATTATTCACTGGACTATCGCTGTGGTGGTTGGTTCCGGCGCAGGCTGCGCCGGCCACGCTGGTGCTGCTGGGTGATAGCCTGAGCGCGGCCTACGGTATCGACCCAGCCCGGGGCTGGGCGGCACTGCTGCAGGGCCGTCTCGCGCAAAACGGCCTTAACTATAACGTAGTGAATGCCAGTATCAGTGGCGACACTACTGCCGGCGGCCTGTCACGGCTGCCAGCCTTACTCGAGACTCACAAACCAAAAGTAGTCATCATCGCCCTGGGCGCCAACGATGGGTTGCGCGGACTGCCGCTCGCAGCCATGCGGAAGAATATAACTGACATGGTGGGCGAGGCGAAGGCGGCGGGCGCCAAGGTGCTCTTGGTCGGCATGCGGCTGCCACCGAATTACGGGCCGCGCTACACCGCGGGCTTCACCGGCGTGTACAGCGACGTGGCGCAAACCGAAGGGATCGCGCTGGTGCCGTTTCTGCTCGAAGGTCTCGCCACCGACCTCAACATGTCCCAGCGTGACACCCTGCATCCCACTGCCGCGGCGCAGCCGCGCATGCTGGAGAACGTTTGGCCGGCTTTGTTGCCGTTGCTATAGAGCGGAAATCCATGATTCCCTGGATCTTGCTCGATAGCGCACCAGTGCCCGGTAACGGCGGGGAGCTGCGCCTGTACCGGCGCGGCGATGAATTCTCGATCCGAATCGCGGGCCATGGCGAACTCATGAACAGCCGCATCCATGGCTCCGAGGATGCGCTGGCGGAACAAACCTGTGCCAGGCTGGTGGATCGCTCGGAGCCACGCCTGCTCATCGGTGGCTTGGGTATGGGATTTACCCTCGCGGCGGCGCTGCAACGGATCGGTGACCCGGCGCGGGTGGTGGTGGCTGAATTGGTACCGGCCGTGGTGGCCTGGAACAGAGGGCCGCTTGGCGAACACGCCGGTCATCCGCTGCAAGATCCGCGAGTGGCCGTGCGCGAGGGGGATGTTGCCCGAATACTGAATACTCAGCAGAGTGCTTACGATGCAATTTTGCTGGATGTGGATAACGGCCCTGAGGGACTCACGCGCAAGGAGAACGATTGGCTCTATAGCATGGACGGGCTGAGCGCGGCCTACGCGGCGCTGCGCCCTCGCGGTGTATTGGCAGTATGGTCGGCCGGTCCGGCACCGGATTTCTTGCAACGGTTACGCAAACTGGGATTCGAGGTGGAGGAGCTGCGCGTGCGGGCGCGTGGATCGAAAGGGTCGCGGCACGTCATTTGGTTCGCCCGGCGTGACTGAATAAATGCAGATCAAAGAACAATAAACGCAAGTAGTAATATCAGGAAATACTGTTCCCTGATCCCATTTTGTGCGGTTCTGTGAACTCGGTCACACTATTACCCTTCACGTTTGCGTTTTTTACAAGATCGTAACGATTCCCCCTTTAATTTCGTCACTAAAAACTTTTACAGTAGGCGCGGTTTTTAAGAATACATCACCTCAAAGGGGGGAAAGAGAGTATGGATAACGTGATTAGCAAGCTCACCGATATATTGGGGCCCGCGGGTTCCAGCGCGCTCGGCAAGGCATTGATTGGCCTGGCGATCCTCGTCATTGGTCTATTTGTCGTCAAACTCTTCGTCGGCATCTTCAAGCGCATGCTGTCCAAGGTAGCCGTGCTGCGACGCGAAAATCCCGACGGCAGCGTCACCGACCTGGTATCACCCATCGCATCCTTGGTAAAGGCGGTGCTGACAATTTTCGTGCTCATGGCCGTGCTACAGCATTTCGGGTTGACCGACGTCCTGGCGCCGCTCAAGGAGATGGTGAATAAGTTCATGACCGCCATCCCCAATGTTATTGGCGCGGGCGTGATCGGCTATGCCGGCTGGGTCATCGCCAAGATTGTCTCGCAGCTCGTGGGCGCGGGCCTGGGCAAGGTCGATGCACAGTTGGCGGAAAAGACCGGCAACAAGGACATCAAGATATCCAAGTTCGGCAGCGCGCTGATCTTCGCCGTCATCCTGCTGCCCATCGCGGTCTCGGCGCTGGGCGTGCTGAATATCCCGGCGATTTCGGATCCCGCCTCGGCCATGATTCAGAAGTTGATGGCCGCCGTGCCGAATATCATCGGCGCCGCCATCATCCTGCTGGTCGTGTACTTCGCCGCCAGGTTCGTGATCTTTATCCTCGGTGGCTTGCTGGAAGGCATGAACATCAACGCGCTGCCTGAGAAGCTCGGCATCCAGGGCCTGTTTACCGAGAATTTCACTCCCGTGAAACTGGTCGGCTTCGGCATCATGTTCTTCTCGATGGTGGCCGCCGCAACCGCCGCGGTAAACATTCTGCAGATCGACGTGATTTCGCAAATCTTCTCCAAGGTGCTGGAGTTCGGTGGCGGCCTGCTGATCGGCGGTGTCATTCTGATCATCGGCAACTTCCTCGGCGCGCTGGCCTACAACAAGCTGTCAGCCCACGGCAACGCCGGCCTGGCCAACATCGCCCGCATCGCCATTCTCGGTCTGGTGCTGGCCATGGGTCTCAAGGCCATGGGCCTGGCCGACAACATCGTCACTATGGCCTTCGGCTTCACGTTGGGCAGTGCCGCGGTCGCTGCGGCGCTCGCCTTCGGCCTGGGCGGCCGGGATGCGGCCAAGGCAGTCGCCGACGACTGGGCACAGAAGATCAAAGCCTAGATCGGTCTTCTCACTTAGCAACATACAGGGCCGGCTTTGCCGGCCCTTTTTTTGTCCGCCATGGAGTCGCTACGCTATATTAGAGCAACATGTTCTTTGACCCGGGTTTCCACGGCTTTCCATGCAGACCTTTCAGTGTACCTGCGGCAACACCCTGCACTTCGAAAACACGAAGTGCCTGGCCTGCGGTAAGCCGCTCGGCTTTCTGCCCGATTACCGCACCCTCAGCCCGCTGGCACAACTGGACGACGGCCGCTGGCGCGCCCTGCATGAACTTGCAGGCGGCGGCACCTATCGAATGTGCGGCAATTACGCCAAGGAGCATGTCTGCAACTGGATGGTGCCGAACGACGATTCCCACGAGCGCTGTACATCCTGCCGCCTCAATCACATCATCCCGGATCTGGCCGATCCAAAGAATCACCGGCTGTGGGCCCGCATCGAACGCGCCAAGCGCCGCCTGGTCTATACGCTGCTTGAATTAGGTTTGCCTGTGATCGGCAAGGAAGATGATCCGGCCCAGGGTCTGGCATTTCGGTTTCTGGCCGATCCGGACACCACGACCGAGTTCGCCGACCCGGTCAATCAACACGCGCGCGTCCTCACCGGCCATGACGCCGGCACCATCACCATCAACCTGTCGGAAGCGGTACCGAGTGCGCGTGAAGAGATGCGCGAATTGCTGAACGAACAGTACCGCACCCTGCTCGGCCACTTTCGTCACGAAATCGGCCACTACTATTGGAGCCGCACGGTCGAACCGACCGCCTGGCTGGATACCATGCGCAACGCCTTCGGCGACGAGCGCGCCGATTACGCCCAGGCGCTCGAGCGTTATTACGCCGAGGGGCCACCGCCGGATTGGTCACAGCATTACATCAGCGCCTATGCGTCGGCGCATCCGTGGGAGGATTGGGCTGAAACCTGGGCTCACTACCTGCACATGATCGACACCCTGGAAACGGCACACGCTTTCGGCTTCTCCCTCGCCGGCCGGCGGGTCGGCGCACCCAAGGCGGCGATCGTAGGCCGCGCCCAGTACACCCAGGGGCCGTTCGCGCGCAACGTGACCTTCGATGCACTGTTGGAAGACTGGGTCAATCTGACCGTGGCGATGAACGCCCTCAACCGCAGCATGGGGCTGCGTGACGCCTACCCGTTCGCGCTTTCGACCGCCGCCAGCGAAAAGCTGCGGCTGGTCCATGAACTTATTCGCCAGACCGTGACACCGGCCTGAGCGCACTTTCCCAGTCGAACCGCGGCAAGTCGTCGAACACCCGATTCAGGCCCTCGTTCCAGCTGCGCTGCACGGCCTGGTAGAACGGCGAATCGGTGTCGAAGGTCAACGGCGTATCGAGCGCCAGGCTGTTGTTGCGATAGATCGCGATCTCGACCGGTGGCCCCACGCTCAGGTTGCTGCGCATGGTGGAGTCGAGAGACACCAGCGCGCAGCGAGCCGCGTCCTCGAGGCTGGTCTCGCCGGCGATGATGCGGTCGAGGATGGGCTTGCCGTATTTGGTCTCGCCGATCTGCAAATAGGGCTTGGTCGGTGACGCCGCGATGTAATTACCCTCCGGGTAAACCAGATAGATTTCCGGGGCACTGTCGCCGATCTGGCCGCCGAGAATGAAACTGGCATCGAATTTGATGCCCTCCTCCTTGGCCGGCTCGCAATGGGCCGCCTGGACACCGCAACTCAATTTTCCGATGTAATGGGCGGCGTCGAACATGTAATCCACGGTCTTGAGGCTGCGTTCCGGGTCCGCCGCCGCCAGATCCCGTTCGACCAGGTTGACAACCGCCTGCGTCGTTGCCAGATTGCCGGCGCTCAACATGACGAACGATCGCTCACCGGGGATGCCGAAGGCATACATCTTGCTGTAGGTACTAACCTGGTCGACGCCTGCATTGGTGCGGGTGTCAGAGGCGAACACGATACCGTCATTTACTTTGATGGCAAGGCAGTAAGTCATAAGGGATTTTTCACTATTACCATATAGTTATGGAATATTTGCCGGCATTACACCGCGGCGGCGGCGCCTCATCAGGGGGCAAACTATGCCCCATCACGGTGCAGGGCGGTGCGCGCCAGAACACAATTTTTTGCACGTGTGCGGCTGAATTGCAAGCCGTTTTGCAACTGTAGCTGAATACCACCGAAACCATGGCAATTCGCTGGAAAGATTATCGCATCAAGGGCTTCTACGATGAGCTGTTGCAGGCCACCGGACGTTCACGGGCCTGGGCGCGGCCGCTGTGCAAGTTCTTTCGCTCGATCAGCGACGCCGAGCTCGCCGATCGGCGGGCGGCGTCGGATCTGGCGATTCGCGCCATGGGCATCACCTTTACCGTGTACTCGGAAGAAGAAGGCGGTTCCATCGATCGGGCGTGGCCCTTCGACATCATTCCGCGGGTCATCCGCAAGGACGAATGGGACGGTATTGAGGCGGGGCTGAAACAACGGGTGCAGGCGCTGAATCTGTTTATCGACGACATCTACCACGACCAACGCATCGTCAAGGATGGGGTGTTTCCGGCGGAAATACTGGCAGACTCGAAAAACTTTCGTCCGCAATGTGTCGGCGTGACGCCACAAAACGGCGTGTGGGCCCATATCTGCGGTTCCGACCTGGTGCGTGACAAGGACGGCACCATGTACGTGCTGGAAGACAACCTGCGCGTGCCGTCGGGGGTGTCCTACATGCTCGAAAACCGGGCCGTGATGAAGCGCACCTTTCCGGAGTTGTTCGAGCACTACAACATTCAGCCGGTGGACGAATACCCGTCGCAGCTCTACGAGTGCCTGGCGTCGATCGCGCCGCGGGAGGCCGAGTTTCCCGAGATCGTGGTATTGACCCCGGGTATCTACAACTCGGCCTATTTTGAACATTCCTACCTGGCCCAGCAGATGGGTGCCGAACTGGTCGAAGGCCGGGACCTTCTGGTCGGTGACGATGACTGTGTCTACATGCGCACGGTGGCGGGGCTCTCGCGGGTCGATGTGATCTATCGGCGCATCGACGACCTTTTTCTCGATCCCGAGGCCTTCAATCCGGACTCCGCGCTCGGGGTGCCCGGGCTGATGCGCGCCTGGAAGAAAGGTAACGTGGCGTTGGCGAACGCGCCTGGCGCCGGTGTCGCCGACGACAAAGTGGTCTACGCCTTTGTCCCCAAGATGATCAAGTACTACCTCGAGCAGGAACCGCTCATTCCCAATGTGCCGACCTATTTGTGCATCGATAAAAAAGAGCGTGACTACGTCCTCGCCAATCTCGACAAACTGGTCGTCAAGCCGGCCAACGAATCGGGCGGCTACGGCATGCTGATCGGCCCGCAGGCGAGCCCGAAGGAGCGCGCCAAGTTCGCACGCTTGATCCGCCGCGATCCGCGCAACTACATCGCGCAGCCGTTGCTGACCCTGTCGACCACGCCGACCCTGGTGGACACCCATGCCGAACCGCGGCATCTCGACCTGCGGCCGTTCATCCTTTCGGGCACGCGCACCTACGTCACCACCGGCGGCCTCACGCGGGTCGCCTTGAAGCGGGGCTCGACCGTGGTCAACTCCTCTCAGGGCGGCGGCAGCAAAGACACCTGGATCATCGATACCGACGGAATGTAGCCATGCTGTCTCGTGTCGCCGATAGTATTTACTGGATCGCCCGCTACCTGGAACGGGCCGAGAACGTGGCGCGTCTGGTAAACGTCAACGCGCATCTGCTGCTGGACATGCCGCGCAAGGCGACGCTCGGCTGGCAGCCGCTCATCGATATCACCGGCGACGCGACACTTTTCGACTCCTTGTACAACGAGGCCAGCGAGCGCAATGTGGTGCGATTCCTGATCGCCGACGGGCGCAACCCGGGCTCGATCCTGAATACGGTTAAGTCGGCGCGGGAAAACGCGCGCACGATTCGCGACATCATTCCGCGTGAAGCATGGGAAGGCATTAACGCGCTGTTCCTCGAGGTCAAAGCCAACCTGCCCGCCGGCCTGGCGCATCGCCGCCGGTTCGACTTTCTGCGCTCGATCATCGATACCAACCAGGGTATCACCGGGCTGCTGGCGGGCACCATGTTACATGACTACGGCTACGATGTTCTGCGCATGGGGCGTAATCTCGAGCGCGCGGACATGACCACCCGCATCGTGGATGTGCGCTCCACCACCCTGCTGCCGCACGAATCCGAGGAACTCACGCCGTTCGAGAACATTCAATGGATGAGCGTGCTGCATTCCTTGTCCGCACTGCAAAGTTACACGCAAAAGGTACAAGGTCCGGTGCGCCGCGCCGCGGTAATCCGCTTCCTGTTGCAGGAACGGGAATTTCCACGTGCGTTTCTGCACTGTGTCGGCGAGGTGCGTACCTGCCTGCAGGCCCTGCCGCATAACGACGACCCCATGCGTTATGCCAACCGCATCCTACGCAATCTACGTAGTGCCAAACCGGACCAGATGCCGGCGAAAAAACTGCAAAAGTTCCTCGACCGCTCGCAGCTCAGTCTGGCCCGGCTGGACGCTGTCATTCGCAGCACCTATTTCGCGCTCGACCGCAAGGCACCGATCGTCGAGAATTAGCCCGTTCGCTCCACGCGGGGAGCGCTTCCACCGCCCAATACCGCTGCCTTAACCACGCGGGCTGAGGAGTTTGATCTTCGTCAATGCAACCACGGCGCCTTCGGCACGATAATACGGTGCGCACCAGCCAACAGGTGGTCACCGCGGCCCGCCAGCAGGGCGTGGGCATCGACCAGATCGTGACCGCCATGAGCGATATCCAGCAGGTGACCGACCATTTCGTCGTTTCCACCAACCAGACCAAGGTCGCCAACGAGTCGCTGACGGAGACGGCGCAAGCCCTGCGCGCGAGTGTGGCCGTATACCGATTATAGATTGTTCTCTGACCCGGTTTCGGGCGATCATCGTCGGCACACGAAACTCACGTTTTTGACGCCCATGAAACTAATACGTGTATTACTTTGCAGTTTAGCCACCGCCGCCGGCTTGAGCGGACTTACCGCCTTTGCAGCGACCGAGGCCACGGTCTACAAAAGTCCGACGTGCGGCTGCTGTAAGAAATGGATGAGTCATCTCGCGGACCACGGCTTTGCGGTCACCGGCAAAGATGTCCCCGACGTGATCCCGTACAAGATCGACGCCAAGGTCGGTCCCAAGCTGGCGTCCTGCCACACCGCCTTCATCGACGGTTACGTGATCGAGGGCCATGTGCCGGCGGCGGACATCCAACGCCTGCTCAAGGAGCGTACCGACGCGCGCGGGTTGGTGGTGCCCGGTATGCCGATCGGGTCGCCGGGCATGGAACAGGGAAACCAAAAGCAGCCGTACGAAGTATTGCTACTGCATCATGACGGCAGCACCAGCGTGTTCGCCAGTCACTGATCGTCTTCCTAGCGGCGCGTCGCCGCCAGCGCGTCCATCAAGACCTGGATGTCATGGTGGCCTTCATAGATCGGGGTGACCTCCCGTGCCAGAGCGAGTAGCGTGAACACTGCAGTCTGCGCCGATCGCACCGAGTACTCCACCGTAAAAACACAGTCCTGGGGCAGTTCCGCGAATTGGCCGATAAAGGCGAAGTTGCGCGCCCCCGCGGGCACGACTTTGGGTCGGTCGCCGGGTTGCCGGGGCATGAACTGACTGTCGATGAAGGGCATCATGCAGGGAATACAGTTGGCGTTACTGAAGAATTCATCGTAGCGGTCGGTGATGCGCAGATGGTGACAGACTTCCCGCACTATTTCCGCGCCGCTGCAATCCGCCATGCGTTTTTTCACATAGTCGCCGACGTTGTCCGGGTAGAGTCCGTAGCCCCAGAAGACGTCCACGTTCTCCGGCTGGCCGATGAAATGGGGTTGGGCGGCGAGCACCAGGGACATGCGCCAGCTGGAATCGGTGAAGGTCACCAGGCCGCCGGTGCCGGCGACGTTGCCGGTGAACGTTTCCATGAAATCAAAGAACGGTGAATCCTCGAGGGTTACGGTAAACGACTCCCACTTGGACCGATCGATGTCGCCGCAGAACACCGCCGGGCGACCGAACGCCGGCGATTTGGCGGCGAGCTTCTGCCATAACGCCCATGATCCGGTGTCACTCCCGGCCTCCAGTGTCGGCGCCCGGGTCATGGAACCAATGCTGGCGCCGTCCACCATGGAACCGTTGGTGATAAATACGTAGTCCGTCGCGGCAAGCTCGATTCGTTTCGGCGCCCCAGCTTGCGACACGTGCAGTGTCGTGGCGGTTTTGGTCTCGCCCGCAAGATCAAAATCGATGTCGGTCACCACACTGTTGAGCCGAAACTGCACGCCCTGCCCCGTCAGCCATTTTTCGATCGGCCGGATGATGGAGTCGTACTGGTTGTAGCGGGTACGCAGGATACCCTTGAGCTGATTGAAGCCGGGCAGCAGGTGAATGAAGCGTAGCGCGTAACGGCGCATCTCGGCAGCGCTGCTCCACTTCTGAAAGGCGAAGGTGGTCTGCCACAGATACCAGTAATTGGTGACAAAAAACGCATCGGAGAAGCAGTCGACTATGCGAGCGTCCGCGAGGGACTCCTCCGAGCGAAACAGCAACTTGAGCATGTCATAGTTATCCGCATTACTCAGACCGTAGGAGGAGACATCCAGCTTCGCCCCCGCCCGCAACAACCGGCAGTGGGATTCAGACTTGAAGGTCTCGTTGAAGGCACGAAATTCCTCTTCCATGGTCTGCGCCGGATCCTCCAGGGACGGGATACCGGCAAAGAGGTCGAAGGTGCAGCCGAAATGGGCCTCAAACATGCGCCCGCCGCGGATCAGATAGCCCTGTTCCGTGGAACCGGAGCCATCGAGGCAGCCGCCGAGCACCGGGTCCTGTTCGAAGATATGAATGTCGCCGCCGGCCATATGCCCCTCACGGATGAGGTAGGCGGCGCTCGCCAGCGATGCGATGCCGCCACCGACGATGTAGGCCTTGGAAGTGCTGTCAGGTGTCATGGGTATGTGCTGGGCGCGGTGTTATTTCGGTGAAGTATGCCGCCTACGCACCAAACACGCCTTGACCGGCATCAAACTGCAGCTCACTAGCTGCGGCAACGAGAATCGCGCCGATACAGGGATGCACTTCTCGGATCGGGTGCTTCTACCAAGGCAAAATGCTGCCGTCGTAGCGATAGAAGCGCCCACTGTCCTTGGGCCGGAATCGCTCCGCCAGCGCGCGCATATGGGTCACGCTTTCCGCTGCTGAGAGGGGTGCTTCGCTGCCACCCATGCGGGTTCGCACCCATCCGGGATGTACCAAAAGAACGCCGATGCCGTCATCTGCGAGTTCATGGACCAGGCCCTGAACCGCCGCATTGAGCGCGGCCTTGCTGGACCGGTACGCATAATCGTTGGCCTGTTTAATGTCCGCGATACTGCCCATATGGCTGGTGATCACCACCACGAGGCGCTTTTCACTTTGCGCCAGGTTTGCCCGCAAGGCCTCCGTGACCCTTACCGCGCCCAGCGTATTAACATCGAAGGTGGCCTGCCACGCGCCATAATCGATGCCGCCGAGCTTGTCTTTGCCCCAACGCTCGTAGTACACGCCGGCATTGTTGACGAGGATATCCAACGGCGTAGCTTTGAACTCGCGGATAATCTTTTTGATGTGATCGACACTGGTAACGTCTAATTGATGCACCGAGACATGATCATGCTGTCGTTGAAGTCCTCTGAGGTCGTCGGCCTCTTCCGGCTGACGGCAGGTTGCATAAACACGCCAACCACGCGCCGCATATTGCCGGGCCCACTCCAGACCCATGCCGCGGTTGCTGCCTGTGATGAGAATACTCGACATGTTCCTCCCCTTATCGGCTAATCATATGCCCACAGCCTCAAAGAGTGGAGTCATTGTGCGGCAGGAAACTACATGATTGGCGCAATCGCCGGCGACATCATCGGTTCGGTCTATGAGGCCGCGCCGATAAAGACGACCGACTTCCCGCTATTCGCTCCCGACTGTCGCTTCACCGACGATTCGGTGCTGACGGTCGCCGTGGCGAGCGCAATTCTGGAGGGCGATTCCTACGCCGAATCGATCCGGGAATTCGGACGGCACTATCCGGACGCGGGTTACGGCGGCCGCTTTCAGGACTGGCTCTTCAGCACGGCGCCCAAACCGTATAACAGCTGGGGCAACGGTTCGGCCATGCGTGTGAGCCCGGTGGGGTTTGCGTACGAGACCGAGGAGGACGTGCTCGCCGAGGCGAAACGCTGTGCCGAATGCACACACGATCATGCCGAAGGGATCAAAGGCGCCCAGGCGGTAGCGTTAGCGGTGTTTCTGGCGCGCAAGGGTGCCGGCAAGGAGGCAATTCGTGACACGCTGACACGGCACTTCGGTTACGATCTTGCGCGCACATTGGATACGATCCGCCCCGGCTATCACTTCGACGTCTCCTGCCAGCGCTCGGTGCCCGAGTCGATTCTCTGTTTTCTCGAAAGCGCGGACTGGGAAACGGCGGTGCGTAACGCAGTGTCGCTGGGCGGCGACGCGGACACCATGGCCTGCATCGCTGGTGGGATTGCCGAGGCCTTTTACGGCCCGGTCGACGCGGCGATATATGACCGAGTGCACACTGTCCTCAGCGACGAACTCTGGCAGGCAGCTACGCGCTTCTATCGCCTGTTTGTGACGACCTAACTCACCAATTCAAACACTTTATTCCTCAGATCCAGGTGCTGATCCCTGGTCCCAAGGACCCTGTCCCGGTTCGGTGGGTTTGTCCGTGATCAAGGTCCTGCAGCGTGGGCTGTAATAGTATTTGCACCTAGCCCTATCGCAGAAGGAGACTGACCCATGAGCAATTGGACCAAAATCGCAATCAGCACACTGTTGCTCGCGCTCAGCTTCATGTTTATTACGCCGCTCCTGGCGCAACCTGAAGAAGATCCCCCAGAGGAAGAAGAGCCCATCCAGGCACGTCCGCGACCCGAGACCCTTGTAATGCCGGGTGCAGTAGGTCAGGGGGTGCGACTCGCAGTACCCCGCCCCTACACCCGACAATTGATGAGCGATGCGGAACTCAAGCGATACAACGCCAGAATGCGCGGTATTACCGATTTGCGTGAACGGAATGAATTTCGTCTGCGCATCCATAAGGCAATGCAGAATCGCGCAACGGAAATGGGCATGACGATCGCATCGAGCCCACCGGATTGGGCCTACTGTGCCGGCAGCGGCTGCCTTGGCCATGGCATGATGCAACGGGAGGGGATCACGGACCAGACGGGGCGCGCGAAATCAGGAGTGAAACCGCAACCCAAACCGGACGCAATACCGATCAATATCCCGTGAGCCGGTGCGTTTATACGGCGCGGTTTCGTCGGGCACTGAATAAGGTATTCCATTGTGCGTTGCCGACAGGTGACGCGCGATTGGTCGCGCCTGACCTCGCGTGACTTTCCTGCTAACAGCACGGAGGATTCACTATGAATACTACGAAATTTGCATATGCCTCTTTCGGGGCGCTCTGCCTGATGGGATCCATGTTGATTGGTCTTTACATCGGCACCCAGACGGCACAGGCCGAGCCGGGACGACAGATCGCGGCCTACCGCATCGTCAAAGACGGTCCCAATATCATTCACTTCGTAATCTCGCAAAACGGTGACGTTTACTATCGGGACGATACGATGTGGCGCCATCCGGACCCGCGTTTCATCGGTAACTTCTGGCGCATGACTCGGGAAATGTTGGCGCCCGAGTTTTGAGAGACTGAAATCGGAAATGCGTGTCAGAGTTACGCCTGGTTTGGCAGAGACTGTTCTCTGACCCGTTTTCCCAATACGGAGACAAGATCATGACCGATATCGCGTCCATCCTCGGTGACGAGACCGAAGATCTGCTCAGTCACGTATGCCAGGGCCTGCCCAAGGGCATGCTCCATATGCCGGGGCCCGACTACGTAGACCGTGTGTTGGCCGACAAGGATCGCAAGCCGGGTGTGTTGCGTAACCTGCAGGCCGTCTATGACCGTGGCCGATTGGCCGGTACTGGATATTTGTCCATTCTGCCCGTGGACCAGGGCGTGGAACATGCGGGCGGCGCCTCCTTCGCCCCCAACCCCATCTACTTCGACCCGGCAAGCATCGTGACGCTGGCCATCGAAGGCGGCTGTAATGCGGTGGCCTCGACCCTGGGGGTATTGCGGAGCGTGTCTCGCACCTATGCTCACAAGATTCCGTTCATCGTCAAGATTAATCACAACGAACTGCTCACCTATCCCGCGGTCTACGATCAGACCCTGTTCGCAAGTGTCGAACAGGCCTTCGACATGGGGGCGGCCGCCGTGGGCGCCACGGTCTACTACGGCTCCGCGGAAGCGCGGCGTCAGATCCAGGAAATCAGCGAGGCGTTCGAGCAGGCCCATGAGTTAGGAATGTTTACGGTGCTGTGGGCCTATCTGCGCAATCCGGCGTTCAAACATGAAGGCACCGACTACCACACCGCCGCGGATCTCACCGGGCAGGCCAACCATCTGGCCGCCACCATCGACGCGGATATCGTCAAGCAGAAACAGGCCGACAAGAACGGCGGCTATACCGCCATCAATTTCGGCAAGACGCACCCCAAAGTGTACGAGAAGCTCACCAGCGATCACCCCATCGACCTGGTGCGTTACCAGGTGGCCAACTGCTACATGGGCCGGGTCGGGATGATCAATTCCGGCGGTGCCTCAGGCAAGGACGACCTGCACCAGGCGGTGCGCACCGCGGTGATCAATAAACGCGCCGGCGGTATGGGGCTGATCTCGGGACGCAAGGCGTTTCAGAAGCCCATGGATGAGGGCATCGCGTTGCTCAATGCGATTCAGGACGTGTATTTGTCCGACGTGGTGACGATTGCCTAACAATAAAGCGAATAAAGGGGACGAAGGGATTAAAAAATAAACTCTCCGTCCCCTTTATAATCAGGAATATGGTTCCGACCGACAGCGAAGAATATGCGACCCTGGAGGCGCGGGTGGGGCGTCATCACCTGCGGCGCCGGCTCGGTATCGAGACCGAGCGCGAGGCCCGCATCTTCGGTCAAGGCCTGAACTTCTTTCACATCGAAAACTGGTACTCGATACATGGCCTGATGCGCGGTGTCTTGCGGCTCATGGGTCTGTACCGGCGCGGACGGCGCAATGCTCTGCGCATCGAGCTGCGCGAGCACGATATCGTGCTACCGCATCTACCGGCCGAGTTCGATGGCTTCCGGATTCTGCAGCTCACCGATCTGCATCTCGATATGAACCCGGAGATTCCCCATGCAATTATCGAGTGCATTCAGGAGGTCGATTACGACATCGGTGTGCTGACCGGCGACTTCCGCGCGGCTACCTTCGGCCCGCACGAGCCCTGTGTCGATGCGATGCGCCTGTTGCGGGTACATCTGCAGTCACCCCTCTATGGCATTCTCGGCAATCATGACACGATCCGCATGCTGCCCCTGCTCGAGGCCCTGGACATCCAGATGCTGATCAACAATGCGGTACCGATTGAGCGTGACGGTCAGAGTATCTTCCTGGCCGGAATCGACGATCCCCATTACTACCGCGCCGACAATCTGGAAAAGACCTGCGACGACGTGCCTCATGACGCGGTCTCCATCCTGCTGTCACATTCACCGGAGATGTATCGCCACGCCGCCCACGCCGGCTTTGATGTGATGCTTTCCGGGCATACTCACGGCGGCCAGATCTGTCTGCCGGGCGGGACGCCGGTGATGTGCAACATTCGCGGGCCGCGCAAGCTGTGCGCGGGTCGCTGGCAACATGGAGAAATGATCGGCTACACCTCACGCGGCACCGGGGTGTCTATCGTCGATGTCCGCCTCAACTGCCCGCCGGAAATCACCCTGCACCGACTGCGCCGGGCCTGACCCGGATGCGCCTCAGTAAGGCCGCTTGCGGATGTGCAGCCGATACAACAATCGCGAGAGTACAAGCTCGAGTGCAAAAAAGATTACCACCACGAGGATGATATCCATCGCATCGAGACCCAGTTGCTCCCGCACCGCCAGGGCCGGGAACAGGGACTCCGGTATCTGATCCAGCCCCAGCGCCATGCCGCTGGTCTCAATCCCCAGGCGCCGCTTGCAAAAGCTCGAGAATAGATCACCGAGCATGGCAAATAACCCGACCAGAGCACCGGTCAGCAGCGACAGACCGAGCAGCGGGGCTGCCAGCGCCGAGACGATAATTGAGGCGATGATGCCGCGCACCGTCTTCGACGGACCGAACAACCGCCGACCATCGCGCAACACCCTCCCTGCATCGACCGGCCGTGTGTCCGGACGATCCCCCAACAGCAGCCGCGTGATGATCGGCGCGCCGTTGGCGACCAACAGCAGCAACAGCAGTTGCGGGATAGCCATCTATACAAAGATCCGGGTTAGAGAATGATTGACAGTACTATTTACGTGATCATGTGTGCCGACATTGATTACGCTGCGGTTCGTTGTTTGCACCTGTGACGGCGGCGTGCCCACACCTGCCGCTATGGCGACGTTTGCAGTAATCCCAAGAACCAGGCTGACGGCTAATAAGGTTTTCATGAGAGCAATTGCTCCGCGCCGAGCGAAATTTCGCGAACTACCGAAGAAGTACTAAACAGTATAGGGATTACGGTGCAGAGAACAAACACTCTGCTCTATGAGAAACGCATTACCCGAACCGGTTTACCCTGGTTGATCTAAATCAAGGTAATAACGCAATGCCGGGGTCAGAGTGCATTCCTCCAAGTGCCCCGCCCTGGAGATGTAGCCTGCCGGGTGCGGCTGCAAATAAGCTCCCGGGAGGACGGTATGTCTCAGGTCAAAATCCTGCTCGACGAAAACGAGATCCCCGAACAGTGGGACAACGTGGTGGCAGACATGCCCAACCCGCCCGCGCCGCCGCTGGGACCGGACGGCAAGCCCATCGGTCCGGAGGCGTTGGCCGCCATCTTTCCCATGCCATTGATCGAACAGGAAGTGTCGACGCAACGCTGGATCGACATCCCGGAACCGATACGCGAAATTCACCGCCTTTGGCGACCGAGCCCCCTGTACCGTGCCCATCGCCTGGAGCAGATGCGGCGTAACCAAAACCCTGTTATTCAATCTCTCCGGTCACGGCCATTTCGACATGGCGGCCTATGACCGCTATTTCAGCGGCGAACTGGAAGACTACGAGTACCCGGAAGAAGCCATCAAAGAGTCCATGCAGAACATCCCCAAAGTCGCCAGCGCCTGAGAAACGGTGCTACGATAGAGCCACGGTCTGTGCCGTACATGGATGGCGTGGGAGATCCGTGATCATGAGATGGAATACGCGACGCGTCGCAATTGTAGCCGGCTATCTGTGCCTTATCCTCGCGGCAGGTCTGTCCAATCCGTCCTTCGCCGGTAAAGCGGAGGCGGAAGACGCCATGACCATGATCATGTTCGAGACCGAAGAGATACAACCCGAGGAAATCGTTTTCACCGTTAACAAAAAAGGCGTGGTCAACGTGACCTTCGATGACGGTGTGCCGGAACCACTGGTTGACGGATTTATCGACAAGCTGCGGGCACACCCCGATATCAGCGGCGCCAATGTTAATTCCGCCAATATCTGCAAGAACGTTGTACGATGAGCCAGTCGCGCCGCGGCGGCGCGACTGAATTTGGGCGCCTGCTTTCGTGGCCAGGGCCCGCTCCTGCACAAAGACAGTGGCGAGGTACGAGGAACCAGGAACGCAGCCTGTAGGCGCACCGCCCTCGGCGCGAAAGATCGCTGCACATTCCTTCGCGCCCGGGCGACCACCTAATATATCAAGGGTGTGATTTGGCTTCTGCCCCCCTCTTTGCGTATGCTTATGGCATAAGAACCACCACCAATCTGGGGGAAACCACGGATGACATCCATCTTAGTTCTGCTGGGCATCGCCGCTGCGGTCGTCTTTTACGGGATCGCGCTCTACAACAAACTGGTTACGTTGCGCAATCGCATGAAGAACAGCTTTGCGCAGATCGACGTGCAACTCACGCGCCGTCATGACCTGATTCCCAATCTTATCGAGACCGTCAAAGGCTATATCAAGCATGAGCGCGAGACCCTGGAAGCCGTCATCCAGGCGCGCAACGCTGCGGTGACCGGGCTCAAGAATGCCGCCGCCGATCCCACCGACCCGGATGCCATCAAGAAACTGGGTAGTGCGGAAGGAGCGCTTAGCGGCGCACTGGGACGCCTGTTTGCGCTCGCCGAGGCCTATCCGGACCTGAAGGCGAATCAGAACATGATGCACTTCCAGGAGGAACTGGCGACCACGGAAAACAAGGTCGCCTTCTCGCGTCAGGCGTTTAACGACTCGGTGATGACCTACAACACCGCCTGCGAGTCGTTTCCGAACTCGATCGTCGCCGGCATGTTCAATTTCAAGACCGGTGAATTTCTCGAGATCGAAGCGCCGGAGAAACGGGAAGTGCCCAAGGTCGCGTTTTGATTCATGCCTGTTATTGAGGGATGGATTTCTTCGAGCATCAGGCCAAGGCCCGCCGCCAGACCAAATTCCTGATTTTGCTGTTCGTCCTCGCCGTGATCGCCATCGTGATCGCGGTGGATATCGTGGTAGCGGCGGTGTTCGCCGGTCTGGACCGGGATGCGCGCGGCCAGCTGTTCACCACCTCGCTGTGGGACTGGGCCGGCGCACACACCGGACTCATTTCCCTGACCAGCCTGGGCACGGCGGGCTTCATGGGTATGGCGAGCCTGTTCCGCATCGCCAGCCTGAACGCCGGCGGTGGCGCGGTGGCGCGCCGCATGGGCGGCACCCAGGTGACCCCGGACGTGCAGGACCCGCTACGCCGCCGCCTGCACAACGTGGTCGAAGAAATGGCCATCGCCTCCGGCGTGCCGGTACCCGAAGTCTACGTGCTGGAGCAGGAAGCCGGTTTGAATGCATTTGCCGCCGGCTTCAGTCCTGGCGATGCGGCCGTCGCGGTGACCCGCGGCACCCTCGAGCAGATGTCGCGGGACGAACTGCAGGGCGTGATCGCCCACGAGTTCAGCCATATTCTCAACGGCGACATGCGGCTGAACATGCGGCTCATCGGAATTCTGTTCGGAATCCTGATCATCGGCCTGATCGGCCGCACCATCCTGCGCGGCTCCCGTCATATTCGCGTGCGGAATTCCCGTGGTGGCGGCGGCGTCGCCGTAGCGCTCGGCATCGGTGCGGCGCTCGCGGTCATCGGCTACATCGGCCTGTTCTTCGGCCGACTGATCAAAGCCGGCGTGTCACGTCAGCGTGAATATCTGGCGGATGCCTCCGCGGTGCAATTCACGCGCCAGACCGAAGGTATCGGCGGCGCACTCAAGAAGATCGGCTATCACCACAACTCGCTGATCCAGCACGCTGATGGCGAAGAGCTCAGCCACATGTTCTTCGCCAACGGCATGAACTATTTTTCGTCCCTGTTCGCCACGCACCCGCCGATCGAGCAGCGCATCGTTACGCTGGACCCTCATTTCAAACCGCAACAATACATTCGCGAGCTTGAGCGTCAGGCGGCACGGGAATATGTCGCCGAAGAAGCCGTCACGCCGGAGGCCGAACCCCGCGCAGCCCAGGATCGGTTGCGTAAGTTGGTACAGACGCTATTGATTCTCACACCAGAGTTGGTCGGCAATTCGGTGGGCAATCCCAGTGAAGCCCATGTGCAATATGCCGCCGAACTGCGTCGTCTTATTCCCGAGAACCTCGACACCGCGGCGCGTTCCCCCGATGGGGCGCTGTACCTGGTGCTGGCGTTGGTGTTGGATCACGACGAAACCGTGCGTGGCCGGCAGATCGAGCAGTTAAGGCAGCGACTGAGTCCCGAACACCTGGCGCAGATTACGGAACTCTATGGGACGGTGGCGGAACTGGGGCCACAGCTGCGTCTGCCGCTGGTGGAACTGGCCTTCCCGTCGGTTAAACGCCGGCCGACGAAACAAATCCATATCCTGTTACAGCTGGTACAGGAGCTAATCGAGATCGATGGTCTCGTGGATACCTTCGAATACCTCGTGTCCCGCGCCTTACGCTCGCATTTGCTGGATGCACAAAGTCTGCGTTCCGCACCCCGCCACCGCAATGTAAAATTCGCGAACAGCCTCGCTGAGCTGCATACGCTGTTTTCCGTGGTCGCACACATCGGCCATCCGGATGATGAGCGCGAGGCACACAAGGCCTATCAGCGCGGGGTCCATGCCCTGTTGCCGGGCACCGTCGACTGGCCGGGCTACGCGCACCCGGGACGCTGGGTCGCAAACACGGATGTGGCGCTGGAAAAGCTGGATCAACTACCGCCCCTGCTCAAGGAGGCACTGGTCAAGGCCCTGGCGGCGACCATCAGCCACGATGATCAGGTCACGCTGCGTGAGTCCGAATTGCTGCGCGCGATCTGCATCGCCCTGCACTGCCCGTTGCCGCCATTTCTGATCGAGGCACAAGACGAGCAGTAAATGAATCTGCGCACCCGGTGACCCACCCGCCCCGGGTCGGTCATTGTCGTCGTCGAGATCGATTGCATCAAACGACGGCGGTTTTCTTCAGCCCATGCTCCTTCCACAGCAGATATACGGCGGGAATCACGACCAACGTGAGCACGGTTGCGCTGACCATGCCGCCGACCATGGGCGCGGCGATGCGTCGCATCACCTCGGAACCGGTGCCGCCGCCGAGCATGATGGGCAACAGGCCGGCGATGATGGCGGCCACCGTCATCATGATCGGACGCACGCGCAACAGCGCGCCGTTGATCACCGCCTCGCGCAACTCCTCCCGCGTCAACTGGTGCGTTCGCTCCCGCTGATGCGTCAGGTTCCGGTAGGCCTGGTTGAGATACACCAGCATCACGACCCCGATCTCGACCGCGACCCCGGCCAGCGCGATGAAGCCCACACCGACGGCCACGGACATGTTGTAGCCGAGCAAGTACAGAAGCCAGAACCCACCGACCAGGGCCAACGGCAACGTACCCATGATGATCGCGACTTCGGTCAAATTACGGAAGTTGAGATACAGCAACAGCACGATGATGACCAGTGTCAGGGGCACGACCACCTTTAAACGCTCCTTGGCGCGCACGAGATACTCATATTGGCCCGACCAGGCAATCGAATAACCCGCCGGCAATTCGACCTGCTCCGCCACCACTTCGCGCGCCTCCGCAACATAGGATCCGAGATCGCGACCGCGAATGTCCACGAAGGTCCAGCCATTGGGCCGCGCGTTCTCACTCTTGATCATGGCCGGTCCGTCCTCGATGCGAATGTCCGCGACCTCGCCTAAGGGAATGCGTGCACCGCCCAGAGTAACGATCGGGAGGTTGCGCAGGTTCGCAAGGGAGTCACGGACATCACGCGGATAACGCAGGTTGATCGGGTAGCGTTCGAGACCTTCCACGGTCTGTGCGATATTCATGCCGCCCACCGCGCTGCGCACCACGTCCTGAACATCCGCCACATTCAGGCCCAGTCGCGAGGCGGCAATACGGTCCACATCTACCGTCACATAGCGACCGCCGGCGACGCGCTCCGAGTAGGCCGACGCGGTGCCCGGGACCTGCTGCACCACCTCCTCGATACGGGTACCGATCTCTTGAATCACTTTGAGATCCGGACCCGCTACTTTGATGCCCACCGGCGTCTTGATACCGGTGGCGAGCATGTCGATCCGGGTCTTGATGGGCATGACCCACGCATTGGTCAGCCCGGGGAACTTCACGACTTCGTCAAGTTCCTGGCGAATCTTTTCCGGCGTCATGCCGGGGCGCCATTGGTCCCGCGGCTTGAACTGAATGGTGGTTTCGATCATCGTCAACGGCGCCGGATCGGTGGCGGTGTCCGCGCGCCCTATCTTGCCGAACACGCGATCGACTTCCGGTACCGTGCGGATCAAGCGGTCGGTCTGCTGCAACAACTCCTGCGCCTTGCCGACGGATACGCCGGGAAAGGTGGTGGGCATATACATGAGGTCGCCCTCGTCCAGGTCCGGCATGAATTCGGAACCCAGCTGTGAGTAGGGCCAGAGCCCGGCCACCACGATCGCCGCGGCGACGAGAATCACCGCGCCCGGCGCGCGCAACACCGCATTGATGAAAGGCCGGTAGCCCGCCACCAACAGTCGGTTGATCGGGTTCTTGTGCTCCGGCGTGACGCGCCCGCGAATGAAGTAGCCCATCAGTACCGGCACGAGGGTGATGGACAGGCCGGCAGCGGCGGCCATGGCGTAGGTCTTGGTAAAGGCGAGTGGCGCGAACAGCCGCCCCTCCTGGGCCTCGAGTGTAAACACCGGCAGAAAGCTGAGCGTGATGATCAGCAGGGAAAAAAACAGCGGCGGCCCGACTTCGCCGGTCGCCTCACGTATGATTCGCCAACGGTTCTCGTCGGTCAGCGGTTCGCGCTCGATGTGCTTGTGCACGTTTTCGATCATCACGATGGCCGCATCGACCATGGCGCCGATGGCAATCGCGATTCCACCCAAGGACATGATGTTGGCATTGATGCCCTGGTGATACATGACCACGAAGGCGGCGAGAATGCCGATCGGCAGACTGATCATCACCACTAACGCGGAACGCAGATGAAAAAGAAACAACACGCATACCAGCGCCACCACCAGGAACTCCTCGACGAGTTTGCCGTTCAGCGTCTGCACCGCGCGCTTGATTAGCGAGGATCGATCGTAGGTCGTGACGATCTCGACGCCCTCGGGCAGACCTTGGCGCAGCTGCGCCAGCTTGGTCTTCACCGCATCGATGGTGGCCAGCGCGTTTTCCCCATAACGCATGACGACGATGCCGCCGACCACCTCGCCCTCACCGTCCAGATCCGCGAGACCACGGCGCATTTGCGGACCCAGGGTGATCTCCGCCACGTCCTTCAGCAGGATCGGGGTCCCGCGCTCGCTGGTCGCCAGCGGCACCCGCGCCAGGTCTTCGATGCCCTGGATATAGCCGGTGGCACGCACCATGTACTCCGCTTCCGCCATTTCGATCACCGAGCCGCCGACTTCCTGGTTGGCCCGTTGCACCGCCATGCGAATTCGGGACAGGGGCAAGCTGTAGGCACGCAAGCGCTCCGGATCGACGGTGATCTGGTATTGCTTCACCATGCCACCGACGGTGGCGACCTCCGATACCCCCGGCACCGTCTGCAACTCGTACTTCAGAAACCAATCCTGCAGCGAACGCAATTGCGCAAGATCGTGACCGCCGCTGCGGTCAACCAACGCATACTCAAAGATCCAGCCGACGCCGGTGGCGTCCGGGCCCAATGCCGGGCGCGCCTCCGGGGGTAAGCGGCCAGCGGCCTGGTTCAGGTATTCCAGCACTCGCGAGCGCGCCCAATAGGGGTCGGTCCCGTCTTCGAAGATTACGTAGACAAAGGAGTCGCCGAAAAACGAATAGCCGCGAACATTGACGGCGCCGGGCACCGACAACATGGCGGTGGTCAAGGGGTAGGTCACCTGATCCTCCACCACCCGCGGCGCCTGGCCCGGGTAACTGGTCTTGATGATGACCTGCACATCGGAAAGATCCGGGATGGCATCCAACGGCGTGTTGCGCACCGCGTACAGCCCCCAGCCGACGAGAATCGCGGTGAGCAACAATACCAGGAAGCGGTTGCCGAGCGACCATTCGATGATACGATTGATCATTGCCCCATCCCCGTTTGCGCGCCTCGATCGTCGCCCTCGCGCATGCGCATGAGCGTGGCTTTAAGGCTTGCCTCGGAATCGATCAGGAACTGCCCGGAAATCACGACCCGGTCACCTTCCTCGAGGCCGGCGACGATCTCGACCAGATCGCCGGATTCCATGCCAGTCACCACCGAACGTGCCTTGAATCGGCCCTCGCCCATATCCAGGATCACCCGCTCATCCTTGCCGGTACGGATCAGAGCCTCGCGCGGAATGTGCAGCGCGTCCTGCTTGCCGCCGCCCTCGATGGTGACGTTGCCATACATGTTCGGCTTGAAGATCTCGTCTGCATTGGCGAAGCGCAGCCGCACCTTGAGCGTGCGAGTCCTGGCATCCAGTGTGGGGTAGACATAGTCCACCTGCCCCTGCCAGGTCTGTCCCGGTGCAAATGCAAACCGTACACTGGCCGCCTGCCCCGGCTGCACCCACGCCGCTTGTCGTTCGAAGACTTCGGCCAGGACCCATACGCTGGCGAGATCCGCGAGACTCATCACCACCGTTGCCGGTTTCACATACATGCCCTCGCGGATGTTGAGTGTGCTCACGACACCGTCCTGGGGTGCGAACACAGTGATACGCTGCAGGGCACGGCGGGTCTTGGCGATGCGCGCGATCTGTCCGGCCGACATGCCGAGCGTCACCAGACGATCCTTGGAGGCGTCGGCGAGACGCTGCTTGTTGAGCTCCAGGGCCTGCAGATATTCCTGCTGAGCGGTGACCAGCGACGGTGAATAGAGTTCAAATAACTTCTGCTTGCTGGCGACCCGCTCGCCTTCCGCCTCCACCGCCAGTTTCTCGATCCAACCATCGGTGCGCAAATGGATATGCGCCATGCGACTTTCGTCGTAGTCCACATAGCCCACTGTGTCGATGCGGCGCGCCAGCGCCGCGCGGCTCACCGCGGCGGTGCGCACCCCCATGTTCTGGATCACGGCCGGCGAGATTCTCACCGCGGTGGCGTCGCCGTCGTCATAAATGGGCACGAAGTCCATGCCCATTTCGTCCTTGCGCGGCACATCGGAAGTAATGCCGGGATTATGTGGATGCCGGTAGTAGAGAATCTTGCGTTCGGCACCGGCGCTGCTGCCCACCGCCGGTTCCGGCGCCTTCTCGACCAACGCCATGCCGCAGATGGGACAGTCGCCCGGCTCATTGCGCACGATCTGCGGGTGCATCGGGCAGATGTAGGTCGGATCGAGATGCTTGATTGCGTGCTCCACCGCGGTTTCCGCCGCCGATTCCGTCTTCGACATGGGATCTTCGCCACAACCGGCTGTCAGTCCGACTGCAATGGCAAACAGTAAGAAATTCTTCACAAGTTTCATTGCACGTCTCCCACCAGATACAGCAACATGGCCTGCGCCTTGGCACGATCCGCCTGCAGGCGTGCCGCCTGCAATTCGGTATTGAGTTCCGTGATACTGGCGCGCACCACGTCCGCAAACGTCGCGGCGTTGTTCTGGTAAGCCTGCAGGGCCGCCGCGGAACTGTCGCGGGCCTGTTGCAACAAGTACTCGCTGTAACGTGTCGTGCGCTCACCCAACAATTCCCACGCCGCGTAGGCCTCATCGAGCATTGCGCTCAGCTCGGATAAACGATCATCCCGGGACAGCACACTGCCCGCATACATCTGCTGACGATCGGCAACCCGCCGATCCTGTCGATTCGCGGTGAACAGGGGCAGGTCCAGCATTACCATCGCGGAAAGGAAGTCCGGGCGCTCGACACCGCTGGTACCGTCCTCGCGAAACCCATAGCTGACATCCAGCGACCAGGCGGGTTTGTAGGCTTGTTTCGCAAGGGCCACACCGAGTCGGCTCGATTCGATTCGCGCATCTGCGGCACGCAACCGTGGATGACGGTTCAAACCGGTTCGTAACGCCGCTACCTCCGCCACCCGCGGCAAGGCTGGGAACCCAGGTTCGAGGCGACGAGCCGCGTCTGCAGCTCCGATCCAGCGCGCCAACTCGGCGCGGAACTTTTGCTGCTGGGTGCGAATATTCGCCAGGCGATCGTCGAGCAGGCCCAGCTCCAGTTCCGACCGCAAAACGTCGTGCTGGTTCAATCGGCCGGACGCATATTGGTCATGGGTGACATTGACCAGTTCCTCGAACAACTTGCGATTCTCCGTCACGCTCTGCTCCGCCCGGATCCAGTAAAGCAGCTCGACCCAGGTGCTGCGCAGGCTGCGCAAGGTCTTCAGGCGCGCATCCGCGCCCTGCGCTCCCTGTGACGCAACTTCCGACTGACTGCGCTGCGCCCGCAAGGTACGAGTCTCGCCGCGGGGAAAGGACTGGCGCGCCCCGACCAGAATCTGGGTCATCGCCTGCTCGTCGAGCGCGAAGCTGTCCACGGGCAGGTTGACCGCGCCGAGGCGCAAACGCGGATCGGGCAACTGGGCATCGCTGATGGCACGTTGCTTCGCACCTTCTGCAAGCGACTCAAAACGGGCCGCACGCTTGTCGGCAGAAAGCGCCAACTGCTCCGCCTCGGCGAGGGTCAACAAATCGGCCGCTGGCAGCGACGGGACCGGGAACGCCAATAGCGCCACGGCGACAACGGCGGTAATACTGCTCAATAGACGGTTAAACATATGCTCCACTCCAGAATCCGGCATCGTAATGATCGTGCCACCGGCGCAATCGACCGGTCGATGCGAGAACACCGCGACGGTATTGACGTCGCCAGGTGCAACAGGCCCTCAGGCCCGGATAACTAGTGGAGGATTTTCGGGGGACGTAACAGAATCGCCACGAACGTGGCGGGAGGTGGTGGCGCCCGGAACGATGAAACGGCCGACTGGCCGCGTGGCGGGCTATGCATTGTATTAGTCAACGCCGGCTGAACCGAGACACAGTTACCGCATTGCTGTGCACATTCCATGCTGTCACCGTGCATGGCCTGGCTCTTGCAACACGTGCCGGCCGGCTCATGCTCACAGTGCTGATCAACAACCTGCGCCGTGGCGGTGATGTCAATTGCGGGAGCAACCCACAGCTGCGCGGCTGATACCGCCTGCGGCAGGAGTAACACCATAAGCAAGGCGACGATGATCGTTCTTTTTCGGCGCACGTTCATAAGGTTTAAAGCGTAGTGGTATGGATCCACAAGGTCAAGCGTGGTCGGGGATCGGCGAAACCAGGTGCTACGAAGCGCAATGAGCAACTCGCGGCCACGGGTTACTCCTGCCTGGCTTTGACCGAGATCAAAGATCCTGGCCCCACAGGCGGTAACCTGTGGGGCGAGTGTCTATGATCATGGATTCGTCGCTAATGACACCGCGTCACCTATTAGGCCGCCTGCTCCAGGTTGTCGGCATCGTCGTCACAATCGCCGGGTTGTTGATGTTTCTGTGGGCCTACGCAGAGGACCGGGGTGGGTATCTCTTCCTGGGGCTCGGCATCCTCGCCGTCGTCGGACCGACGCTGTGGCGCACCGGCGGGCGCCTTGCCGTCATTCCGGGGGAATTACTGTTACAACGGGACCGACGTCCGCCGGTCCTGTATTTACGCTCCTTTGACGATGAAGAAGCGTCGCATCGGTTCGCGCACTTCATGCGCACTGCCTTCACCGTGACCCCGATTCTGGGGGGCTACAGTCAATGGGCCCCCATGGAGCAATGGCAGTTTGCGAAATTAATGCGGCGCATCGGCCCCTACGTCACCGTGGCCCGGCCCGGCGAACACCTGCCGGAGCTTGGCGCCTCGCCGATCTACCTCGACGACGACGAGTGGCAATCGCGCGTACTGAAACTGATGAAACAAGCCCGCTTCGTCGTGGTGCGTGCCGGTGCCACCCCGGGGCTGCGTTGGGAAATCGAGATGCTGTGGAAAAATGTCCCGCCGGAACGGGTGCTGCTCATCGCCCCCGGGCGCCGCAAGGTCTATCGCGCGTTTCGTGAATGGATGAACGAACTGCTGCGCAAGCCCTTACCTGAGAAGTTGGGTGACGTGCGGCTGTTTGGCTTCAATGCCGACGGCAGTCCGGTCGCGATCGATGCCCGCGATACAAGCCGGATCACGAATGCGTTTACGAAATAAGACAAGGGATAAGGGATTTTACTTGTATCTTGTTCCTTGCAACTTGTGTCTGTGCGGCGGGTTTTTCACGTCTGTGCCTTGAGTTTCTCCACCGCGATCTCGCGCATACGGAACTTCTGCAGCTTGCCGGTGACGGTCATGGGAAACTCGTCGACGAACCAGATGTACTTCGGGATCTTGAAGTGGGCAATCTTGTCGCGGCAGTAGTCGCGGATCTCGTCCTCGCTGGCACTCTCCCCCGCGTGCAACTGGATCCAGGCCATGATCTCCTCGCCGTAGTATTCGTCCGGCACGCCGAACACGCCCACCTCAGCTACCTTCGGATGCGTAAAGATGAAGTCCTCGATCTCGCGCGGGTAGATGTTTTCGCCGCCGCGGATAATCATTTCCTTGAGGCGACCGGTGATGCGTACATAGCCGTCCGCGTCCATGGTGCCGAGATCCCCGGAGTACAGCCAACCCTGTTTGTCGATCGCCTTGGCGGTGGCCTCGGCATCCCCGTAATAACCCCGCATGATGTGATAACCACGAAAACAAATCTCGCCGATCGCCCCTAACGGCACCGTGGCGCCGGACTCGGTGTCGACCATCTTGACCTCCTGATGCGGCAGGTTGGTACCCACGGTCTCGGTGCGCCGCTCGAGGCTGTCGTCCCGGGAGGTGAGATGGGTCAGCGGCGAGGCCTCGGTCTCGCCGTAACCGATGAGAATTTCGCGACAATGCATGTCGTGTATCACCCGTTGCATCAGCGCCGGCGGACAGGGGGCGCCGGCCATGATGCCGGTGCGCAGACTGGACAGATCAAACTCAGCGAACTCGGGATCCTCCAGTTCGGCGATAAACATGGTGGGTACGCCGTGCACCGCCGTGCAGCGCTCCGCGGCAATACCGCGCAGCACTTCCCGCGCATCGAAATGTTCGCAGGGAATCACCAGGCAGGCGCCGACGGAAAAACACAACAGGTTCGCCACCACCATACCGAAACAGTGATAGAACGGCACCGGCACCGCGAGCCGGTCGGCTTCGGAAAAGTGCATCGCCCGGGCGGAAAAGTAGGCGTTATTGAGAATGTTGTGATGGGTCAATACTACCGCCTTGGGAAAACCGGTGGTGCCGGAGGTGTACTGGATGTTGATGGCATCGTCACGATCCAGCGATGCGGTCACCGCATCGAGGGCGGCCGCGTCAATCGCGGCTCCCGCGGCCAATACCTGTGGCCAGGTGAGAAACCCGGGCGCAGGCGCTTGCGTCGCGTCCGGCGCCTGCGGATCGTAGACCACCACCGCGCGCAGTGCGGGAAACGCCGCGCTGTTGAGCCGTGGCGCGGCAGGTGCCGCGAGTTCCGGTATCAGATCCGTGAGCATCGCAATGTAATCGCTGTGGCGAAACCGCGGGATGACGAACAGACCCTGGACCTCGGAACGCTCCAGCGCATAGGCCAGTTCGCGGGGACGATAGGCCGGGTTGATGTTGACCAGCACGGCACCGATGCGTGCGGTAGCCATCTGTAACAACAGCCACTCGATATTGTTAGTCGACCACACGCCGATGCGATCGCCCTTGGCGAAGCCACTGCCCAGCAGTCCGCGCGCGAGCGTATCCACGGCGTTCGCGAATTGCGCGTAGGTCAGGCGGCGGTCCTGGGGCAGAGAGACCACGGCCTCCTGCGCGGGGAAACGCGCCACCACGGCGGCGAAATGTTCCGGGATAGTGGCGCCGAGCAGAGGCGCGTCACCGCCGCGGTGACAATAACTGGTAGTTTGTTCAATCATACTGGCCTCACTGCTTACTCCGAGACCTGTGCCCAATACGCATCCACCTTGGCCTGGAGTTGCGCGAGCAGTGCCTCGTTACGCTTGGGCGCGAACAAATGCGCAAAGCGGCCCTGTTTGCTCAGATACTCTTCCACCGGCCGGCGTGGATGCGGAATCTTGGTGTGCACCACCTTGCCGTCCACATATTCCTTCAAGGGCCACACCCCGGTGCGTACGGCGAGGCGGCCGATGTCCACCGAGTCTTTCGGGTCGTAGCCCCAACCCGGCGGGCACGGGGCGAGCGCGATGATGAGCCGCGGCCCGGTCAGCTGCTTGGCCTTCTCGATCTTGCGCGCCAGGTCGAGCGGCTCGGCGCCCACCACGGTGGCAACATAGGCGGGCTTGTGCGCGACCCAGATGGCAAAGAGGTCTTTCTTGTAGCCGGCGAAACCGCGTGGGCCGCCGCTGGTGGCGGTCTTCGCCGCGTGCGGCGTGGCGCCGGAATATTGCTGACCGGTGTTGCCATAACCTTCGTTGTCGTAACACAGATAGAGAAAATCCAGATTGCGCTCGATGGCGCCGGAGGTGGCGGACAGACCCATACCATATGCCGCGCCATCACCGGTCAACACCGCGACTTCGAGATCTTCTGCTTTGGTAACGCGTTTCTTTTCCAGGAGGATGTCGAGGGCGTCACGCACACCTTGCGCGCCTGCCGGTGCCGAAGCCATGGCGGTGTACAACCAGGAGCCGCGAAACGGCGTGAAGGGATACACCGACAGCAGGGTCATGCAACCGGCGGCGTTGACGAATACGCTGTTCTCGCCAAGCACGTCATACACTTCATGCAAGGCCTCCAGGCCACCGCAGCCGGCACACATGGGCGTGCCCGTGCCCAACAGATGGGTCGACGGCAGATCCTTCATGCGTTTGATCATCGCTTCACGTGCACTCATCGCCCACCTCCGAGTTCCTCGCGTTCAACCTGGGCCACCGCCTGCAGCTTGCGCATCTCGCGCAACTCGTCGCGGGTGTAGAGCAGTCGCGGTGGTGGGGTCTTGCCCTCCGCCACCGCGGTCTGCAGCACCTTGGCGATCTCGAAGAATTCCTCCGCACTGATGTTGCGCCCCCCCAGACCGCCGACGAAGCTGGCCAGGATCGGCGGCATGTCCGGCTGCCCGTAGAGTGCCGAGGCCAGCTCCGCATGCATCACCCCGCCTTTGCCCATGGACAGGTTCTGATCGATCACCGCCACCGCCTGTTTACCGGCGAGCAATTCACGCAGGCGCGTCTCCGGAAACGGGCGCAGCAGGCGCGGTCGCAGCAGCCCGATGCCGACGCCGCTGTCGCGCAGACGATCCACCGCCTCCCGCGCCTTGGTCGCAAACGAACCGGTCATCACAAACAGCAACTCCGCATCCTCACTACGGTAGGCCTCCACGGCCTCGTGGCGACGGCCGAACCGTTCGGCAAACTCCGCCGCCACTTCGTCGTACACCTCGTTCCCCTTAAGTACCGCGAGGTGATGCTCGTAACGGAAATAGGAGTACGGCGACCCACCCAGCACCGCCACCGCCTGGCTGGTGGGTGCGCTGGCCCGAAACACGACGTTCTCCGCATCGAAGGGCGGCAGGAACCCGTTGGCCTCCTCCACCGTCGGCAGTTCCACCGGCTCGCGGGTAAAGGAGAGATAGAACCCATCCATGTTTACGATCACCGGCAGGCGGATGCGCTCGTCCTCCGCGATACGGTAGGCCATCAAAGTGGAATCCAGCACTTCCTGGCAGGTCGCGCAGTGGATTTGCAGACAGCCCGCGTCCCGCGCCGCCATGATGTCGTTGTGATCCGACTCCAGGGTGATGGGCGCGGCCAGACCCCGTGAGACATTGATCATCACGAAAGGCGCGCGCCAGCCCGCGACCGTATAGATCATCTCCATGGCGTACAACAGCCCCTGGCTGGAGGTGGCGGTAAACACGCGCACACCGGTGGCGGCCGCCGCGCCGGCGGCGGTGATCATGGAATGTTCCGATTCGAGGGTGACCAGGCGCCCGTCCATCGTATCGGTCTCCAGCCACGCGGCGAGGGTCTCGATGATCTCGGTCTGCGGCGTAATCGGAAACGCCGGCACATAATCTACCCGCGCGAGGCGTGCACCCCATGCCGCGGCGCCGTTTCCGGTGAGTAACTGACGGCTCATTCCTTACCTCCCTCCGCCGCCTGCGCGTCATGCTCCGGGATAGTTTCGATGGCATGGGGCGGGCATTGCGCGACACAGATCATGCAGCCCTTACAATGGTCATAGTCGATCTCGGGGCGACCCGCCGCATCGACATTGATCGCGCTGTCGGGACAGAAACTGCTGCACACCCACCAACAACGACTGCAACGATCGTAATCGATCACCGGCCGTAGCGTGCGCCACAGCCCGGTCTTGACCTCCACACTGGTCGCGGGTGCATGGATCGCCGGTGCGGAAATGCGGGCCGCCTCGAACGGCACCTCGACCCAATTCGGTGGCACGTAGTCCGCCGCCGACACTGCACGACCCTCGCGCACGCAGCCACGGTGCGGTTCCATCCGCTCAAAAGCTGTGCGCGCTCTGGTCACATTCGTTTCGATCACCGCCGGCGCCAGCTCGGCGAGCTCATGACGCAGCGCCTGTTCCATGGACGCCCAGGGGATCACGCCCAACAGCTGGGCCGCCGCGCCGGCACAGGCGGCCCCCGCATAGGGCAATTCTGCATGGTCTTCCGGTTCGAAGGGTTCCGGCAACACCAGGATGGTCGACTGCGCGTTCAAACGGTGGCGCCAGGTATCCGGTGACTCGTGACTGTTGATTAACAGGACCGTATCGCTGGTCATGCCGCCGAGCACGCCGGCGGCGGGCACCGCCACCAGACTGTCGTCCGCGACGATCACCAGGTCCGGTTGCCGGATAATGCCGCGCTCATTGATAGGCGCCCGGTCCGCGCGCACATAGGCGAAGATCGGCGCGCCACGCCGCTCGGCGCCGTAGCGGGGCGCGTCCTGGACCTCGAAACCCTCGGCGAAAAACGCACTGCCAAGCATGCGGCTGGCGGTCTTCATGCCCTGCCCGCCGCGGCCGTGAAAGCGGATGCGATACATGATTTTTGCTCCGCCGCCGTCGCTTAGACGAACCCCGGCGCGGAAGAGAACAGCGACCAACGGCGAAAGCTCATGGCCTTGCGCACCCGTGCCAAAGCCATGTCGACCGCGGCTTTACGTGGCGGGATATCGTTGTACTGGGCTTGTTCGAGAACGGTGCGCGTGTTCTGTCGCAGCTTCTCTTCGATGGCATCGAAGGCGGCGGCGCGGCTCGCGCCCTGGTATTCCATGGCGGCGCAGATGACCCCGCCGGCGTTGGCGATGAAATCCGGCACATACAGGATACCGCGGCGCTGGAGTTCCTCCTCCGCCTCCAGCGTCACCGGTATGTTGGCACCTTCCACCACTAACCGCGTCTGCAGCCGGTCGACATTCTCCTTATTGATGACGTCCGGCCGTGCCGCCGGGATCCAGATGTCGCACTCCACATCGATGACCGAATCCCGATCCAGCGGCTCACCGCCGGAATATTGGGCGACGCTTTTGCCGGCGGCCTTGAGTTCAGTCAGCGCATGCACGTCAAGTCCGGTGGGATCGTGGATGGCGCCACGGGAGTCCGCTGCCGCCACCAACACCGCGCCTTGCTTGGTGAGGAAACTCGCCGCATGTTTGCCCACGGCACCGAAACCCTGGATCACCACCCGGGCTCCGTCGATGTCAAAGTCGCAGTACTCCAATGCCACGTCGGTGACGTGACTGAGCCCGAACCCGGTGGCGCCGATCTCATCCAAAGGGATTCCGCCCACCTCCCTCGGCAGGCCGACGACGCGACCGATTTCGTCTTTCACCCAGGCCATGCATTCCTCGTCGGTGCCCATGTCGGGGGCGAAGATGTATTCCTCCACGTTGCGCAGCGACGAGGCGAGCGCCCGGATGAGCTGCTCCTTGTCCGGTTTGGGCATTTTCGGGTCGCCGTAGAGGACGGCCTTGCCGCCACCGTGGGGCAGTCCCGCGGCGGCGTTCTTCAGGGTCATGGCACGGGCGAGGCGCATGCACTCCTCGGTGCTCACATCCACCGCCATGCGTACGCCACCGATGGACGGTCCCTTGGCCACGTTATCAACCACGAGTACGGCCTTGAGACCGATGGATGGTTCGTGTACGTGGATGACCTTGGCCGGGCCAAGTTCATCTGCCAGCAAGAATAGGTCTTCCATTGTTTCCTCACGACTAAATCCGCTAAGGATGCATGAGGTTAAGGTAGTCCTCTGGCGGCGGGGGCACTTTGACGCAGATCAATCGGTGAACCGAAAACGCGCCGCGAGAGGAATTTCCCGTGCTTTTTCCTTTGATTGAGGTCAATGAAACACCATACCTCGGCTACTAGAATCCAGTATCAGGATTATGAATCGATTCTTTGGCCCGACCTCGTCGAATCGAAGGTGGTTGCTATGCCTTGTTCGCGACTTGTTACATGGATCTTGACCGTTCTCATGGCGGCATTCATGTTCGCCGGTATTGCCCCAGCAGCAGAGCCGGACGTTCCACGCGAGCGGGCAGCGCAACCGGCACCGGCCAAACCACCGCGGGCAGTGAAGGAATCCGAGCGACAGCGAACGCGGACGCTCGATGTGCGGCGGTTCAGTTGCGCGGTGGTTTTGCATGGTCCTGTGATGACGGGGAGCCTGCACGAAGATATCCACGCTCAGGTCAGTGTCAGCGTTTTCGCCAACATTACTTATGAAAAGGTAAAGGTGGTGGCGGAATTTCAAGCCTGGAGCGGAAGTGGCGATTCGTATAACCCCTACCCCGGCGGGACTGAGACTCGGGAATTTTCCAACGTCAGCCGAAGTAATCAGCCGAGCGCGGACTTCCAGAGGACGGTGGACGGCAGTAAAGGGGGCTGCCGGGTGGACGACCAGAATCCCCAACGCGCCAACTGCAAATACCGTGTCACCGCGAGGATTTCGTACCTGAAGTCTACTCGCGGCCCCGTGTTGGGCGGCTCGTACTCAGAGGGCTGGAAGCACGGCGCGCGGTGTGCGGCTGATATTGGCTGGGCGGTATTCGTGGAAGGTGCCAATCCCTTTTGATATCAGAAAGTGACCAGTGTCTTCATTGGTAGTCCGCAGCCGCGCCTGCATGAAGAGTTCAAGTTTCAGGTGACGAGATGCAAGCAAGTTACCGCGCCCCTTGCGCCCGCTTTGCTCTTGTCCCTTATCCATCGTACCTTGTAGCTTACGCCCGGTCACTTGGAGCTCCACCCCGATGATAAGAACCCTGTTTCATCTCAGTTGTATCGCCCTCTTCGGCCTGGTCGCCGCACCCGTCCATGCCGCCGCCTTGGAATTACATAAGGTCACCGATACGGTATATGCCATTGTCGGCCCGCTGACCAATCGCTCGCCGGAGAATCTGGCGAACAATGCCACCTTCGGCTTCGTGATCTCAAGCAAGGGTGTGGTACTGGTCGACCCGGGCGGTACCTACAAAGGTGCGGCCGAAATCGCCGCACTGATCAAGACCGTCACCGAGCACCCCGTGACGGTGGTGATCAATACCGGGGGCCAGGACCACCGCTGGCTGGGCAACGGCTATTTCAAGGAACGCGGCGCGAAAATTATCGCCGCCGCCAAGGCGGTGGAAGACCAGAAGGCGCGCGAGACCGATCAATTCTTCATGCTCGGCAACCTGGTTAAGGACGAGGGCCTGGCCGGGACCGAGGCGGTGTATGCGGATGAGACCTTTGATACCACGCATACGGTCACCGTCGGCGACACCCGCATCGAGTTGCATCATACCGGTCAGGCGCATACCCCCGGCGACAGTTTCGTGTGGTTACCGGATGCCAAAGTGGTATTCAGCGGCGACATCGTTTACACGGAAAGGATGTTGACCATCTCGTCGGTTTCGCACAGCGGCAGCTGGATCAAGGCGTTCGAGGCCATGGCCGCCAAGCAGCCGCAACACGTGATTCCCGGGCATGGCAAGCCCACCACCCTCGCGGTGGCCACCAAGGACAGCCTCGACTACCTCAAGTTTCTGCGCGACGCAGTCAAGCAGTTTCGTGCCGAAGGCAAGGAAGTTCAGAACATCGGTAGCATCGATCAGAGCCGTTTCGGTTACTTGCAGAACTACGAGCTGCTCAAGGGCCGCAACGCGCAGCAGGTGTATGACGAACTGGAGTGGGAATGAAAATCAGTTTCAAGTTGCAAGTTTCAAGATACAAGGAACAGCGGATCTAGCGGCATGCTCAAATCTCGTACCTTGTACCTCGCTCGCGTACGCGAAATCCGAGCCTGACGCGTTCTCACAAAAAATGCCTGTGCGGTCACCCGCACAGGCATTTTTAATCAAAACTGCAGTTCGAGATTACTTGGTTTCGAACCGCTTCTCCAGACCGGCCAGACGCTCGGCCTGACGCGCGCGCATCTCGTCACGCATCTTTTCCATCTGCGCACGGGCGACGTCCATCTGCTCCTCGTGAGCCTTCATCTGTTTCTCGAACATCGCATCCATGGCTTTACGCTCGGCATCGATGGCGGCTCTATGCTGCTCGAAGACAGGACCACGGAAACCGGTCGGCGCGACGGCGCCATTCTCGATGGCGGCCTTGCGCTGCGCTTCGATCTGCTTGGCGAAATCGGCGGCGGCCTTCTGCTGCGCCTCGATCGCGGCCTTCTGGGCCTCGATCTGCTCTTCGGTCATCGCCGGGGCGACCGCATAAGGAGCGCGTCCATAAGGCGCGACGCCGTAGGGGGCGTAGCCGTAAGGCGCATAACCGTAGTACGGATTGTTGTAGCCATAGCCGTTGCCATAACCACGGGCCGAACCGCCCATGCTGAAGTTGAAGTTACCGTCACCCCAGCCGTCACCAAAACCGTTGGAGGGACCCGTGCCCCACCAGGCAAATGCAGCCGTCGACACACCGAGGAGCGCCAGGGCGGCAACCGTCTTTGCTATTGTCTTCATGATTAGTCTCCGCTTGAAATTCCAAAACTGTTCTTAATTGATTGCGTCATAAAAAATCGGTACTGCGGGCAAGGCCCCTCCCGATCGCAAACAAACCGTGGCGCCGCTATCGGTCACGCCGGGGTGCAATATAAGCAATTGCTAATATATTGCAAGGGGCAAAAGCCCGCCTTTCGAGTCAGGTAACAATCTCGCGCTGCCCTGCGTTTGATCTACATTAATTATTTTAAAACAATGGTTTTTGATCGATACCTAGAAGTGGTATCAGGCGGGGTCTGACGCGATCCTTATGTGCCTATTAAGAATCTTTGGGCAGGACAGGCCTTCGCGGGGCGGGATTTCTCTGCGCAGGCCCGGTTTGATGCTCGCTCGAAACTCGAGACTCGTAACTCGATACTGCCTTAACGCGGCGCCAGAATCGTCGCAAGCAATTGCCCATCCGCCGGATTGAGGCCATGACCCGCGTGCGTTACGTGCACCCGGGCACGCCCGCGCAGTGGTGGCACCTGGTTCAGGTCCTGACTGAAGGCCGGCACCAGTTCGTCGCCGTAGGCGGTGATCTGACGGACGATGGCGTGATAGGTAATATCGGGATGGGGTTGCTGGTTGAGCCAGCCGATGAGAGTGCCCGGCGCTGCGGGCGTCATATCGACCAACGCGCCGCGGGAGTGCTTCAGGTAGCGGTATTTGTCACCGCCAAAAACGTTCTTCAGGAAATCGATCCCCGGCCCCGGACAGAAAAACGGTTTGCTGTCGGCGACATTCAATCCCGTAATGGCGCGATCGGTGCCCAAGTTGGGAGTGGCTATGGTCACCAGGGTATCGACGCGGGGCGCCTCGGGCCGCACCACCACGAGTCGCGCCACCAAGCCGCCGGCGGAGTGTCCCACCAGTGACAAGGGCTCGACCGGGTGCCGCTCGCGTATGTATTGCAGTTCGGCGTACAAATGGGCGGCCTGAATCTGCAGGGGCGCCTCGGCCGGCAGATGCACCCGATAGATCGCATTACCGCCAGCCTGGGCCGGCGCCGGGAAATGGCTGATGCCGTTGGGCGTGGCGGTTACCGTGCCGGCCTGACGCCAGCCATGCGACTCCAGCACCGGCAACACACCGCTATGCAGCCAGGTATCCGCGTTCGCGGCCCAGCCATGAATCAGTACCGTCACGTCCGCACGGGCAATGGAGACAACAAACGAAAGCGAGGCGACAAATATGGCGACAATACGAGGCGATTTCATGGGGGCTGACCGTTCCGGGGGTAGATTGGATAGCGCGGCGCTAAGCGGCCGCGCATCATAGCAAACAATGCGGGCGCGGCGATAGGCGGAGTCCACTCACCATGGTTCGAGGAGAAACCGTATTTTCGCAGCTAAATTCGACATCCCGCCGCCGCTTGCGGCATTATTGACCGATTCTCCGCCTCCAGTTGAGTAACCACTAATGATTCAGATTAAACACAAAGAAACCGGCGAGACTCTGCTCGAACTGGAGCTCGACAGCCTCGTGACGGCGGATCTTCGAGAGCATGACCTCCAGGGCGCCGATCTCAAGGGTATGGATCTGAGCCACGCCCAGTTCCAGGGCACGGATCTGAGTGATGCGGACCTGGAGGGCACCACCCTGCAGAACGCAAATTTCATCAACACGGTATTGCGCGGGGCCAACTTCAAAGGTGCCGATCTCGACAATGCCCGTTTCAGCGATGGCATCGCCGGCCATGCCGCGGCGATGGCGCACTGCTGCCTGCAGGATGCGCGACTTACTTCCTGCGACTTGCGCCACGTTGACCTGCATCAGGCCAATCTGTCCAAGGCGACCTGCTCCCGTTCTGACTTGCACAACACACATCTCGAGGAAGCGGACCTGCGTGAAGCGGTAATCGGTTCGGCGTTGATGATCGATGCCAATCTGCGCGGTGCCGATTTGCGCGGTGCCTATTTCTGTAACGCACACCTGAACGGCGCCAATCTTGCGCGCGCCAAACTCGACGGCGCCAAACTTGGCGGCGAGAACTGTATCCCGGCTATCGCTAATCTTGCGGATCTCAGTAATGCGAGCCTGGTGGGCGCAGACTTGTCCGGGGCGTCGCTGTTGAATGCCAATCTGACCAGTGCCAATCTGGCTGATTCCGATTTGAGTAACGCGACCCTGAGTGGCGCCATACTTCGCAAGGCCAAAGTACAAAATGCGGATTTCTCCGGCGTCGATCTCACCACGGTCACCCTCGCATTCGCCAACGTCTCCAAGGCGAAAAACGTCCACCTGCCCATCCCAAAGGACGACCTCAGATAGAGCCGGGGACATTTCCAGATTCGAGTCTGTCCCAGTGCGTACCGCAAAATCTTTCAGGATACGGCTGGCGCATCTGGCCACTGCCCTCGAGCAGACACATTGGGATCCCGGCACACATCCGCAGGTATGTATAATGACCCCGCCTCAACAGGTTGAGACGGGCTAAATGTTACGATTCAAACGCTACATCGCCGAGTTTCTCGGCACATTCTGTATGGTGTTCGCCGGCACCGCCGCGATCGTGGTCAACGACCTGAGCGGCGGAATGGTGACCCATGTTGGTGTCGCGTTGGTATTCGGACTCATCGTCGCCGCGGCGATCTACAGCTTCGGGGATATCTCCGGCGCGCACATCAATCCCGCGGTCACCCTTGGCTTCTGGATCGCGCGGCGGCTTCCCGGCGCCGAGGTCCTACCCTATTGGGCCGCCCAGTTTCTCGGCGCGATTACCGCGAGCCTTTGCGTCTGGTTGGTCCTCGGAAACCATGCGGACCTGGGTGCAACCATACCCACGGGCACCGCATTGCAGTCATTCCTGATGGAGGTGCTGCTGACCTTTATCCTGATGCTCACCATCATCAGCGTGGCGACCGGCGCAAAGGAAAAAGGCATCATGACCGGCGTCGCCGTGGGCGGCGTGGTGGCGCTTGCGGCCTTGTTCGCCGGACCGATATCAGGTGCATCCATGAATCCGGCGCGTTCTCTGGGTCCCGCGCTGATTGGGGCCAATATGGCTGAAATCTGGCTGTATTTGTCGGCGCCGCCGCTCGGTGCCGCGGTCGCAATTCTTGCCTGCCGCGGCATACGCGAACCGGGTTGTTGCGCCGGCAAATGCATTGCCTGACAGCCGCACTCCAACCGTGGCCACGAACTAAGTAATCAACAAAGGGTACGAGATGACACCGAAACGGCTGCTCCTGGAGAACGACGAACAGGCGATTCGCGAAGCGCTGCGAAATCTGTCCGACCTTACGCACGCCGCCATACGCGGCGCCGTCGACGCCATGGCGCGGGGCGACATGAACAAGGCACGGCAGGTGGTCGACGGCGACGCGGAAATCAATGAACTCAATGCGGCGATAGAAGCGGCCTGTTTCTCCACCATCGCCACTCAGCAACCGGTGGCCAGCGACCTGCGTGCCATCCTGGCTGCGGGCCACATCACCTGGGAACTCGAGCGCATCGCCGACCACGCCGTGGCAATCGCAAAGATCACCATCGACTCTGTGCCCACAGGCTTGCCGCCCGACGCCGATATTCAATCAATGACGTCCAATGCCAGCCAGATGCTGAAGCGGGCAATCGAAGCCTACCTCAAGGGCGACGCCGAGGCGGCCCGTGCCCTGGCAGACCTGGATAACGAAGTTGATAAGCTACAGACTCAACTCGACCGGCGAATACTCCAAGGCATGTCTGACAACGCGCACGAAATCGAGACGGGGACACACCTGCTATGGATTGGTCACAACCTGGAGCGCATTGCCGATCGGGCGCTCAATATTGCCGAACGCGTGATCTTCATGGTGGAAGGTGAGATCGTCGAGCTTAACGACTGACGGCGTGGCTACGCACAGCGGTTAGGCGTCACAGGACGCGGCTAACAGGATGCGTTTGAATTCGCCGGTGCTGGCGGTGAGGCCGACCTCCATACGCCAGCGATCCTGGAGATCGTAGGCCTCGAGTTCGAGGTCGCCCAGACAGACCTGGATATTTTGCTTGTTGGCCCATTGCACATAGTGGACCAGTTCATGGAGTAACCGGGCGCGATCCGCTTCGTCGTCCTTGTCAAAATCGAGCCCCAGATAGATCGTGACGTTCTTGTCATAGAATCCTTTCAGGCCGGAGCCGTCACATGCGCTCATGCGATCGATGCCATATATCGCGCACATGTTGTGGCGCGCGGTCATCACCACATTTGGCAGTTGGACATCGACGTTGTAACCGGTGTTACCACCGATCCAGGCCATGAGAGCCACGATCAAGTCACGCATACCCTGCCCTCCTGTTAAAACAGTGCCACCGGCGGATGCGATTACGACTCAGCGTAATGTGACAGATTTGTTACATTTAAGTGTAGACCATTCTGCAATGATTGGGTTCAATTTTGCGGCCCGGCCATGGCGGTGATAAAACAGGCTTCGCGAACTACGACACGGTCCGAATGATCCCAACAACTTGCATTGAGGCGAGTCATGCGATTCGTTACACCCAAGGTTCGGCGGGTCGCCCTGATAATTCTGGCGGGCGCGTTACCCCAGTCTTCCATGGCTGAGACTACCTACATTGTTGATGATCGCAGCCTCGGTGACCGCAGCTCCCCACTTGGCACCAGCTGGCGATTGGTCACCGACGGTGTCATGGGTGGCGTCTCGCAGGGACAGTTGACGACCGAGACCGTCGACGGCCGCGAATGCCTGCGCCTGCGCGGTGAGGTCAGTCTGGACAACAACGGCGGCTTCGTGCAGACGATGCTGGACCTAAGCCAGGAAGGCAGCTTCGACGCTGCGGGCTATTCCGGCGTCGAAGTGACCGTCTACGGAAACGGCGAGACCTACAACGTACACCTGCGCACATCAGGGCTGTGGCTGCCCTGGCAGTCCTATCGCGCGTCTTTTGAGGCCACGCCTGCATGGACCACACTGAAGCTACCGTTTTCCGAGTTCGTTCGCTACCGCACAAACAAGACTTTGAATCTCAGTAAACTCAAACGCCTCGGCATCGTCGCCATTGGTCGTGAATTCAATGCCGATGTCTGTATAGCCGGCGTTGCGTTTTACCGCTGAGTCCTGGACCCTGGATCAATAATCACACATCCGCCAGTACCATGACGAAGATACATATCATGGCTCTGCGCCACTCGGCGTTCTACAGTCCCCTGCTCATGACCCTGGCCGGGGGTTACCTGCGCGACGAAGGCCTTGAGCCGACCTACACCGTTGCCACACCCGAGAACACGGTGCCGAAAAACATTGCCGCGGGTACCTGCCATGTGGCGCAGTCGGCGGTGGCCACCAGTTTCGCCGCCCTGGAGGCGGGCACGCCGGTCGGGCCGGTGCATTTTGCGCAGATAAACGAACGGGACGGCTTTTTCATCGCCGGGCGAAAAGCGGAACCCGAATTCACGTGGGCGAACCTGCGCGGCAAGAAGGTGCTGGTGGATCACTTCTTTCAACCGCTGGCGATGCTCAAATATGGCTTACATCGCCAGGGCGTGGACTTCACGGATCTTGACGTCATCGACGCCGTCGATGTGGACGCCATTGATAAGGCCTTTCGCGCCGGGCGCGGGGACTATGTGCATCAACAGGGGCCGGCGCCGCAGCAGTTGGCGCATGAGGGGGTCGCGCATGTGGTGGCCGCGGTCGGCGATGCGGTGGGGCCGGTGGCCTTCAGCAGTCTATCCGCGGACCGGGGGTGGCTCGCTACTGATATGGCACGCGCATTCATGCGCGCCTACCGCCGTGCGCGAGACCACGTCATCCATGCCGACGCCGATGAAATCGCCGCGTTGGAACTGGAAGCCGGCTTCTTTCCCGACATCGAACCGGTCGTACTCGCGCAGACGATCGCCGCCTATCAACAACTCGGCTGCTGGACACCGGAGGTGGCAATCTCCGCGGCCGCCTACGAGAACCTGCTCGACGTATTCGAATTCAGCGGGCTGATTACGCGGCGCCACGCCTACGACGAAGTCATCGTGGCGCCGCCGGAATAAGACCAAGTGACGAGTCGCGAGTAACGAGTGGCGAGCGCTAAGACATCAAAAGTCGTAAATCTGTCGACAGCGTGCATGCAGTTACTGCTACTCGGCACGGTGCTCACACTCGCCGGGTGTGG
>CAMYOD010000010.1:0-23341 GCA_947259975.1 uncultured Gammaproteobacteria bacterium
ATGAGGAGCGACCGATCTTTATCGTCGGCTTCACCCGTTCCGGCACCAGCATGGTGGAGCAGATGCTCAGCAACCACCCCGATATCTCCGGCGGCGATGAACTTTTTTATATTCTCGACATCGCCAATCGGGCGGCGCAGTTGGTGGGTAGCCGCGAACTGTACCCGGAGTGTCTCGCCGAATTGATTCAGCCGTCGAAGCGAGATCTGATCCAGAACCTGCGCCGCGACTACCTGACCAAGGCGCGCATGGCGGGGATCCTGGAACCCACGGTCAAGCGCTTCACGGACAAGATGCCGCTGAACGAGGTGCATCTCGGTCTGATCAACCTCATGTTTCCGGAGGCGGAGATCGTGCACGTCATCCGGCACCCCCTCGATGTGGTGTTGTCGAGTTTCTTCAATGATGCGCGCCACGGCGGCTTCTTCTCCTTCGATCTGGTCGCGGCCGCCGAGCACTATGCGATGGTCGCGGATCTCGTCGAGCACTATAAGGATGTACTCGACATGAAGTATCACGCGGTTCGCTACGAGGACATTGTCGGCAACATCGAAAAGAAGACCCGCGAGATGCTGGACTTTCTCGGCCAGCCCTGGGACCCGCGCTGCGTGGACTTCCATCTCAACAAGCGCTACGCGCGCACCGCCAGCTACGCCCAGGTCAGCGAGAAGCTCTACAAGGACGCAATGTTTCGTTACAAGAAGTACCGCAAACACATCGACGAGATTCTGCCGATCCTGCAGCCGCATATCGAGCGTCTCGGTTACGACGTCAAATGATCCCGTGTCCGGCTCCCTGGTCCGTATCGGCATTATCGGCGCCCACTCGGTTGGCAAGACCACTCTCGCAAACGCGCTTGCTGAAGAATTGAGCACGGCCGGCGACGCGGTGGTCGCCGCCGAGCCCATCCGGGATCTGGAACAGGAGCTGCGCGCCCTCGATCCGACACGCCGTTACCTGCGCCTGCTGGAGGCGCACTTCGCCCGCCTCGATCAACCCGGCTGCGAGTTCTGTATCTACGATCGCACCCTCCTGGATCTGCTGACCTATTTTCGGCTCGAGGGCCCGGATGAGCCGGTCATTGCCCGGTTGTTGCAGGAATTGCTGCGCTGGTACGCACCGGAATTCACATTGTTCATCCACCTCCCCATCGAGATTCCCCTTGTGCGTGACGATCGTCGCCCCCCGTCTGAGGAGTATCGCGCCCGCGTGGATCGGGAATTGAGGCCCATTGCCGAACAGGCCGGCATCGAGCCCGTGGAAATCACTGGCGATCGCGACGCGCGTGTGAATGCGGCGCTGCAGATAATCCAGGAACGCATTTGAACTCTGCGGAGTCGCTGCGGCAGAGGCACCCCGTGGCGGCACAAGATCACCGCCATTCGGCCCCGTACAGGCCCGCCTAAATATCGATAATATAAGTCGTTTTCGTGGCGCCGCCGGGTTATGCCGAGGAAGATCTGCTACGCGGAGTGTCAGATCTTCCACGGCCACGGATAAGCCTATGGCAACGATTTTTGGTGTATGCAGATCATTGAAAATCAATTCCGTTGGGAGTAGGGTGAATTCATCAAATCGGGGGTCGCCTGTGGTTCTCGTCCGCACCTTGCCGGGTGTAACCAGGTCGAGGCCGCAACCTCCAGCCCGTTGAAAAAGATAAAAGCACAAAGGACTTTCAGCGGGACAATAAAACTGTCGGGAACTTCTCGTTTGGATCGAACGGGGAGACCGCGGGGGTATTGCAATGAGATCGCGCAAGCGTGCAAAGCGGGGCGTGGTTCGAGCGCCGTCCAGTGATCAAAGTCTGCCATACGGAAGTGTCTCATCGAGTTCGTTAATGATTGCCCTGGAACCGCGCCTCATGTTCGATGGCGCCGGTCTGGTTGCGGGCATCGACGGCGCCACCGAAACCGACACCAGCGCCACGGCGAACCCCGCAGCCGAAACCGAAGCGAACGCCACCGCCAACGAAGCAGCCACCCAATCCTCTACCGAATCCTCCGACAGCGCGACTGCGGATGAGGTAGACAGTACCGCGGCGCCCGCCACCAGCAACGAGGACGAGACCACCGAGAGCGCGGCGGGGGATACCACCGCCGATGAACCCGTCACCTCCGAGACGGACTCCACCGCGACCGCTGGCGACGATCAGTTACTGACCGAAACGACCGAAGAGATTGCTGCCGAGACGAGCGAAGCGGCGCCTGAAGGCGATGCCGCCGCGAGCACCGAAGCCGAAGAGTTGGCTGAACTGGCCGAACTGATTACGGAGGGCGAGGCGGAAGAGGTCGTAGCCGACACGACTGCCACCGACACCACGGTGACCGACACCCCCACGGTGACCGCGGAAGCGGAGGTCGTCGAGGAGACGACGGTCGAGGAGAGCAGTGACAACGAGGACAAGAAGAACGACAAGGATAACGACGATGAAGCTGTAGCGGCCGAGGAAGAGGCCGTCGAGGAAGAAGTAATTGATCCGGTCACTGTCCCGGTAGATGGACCGACGGAAATCATTTTTGTCGATTCCGCGGTGCAGGACATCGAGACCCTGATCGAGGGTATCGTCGCCAGCGCCGAGGCGTCCATGGCCGACACGACCGAGCCCGACGCTGTCGAGTCAGTAACTGGCGACAGCGCGAGCGCCGCGCCGGCGGCCGCGGCCGCTCCAAGTACCGCCGAGGCGGTGACACCGAGCACGGATACGACAGCTTCGGCAGCGAACGAAGCTGCGGAAGATTCGATGGCCGATATGGTCCTGCCCGAAGGCGTCGAGCTGGTCATTCTCGACAGCTCGCAAGACGGCGTCGAACAGATTACCGAAGTGCTCGCCGGCTACACCGGTGTCGCCGCGGTGCATATCGTCTCGCATAGCAACAACGGCAAGGTCAAGCTCGGCAACACGGTACTCAGCAACAATAATGTCGACGAATACCACGACATGCTGGCCACCTGGAGTGACTCGCTGACGGAAGAAGCGGACATCCTCATCTACGGTTGTAACGTGGCCGCCGATGCCGAGGGCATCGCGCTGGTCGACGAGCTGGCCGAGGTCACCGGCGCTGACGTGGCCGCCTCCAGCGACGACACCGGCACCGCCGAATACGGCGGCGACTGGACCCTGGAATACACCACCGGCGAGGTGATTACCGAGGTCACCTTCGAGCAGTCCTCCATGGCGGACTACTCGCATATCCTGACGGCGTACTTTGTTAGTGATACCTCGGATACCTTCACCTTCGGTACCGGGCCTTCGCTGCGTGATGCTATCTATGCATCCAATCAGGTCGGCGGTGCCGATACCATCTTTCTCTATAGCGACACCTACACACTTTACCGTGATGATGGTTTTGGCGGGCTCGGTGACGACATGGCGATCTGGGGCGACCTGGATATTCGCGATGACCTGGCGATCGTCGGCCTCAGCGGCAGTCCCAGGGATGTCACCATCGATGCCTCCGGCTTCGATTCGCTCGGCGGCGACCGGGTGTTCCACGTTCATGAAGGCGCGAATGTCTGGATGTCCGGCATCACGATCACTGGCGGCGACGCCGAGCTGGGCGGCGGCATCCTGAACGAAGGTAACCTGTATCTGGGTACGACGCCCTTTGGCGACGGCAACTATTACTCGAGTGCCGGCTGGGGGAGCGGCGAAACCGCCGGCGGGTTCGAAGAGGGCTTCGATCCCCTGATTGACGAAGCTCCGGTGGTTGTCGAAAACAACGAGGCTAACAAGGGCGGCGGTATCTACAGCACCGGCACGCTGGAACTCTGGAACGATACCAGAGTAACCGACAACTACGCACGCGCGGACGGTGGCGGCATTTATGCCAGCGCCGGGTCGGGCGACCACGGCGTCCTGGTGGCGGACGGCAGCCGGGTCAGCCACAACACTGCGGTGGAGAACGGCGGCGGTATCTATAACGAGGGCAGCACTGTTACCGTGCGCGACTTCAATGCGGAGGGACCGGAGGACGCGAGCCGTGTGTCCGCGAACCAAACTTACTATGGTCACGGCGGCGGCATCTACAACGACGGCGGTACGGTCGACGTCCTGAGCGGCGGCAAGGTCAACATGAACTTCGCCGCCGGCAGCGGCGGCGGTATCTACAGCGTCGATGCGCCGGAGACCGTCAACGTCATGCATGGCGGCTCGGTCAATCACAATACCGCGCTCCTGGACGGCGGCGGCATCTATAACCACGGGGGCATCGTCAATCTCCATGGCGGTGAAGTGAACGAGAACCACGCCTACCGCAACGGCGGCGGCATCTACAGCGGCGGCCCCGATGCCGAGGTGAACCTCACCTATTACAGCACCGTCAATCACAATGCCGCCGGCGGCACCGGCGTGTTTCAGAGCGGCGCGTTTTTTGACACATCCGATGGTTACCTCTTCGGCGATGCTGCTTTCAATTTTTACGACTCCACGCTGACCGGCAGTGTCGATGACGGCAGTGTCTGGTTCAATTTCGGCAGTCTCGACGGTTCCCTCGGAATCTGGCAGCCGTCTCCGCGCGGCAGTTTGCCATTCGCGATTCTCGGCGGCGACGGCGGTGGTATCTATAACGACGGCGGCGAGGTGTTGATTACCGAAGGCAGCGAGGTCAACCACAACACCGCCTATGCCACCTTCCTGGGTGAGGCCTATGTCAGCATCAAAGGCGGCTACTTCAGCGCCGAGGCGCATTCCGTTGACGAAGGTGAAGGTGGAGAGGAAGGCGCGCCGCCGGAGACCTCAGCGATCATTAACGGCGTGACCGGCACGCTGAGTTTCGACGGCGAGGGTTTTCTATATGATCCTTTTCACGTGCTGCGCTCCTATTTTGGCAGTGGCGTGAACACGGATGACCTGCCGGGCGGTCGTGGCGGCGGCATCTTCAACAACGGTGGCAATGTGGTCATCGAATCCACGGTCGTCGAGGACGAGGAGACCGGAGATATCCTGTCAATTTCCCAAGGCGGTCACGTGGACTACAACGTCGCCGGCGGTCCGCCGCCGGTGCCGGAGATGATCTGGCAGAGCGGTGTGTTTGCCGGCAATGTGCACCAACTTTCCCTGTACGATGATGGTGAACCCATCTACGTGCAGGAAGCACGTTTCAACGCCGAAGGCAGCATTCATCTAAACGCCAATTTCTACGGTTATGGTCTCGCCGGACAGGGCGGCGGTATCTATAACGCGGGCGGCAACGTCTCCGTCTCCGGCGCAAGCGGGTTTGTTGCCGAAGGCGGCAGTTTTTCCGCCGAAGGCGGTATGGTCACCGAACAGAGCAGCGTGGACGGCAACGTCGCGCGGCGCGAATTCCAGGGCGAAGGCCACTTCAGCGCCGAGGGTTATTTCAACGCCGAGGGTCGGTTTATCAGTGAGGGCGCCCTCTTCAGCGGTGAGGGCATGCTGGAAGACGGCACGGACAACGATACCCTGGCGACAGCGCAGCATGTGGATGGCAGTCTGTTCAACACCTTCTCCGATCCGAACATCGCCGATTCCGAGACCATGCGCCATGTGAGCATTACCGGCCACACCAATGGTGATGGATTCGATTACTTCTCCTTCGACGCCGAGGCCGGTGAGCGCGGCATCTTCGACATTGATTTCGGATCGTACTATGGGGAACCCGGCAGCATGAACGCCCAGCTGTTCCTGTTCGACCCGGACGGCAACCTTGTTGCAAGTTTCGACGATGCCAATACCTCGTTCGGCGAGGCCGGCAGCACCTCCGGTCTCGACAGTTACTTCGAGTTCCTGTTCCAGACCTCCGGTACCTACACCATTGGTGTCGGTGAATTCTATTCGAACGCCGAGGACGGCGGCATCATCCCGGAACGCAGCAACGAAATCGACGAGGGCGACACCTATACCCTGCAGATCTCCCTGGGCAATAACGAGCTGTCCGGCAGCTTCGATTTACACCTGAATACCTACGACTTCTGGTTCACCACCTGGGACGAGGCCTGCGCCGATCACTACCGCGGCGGCGGCACCGGCGGCGGCATCTACAACGATGCCGGTATCGTCACCATCAGCAACAGCACGGTGGACGGCAATGTCGCCGAGTCCGGCCGTGGCGGCGGTATCTTCAATACCTCCGGCGACTTCTACGGCCCAGTGGCTTTGTCGAATACGCTGTATGTAACGGACAGCAGTGTCTCGCACAATACCGCGACCTTCGGTGGCGGTATCTACAACCAGCGCGACACGGTTTACATCGAGCGCAGCGACGTCAGCTGGAATTACGCTTATCGTGCCGGCGGCGGTATCTACAATGAAGCGCTGTTCGAAGGTGAGGGCATGCCGCGCCTGATTGGCTTCTACGGCGAAGGCGCGATCCCGGTTGCGGAGGTCTATATCTCCGACAACAGCCACATCGATCACAATGCCGCCGGTGGTCATGCGTCGTTGATCTATTCCGGCAGTGAAGGCGCCATCGAGTTCGGCGGTCGCGGTAGCGCAACCTTCGAACGTGGGGAGCGCGACCCCTATGACTACGGCTACAAGGTCCGGCCGGGTAGCGGCGAATTCGACGCGCACGTGGGCTTCCATTTCGGTCTGCGTCCGCCCGACGATGCACTGGACATCGTGGCGACCGTAGGCGAAGGCGGCGGCATCTACAATGCCGGCGGCCTGGTCGACATCACCGACAGCACCGTCAACTACAATGTCGCCTACGCGGGCCTGAGGGGTGCCGTATCGCAAATCCTGGGCCAGGGCGATGCGGGGATCAATGGCGACTTTTTCACCAAGGGTCCGTTCAAGAAAGCGGGCGATGCCCGGCTGGATTTCTATGGCTCGTTCTATCCCGACGAAAGCGACGGCGTAAATATCCGCGAGCTCGGGGCGGCGGCCGGCGGCGGCATCTTCAACAACCACTTCGGCACCATCAATCTCACGAACAGCGAGGTGAACCACAACCAGGCCGGCGCCATCGGCCTGCATCTGTGCCTCGAAGGGGATTTCTATTCCGAGGGTGACATCTCCGGCGGGCCGCGTCCGCTCGAATTCGGTGACTGGACGATGGCCGGCGACGTGCATGCCCTGGGTCACTTTTCCGGCAGTGCTACCGGCGGTAACGGCGGCGGCATCTACAATCACGGCGGCACCGTCAACATCGATAACAGCATGGTGAACCACAATGTTGCCCATGCCGGCTTCTTCGGCGAGGGCGTGTTCGCCGGCGGCGGTACCCTGGAAGCCGAATCCGAGGCGCAAAATAACGACAAACGTATCACCGGCCGCAGCACGGAGTTCTATGTGGAATCCTCCCTGCACGCCGAATTCTGGAGCGACTGGTTTGCCCCCACCTCGGGCAGCCTGTTCTTCGACGGTGAGGGCTATTTTGGTCCTTATGGCTTCCAGCAGACCAGTGTCGGCGACGGCGGCGGTATCTACAATTACGCCAATCACGACGACTATGCGGTGGTCAACATAAGCAACGGCAGCCAGGTCAACGGCAACTGGGCGCAGGGTAACGGCGGCGGCATCTATAACAATGACATCAGCTTCTCCGAGGGCGGCATGCAGAAGGCGTTTGCCGTCGAGGGGCCGGTATATGACTACGCCACCGGCGCCGAGGTCTACATCAGCGACAGCCAGGTCAATGAAAACTCCGCCGGCGGTGCCGGCCTGGTAGGCGGCCTCGGATTCGATCTCGGCGGCTTGGCCGGCGACATCGGGTTCGGTTTGGGCGGGAATCCCGGGGACGACCTCTGGTTCATCGGCCAGGGCTCGGTGACCGGCAACAGCGCCGAAACCTTCGGCGAGGGCCCGGGTCGCAAGCTGAGCCTGCTCTCCGTCGATACGGAAGGTGTCGGTGCATTCGCCGGTACCGTCGATTTGACCGTGTGGGGCGGTAACGGCGGCGGCATATTCAACAATTACGGTGTGGTCGAACTGCACGACAGCCATGTGGATGACAACACCGCCTTCGGCAGTTTCCAGGGAGAAGGCTTCGTGCTCGGCACTCTGGATGCGACCGGGGAGAACGGCGGCGTGGATTTCTGGCTGCGCACCATGGAGCCACTCAGGGAACTGCCCCGAATCGTCGGCTGGGATACCCGGATCGATTACGGTGCCGGCGATCTTGGCGCGGGGTTTGATCCCGGCGCGGTGCCGCCCTTCGTCTACGAGAGTGCCATGGATCACTTCTACGGCAGCGGTAACGGCGGCGGCATCTACAACAAGGGTATGGAGGCCGAGTACTTCGTCGAGGGACCGGTGCCTTACGGCTATCCGATGGAAGGACCGATCCTGGGCTCGGTGCTGATCGACAACACCACCGTCAACGGCAACCAGGCCGGTGCGCTGGGCGGCTGGCTGGCCGGCGGCGGCGACGGCGGCATCAAGGACTTCGACATCCTGGATCCTGGTGAGAGCAGGATTCCCGACGGCATCCTGGCGCGCGGCTTCATGTCCGCCAGCGCCGATGTCGGTTTGGGTCTCGGTGCCTTCATCGGTTTCAGCACCGGCGGTAACGGCGGCGGTGTCTACAACGAAGGCGGCGTCGTCGACATCGTCGACGGCAGCGAAGTGGACGGCAATATCGCCCACGGCGCGGTGGCCGGTGTCGGCGTATTCAGCTTTTATGGTCATGCGGACAACGCCAATGCGCGTGTATTGGTCGATCGTGCAGGTGGGTTCGATGGGCTGGACGTGGATTTGCGGAATGAGCAGCCCGGCGTGTTCGGCGTGGAGATGCATCTCGAGGGCGCCAAGTTCATCGCCGGTGCGCCGATCAATTACGGGCCGTTCGATTACCGTACCGTCAGTTCCGGCGACGGCGGCGGTATCTACAATTACTACGGTGACCTATATATTTCCGAGAGCCAGGTCAACGATAACTGGGCGCAACGCAACGGCGGCGGTATCTATAACGAGGGCTACCTGGCGCCGATGATTTATGACGGCCCGCTTCCCGGTTACATCAGCGAGGGGCCGGTGTCCGGCTACATGACCGAGGGGCCGGGCCTGTATATCGACGGCCACGTGATACTCGACGATAGCCAGGTGAACGACAATCGCGCCGGTGGCGTCGGCTTCATTGGCGGCAGCGACATCCCCGAGGCCATCGGTTCCTTGTTCGGCGTGGATTCCATTTTCGGGATTCCACTGCCGGATCTGATCGGCATTGGTGTCGGCACCATCGACAGCGGTTTCGCGGGTGATTATACGGTCGGCTTTACGGTTGAGGACGGCATCGCCGGTTTCCTCGGCGCCTTCGAGACCACCATCTTCGGCGGCAACGGCGGCGGCATCTACAACGCCGGTGGCCAGGTCGAGGTGCTGAACGGCAGTCACGTGGACGACAACACGGCCTTCGGCAGTTTCCACGGCGAAGGCATCCTGGTCGGCGCCGCCCACTATGACCTGCAGGCGGAAGTGGCGGTGTTCGGCGACGTGTTCTTCGGTGAGGGCAACAACCCGATCGGCGACGTACTGGCCGGCATCGGCGTCGGCTGGTTCGGCGATACCCTCCTGGACGCGATCGATCTGCCGTTCCCGGTCTATGGGATTGACTATCCCAGCGACGGACCGTTACCCACCATCGCCGCCTATACGCATTTCTACAACAGCGGCAACGGCGGCGGCATCTACAACGGCTACGGTGGCGGTGAGCGCGGCATTTTCGCAATCCCCGGTCAGGTCATCGTCGATGACAGCACGGTGAACGGCAACCAGGCCGGCGCCCGCGGCGGTTGGCTGTGCGGCGGCGGTCTCGGCGCGCACGTGAGCGCGGCGTTCTCGGATATCGAAGGCGAATTCTGGGCCGCGGGTTCGTTCCGGGCAGACGCGGTGGCGACGGAAGTGCAGGACGGCCACCACGGCTATGGCGTGTTCTGGGGCACCGCCATGGGCGGTAACGGCGGCGGTATTTACAACGGCTTTGGCGGCAACATCGCCACGGCCGCCGCGGTGCCGGATGGCGGCCCGTTGCCCTATCCGGTCTTCAATCCGGGACCCTACGTCGAGATTCGCAACGGCAGCGAAGTGAACGGCAATGTCGCCTACGAGGCCATGGCCGGTGTGGGCATGTTCTCGTTCTACGGCGAAGCCAGCGCGGGCGGCGTACTGCTGGCCGAGAATGAACTGTTCGAACTGCCGATTATCGACGACGCGCCGCTGATGCTCGGTATCGGCGGCTTTTCGGCCAACGTACATATCGACAATATGCAATTCATCGTCGGTACCGTGCCCGAACATGGCCCGTTTTATGAGGGCAACAACCAAATCAACGGCGTCGGCGGTATTCACTCGGGCAACGGCGGCGGCATCTACAACGCCTTTGGTGAGGTGCTAATCAGCGACAGCCAGGTCAATCATAACTGGGCGCAGCACAATGGCGGCGGCATCTACAATGCCGGCAGTATCTCCATTACCAACGGGATGTACCCGCTGCAAGCGGGCGCCGCCCTGGACACCATGCCGATGCCGTTTTCGATGGTGCGCGGCCAAGTGACCGTCACCGACGGCAGTGAGGTGAATTACAATCAGGCCGGCGGTGTCGGCTTCGCATTGGACGAATACTTCGGTGAAGGCGGCCTGTATGACATCACGCACGCGTTGTTCGAACCGGATTTCTACTTCGGCGGATTCGGCTTGTTCAGCACCGAAGCGCCGGCGGGTGAGTTTCCGCAGCCGGACTTCGCGTCGGTAGCCGCATTCAATGCCACGGGCACCTTCTACGGCGGCGGCCATTTCGCCGCCGGCGTCTTGGGCGGCAACGGTGGCGGTATCTACAACGACGGCGGCCAGGTGCGGGTGCTGGAAGACAGTCACGTAGACCATAACGTCGCGGTCGGCAGCTTCTATGGGCAAGGCTGGTTCCTTGGTGACGAGAACGACTCGGAGACCGAGTACACCAGCGGTGACGATTACGAGATGCCTTTGCACGGCCTCTACGGGACGTTCGACCTGTTCGGTGTCGGCCTGTTCGACGGCCCCGGCCATGTGACCGGTGCGCCATTCGGCGGTGATGGCGTCGGCGGTTGGCTCGGTTCCGAGGCGCTGGTGGAATACACCGTCGGCGACATCAACTTCGAACGCCTTTTTGACGCCGGCAACGGCGGCGGCATTTACAACGCGCCGATGGGGCACGGGATCCTTAACGGTCAGACGAATGTTGCCGGGGCGCCGGTAGTCTACCCCGGACCGCTCTTGTTGCCGGCGGCCGGCAGGGTAGAGGTTATCGACAGTACCGTGGCCGGTAACCAGGCCGGGGTGGCTGCCGGTCTGCTGTACGGCGGCGGTTGGTTCGCGACCGACTATGCCGGTATCGATGCAGAAGGCAGCGGTGTCGGCGTGTTCAGGGTGGACGCGGAGTTTACCGGCGGCGCCTATTTCGAGGCCGGCTTTTATGGCGGCAGCGGCGGCGGCATCTACAACGGTGGCGAGCTGGTGGTCGAAAACAGCCTGATCGACGGCAACTTTGCCCAGGTCGGCGCCTATGCTTACGGCCATCTCGGCTTCTACGGCACCGCCGACGGCCTCGGCGTGTTGGCGCTTGGTGACTTGCCGCATATCGGCGCTCCGCCGGGCGGTTTGTTCGCCGGCGGTTTGTTCGCTACTCGCATCGGCCTGAGCGATTTCCATGCGATAGATACCTGGGTTCAGGATCCGGTGCACGGCTTCGATGGCAACGGCGACCATGGTGTCGGCGGTGGCTTCGGCGGCGGTATCTTCAACGACGGCTATGCCGAAGTACTGTTGAGTACCATTTCCAACAACGAAGCCGAGTATGGCGGCGGCGTGGCCAACGTCGGCATGATGGGTCACGATTACCTGCCGCCGGTCTGCTTCCAGATCGGTCCGGGCTATCTGCCCATGCCCATGCCGCACGGTTGGCTGTCCATGGATTCCACCAGCGTGGAAGACAATGCCGCGCATGTGGGCGGCGGTATCCTGAACGACTTCGGCGGCACCGCGGACATTATCTCCAGCGCCATCATCAACAATGATGCGGCCTTCGGCGGCGGTATCAGCAACGGTGCGTTGGCCAATGAGTGGGCGGTGCCGGAAGACGCGGTATTCCAGACCGGTCAGCTGGTGCCCAGCACCCTGTACCTGTCCAATAGCACGGTGTCCGGGAATACCGCCGATTTCGAACCGATGATCGACATGAAGGGCGAGGGCTACCTGACGGTCGTGCCCGACATGATGACCGAACCCTACGTCGATCACTGGTTTACGCCGTACTACTACGGCGCCGGCGGCGGCATCTTCAATAGCTTCGGCACCGGCCAGTTGCTGAACAACACCGTGGCCTTCAACAGTACCAATGGTCACGGCGGCGGCATCTTCGACGACGGTTCGGTCACCAAGACGAGTTCCTTGGGGCTCCCGGAAGGCAGCGGGACCGGCTTCCTCGACGAGATGGAGGACAACAATTCCATCGCCGGTGCCCAGTTCATCGACCCCGCTGAGTTCGTGACGTTCTACAACAGCTACATCGGGGATTCGGCCTTCGTGCCGCACGTGTCCATCGACGCCAACGGCGACGGCACTCACGATTACTTTTCGTTCTACGTGCCGTTCGCGGGCATGACCGGGAGTTTCGACATCGACTTTGGCGGCAATGTGGGCGGTGATATGGACACCGAACTGTTCTTGTTTGACAGTGCCGGTAATCTCTTGGCCAGCAACGATGATAATTTTGGTGATCCGGGCAGCACCGCTACCAGCCCCATTGGCGAAAACGGTGATTCGTTCATCGCCCACACCTTCGCCAACCCAGGCCTATACGTGATAGGTGTCGGCGAATTTAATTCCTCCGCGGTGTCCGGTCAGATCGTCGGTCAGGCACCGGACAGCGGCGCCGCGGACGACGGTGATCTATTCTTCCTGTGGGATGAAGATATCGGCAGTGGCCTGGATGATACTTATACTCTGCATATCTCCCTGGCGCCTTCGGTAACGCCTGGTGTGCCGGCTCTGTCCCTGGCCAACACCATCGTGGCCGCGAACACGGCTGGCGAGGGCGATCCAGCCGACACCGGCCCGGACGTGTACGGGGCCTTCGATTCCGTGGGCCACAACCTGATCGGCGACGGCCGTGCTAGCAGTGGCTTCGTCAACGGCGTCAACGGCGACAAGGTAGGCGGTGTCGACGGACCGGTGATCAATCCGGGGCTGGCGCCGCTGGCGGATAATGGCGGTCCGACCCTGAGTCACGCCCTGTTGCCGGGCAGCCCGGCCATCGATATGGGCAGCAATCTGCTGGCTACCTTCTTCGGTGATTCGCCGTTGCTGAACGAGCAACGGGGTTCGCCGCTGCCCTATGATGTGCGGGGCGAGGGTTTCGCCCGTATCGTCAATGGCACCATCGACATCGGTTCCTTCGAGTCGCCCGGCTTCCCGCCACCGCCGGTGGTGTTGACGCCGGTCGTGCCCACCCCGGGCGTAGCGCCGGCGCCGGCGCCGATCGTGATCGTGCCCGAGGTGCCGGCAGAACCAGTGCGCCTGGTACCGCCCATCTTCGGCCCGCAGTTCGGCACCCCCGAGGGTGAGATCGGCGCCGAGTGGAGTCCGAACCCGCGGCTTATTCTCTACGACCTGTTCGACACCCGCATCGGCCACCGGCCGGTGGTCGTGTTGCCGGGTCAGGCAGGCTACGAGGCCGCGTTACCGGCGCCGACGGAAGAGGTTGAGGAACTCGAGGAAGATCCTTGTGTCGGTCTCGAGGGTGCGGCGCTCGCAGAGTGTCGTGCGCAACAGGCCGCGGCGGAAGCCGAACAGGCCGGTGAGCAACCGCCGGCCGAGGCGGTGCCGGAGACGGTGGTGCCCAAGACCGAAGGCGAGGCCGTGCCGGAACCGACGGATGAAGTACCGCAGGCGTCGTTCGGTACCTCGGGCTTCAGCCGGCAACTACTGGGTGCGGACAGCTTCGAACTGGAGCGCGATGCCCTGCTGGTCGCCGCCGGTCTGGCGGTCGCCGAAAGTGGCGCGAATGCGACACGGCCGCGCCGTCTGCACTGAAGACCGTCTCGCACAGTAACCATGGCGGGTGCCCGGCCGGATGGCCGGGCACCCCAAGTGATCATAATTCAGGGAACGCTTTTCGACTCTCTCAGGGAACGCATTTCGAAAGGGGGAAATAATGAACAACAAGCCGTTGCACACTCGAATCATCACCGCCGTACTGGGCTTTTCGCTCGCCGCCCTGACCGGATGTGTGGTCACCCCCGTCCCGCTGACCGACCAGGATCGGGCCGCCCAGGCGCAGGCCGATCTTGCGGCCCTGTTCGTCGATCAGGAAGCGGTGTCGGGTCCCATCACCATGGCCGAGGCCATGGCGCGGGCGATCAAGTACAACCTGGATCACCGGGTCAAGCTCATCGAAGAGGCCGCCGCCCTGGCGGAAGTCGATGTATTGCGCATGGACATGTTGCCGCGTATGGCCGCCTCCGCCGGGTATGTCTCGCGTAACAACGAGGCCGGCGCCAGCAGCCAGTCGCTGTTGACCGGCACCCAGTCCCTGGAACCGTCCACCTCGACGGAAAAGGACCGGCAGGTGAACGATTTCTCGGTGGCCTGGAATGTGCTCGATTTCGGCATCAGTTATGTCACCGCAAAACAGTCCGGTGACCGCACCCTGGTGGCCGAAGAGCGCCGCCGCAAGGCGATCCAGAATATCATTCAGGATGTGCGCGTGGGCTGGTGGCAGGCCCTGGCGGCGCAACGGCTGCTCGCACCCACGGCGAGCCTGATCAAATCGACGCGCTCCGCCCTGGTGCGTTCACGCCGCGCGCAGCGCGAGGGCCTGATGTCGCCGTTGGATGCGTTGGAATATCAGAAGGCGATGCTGGAGACCCTGCGCGACCTCACCAAGATGCGCCAGCAACTGGAGATCTCGCGCACCGAACTGGCCGCACTCATGAATCTGCGCCCGGGCACCCAATTCTCCGTGGCGATCCCGAGCATGAATGAGTGGCAGGTGCCGGGTCTGAACATGTCGGTGGACGAACTCGAGCGCATCGCTTTGCTGAATCGTCCGGAACTGCGCGAAGAGGATCTGGCTTTGCGCATCGATCAGGCCGACGTGCGTAAGGCCTTCCTGCGCATGTTCCCGGGCATCGAGATCGATTGGGGCAAGCACTACGACGACAACACGTACCTGTTCAACAGTTCCTGGCATGAGGCCGGTCTGCGGGTGGCGTGGAACCTGTTCGACTTCATGTCCGGCCCGGCGGCGAAGAAATTCGCCGAGGCCAAGGTCGATATCGACAACATCCGCCGGCTCGCCATGAGCATGGCGGTGTTGAGCCAGGTGCGGGTCGCGGTGCAGCGCTTTCAATTGGCGGTGACGGACCATAATCTGGCCAAACAGATGCACTATGTGGAGAGCGGTATTCGCCGCCAGGTCGGCGCCGAGGCCCAGGCCGAAACCATCGACCAGCTCGAAGTGATCCGCCGGCGTGCGGACCAGTTGGTGGCGCGCATGCAGCATGCCCTGGCGGATGCAGAGGCGCAAAACGCCCTCGGCCGCATCTACAATTCCGTCGGCATCGATCCACTGCCCGCGGAGGTGCCCGGGCATGACATCGGGTCGTTGACCCAGGCCATCGGCGCCTACGAGGCGAAGCTGGCGGCCGGGATCAGGGCGGCGGTACCGGTGAATCTACCCGGCGCGGCACCCGGGACCGAGATGGGACCGGGCGAACGTCTCGGGCCACCGACCGCGCAGGACGACATGGAATCGGCAACCGCACGTAATGTCGCCATGGTCGATCCGAAAGTAGACGAGATGGAGTTGGCGGTGGACGAAGGCCAGCTGTGGGCCGGTGATGACGCGGCGGATCGACGCGTCGCGGCAATGGAAGCGCCGGCGCCGGCAAGCGTCGACGCGCTGGCGACCGTCACGGACACGGTGACCGAGACACCGGTGCCTGCCGTGGAATCCGATTCGGCGACGGAGCTGGGCCGCGTGACTGCGGACGTGCTTCGCATTCGCACACAACCGTCGACCAGTGCCGCGGTATTGGCGGCGATCAGGTACGGCCGTGTCGTCGAATTGACCGCCAGGGTGCGTGACTGGTACAGCATCAAGGCGGACACGGTGGCGGGTTTCGTGCACGGTGACTTCATCGAGCCGATACCACCGGTGGTCGCGTCCAGCACTGTCGCCACGCCCGCGCCGAGCGATGTCGAGGTCACAGCTCCCGCGACCGCAACCGGGGACGAGCCAACCAACGTCAAGGTGTTACATGATCCGACCCTGGCGCCGGCAAGCGAGCTGTTGGGTCCGGGTCAAGGCACCGACGCGCCGTTGGTGATGACGCCGGAACCGGCCAAGGTTATGGTCGATAAACCGGCACCGCAGGCGGCGCCAGTCGTGGATGAAGGCTTGTTGGGTCCGGCGGACGTCGGCAATGGTGAGCCGCTGGCGGTCGCGCCGGCCGCGACCGCACCGGAACCGGTTGCCGCGGTGGTCAACGTACCCCTGGTCAATGTACGTGGCGATGCCTCCACCCTGCAGGCACCCATCGCCGCTCTCACCGGCGGGCAGATGATCAAATTGCTGGGGCGACAGGATGACTGGTATCGCGTGCAGGTGGGGAGCGTGGAAGGCTTCGTGCACGGTGCTTATCTGGTCGTTCGCTAATCACACCGCGCCCCACAGTCGAGTGCACACATCGGCGGCGGTGGCTTAAGCCCCCGCCGCCGGTGGCGCCCCCGCCCTACGCCCCCGCCGAGAGTGACCGCGGCCCGCATTTATCCTAGAATTATCAGATAATTAGCAGTCCATGCGCGGGCTGTTCGAGACCATGTGCGCGAAACCGCGTCCGGACATTGTGGTTGCGAGTCCCGGACATCGAGGTGCAGCCGAATGAGAAAACCGATGTTGTTGTTCGCCGCGGCCTTGCTGGCGTCGTGCGTCTGGGTGTCGGCCGCCGCGCAAACGGCGGCACCGCCCGTGTCGCAAGATCCGGTAGCGCGCAGTAAGGATACGAATACGATTCGCGCATTGCTGGTACCCTCGGTGGAAGCGACCCTGTCGAGTCAGATCGCGGCCCAGGTATCGAAGATCACGGTCGAGGATGGTGCGCGCTTCGAGCAGGGCCAATCCCTGATTCAGTTCGACTGCGACATGCACCGTGCGGAGCTGAGCAAGGCGAATGCCGGGCTCAGGGTTGCCACGCAAACCCACGCCGCCAACCAGCGCCTGAAGAAACACCAGGCAATCAGCAATCTGGAAGTCGAGATATCCGGCGCCAAGCTGGACAGCGCCCGCGCCGAAACCGCGTTGATGCGCGCCCAGGTAAAACGTTGCGATGTGAAGGCGCCGTTCAGTGGACGCGTCGTCAAGGTGCTGGTCAAGCCTTACGAGAGCGTTACCGCGGGCCAGGCCCTGATCGCGATCCTCGACGACAGTCGCCTTAAGGTCGAGTTGTATGTGCCTTCGAGCTGGCTCGTGTGGCTCAAGCCGAATCAGGAATTCACGATCACCATCGATGAAACCGGCAAGACCTATCCGGCGCGGGTCAAGGCCGTGGGTGCCCGGGTCGATGCGGTCAGTCAAACCCTCGAGCTGAGTGCCGAGGTGGCGGAAAGTTATCCGGAGCTGCTTTCCGGTATGAGCGGTACCGCGCATTTCGACGTCCCGCAATGAACAAGGCCCCCTCCGAACATCAGCTCATCAAGCTCACCACGCTGCTGCAGCTCGAGCACGAGGTGCGGCATACGTCCAATACCAAGGAGCTCGGGTTTGTCGCCGTAAACGAAACCCATCGGCTGTTACCGTTTCACCAGGCGGTGATGTGGCGTTACAACCTCGCCCAGCGCCCGCGCATCGAGGCGGTCTCCAACGTGGCGGATGTGGACCGGGATGCGCCCTTCGTCGTCTGGGCACGGGACCTGTTCGCCCACCTGGCGCGTGACGCGGCGGCACGTCAGTCGCGGGATCTGGCCATGGCGGATGTGCCGGAGAAATTTCACGACGGCTGGAGCGAGTGGTGCCCCGGCCATGGTCTGTGGTGCCCGTTCATCGCCCACGATGAGCTGATCGGTGGGCTGTGGCTGACCCGCGCGGAGCCCTGGCAACCGGCGGAGATCACGTTGTTGGAGCGGGCCGCGGACGCCTACGCCCATGCCTGGTCGGCACTGATGGACCGCAAACGCCGCAGCTTCACCGAACAGCTGCGCGCCTTACTGCCGTCACGGCGATTTCAATATATCGCCGCCGCCGTGCTCGTGGGCATCCTGTTTTTTCCGGTCCGGGTGTCGGTGCTGGCGCCGGCGGAGATCATTCCATTCGAGCCGGCATTGGAGAGCGCGCCGACCGACGGTGTGATCAAGACATTTCACGTCGAGCCCAACCAGGCGGTGACGGCCGGGCAACTGCTGTTCGAACTCGACGACACGTCGATTCGTAACCGCCATGAGGTGGCAGACAAGGCATTGGCAGTAGCGCGGGCGGCCTATCTGCGCGCGGCACAGAAGGCCTTCGCGGATACCGAGAGCAAGTCCGAGCTGGCCCTGCTCAAGGCGCGGGTGGACGAGAAGGCAGCGGAGCTCGCCTACAACGCCGATCTGCTGGAGCGCAGCCATGTACGCGCCCGTCGCGACGGTGTCGCTGTGTTCAGCGACCCGAATGACTGGATCGGTCGCCCGGTGGTGACCGGCGAAAAGGTCCTGACCATCGCGGATCCGGAAAAAGTCGAACTCGAGGCCCTGGTGCCGGTGAGCGATGCCATCAATCTCGAACCCGGCGCGGAGGTGCGTTTCTTCCTCAATACGGCGCCGACCCGGCCGCTGCGGGCCGAACTGCGGCAGGCGAATTACGAGGCCCAGGCGGCGCCGGACGGCGCGCTGGTGTTTCGGATCAAGGCGCGGCTCGGGGAGCAGACAACGACGCCGCGCATCGGTCTGAAGGGCACGGCGAAAATCTTCGGTGAGCGGGTGGTGCTGATCTACTACCTGCTGCGGCGCCCGTTGGCGGCCCTGCGCCAGATGGTCGGGCTCTGACCGTGGTCGAGGCGACGCTGCATCCCGGCGCGATTGCCGAACCCGAAGAACATGTGCTGCCCCCGTTGCGTGAGGACATCGACCTCTACGAAGGTGCGCGCACCGCGGACGGTGCCCCCACCTGGACCTTGCACGATCCGGTGCGTAATCGCTTCTTTCAGGTCGGCTGGCTCGAATTCGAGATCCTCAAGCGTTGGGAGATCGGCGCGGCGGACAAGATCGGCACGGCGGTCACCCAGGCAACGCCTCTGGAAGCGACCGCGGAGACGGTCACCGCACTGGAGCGTTTCTTGCGCACCAATCAATTGTTGCAGGTGGATGGACCGGAGGCCCGCGCCCGCCTGCTCGGCATCGCCCAGGCGGCGAAGCAGGATTGGTGGCGTTGGTTGCTGCATCATTATTTATTTATTCGAATTCCGCTGGTGCATCCGGACCAGTTTCTGACCCGCAGCCTGCCCTACGTACAGTTTTTTTTCAGCCGCGGCTTTTTTACCCTCGTGGCGATCGCCGGTGTGTTGGGCATCTATCTGGTGTCGCACCAATGGGAGGCCTTCACCGGCAGCTTTTCCTACGTCTTCAGCTTCGAGGGTGCGGTGTTGTTTGGCGTAGCGGTGTTCTTCAGCAAGGTCGTGCATGAATGCGGACATGCCTACACGACAAAACACTTCGGTGCCCGGGTGTCGACCATGGGGATCGCCTTCCTGGTCATGTGGCCGGTGCTCTACACCGATACCAGTGAGTCCTGGAAACTGCCGTCGCGGCGTCAGCGCCTGGCCATCGGTTCGGCCGGTATTGCCGCGGAGTTGGCGCTGGCGGTGTTCGCCACCTTGTTGTGGACGTTTCTGCCGGACGGGCCGTTGCGCAGTGCGGTGTTTTTCGTCGCCGCCGTGTCCTGGATCATCACCCTGGCGATTAATTTGAATCCGTTCATGCGTTGGGACGGCTACTACATCTTCTCCGATCTTATCGGTATCCAGAACCTGCAGGTACGCGCGTTTCCATTGGGCCGTTGGTGGCTGCGCAAGCAGTTGCTCGGCTTCGACGAGCCGCCGCCGGAGCAGCTGCCGCGCAAGACCATGCGGATCATGCTGATCTACAGTTACGCGACCTGGCTGTATCGGCTGGTGCTGTTTCTCGGCATCGCGCTGGTCATCTATCATTTCTTCTTCAAGATGGCCGGCATCGCGCTCGCGGCGGTGGAATTGGCGTTTTTTATCGGCCGTCCGATCTACAGCGAACTTAAACAGTGGTTTGCGCGCCGTGGCGAGATAGCATCGCCGCGCCGGCGTTGGTTTATTGCCGCCGGCCTGATCGCCGTGGTGTTTTTCTTGATTCCCTGGCACACGACGGTGGTGGCGCCGGCGGTGAACAAGCGTCTCGATCATGCCCAGGTGTTTGCCCCGGTCGCCGCCCAGGTGCGCGAGATACACGTTGCCGTGGGTCAGAGTGTAGCCGCAGGTCAGCTGATGTTTGTATTGGCGGCGCCGGATCTGGAGTTTCAGTCACGCCAGGCGGAATTACGCAGCACCGTGCTGCAGTCGCAGTTGCGCCGTCTCGCCGCACACCCGGGCCTGCTCGATCAACGTCTCGTCCTGCAAGAGCAGTTGGCCGAGGTGCTGGCGCAGCGGGCGGGGTACGCGGCGCAGCTGGAGCGTTTGCGCGTGCTGGCGCCGATCGATGGTGAGGTGGTCGAGGTTTTTACACCCCTGGAGCCGGGTCAATGGGTCAATACCAGTCACGCCCTGGCGCGCGTGGTCGATCCCGGCGAGACCGTCGTGCAGGCCTACATCCGGGAGGCGGATCTGCGCCGCGTCGCCACCGGGGCAAGTGGGCGCTTCTATCCCGAAGACCCCGCACGGGACCCCTTCGATGTCCGGGTCGTGCAAATCGATCATGCGAGTACCCGTGTCCTCGATGAGCCCTATGTGGCGTCGATTCATGGCGGCGAGGTGGCGGTGGAAGGGAGTGCCACGGAGGCCCTGATACCGCATAATGCGGTCTATCGCATGCGCCTGACACCGGAGGCCGGGGTCATCTCCCCGCAGGTCGTGCGCGGTACGGTACGCGTCAAAGGGCAGGCCGCCAGTCTTTTGGTTCGTGCCGGCCGCTGGGTGACAGGCGTGTTAATCCGGGAGACTGGTTTCTGATGTCGCAACAGATACAACAGCTCTTTCTCACCTATGACCCGGTAAATGATCGTCTGTTGTTACGCATCAGCACTCCCGATCATGCCGAATATCTTGCCTGGATCACCCGCCGCTGTACCGGCTTCCTGTGGGAGGCGCTGATGCGCATACTGCAATCCGATGTGACGGTGCAGAGCCAGCCGGACCAGGAACGCAAAGAAGCGGTGCTTGCCTTCCAGAATGAAGAGGCGGTCGCGAAAACGAAATTTTCCAAACAATATCAGGCGCAGCAGGTGCAGACCCGCCCCATGGGCAACACACCACTGTTGATCGCCAAGGTGGGTCTCAAGGTGATCGACGATCAGCGCTCACAGTTGCGGCTGCTCTCGCCACGGGGCGCATCGGTGGACATCGTCTTCGAACGCAAGCTGGCGCATTCCTTCAGTAAATTGCTGGCCGACACGGTGCGGAAAACGGACTGGGGCCTGGACCTCAAGATTGTAGAACCAACAGTTGCGGCCGGTGAACAGGAACAGCGTCTTAACTAAAACGGGTCATGCATCGGCGCGGCGGATGTTGCACTGCGCTCTGAGCGTCGCCTTATTACTGTGGCTGCCGAGCACCGCCGCGCGTGCCGAACCGAAGCCGGTCTGGGAGCTTGGGCTGGGCGCCGGCTATCTGCGCGTGCCCGACTACCGCGGCGCCGATCACGCCACGTCATCGGCGATACCCTTTATCTATCCGGTCTATCGCGGCAAGATCCTGCGCGTCGACGAGGAGGGTGTGCGCGGCGAATTGTTTCGCAGCGACCGCGTGCTGCTCGATTTCAGCGTCGACGCGGGGCCGTCCGTAGACAGTGGGGACAATCCGGTGCGCCGCGGTATGCCCGATCTGGATGCGACCTTACAGATCGGTCCGGCGCTGAGCGTCAAGCTGTGGCAGAACCGCGAGCGCCGGCAACTCGTGAACCTGTTTTTCCCGCTGCGGGTGGTGGCGTCCGTGGATTCCTCCGGCATTTCCCACGAAGGCTATGCCGCGGCCGCACAGCTCTGGTATGGCCGCAGGATTCGCATCGACGATGGCGAATGGAAGCTCACTGTCGGCGGCGGCCTCGAGTACGGTTCCGATGACCTGCACGATTATTACTACAGCGTGGCCCCCCGGTTCGCCAACCCCGCGCGGCCGGCCTATGCGGCGGACGGCGGATTCGCCGGCTATCGCCTCAATGCCGCCTTCTACGGGCGTTATCCGAATTACTGGGCGAGCATCTTCGCGCGCTACGACCACCTCGACGGCGCGGTCTTCGACGACAGCCCGCTGCTGGCGCGCAACGACGGTATCACGTTCGGTTTCGTTGTCGCGCGGATCTTCGGGCGTTCGAAGAAGACGGTAGACGTGAGGGATTGGGGATACGAATAAATGCGAGGTACAAGTTCCAAGTTACAAGGTGCAAGAGGTGTTCACTTGTATCTTGCAACTTGCAACTTGAAACTTTTTTAGATCCAAAAAGCCGTCTTCGTCATGACCTTGGATGCCATTTGCATCAAGCGCTGAATACCCGTCGGTAATGGGACGCCGCCGGATTCGATGGCGGTGGTGGCGTGGTGACCCTCGTCGTCACGCATCTGTTCGAGAATGGCGCGACTTTTGACATCATTCTCCGGCAGCCGGGCGAGATGCTCATCCAGGTGCGCGACCACCTGATGTTCGGTTTCGGCGACAAAACCCAGGCTCCATTTATCGCCCACCGCACCCGCGGTAGCGCCGATCAGGAAGGAACCGGCGTACCACAGCGGATTCAACACGCTCTTGTGGCTGCCCAGCTCGTTGATACGGGTTTCGCACCATGCGAGGTGGTCGTTTTCCTCTTGCGCCGCGCGTTCCATCTTGTCGCGCACCCGCGGCAAGCGCGCGGTCAGGGCCTGCCCCTGGTAGAGGGCCTGCGCCGCCACCTCACCGCTGTGGTTCACCCGCATCAGGCGCCCGGCCAGCTGGCGCGCCGGGCTATCCAGTTCGGCGTCGGCCCCGCCCGCCGCCGGATTCGGGCGTTCCGTCGTCTTGGGACGGCCGGCCACGGTGCGCAGGGCTTGATCGGTCGCCATTAGCAGGCGATCTACAGGGGAATAGTTTCGCGTCGACATAGGAGAAAGATACAAGATACAAGGTACAAGGTACAAGGTACAAGGTACAAGGTACAAGGTACAAGGTACAAGGTACAAGGTACAAGGTACAAGGTACAAGGTACAAGGTACAAGGT
>CAMYOD010000010.1:23357-47998 GCA_947259975.1 uncultured Gammaproteobacteria bacterium
AGGTGCAAGGTGCAAGGTGCAAGGTGCAAGGTGCAAGGTGCAAGGTACCACATTTCTAGCGGGTTACTTGTATCTTGAAACTTGTACCTTGTAACTTAATTTAATTGCCGCGCAATTAACGAAATAGGATGCACCACCTCAACGTTCAATTCCGTCTCCCGCAGCCCCGCCCCGATATGTATCATGCATCCGATATTCGAGGTGACCACGATTTCCGCTTCGGCATCCGAAATGGCGTCGAGTTTTCGTGCCCGTAGGCGCGCGGCCATAGCCGATTGCGTGATCGGGTAGGTACCGGCACCGCCGCAGCAGAATGCGTTATCGGCGAGTGGTGTGATGCTGGCCTCGGGAATGCGCGCAAGGAGTTCATAAACGTGAGCTTCGCCCTTGAGCACGTTGCGCAGGGAACAGGGATCGTGGACCGCGATCCGCGCCGGCAACGGTCGCAGGCGGATGTCAGCGGGCCAGTCGGCCTGAATCAGGAAGGCGCTGATTTCCATGACCTTATCGGTAAACGCGTCGGCCCGCGGATCGTCTGCGTGCAGCGCGCCATAGTCGCCAAGTGTGGCGCCACAGGCCGATGCGGTATGGACAATGGCATCGAACTGGTCGGCATCGAATGCCGCCAGATTCTGCCGCATCAAATCGGCGGCCTTGTCCGGTTCGCCGGCGTGCTGATGCACGGCGCCGCAACAAACCTGTTGCGGCGGGACGTGCACGTCGTAGCCGAGATAAGTGAGTACGGTGATGGCGGCGTCGCTGGTGGCTTGATCGGCTACCGATGCGATACAGCCGGTGAACAGGGCGATGCGTCCCCGGCGTGCACCCTGGGCAGGATAGTCGGTCGCAAAATGCTTCGCTGCCGGCAGTGATGGTAGCAGGCTGTCGGCGGACGCCAGGCGCAGGACGCGCAGCAGTCCGCTGGCGCGCAGCAGTCTCTGCACGCCGCTGCGTTGATAAAGACGCAACATGCGGCCGAAGCGTTGCAGGTTGGCGGGCCGGGCAACAAGCCTATCCATGCCGACGTGGCGCAGCAGGTTTTGCAGGACGGGGCGCCGGCGCCGTCGTTCGATGAGGGCGCGGGCGCCATCGATCAGGCGTCCATAGGGAACATCGGCGGGACAGGCCGCCTCACAGGCGCGGCAGGCCAGGCAGAGGTTGAGGTGGCCTTCGAGTTGCGGGTCCAGGTCCAGGTGTCCGCGCGCCAACGCCCGCATGAGCGCGATGCGTCCACGCGGCGATTCGGATTCCTTGTTGACCGCGCGGTAGGTCGGGCACTTGGGCAGACACAGGCCGCAGGCGACACAGCGCCCGCTGTCGTCGTACGGAAAGACCGTGGCACCCTCGCGTTGTGTCATCGCGCGTTTGTGTCCTCGTGCGCAGAATGCCCCGGCCGGTCCGACCGTGCTGGTCGTTAGTCGGTGCTCAGGACCTGCCTTGCCGCCGACACGGCCATGCCCGAATTGATCGGCGCGCCCATACCGGTCAACACCGCGTCCAGCGCCCCCAGGCAAAGCAGCACGTTCTTCGGGTTCGCGGCGTAGCCCATGAGACCGATGCGCCAGACCTTGCCGGCCATGGCACCCAGCCCGGCGCCGATCTCGAGTCCGAATTCATTTAGCAGGGTGGACCGCACGGCGGCTTCGTCGATGCCATCCGGCACCACTACCGAATTCAACTGTGGCAGGTTGTCGCCTTGCTTGACGACGAACGACAGGCCCATGGCTTCGATACCGGCGCGCAGGGCCTGGTGCATATGTGCATGTCGGGCCCAGGAATTTTCCAGGCCCTCTTCATGCAGAATGACCAGGGCCTCGTGCAGGCCATAGAGCGCATTGATCGGCGCGGTGTGATGATAGGCGCGTTTGGCCTCGGTGCCCCAATAGCCCAGCACCAGATTCAGGTCGAGGAACCAGCTCTGTACCTTGTCCGTGCGGCCTTTGACGATCTCCAGCGCCCGTTCATTGAAGCTGACGGGCGACAAGCCCGGTGTGCAGGACAAACATTTTTGTGATCCGGAGTAGATCGCATCGATCCCCCAGGCGTCGACCTTCAGCGGCGAACCGCCGAGGGAAGTCACGGCATCGACGATGGTGACACAATCGTGATCATGCGCGATCTTGACCAGGGTCTCCGCATCCGATTGTGCGCCGGTGGAAGTTTCCGCGTGCACGAACGCCACGATCCTCGCATCCGGATTGCTCTTCAATGCGTCTTGCAGCTTGTTCGGATCGACGACTTCGCCCCAGGTGTCTTCCACCATGATCGGCTCGGCACCACAGCGTTCCACGTTCTCCTTCATGCGGCCGCCGAAGACCCCGTTCTGGCACACCACCACCTTGTCGCCGGGCGTCACCAGATTAACGAAGCAGGTCTCCATGCCTGCCGAGCCCGGTGCCGATACCGGAAAGGTCACCGCATTGCCGGTCAGAAAGGTATCGCGCAGCAATTGCGACAGTTGATTCATCATGTCCATGAAGGCCGGATCCAGATGGCCGATGGTCGGGCGCGCCATCGCCTCGAGGATACGCGGGTTCACGTCGGAGGGTCCGGGACCCATCAGTGTTCGGGTCGGTGGGTGGTAGGATGAAATCGCCATGACGATGTAGAAGCTCCTGGTTTAGTGCAAACCCTGTTTCGGATTCTGTTATTGCGCGCCGTGTCCTTGCCCGCGACACACGCGTGCTGCCGGTCGCCTGTGTCGGTATGGAATTCTCGCAGGGAATTCGTTAGACAGCCTATATAATAGGTAGGCATTCCGCCGCGGCCGTGCCGACGCACGCCGCGCGCCCGCATCCTAACCCAGAGTCGAGGGGAGATAAATGTCGCAGCAATATTACCAGTACCACGTCTTTTTCTGCGTGAATCAGCGTGCGGCGGGGGAGGCCTGTTGTGCCAATCACGCCGCGGTCGCGGCGCGTGACCACGCGAAGGCACGGATCAAGGCTCTCGGACGCAGCGGCGCGGGGGGCGTGCGTATCAATCAGGCGGGGTGTCTCGACCGCTGCAGCGAGGGCCCGGTGCTCGTCGTCTACCCGCAGGGGGTCTGGTACACCTATGTGGACACCGAGGACATCGACGAAATCATCGACGAGCACCTGCTCCATGGCCGGGTGGTGGAGCGGCTACGTATCTAGTCGCCCGCGGGCGCACCAGCGTCGCGCAGCGGCTTCTCGCCATAACAAAAATATCATATAAAACAGATAGTTATATTCCCTATGGCCCCTGCACCGAAATAGACCAGGCAGGTGTTGACAAACGCGTCGAAATATTAGAGGATGATGATACTTGGATGAGGGGCCGGAACCGGATTTCAGGTATTGGCAGGGCCGCCGATAACCTTAGTGACAGATCATCTAAAGGCTCCTCCATCCTCCTTTGGTGAATTAGGCGTGGCTTCCTCAGTCACGCCGTTTTTTTGCCTGCAATCCGCCTGCCGGCGCCGCCCAGGACGGCCCTAAGCCCCTGATCTGGCGTGAGTCTTTCCCGCGATTCACTTTTCTCTTGTATCTTGTATCTTGTATCTCTCTCTTGTACTATCCCGCGTCTTTCCCGGGGGCCTTGCCCCAGAAGCAGGTAGACATGATGAAGACCTTCTCAGCAAAACCGCAGACCGTGCGTCGCGACTGGTTTGTTGTGGATGCCGCCGACAAGGTGCTCGGCCGGCTCGCCACCGAGATCGCGCGCCGCTTGCGTGGTAAGCACAAAGCCGAGTACACCCCGCATGTGGACACCGGTGATTATATTGTTGTGATCAATGCGGAGAAGGTTCGTCTCACCGGCAAGAAAGAAACCGACAAGATATATCATCACCACACGGGCTTTCCCGGTGGCATTGTTTCCGTGTCGGCCAAGGATATGCGTGCAAAACACCCCGAGCGTATTCTGCAGCAGGCAGTCAAAGGCATGTTACCGAAGAATCCCCTGGGTCGCGCCATGTTCAAGAAGCTCAAGGTCTATGCCGGCCCCGAGCATCAGCATACCGCGCAGCAACCGAAATCCCTCGAACTCTAGAATTCATCTCATGGCAACGACGAAAGAAACCTATTACGGAACCGGTCGACGCAAATCCTGCACTGCACGTGTCTATCTGCGGCCCGGCAGCGGCAAGATCATCATCAACAAGCGACCGCTGGATACTTACTTCGGCCGCGAAACCGCCCGTATGGTCGTGCGCCAGCCACTGGTGACCACCGAGAATGAAAATAAGTTCGATATCACCGTAAACGTCGCCGGTGGCGGCGGTACCGGACAGGCCGGCGCGATTCGCCACGGCATCACCCGCGCGCTCATGGCCTTCGATGAATCGCTGCGACCCGTGTTGCGCAAGGCCGGTTTCGTTACCCGCGATGCCCGCGAAGTCGAACGCAAGAAATACGGATTGCACAAGGCGCGCAAGCGGCCACAGTACTCAAAACGTTAAACACGTGCTGCGCATGCGCGCAGTAGCGAGGGACGAGGTTCCAGGGAGCAGGAAACCACATTTAGGAAGACGCATGGAAGCGTTAGAGAATCTGGAGGTCTGGAAAAAAGCTTGCCGGTTGTCGATCGGGCTCTACGAAGCGACAGCTAATTGCAGGGATTTTGGTTTCAAGGATCAGATTACCCGCGCTGCGCTCTCGATACCATCTAATATCGCAGAAGGCTACGAGCGGGAAACAACCCCAAGCCGCATCCAGTTCCTTAAGATCGCCAAGGGTTCGTGTGGAGAACTCTGGACCCAGCTGATAATCGGTCGGCGAGTAGGGTTTATTAATCCGCAGTTGAGCATCAAGCTTGAGCAGGAGGCCAAAGAGGTGTCCAAGATGATCTGGGGATTAATTTGCTACTATAGAAAAAAGAAGCAGGAGCACTCGCCACTCGTTCCTCGTGACTCGTGACTTGAATGATTGGGGGATCGTCTAGCGGCAGGACTGCGGACTCTGACTCCGCCAACCTAGGTTCGAATCCTAGTCCCCCAGCCATATACCCAAGCCCGCCGTCAGGCGGGCTTTCCATTTGCAGAGGCCGGGACGAGAACCCGCGGGTTTGAGAATCGGGTGGATTTTCCCGTTCCGGACACCTTTTTGCTGGCGGCCAACGGTGCGGCGCCCCGGATCTCCTTGTATTCACTGCCTTTTTTGCGCGGAAAGGCCGGCGAACTCGGCGCCCCGGGCAGCAATCTTCCCGTCACTCGAATGTCGCCAGACCGGCGCCGGATGTTGCGAATAAGCAACACAATTTATGGCTTCGACTTTTTCGCAACAAAGTGTGCAAAACAGTTGCGTTTGCGCAAAAATCCAACTAGATTACCTGTGCACGCACGGTTAGTGTGCGTTGTACTCGAGTGCAACAGGATCTAAAACAACATTTCGACCTCATTCAGGAGGAACATCCAAATGAACAAGAAGCTTCTTGCAGCCGCGGTTGGCGCCACGTTGGTCGCCGCTCCGGTATTTTCCGCCCAAGCCGCCAAGGTGAAGGTGTACGGTAAGGCTCTCGTGGAAGCTGTCAACGTCGACAGCTCCACCGGCGCCACCGTTTCCGACGCTGCCGGCCGCGGTGACTCGCAGATTCAACAGGGTGACCGTAACGGCCGTAGCCGCTGGGGCATGAAGGCGACTCAGGATCTCGGTAACGGCATGAAGGCCATCGCCAATTTTGAGTTCAAACTGGATCCGTCCAATAACGACGACGAAACCAATCGTCAGCAGTGGGTCGGTCTCCAGGGTGGCTTCGGTAAGGTCTATTTCGGTCGTGACCACAGCGCCTACAAGCGTACCGGTGGCGTGAAGTGGGATCCTTACACCGCTAGCTTCCTGCAGGCGCGTCGTTCCGGTGGTATGTCCGGTGACTCCATGGGTCACAACGGCTTCCGTAATGACCTCATCGGCTATCAGACGCCGAAGGGTCTGGGTGGCTTCAGCGCGGACGTGCAGTTCGTGGTTGAGGAGCAAGGCGGCTCGGACGGTGAGTATCACATCGGCGCCAAGTACAAGACCGGCGCCCTTGAACTGATCGCCAAGGCAAACCACAACGAAAACAACGACACCGATGCGGTGGCGGTTGGTGCTCGCTACAAGACCGGTGGTTTCACCGGCTTTATCCAGTTCGAAGACACCGAGCACGGTGGTTCCATTCGCCCGAACGGTACTCGTATCGTTCGCCAGTTGGGTGACGGTGAGTTCCTGTTGGTCGGCGCGGGCTACAAGTTCGGTAACAACCTGCTGCACGGTAATGTCGGTAATTTCGATTCCAACACGACCGGCGGTACGGATGTTGACTACTTTGCCTTGGGTCTGACCCACTTCTTCGACAAGAAGACCCGCGTCTTTGTCGGCTTCGCCAACAGCGACGTGGATAAGGTTGACGATGTCGACATGTTCGGCGCCGGCATCCGGTTCGATTTCTAACAATAAGCAACATTGTTCCAGAATTAAACGGGGCCTTCGGGCCCCGTTTTTTTGGCGCGCACGAGCGCGCAGATATAAGTTTCAAGATACAAGTTGCAAGTAAACAAGGGGTTTTCCTTGTATCTTGTTACTTGTATCTTGTATCTTGTCCTCCTCTCATGTCGTAATTCGTAGATCCAGATAGATGATAAAAGTAGGGATAATCGGCGGCACCGGCTATACCGGCGTGGAACTGCTGCGCTTGCTGACGTCCCACCCGCAGGTCGAACTCGCCGTGATCACGTCGCGGGCGGAAGCGGGCCGGCCGGTGGCCGAGCTGTTTCCCAGTCTGCGCGGCTACGTCGACGCCATGTTCGTCGAACCGGACGACGCGGCCCTGGCGCAGTGTGACGTCGTGTTCTCCGCCACCCCCAACGGCGTAGCCATGACCCATGCCCGCGCCTTGCTCGAGGCGGACTGCAAGCTCATCGATCTGGCGGCGGATTTTCGTCTCAAGGATCAGGCCACCTGGCAGCATTGGTATGGCATGGAGCACGCCTGTCCGGAACTTCTGGACGAAGCGGTCTATGGCTTGCCGGAGATTAACCGCGCACAGATCCGCGGCGCGCGGCTGGTGGCCAACCCCGGTTGTTATCCCACCGCCGTGCAGCTTGGTTATTATCCCCTGCTCAAGGCCGGTGTCGTGGATCCCATGCATCTGATTGCCGACGCCAAATCCGGTGTCAGCGGGGCCGGGCGGGGCGCCGCGGTGCCGACCCTGTTTTCCGAGGCCGCGGATTCGCTCAAGGCCTACAACGTGTCCGGTCACCGGCATCAACCGGAAATCGCCCAGGGCCTCGCCGCGGTCAGCGGCGGTGACGTGTCGCTCACCTTCGTGCCCCATCTCACGCCCATGATTCGCGGCATGCATGCCACCTTGTATGCGACCCTGACCGACACCGGTGTGGATCTGCAGGAATTGTATGAAGATGTTTATGCAAATGAACCGTTCGTCGACGTGTTGCCGGCGGTCAGTCACCCGGAGACCCGCTCGGTGCGCGGCGCCAACAGCTGTCGCATCGCCGTGCATCGGCCCGGTGGCGGCGACACGGTGGTGGTGCTGGCAGTGATCGACAATCTGGTCAAAGGCGCCTCCGGCCAGGCGGTGCAAAATATGAATGTTCTCTTCGATTTCGACGAAACCGAAGGCCTCGCACAAATGCCCTTGCTGCCCTGATCCCCCGCCGGCTTGGCTTTCGCGGCGAAAAGCGCGATAGTTGAACCGCCCTGTTCGTCATCCCGAGCTGCCATTAATTTCATGCCGATAAAGACCAAATCGTCGGTCATCGTCAAGTCTCAGCCATCAACCATGCGGCGTGCATGGTTCTGGGGCATCGCATCGGTGAGCGTGGTCGCATTGCTGTGGGCGGCGTTTCAATATGGACTTTCCCGGGCTGGCTTTTTCGGCGCCGTCGCGGCGAACGAACAGGCGGAGTTGCGCGCGCGCATCGCGAATCTCGAGTCGCGCAACGATGAGCTCAAGCATGCCCTGGCGCGGGCCGAACGCCAGCTGCAAATCGACCACACCGCTTACCAGGGTCTCGACGACGCGTTGCAGCAATCCACCCAGGATATCGCCTCGCTGCGCGCGGAGCTCAATTTCTATCGCAATATTATTTCGCCCCCAAACAGCCAGCGCGGTGCGCAAATTCAGGAGCTTACTCTCGAATCCACCGGTACGGCGGACAGCTATCGCTACCGACTGGTGCTGATCCAGGCATTGGATCACAAGCGCCTGGTGAGCGGGCGCGCCACACTGGAGATCGCCGGCCATCAGGAGGGCGAGGCGATCACGGTGCGCGGGCCGGAGGTGATCGAGGGTTCGGGCGAACTGAAATTCCGTTATTTTCAGAATCTGCACGGGGTCATTCGCCTGCCCGCGGGATTTCAGCCGGAACGGGTGCGCGTCACGGTGTCGACGAACGACAAAAAGGCGCCTAAGATTGAACGGTGGTATGCTTGGTCAACAATTCTGCGTGCGCCGCCGGTGGCGGCCGACACCCCATCACCGCAGGGTGATGATTTATCTTCAGCGAGGTTTAAAAAATGATGGGTAAGAGATCGGAGGATAAGCCTGTAGATACGATCGACACACTGATCGGCCCGAAAACCGAACTCAAAGGTGACTTGATTTTCGAAGGCGGACTACGGGTCGACGGCAAGGTGCGCGGTAATATCAGCGCCGCCGGCACCACCAACTCGACCCTGGTCGTGAGCGAGCAGGGCGAGGTCGATGGCAGCGTCGATGTGGCCCATGTGGTCGTGAACGGCAAGATCAATGGCAACATCCGTTCCACAGGAACCGTGGAGATACAGACAAAAGCCAGCATTTTCGGCGATGTTAACTACAAAGCCCTGAAGATGGACATGGGTGCGACGGTCAACGGTAATCTGGTGTCCGAGCAGGCTAAAAGCGACTCGGGCCGACTCAAGACGGCAACCCTGCAACCGGCGAAGAGCGCCGCCGGCGCGGGTGAGTAACCTGAAAGTATATAGAGAACAATAAGTTAGCAAATGGGAAAGTCGATCCGGTACAGGTATAATTAAACGATTGAATCTTTACCGGGTGCCACGGTCGAATGTGATCGTTACCCGAGACCTGTCAGGAGACCCAATGACCGAAGCTATCCCCCAGCCGCTCGTCTTCACCGACCGGGCGGCCGACAAAGTTAAGGCGCTGATCGAAGAGGAGAAAAATCCGGATCTGAAGTTGCGCGTGTATATCACGGGCGGCGGCTGTTCCGGATTCCAGTACGGGTTCAGTTTCGACGAGACCCAGAACGATGACGATACCGCCGTACAGAACGGTGATGTAACCGTGGTCGTTGACCCCATGAGCTTTCAATACCTCATGGGGGCAGAGATCGATTTCGAGGATGATCTGCAGGGCGCCCGCTTCATTATCAAGAACCCCAACGCCGCGACCACCTGTGGTTGCGGGTCTTCATTTGCCGTCTGATCTTTAGAGCCCTTCCCGTCGGGGCGGGCCTTCTCTCTTTCAGTGTTGTCTAAGCACGGTATCCGTATGGCCACCGGAATGTCAGCGTTATGAGTGATTATCTACCAGGTCTGGAAGGCGTACCCGCCACGAAGTCGAATATCTCCGATATCGATGGTGAGAAGGGTATTCTTGCCTATCGCGGTTACGCGATAGAGGACCTTGCCGAACACAGCAGTTTCGAGGAAACCACGCTACTGCTGCTCGATGGTCGTTTGCCCACTTCCCGCACACTCGCGGTGTTCGACGATCAGCTGCGCACCAACCGACGTATCAAATTCAATATCCGTGAAATGATGCGCAATATGCCGGGCAGCGGTCATCCCATGGAGATGTTACAGACCGCGGTGGCCAGTCTTGGGATGTTCTATCCGGGCAACGAGTGCCTCACCGGCAGTGACCTGTGCGAGGACCTCAATTACGTCCATAACATGTCGGTGAAAATTATCGCGCGCATGGCTACCCTGGTTGCGATGTGGGAACACATACGTAACGGCTACGATCCGGTCGAACCGCGCATCGATCTGACCTACGCGGAAAACTTTCTCCACATGCTCACGAATAAGGAACCGGATCCGATGCTGGCGCGCATCCTTGACGTGTGCCTGATTCTGCATGCGGAGCATACGATCAATGCTTCGACCTTTGCGGCACTGGTGGCCGGTTCCACCCTGGCGAGCCCTTACGGCGTGGTGGCCGCCGCGGTCGGGACCCTGTCCGGACCCCTGCATGGCGGGGCCAATGAGCGGGTTGTCGATATGCTCAAGGAAATCGGGCGACCGGAGAAAGTGAAAGCCTGGCTCGACCAGAAGCTGAAGAACAAGGAATTGATCTGGGGCATGGGTCATCGCGAATATAAAGTGAAGGATCCACGTGCGCCCATCCTCGAGAAGCTGGTACATAAGCTGGCGGAACACCGCGGCGGCAAGACCAGCCCCTTGTTCGAAACCGCCCTGGCGCTGGAAGAGGCGGCGCGGGACCACCTCGCGGAGAAAGGGGTCTATCCGAACGTGGATTACTACTCCGGAATTCTTTATTCGGAGATGGGCTTCCCGACCGACCAGTTCACGTCGATCTTTGCTGTGGCACGTTCCGCCGGGTGGCTGGCCCACTGGCGCGAGCAGTTGGCCGATAACCGAATCTTTCGCCCGACCCAGGTCTACGTCGGTGAGCCGCTGCGGCCCTACGTCGTGATCGAGGAACGCTAGCGTCCACCCCGCACCTAGCCGCCGTCGGAAAAATCCTCCACGTCCATCACCGGCGCGGTACCCCCCGGCCAGATCGCGCCGAGAATCACCGCCTGCGCCGCACCCGTCACCGACGGCAGGTTACCGGGCAGGCGATGCAACGTGCGAAACGCCAGCCAGGCGAATGCACAGGCCTCCACCGCATCCGGCGGTACGCCAAGATCTTGAGTTGTAGCCACGGATACCGGCGCCAGTGCGGCACGCAGGCCGGTCATCAGGACCGGGTTGTGCGCACCGCCGCCACAAACGTAAATCTCATCGACCTGGCCCAGGGCCTGCAGCGACTGCGCGATGGATGTGGTCGTCAACGCCGCAAGCGTGGCCTGGACATCCTGTGGTGCCGGCGCGGGGGTGACCGCGGTGAGCGCGTTTTCGAGCCAGGCGAGATTGAAGTATTCGAAGCCGGTGCTCTTCGGCGCGGCACTGCCGAAGTACGCATCGGCGAGCAGCGTGGCGAGCAAGGCGGGCAGCACTTCGCCGCTGGCGGCCCAGGCGCCACCGTGATCGTAGTGCTGACCGGTATGGCGCCGGCACCAGGCGTCGAGTAGCGTGTTTCCCGGGCCCGTATCGAAACCCAGGGTGGGTTGTTGCGGTACGCCCGGCAACCAGGTGACATTGGCGATGCCGCCGACATTTACAATGGCGCGATTGCGTCCGTCATGGCGGAACACGGTCTCGTGAAACGCCGGCACCAGGGGCGCACCCTGGCCACCGGCGGCCATGTCACGGGTGCGAAAATCAGCGACCGTGGTAATGCCGGTGCACTCCGCGATCATCGCTGGACTGCCCACCTGGAGACTGAAACGCGGCGCCTGGTTGGGCTGATGCCGGACCGTCTGGCCATGACTGCCGATGGCCTCGATCTGGTGGGGCTTCAGTTCCGCCTGCGTCACGACGGCCAGAGCTGCCGCCGCAAACTGCGCGCCGAGGGCCTGATCCACCGCCATGACCCGTTTGATCTCGTCAGCGCCGGATACGGCCAGTGCGCGCACCGCGGCCTTGATGTCGTCGGGGTAGGGGTGTTCGTGCCAGGCCAGCAGATCGAGATCGCCGTCATCGCCGATGCTTACCAGCGCCGCGTCGATGGAATCGGCGCTGGTGCCGGACATGAGGCCGATGTAGTGCTCAGGCATTTAGATAAGGTACAAGATGCAAGATGCAAGATGCAAGATACGAAGGTAATTAGCTGAAAGCCCGGGAGACGCAGCCGGACGATGTCTTTGTTGTGCGTGTGCACTTATGCCGATGGTCTAATTACACCGCATGCCTATGAAGCCCAGTGTTCTTTTTCTTGAAACTTGTATCTTGTCCCTTGCAGCTTTTGGCTACGTATCCTTCTTCTTCCCAGGCACTATTTCTTCATTCTCGGCGACCATCGAGTCTTGCGTGCCAAGCGCATCGAGGCGCGCCTCGAGCAGGCGGGCATCTTGTATAAACCCGTCACGGTATTCCTTGGCGATCGGTGCCGCCTTGGGGTGTTTGACGCGCAACGGGTTCACGTGGGAGCCGTTGACGCGAAATTCGTAGTGCAGATGCGGGCCGGTGGCGAGCCCCGATTGGCCGACATAGCCGACGACCTGACCCTGTTTTACATGGGCGTTACGGCGCAATCCCTTGCGATAACGCGATAAATGCGCGTACAGGGTGCTGTAGGAACCGCCGTGCTTGATCATGACCGTGCGGCCGAAGCCACCTTTCTTACCCACGTGGGTCACGCGCCCGTCCGCGGTAGCGATGACCGGTGTACCGCGGGGCGCGGCATAATCGACGCCCTTGTGCGGTCGCGTGCGCTTCAGCACCGGATGATATCGGCCCCAGGAAAAGCGTGAGCTGATACGGCTGAACTTGACCGGGCTGCGCAGGAAGGTGCGGCGAATACTGCGGCCCTCCGGTGTGAAATAGCGTGCATGACCGTCCTTGTCCACGTGCCGTATGGCGCGGACGCTGCGGCCCTGATTCACGAATTCGGCGGCAATGACGGCGCCGTCGGATACCTTTTCGCCCTGCCAATGATTTTCTTCGTAGATCAGCGAGAAGCGGTCGCCTTTGCGCAGATCCAATGCAAAATCCACATCCCAACCGAAGATCTCGACCAGGCGCAGGATGGTGCGATCCGAAATCCCCGCCGCCTGTGCCGCCAGAAACAACGAACTGTCGATGGTCCCGCCGACCTCACGGGTGACGCGGTCGAACTCACGGACGGTCTTGGTCACCGTGAATCCGGCGTTAGCGCTTTCGGCATCGGCGCTATTGCGCGCGATGTGCAGGGTGGTGGCGGTATCGATGGGATACACCAGTTCGTGTAGGGCGCCGTCGGCGGTCACACGGACCTTGAGTTGCCGTTTCGGTAACAGTCGATGTAGAGTTTTCGCATCCGCATCCAGTGACGCGAGGTAGCCCGGATCCGGACTGAATCCGTGGCGATGGAATATGCCGCCCAGGGTGTCACCGCGACGAATGGTGATGGTTTTCCATTCCGTCGCCACCCGGGTTTCGTTCATTGTCGCGGCAGCGCGCGGCGATTCGTCGATCACTGTGCTGTCGTTCGCCGGCGGCGTTTCGACGGTAAGCGGATGTGAAACTTTTGCGGTCGGTAACGGTGCCGGGGTCATTGGCGGTGACGCCGCGGCGGGCACAACGATGGCGGCGGCCGGCGCCGCGTTGACTGTTGCCGCGACGGGCGTGTCACTAACCTGCTGCGAGCGGGACGGGATCGAGGCGATGACGGTGGTCAACCAGAACACGGTCAGCGATAAGGCGAGACCGAGCAGATAGTGATGGCGCGCCGGCCGAAAACGCCACCGACGTCGGCCCGAAGGTTCTGTGCCCAGGTGCTTGAGATCCTGGATGAAACTGCAGTTATTATTCATGCTTAGCGACAGAAACTTCGAGTAATGCGTGAAGTTACGCAGGCAATCTACAGGGATGTTCCCGGCAGGTCAAAACCTATTTCTGTACCCTAGGGGGCGTGGCGCGGCTGCGCTGACACAAAGGCTTGTTTGCAGCCGATCCAGTGGGTACGCTTCGCGCATCTTTTTGCTCTATAGACGTCTGATTATTCATGACTTCGACTTCAAAAAATGACGCGGTTGCGTACATCAAGCGGGGTGCGCACGAAGTACTGCTCGAGTCCGAGCTGCAGGAACGACTGACCTCCGGCCGGGTCCTGCGGATCAAGGCGGGTTTCGATCCCACGGCACCGGATCTGCATCTTGGCCACACGGTGTTGATCAACAAAATGCGCCAGTTTCAGGATCTGGGTCATGAGGTCGTGTTTCTGATCGGCGACTTCACCGGCATGATCGGTGACCCGACCGGCAAAAACGTCACCCGCCAACCCATGACGCGGGACGAGGTGATCGAGAATGCGCGCACCTACGAGCAACAGATTTACAAAATCCTCGACCCGGAAAAGACGCTCGTGATGTTCAACTCGAGCTGGATGGGTGAGCTGGACGCCGGCGGCTTGATCGAACTGGCCGCCAAGCACACCGTCGCGCGTATGCTGGAACGGGACGACTTCAATAAGCGCTACGGCAGCGGGCAGCCAATCGCGATCCATGAGTTTCTCTATCCCCTGGTACAGGGCTATGACTCGGTGCAGATGAAAGCCGATGTAGAGCTCGGCGGCACGGATCAGAAGTTCAACCTGTTGGTGGGGCGCGAGTTACAGAAACATTATGGCCAGGCGCCGCAGGTGGTGATTACCGTGCCGATCCTCGAGGGGCTCGACGGCGTGCAGAAGATGTCCAAGTCGCTGAATAACTATATCGGTATCACCGAGGACCCGAAGGAAATGTTCGGCAAGATCATGTCCGTATCCGACGAGTTGATGTGGCGCTATTTCGAGTTGCTCTCATTCGATGTCTCGCTGGACGAGCTTGCCGCGATGCAGCGGCGCGCCGCGGCTGGCGAATTGAATCCGCGGGACTGCAAGATCCAGCTCGCCGAGGAAATGATTACCCGCTTCCACGACCGCGGCGCGGCCGCGGCGGCGCGCGCGGACTTCGAGCGCCGCTTCAGTCAGGGCGCCTTGCCCGAAGAGATACCGGAAACGGAAGTGCAGTCGACGGCGGGGACGCTGCCGATTTCGGCGGTACTCAAGGAGGCCGGATTGACCAAAAGTACGTCCGAGGCACGTCGCATGGTTCAGCAGGGCGCGGTGCGCGTCGACGGCGAGCGGGTGGCGGATATTGAAGCGTCGTTGCCGGCCGGCAGTCAACACGTCATCCAGGTCGGCAAGCGACGCATCGCCCGGGTGACGGTGCGTTAAACATGCGCCCACCACCGTCGCTGTTACCTATTAAATAGGTAGCCGCCGGTGTCGCGCGGACCCCACGCAGCCCTTAAACCCCGTTGTGATACGGGATTTGTTGCAATTGTTTGCACAATCGCCCTCCCCTTTACCCTAATAACATAGTAATTTTCCCTTCCCGGAGCAGTTATCGCCCTGCATGGCGGGATTCCGGCGACTGATCTATACCTTAAAGAGCAGGGTGGGGCGGGATGCCCCGCCATCCAGTAGGAGTCGCACATTCCATGCGCCGGATCATTGTCGGCCTGCTGTGCCTCGTAGCGTCGTTGACCTACGCGGACCGCGGGTCGGCCCAGAACGTTCTTACCGTCGGTGTCTTCGATAACCGTCCGATCGTGTTTCGCGATGATGCGGGCGCGCCGGCCGGTTTGGCGGTGGAGCTGCTCGAGGACATCGCCGCAAGAGAAGGTTGGACCCTGCGCTTTGTGCACGGCGCCTGGGCGGATGTCCTCAGGAGACTCGAAGCCGGCGAGATCGATCTTCTAACCGGCATCGCCTACTCCGAGGAGCGCAGCTGGCGTTTCGACTTTACCGATGAGACCCTGATCAACAACTGGGGCGTCGTGGAACGAAACCCCAGCGCGAGGATCACGACACTGCTCGACCTCGAGGGCAAGCGGCTGGCCCTGGTGCAGCGCAGTATTCACTCAAAGACGTTCACGCAACTGCTGGTGAAATTCGGCATCGGCTTCACACCGGTATTCGTCGAAGATTATCACTCTGTACTGCAGACGGTTGCCGCCGGTGATGCGGATGGCGGGGTGGTCAATCGCGTCTTCAGCACGCTCAATACCGGAAAGTATAACGTCGCCGAAACGTCCATCGTGTTCAACCCGGTGGAGGTGCGTTACGCCACGCCCAAGGGACAGCATGCCGCGGTGCGCGCGGCCATCGATCGACATCTGGCGGCGCAGCGGACGCAGCCGGACTCCGCCTACAGTCGTGCGCTGCAGTTCTGGCTCAAGGACGATCCGCACGCACATGTGGCCGGCTGGATAAAGCCCGCCGTCGCCATACTCGCGGGTGCATTGTTATTTGCGGCCTTGTGGGGATTTGTCTTGCGCGGTCAGGTCGAACACCGCACGCAACAGCTGGCACGGGAACGGGAGGCCCTGCGCCGCAGCGAGCAACGTTATGCCCAGGCCCAACGCGCCGGTGCCATCGGCAGTTGGGAGTGGGATATCGACAGTGGCGAGGTGTTTTGGTCGGAGACCATCGAGCCGATGTTCGGTCTCGAGGTCGGCGCCTTCGGCGGTACGTACGACGCCTATCGCGAAATGATTCATGAGGGCGATGTCGAAACGGTACTGCGTTCTATTCAGGCGGCACTGGAGGACGATGCCGACTACGATATTGAGCATCGTATCGCCGTTCCTGATGGCAGCGTCCGTTGGGTCCACGCCACCGGGGATGTGGTGCGAGATGGCCGCGGCAAAGCAGTCAAGATGCTCGGCGTGGTGCGCGATATTACGGAACGCAGGACCGCGGAGGAAGCCGCGCGCAAGAGCCGTGACGTGTTTGAGTTGCTCGCCGAGTACACCAGCGCTACCTCGAGCATGAACGTGGATGACGTCGCGGGCCACACGCTGCAATTTTTGCAGGAATATTTGGGCGTGGAGGAGAGTTCCATTGCCATCCTGACTGAAGACGGACGTGGATTTCACCTGAAAGCCGCTGTGAATCGGGGCACGAAAGGTTTTCAGCGGGGGGACTATGTGTCGCTGGAAGATACCTTGCTATCGCAGATTGTCACTCAGGTGTCACCACGTTACCGGCCGGATCTGACCACCGAGGCTCGGCAATACAAGATCGAGCAGCGACTCATGGAATACGGTATTCGCAGCACCTTCCATGTGCCGCTTTACGTAGATGACCGGTGTATTGGTGTCATCAACACCGGCTCGCGCGCCGTCGATGGTTTTAACGAAGCGGATCGTCAGCTCATCAGTCTCATCGGTCCCCGCCTGGCACAGTCGCTGCAAAACGCCATGTTGTTCGAGTCCCTGCGCACCAGCGACGCTTACAATCGCATGCTGTTTGAAAGTTCCCCTGTAGGCCTGGTGTCCTGTACTACCGGCGGCCGACTGGTGGATGTGAATCCAGCGTTCGCCGAGATCATCGGCTACAGCGTCGACGAGACTCTGGCGCTTTCCCGTTGGGATTTCGCGCCGGTTGAATATGCCGAGGCGGAGCACGAATTGATGAAGCGCGTCGAAGCCGGCGAAAAAGATGCGTATATCGAAATCGAGCAGATTCGCAAGGATGGACATCGCGTGCCGGTGCGCGTTCGTCGCAGCATCGTGGCGCGCGATGGCAAGCAACTGGTCTGGTCCGCGGTGGAAGATATCAGTAAGAGTGTGGCGGTCGAACGGGCCCTGGCGAAAAGCAAGGCCGAGTTCGAAGCGATGTTCAATTCCATCAGTGATGCCATCCTTTACGCGGGCACCGACCGGCGGCTCATGCTGGTGAATCCGGCCATGACGAAACTTTTCGGCTACACACCGCAAGAAGTGTTGGGCAAAGAAACCGCGATGCTTTATGCGGAGGACCAGGGGTTCAGGCGGGCGGGACAACAGCAGTATAGCACCCAGGCAGCGAGCGACTTCTCGATCTACCAAATGCGCTACCGGCACAAGGACGGCCACACCTTCATCGGCGAGACCATGGGCGCCAAGGTCTTCGATGCGCAGGGCGAGGTCGTCGGTTTTATCGGCATCGTGCGCGATATTACGGAACGCACGCGGATTGCACGGGATCTGGAAGAGTCGCAAAACATGCTGCAAACGGTGCTCGATTCGATTCCGGTGCGGGTGTTCTGGAAGGACCGGGAGTCCCGCTTTCTCGGTTGTAACGCCCATTTTGCCCATGACGCCGGTTACGAACGGCCGGAAGATGTCGTCGGCAAAACCGACTATGAACTACCTTGGCGCGAACAGGCGGATTTATATCGTTTCGACGACCGCAAGGTCATCGAGACCGGCGCCAGCAAACTGAACTACGAGGAACCCCAAACCTGGCCCGACGGCACCGCGCTTTGGCTGGAGACCAGCAAGGTCCCGCTGAAGGACGCGGACGACAACACCATGGGTGTCCTGGGAACCTATGAGGATATTACGACCCGCAAGAATGCGGAGAATGCCATGCTGCGTCTGGGGCGGGTGCTGGAGTATTCATCGAACGAGATCTATGTGTTCGATGCGGAGACGCTCAAGTTTACCCAGGTAAATCAGGGCGCACAGGAGAACCTGGGGTATTCCATGGGCGAACTGGAACAGATGACGCCGGTCGATATCAAGCCGGAGTTTGATGGAGCGCAGTTTGTCGAAATGATCCAACCCCTGCGCGACGGGAGTCGCGAGACTATCCGCTTCGAAACCGACCATGAACGCAAGGACGGCTCCCGCTATCGGGTCGAGGTTCGGCTCCAGCTCTCGCGGTTCGAGGAGCCGCAAGTCTTCATCGCCATTATCCAGGACATCGCCGCGCGCCAAAGGGTCGAGTCCGCCCTGCATGCCCTGGCGCGCAATGCCACCGTCGCGGAATCCGATCGCTTTCTGCGCGAGAGTGTTGCGAATCTTTGCGAGGCCTACGGCGGCGATTGTGCGTTCATCGGCCGCGTGCAGGACCCGCAGAAGCGAATTGCGGAGACGCTTGTCGCATATCGTGGCGGGGAATTCATAGCCAACTTCGAGTATGCGCTCGCCGGCACGCCCTGTGCGGATGTGCTGGGATGCGAACGCCGAATTATCCCGGACGATGCGCAGGCACTGTTCCCGGACGACGTGTTGCTGGCGGAGATGGGGGCCGTTTCGTACTTCGGTGCCCCGCTTGTCGATTCGACCGGAAACGCACTGGGCCTCCTCGTCGTTCTCGGGAAGACGCCGATTCTGCCCGAACCCTGGACTGAGGCCTTGCTGGACGTGTTTGCCAACCGCATTGCCATCGAGCTCGAGCGTGCCGCCGCCGACGCCGAGATCAAGCGACATCGCGATCATCTCGAGGACCTGGTGGCCGCGCGCACGGCGCAGCTCGAAGCCAGCAACAAGGAACTCGAATCCTTCAGCTACTCGATTTCACATGACCTGCGCGCGCCCTTGCGGGGTATCGACGGCTTCAGCCTGGCGGTGCTGGAAGACTACGGTGACAAGTTGGACGACAGGGCCCACGATTATCTGATCCGAGTGCGCCGCAACGCCCAGCGTATGGGGGAGCAGATCGACGACCTGTTACAGCTGTCGCGGGTCACCCGTGGCCAACTCAAGCCACAGACGCTCGATCTGTCCGCGATGGCGACCGACGTCATCGCCGAGCTCAAGAGCGCCACCGACGCGCATACCTTCGATAGCACCGTCGCCGCGGATTTGCAGGCGGTGGGCGATCCCGTGCTGATACGGCTGGTGCTGCAGAACCTTCTCGAGAATGCGGTCAAGTACAGTGCCGGTACATCCCAGTCGCAGATCTCGGTCGGTAGCACCGAGGAAGACGGCGAAACGGTCTTCTTTGTGCGCGATAACGGGGTCGGATTCGATATGCGTTATGTGGACAAGTTGTTCGGCGTATTTCAGCGTCTGCACAAAGTCGACGAGTTCGAAGGCACCGGCGTCGGTCTCGCCACCGTCCATCGCATCGTGCAGCGCCATGGTGGGCGCGTCTGGGTGCATGCCGAGGAGGGGAAAGGTGCGACGTTTTACTTTACACTGTCGTCGGGGGGAACCTTGCAGTTCCAGGACGACGACGGTGATTTGCCAGGCGCCGAGTCCACTGCAGTGGGGCATACTGCGCGTCGCGCCGCCAGCTCATGACTCGAGATAATTATGGCCGATAACCTGATCCTGCTCGTCGAGGACAATCCTGACGATGAAGCGTTGACCTTGCGCGCGCTACGTAAGAGCGATGTCATGGATGAGATTATTGTCGCGCGCGACGGCGTCGAGGCACTCGACTTCCTGTTCGGTGCCGGTGCCCACGCGGGACGCGATACGCGCGTTCAGCCGTCGTTGACTCTGCTCGACTTGAAACTGCCGAAGGTGGACGGTCTTGAGGTGCTGCGGCGCCTGCGCGCCGACGCACGCACGCGACTGAATCCCGTCGTCGTGCTGAGCACCTCCAACCAACACGACGATATCGTGTCCAGTTACGCGCTCGGCGCAAACAGTTTCGTGCGCAAGCCGGTCGACTTCGGTCATTTCGTCGACGTCGCGCGGCAGTTGGGCACCTACTGGCTGTCTGTCAATCGACCGCCGGTACTCAGCGAGGAAGCCTAGATATGGAAATCCCCCTGCACGTCCTGATCGCGGAAGATTCCGAAGACGATGCGCTGCTGCTCGAGCGGGAGCTGCGGCGTGGCGGCTATGATCCAGAGACACGACGGGTGGAGACCGCGGAAGGACTCGCCAGCGCGCTCATGGATACGGCCTGGGATATCGTCGTGACGGATCACAACATGCCGCAGTTCGATTCCAACGAGGTCATACGCATCGTGCGCGATTCCGGCCTCGATATTCCTATCATCGTCGTGTCCGGCAGTATTGGTGAGGACGTCGCGGTCGAAACCATGAAGGCGGGTGCCAGCGACTACATCATGAAGAACAACATGATGCGCCTGATCCCGGCCATCGATCGCGAGCTGCGCGAGGCTGAGCGGCGGCGGGCGCATCGTCGGGCGGAGGCAGTCATCCATCGGCTTGCCTATCACGATGCCTTGACCGATCTGGTGAATCGCAATGAATTCGAGCGGCGTCTGGGCCAGGCCCTGGCGACCGCCAAGGAACGCGGCGCGGAGCATGCGGTGCTTTATCTGGATCTTGATCAGTTCAAGATCGTGAACGATACCTGTGGACATGCTGCGGGTGACGAATTACTGCGCCAGGTGGCACTGCTGTTTCGCGAATCCGTGCGCGGCACCGATACCCTGGCCCGACTCGGCGGCGACGAGTTCGGCATTCTGTTGGAGAATTGTCCGCTGGACCGTGCGCAGGGCGTCGCCGACAAGCTGCTGCATGCGGTGGCGGATTATCGATTTGTCTGGGAACAAAAGACCTTTCCCCTCGGCGCCAGTGTCGGCATCTCGGTCATCAACACCGACAGCATCGATATCAGCGAAGTGCTCAGCGCCGCGGACATGGCCTGCTACGCGGCCAAGGATAGCGGCCGTAACCGGGCGCATGTGTATAGCGCCGACGATGAAGATCTGGCGCGCCGCCATGGCGAGATGCAATGGGTGTCGCGTATCAACAGCGCCCTGGACGAAGACCGGTTCCGGCTCTGGGCGCAACCCATTGTGCGGCTGAACGGCAAGGGTGACAATCGCACGAAGAACGAGTTATTGGTGCGATTGCTGGATGAGAAAGAGAAGTTGGTGATGCCCGGCGCATTCATACCCGCCGCGGAGCGCTACAATCTCATGACCGCGATCGACCGCCAGGTGATCCGCAAGGCATTCGAACACATTCGTGACAACGTAAAGACCAACGGCCAGGATCGACCGATGTTCTTCATCAATCTTTCCGGCACGTCATTGAATGACGACGATCTTGCCCGCTTCGTACGCGACGAGTTGCAGGCACATAAAGTGAATGCGAGCGACGTGTGTTTCGAGATCACCGAGACCGCGGCGATCGCCAATATGAGCCGGGCGATTGCCTTTATCACCGAGGCGCGGGCGTTGGGCTGCCATATCGCGCTGGACGATTTCGGCAGCGGCCTGAGTTCATTCTCCTATCTCAAGACCATGCCGGTGGATTATCTGAAAATCGACGGCAGCTTCGTGCGCGACATGGCCAATGATGCGATGGACTCCGCCATCGTCGAAGCAATCGCGCAGATCGGCCGGGTCGTGGGTATCCAGACCATTGCCGAATTCGTCGAGAGCGACGAAATCCGTGAGCGCCTGCGCGAGATTGGCGTCAATCATGGCCAGGGCTACGGTATCCAGCGGCCGCGCCCGCTGGATGAAGTCGAGCATTGACGCGCGATTCAGGTCACCCGTATCGGTAAGCGTTTTCCGCCGCCCTATCAAGACTCCCGCTTTGTTCTCGCCGGATCATCTGCTATAAGCTTCAGTCAATCCGTGCCCGCGAAGATGCCTTGCGTGCGATCCCGGTCGCGCACCGGTAGCTAATTTTGCGATGCCCTGCATAAAAAGGGGGGAGTATGACTGTTCGACAACGATATTTCGTCGCCTTGGCGGCGATTGGATTTTGCTTCGCCGGCCCGGTCCAGGCGGACCTGTCCGTGTGCAACAAAACCGATACCATCTTGCTCGCAGCGGTGGGCTACCCGGACGACAAAGTCATCAAGACCCAGGGTTGGTGGAAGATCTATCCCGGTTATTGCAAGACGCCGGTGGCGGAACCACTGACGAAACGGAAAAATTATTTTCTCCACGTCGAAACCGACCCCAATTCCACCGCCAAGGCCGACACCACATCCTGGGGCAAGCTGCGCTATCTATGCGTCAAGGGTGCGGACTTCCAACACGACAAAAAGTCCTGCACCGGTCCGGGGGAAAAGCGCGTCGGCTTCCAGGTGATCCGCCCCCGCGGCAAGGACGACCGCACCGTGTTCATGGACAACCCCAAACGCCGTTACGGCAGCTACCACGCCGCCACCGTGGCCAGCATTCAGCGTCTGTTGAACCTGAGTGGTTACGACGTCGGCAAGCCGGACGGCATTCTCGGGCCCACGACTTTGGAGACCATGCGCACCTTCGCCAACGAGCGCAAAATCTGTGGCCTGAATTTCGATCAACTGTTCCCGGCCCTGGAACAGGCCGCAAGGCAAAAACTGGGCCAGGCCGCCGCGCAGTAGCCGTTTGCAGCCGCGCCCGGCGCACGCCCGGCCGGTGTCCGCGCGTGATCGGCCGCGTACCGTGGCCGCCCACGCGGCCACAATGAAAGGGCAACTTCTCAGAAAATTCAGGCAGTTGTCTGCCAATTACGGCCCCGGTGACCGACCGTGACACGAGCAACGAACCCTGGTTGTGATGTCCGGGTTGTGGTTTTCTGAAAAAATTCGACTAGATTTATTTCGGGTGGACGGTGGCTTGCATCCGCCGAACGGCTTGACACCGCCGTCGCATCGGGCGGAAGATGCCCCCTAGTTTGTTGCGTGTAATGACCGTGGTGACGCAATCCGAATAGGGATTCGCGCAGAAAACGAAAACGTCACTAAAGAAAACGTAACTAAAAAAGAGTTCACGAATCAGTTCGAAAAATAATCAGGGGTAACACCCACAGGGGGTCAGCGAGGAAGGGGTCAAGCAGAGTGTATGAGTCAGGGTGGTAGTGCGCCGGATGCCAGGCCGCTTTTCACCATAACCTCATATCGGGCGCGCAAGAAAAATCTTTAGCCCGCTGCCGTCACACAATCTCCCAACTTCTAGCGCAAGTCTTACCCTGCTGCGAACCGGCGGCGCATCGTCCGTTCGGTCGCGAACAAATTGATGTGCGGTGTTGCGTATTTGGCAACGCTGAATAACGAAATGCGGATGGTGCAGGTGCGGCCGCGCTCGCATCATCCGTCAACAAAAATGCAGTCGCCGTTGTGGCGGTATTTGAATAGGGGTAAAAGCGATGCCTAATCGCAAAACGTTCGCCGTTCGATTCGTTTCCTACTGTGCCGCCTTCTCGCTCGCCTTCGGCTCACCTTCCATAACCATATTATCCGCACTTGCCTTGTGGCTCGCTGCGCCGCAGGCGGCGATGGCGGCGCCTGGCAGCGGAGATAATGACGGTAACTCCTCCAATACCACGGGTACGGTCGACGGTAACATCGATATCGGCAACGGAACGGTCGATACCAACGAACTCGCCGATGGCGCGGTGAATGCCACGAAAATCGAAGACGGGGCCGTCAACGCCACCAAGATTGCCGATGGCGCGGTCAACGCCACCAAAATTGAAGACGGCGCGGTCAATGCCACGAAGATTGCCGATGGCGCGGTGAATGCCACGAAGATCGCCGACGGCAACGTCACCACCGCCAAGATCGCCGACGGCAACGTCACCACCGCCAAGATCGCCGACGGCAACGTCACCACCGCCAAGATCGCCGATGGCAACGTCACCACCAGCAAGATCGAAGACAGCGCAGTCACCTCGGGCAAGATCGCCGACAGCACTATTCAGTCGGAAGACATTGGCAACGGCGAGGTGCAGACCGCCGACATCGCCGACGGCAACGTCACCACTGACAAGCTCGACGCCAATGCGGTTACCACCGGCAAGATCGCCGATGACGCGATCACCACGGGCAAGATCCTCGACGGTGAGGTTCAAACCGGCGACATCGCCGACGGCAACGTCACCACCTCGAAGATCGCCGACGGGAATGTGACGACCGCGAAGATCGCGGATGGCAATGTCACCACCGCCAAGATCGCCGACGGGAATGTCACCACCGCCAAGATCGCGGATGGGAACGTCACCACCGCGAAGATCGCCGACGGGAATGTCACCACCGACAAGATCGCCGACGGCAACGTCACCACCGACAAGATTGCGGATGGCAACGTCACCACTGACAAGATTGCGGACGGTAATGTCACCACGGCCAAGATCGCCGACGGCAATGTCACGACCTCTAAGATCGCTGACGGGAATGTGACCACGGCCAAGATCGCGGACGGTAACGTCACCAACGCCAAGCTT